>NZ_JAPESW010000003.1 GCF_028527925.1 Cellulomonas fimi
CCTGGCCGCCGCCCTCCATGAGCGTGCCGTTCCAGGCGGTGCGTGCGGTGCGCGTGGGCATGCGGTCTCCTCGGTGTCGTGGCGGGGCGCGCCGGCCCGGCGCGCCGCGTCCCACGCTAGGAGGCCGGGCGACCCACCGCGCGCGCTCCCGCCCGCTGGGACGCCCGCGCAGGTCAGCGCGCGCGCTCGAGGTGCCCGGCGACGATCTGCGTCGGCGCCCCCGCCTCGCGCAGCGCCCACGCGGCGCGCGCGTGCATGGCCCGTCGGCGCGCCTCGTCGAGGCCCCCGTACAGCGCCGCGCGCACGACGTCGTGCCGGAAGACGAGGCGGTCCGCGCGCGCGTGCACGAGCCCCGCGGCGAGCGCGACGCGCAGCGTCCGCCAGCAGTCCGGCACCGGGCACCCGACGAGCGTCGCGAGGTCGGTGACCACGAACGACGTGCCGAGCACCGACGCGTGCGCGAGCAGGTCGAGGACGTCGGCGTCGAGGTACGCGAGCCGGGTGCGGACCACGGTGTCGAGCGCAGTGAGCCACGCCGCGCCCTGCACGTCGACGACGCCGTCGCGCGACTCCAGCGCGCCCGCGGACCGGGCGCAGCGCACGACGTCGGTGACGAACCGCGGGTTGCCGCCCGTCGTCGCGAGCGCGCCGCGCAGCGCGGGGCCGACCGACCCGCCCACGAGCCGTTGCGCGAGCTCGACGGTCGCCGCGGGGCCGAGCGGCCGCAGCTCGACGGAGCGGGCGCCGGCGCGGACCCACGCGTCGACGACGCGGGACAGGTCGGGCCGGCTCGGCACCGGGCGGAACGTGAGGACGACGAGCGCACCGGGCATCGGACCCTCGTGCGCGAGCGCGCGCAGGACGTCGAGCGAGGCGGGGTCGGCGTCGTGCACGTCCTCGAGCACGAGCACCCACGGGCCGCCGTCGCCCCGGCGGCGCAGCAGCGCGGCGAACAGCTCGACGGCTCGGGCCCGCCGCTCCTCGTCGAGCACGGCCCCGCGCAGGGTCGTCCGGCGGACGTCGGCGCGCAGGGCCTCAAGGAGGTCGGCGAGCTCGGACTCGACCGGTCCGCGCGCGACGCCGGGCGGGTGGACGAGCAGCGCGTCGTCGAGCAGGGCGTACGGCTCGGACCGCTCGGGGGTCGCACGCGCGGTCCGCAACGCGAGGCTGAGGAGGCGCGCGCTGGCCGAGAGCGCCTCGACGAGGCCCGTCCGGCCGATGCCGGCCTCCCCCTCGACGAGCACCGTGGCGCCGAGCCCGCCCGCCGCGGAGGACAGCAGGTCGTCGAGGTCGTCGAGCTCCGCGGCCCGCCCGACCAGTGGCCACGTGCGGCCAGGTTCGGCCGAGGTGCTCATGCGCCTGATCGTAGGGCGGGGTGGGCCGTCACGGCGGGACGGCGGCACGACGACGGCCCGGGTGCGCCAGGCGCCCGGGCCATCGTCGTGCGTGCTCGCGAGGGGGTCGGGGTCAGCCGACGTACTCCCAGTGCCACGCCTCGGGCTTGCTGCCACCGCGCTCGGCCCAGGACGGGTGCGTCCAGGAGAACTCGCCGGCGTTCGACTTCATCCAGGCGAACTGCTTGGTGCCGAAGGACTCGATGCCGCCACCGAAGTCGATCGCGACACCCGTGCCGTGGTTCGACGTGCCGGGCGCCGCGCAGAGCCAGCCCTTGGTGCGGCGGCACGCGACCTGGCCCGCGTAGGAGCGGTAGGAGTCGGAGATGCTGAGGTTGGTGCCGAACGCCGCGACGTAGGCGGTGTTGAGCTGCTCGAGCGCCTCCGCGGCGTCGCAGCGCAGCTGGACCGCGGAGTCCCACGAGACGCCGCACAGCGCCGACGCGGGGATCTTGCCGTTGGCGTAGCCGAGAAGCGACTGCTTCCACGCGGCGCGCTGGGCCGCCTGCTGGGCGGCCTGCTCGGCCGCGACGCGTGCCGCCTCGGCAGCGGCCGCGGCCTCGGCGTCGGCCTGCGCCTGCGCGGCGGCGGCGGCGGTGCGGTTGGCCTCGGCGGTCGCACGGATCTCGTCCGTCAGGGCCGCCACCTCGGCGGCTGCGTCCCGGATGGTCGCCGGGCTCGCGTCGTCGGGCTCGGCCCGCTCGACGGGGGCCGCGGTCGTGGGCTGCGGGGCGGGGCTCGCGGTGGTGCCCGGCGTGGCCTGCGCCGCGGGGTCGCTCGCGGTGGGCGTCGGCTCGGCGGCCTCGTCCGTCGTGGCGGGTGCCTCGGTCTCGGAGCGGTCCGCCGCGCGCGACGTGCGCTCCCGCTCGGGCCGGACGTCCTCCGGGAGCGCGTCCACGAGGGCCTCGAGGCGGTCGGTCGCGGCCTGGAGCGCGGCGATCCGCGCGGTGTCGACAGCGGCCTGCTGACCCTCCGTCTGCGCGACCGTGCTGGCCTCGATCGCGTCGTCCGCGACGTCGACGGCCTGCGTGACGGCCTTCGCGTGCGCGGCGGCCTGCGCCTGGTCGGCGGCCTGGGTCGCCTGGGCGGCCCGCTCCTCGCCCTGGGCGGACGCGGCGGCGGTCACCGTGCCGCCGAGCGCGATCGCGAGCACGGCGACGACAGCTCCCTGCGCGACGCGCGCCGACATGTGGCCGCCGCGCGGCAGCAGGTGCGCGCGGGTGCGGGAGGAGCGGTGCAGGACGGCGCGGGTCGCGCCGGTGTCCGCGGACACGCGCTCGGTCGTACCGGTGACGACGGGGGTGTGGTCGGTCCGGGCAGCGGTGCGGTCGTCCCGGGGACCGGAGGGGACGACGGGGGTCGCGGCAGTGCGCGGGGCGACATGCTTGCCTCCCCGCGACCGACGCGCCGGGATCGGCAATCTGTCACTCACGCGCTTCACGTTAAGTGAGTCGGACGGCCGCCCCGGACACTTGAGACGTAGATCATGTGGTGATCCCGTCACGCCTTCGTCACAGAATTCACAGGGAGGTCCTCGGGACGCATGTTCCCGCTGGTCAGAGCGTCGCCACACACCGTTCCGGACACTCCGGACACACCCGTTCGGCCGCTGTGCGGTTCGTCACGCAAGCGCGACACAAGTCCGCCGGGGCGCGACCGCTACGCTTCCGAGCGTGCCAGCCGACGACCACTCGACGACCCCCGCCCCGCGCGGGCTCGACGACCTCTACGACATCAGCCGGCTGGCCGCACGGCTCGGCGTCGAGCACTCCACGATCCGCGTCTGGCTGTCCCGCAAGGTGCCGTGGCTGCCCGCCCCCGACGGCCGCCTCAACGGGGGAGCCGTCTGGCGCGCGACCACCCTCGAGGGCATCGAGCAGCGCCGCACCCCGGGCCGCCCCGGCCGCAAGCCCGGCTTCGTGCCGTCGCGCGCCGCCGCCGACGTCGCCCGCACCAGCCCGTCCGTCCCGACCACGACGGGCGCGCTGCCCGTCGTCACCGGCACCAGCGAGCTGCCCGTCGTCGCCACCACG
The DNA here is from genome assembly GCF_028527925.1 of Cellulomonas fimi. Classification (GTDB taxonomy): domain Bacteria; phylum Actinomycetota; class Actinomycetes; order Actinomycetales; family Cellulomonadaceae; genus Cellulomonas; species Cellulomonas fimi_C. The sequence goes on from NZ_JAPESW010000003.1 coordinate 3,428, forward strand.
ACCGGCGCCCTGCCGCTCGTCGCGACCGGCACGACCGCCGTCGTCGCCACCACGACCGGCCCGCTACCGGTCGTCGCCACGACCACGGGGGCGCTGCCGCTGCTCGTCACCGGCGCGCTGCCCGTCGTCGCACCCGCCGTCGACGCCCTCGCCGCCGCAGCCGTCACCGACGCCGCCCCGCACGCCCCCGCAGCGCCCGGCGAGCCCGCCGGGCGCGTGGACGCACCGGCCGTCGCGGCCGCGGCCGCCGCCCCCTCCGCGTAGCCGCCGCCGGTCCGCCGACGCGCCGGCCTCCCCCACGCGTCCGCAGCCACGACGCCGCCGCAGCCCGACGCCGCCGAGCCCGCCGCCGTAGGCTCGGACGATGGGCGCCACCACCGGCCCCGACCCCGAGCGCGCCGCCGACGTCGCCGAGGCGATGCAGACCGTCGCGCGCGTGCACTTCCTGCCGCCCGAGCAGCAGGCCCGCGCGGCCGAGGACCACCCGCTCCCCCTGTGGCACGGCCAGACCAGCTCGCAGCCCAGCACCGTCGCCGCCATGCTGCGGCTGCTCCAGGTGCCCGTCGGCGCACGCGTGCTCGACGTCGGCAGCGGGTCCGGGTGGACGACCGCGCTGCTCGGGCGGCTCGTCGGCCCCCAGGGCACCGTGCTCGGCCTCGAGCTCGACCCGCAGCTCGCGGACTGGGGCCGCGCCAACGTCGACGCGTACGGCATGCCGTGGGTCTCCGTCGAGCGCGCGGACCCGCACACCCTCGGGCGGCCCGTCGACGGCGGCTGGGACCGGGTGCTCGTGTCCGCGGCACCCCGCGCGCTCCCCCAGGCCCTCGTGGACCAGGTTGCGGAGGGGGGCCGCATGGTCATCCCCGTCCGCTCGACCATGCACCTCGTGCGTCGCGTGGACGGGCGCGTGCTCGTCACGACGCACGGCTCCTACACGTTCGTGCCGCTGCGCTGACGCAGGTCGTGAGCGCAGCCGACGTCGGGCACCGGGACGCGCGTCCGAATCCGGCGAAAAAGACGACCTGCACGGGGGTGACGAATGTCGTGACTCGTCAGTAACGTGCACGAGGCACCCGGGTGCGCGAGCCAGGAAGCGGCTCGTCGGCCGGGTGCACGCCGGTCCTCCTCAGTCAGGGATGTGCACATGTCACGTCGTCCGTTGCTCGCCGGGCTCACCGCCCTGTCCGTCACCCTCGGAACCGCCGTCCTCGGCGCGCAGCCCGCCACCGCGGCACCGCCCCCGGACACCCCGAGCGCCGCCGACCGCGGCACGCTCGACCCCCGCGCCGCCGCCCGCGTCTCCCGTGACCTGCAGGACGCCACCGGCCGCGTGACCGCGTTCGTCCAGCTCGACGCGAAGTCCGGCGCCGACGTCGTCGCCGACGGCGGCTCCCCCGCCCAGGTCCGCGCGCAGGCCGAGGTCACCGAGGACCTCGCCGAGGACGTCGTCCCGCAGGAGCAGACCGCCCGGACCGCCAAGGCCGCCGAGCCGCAGCGCATCGCCACCCTGACCAACCTCGTCGCGGGCACGCTCGTCACGGGTGACGCCGCCGAGGTCCGCGCGCTCGCGGAGAACCCCGACGTCGTGGCCGTCTACCGCGTCGCCCGCAAGACCGTCGACAACAGCCACCAGGTCGAGTTCACGCGCGCGCTCGCGACCTGGCAGAGCACCGGCCAGACCGGCGAGGGCGTCCGCGTGGGCGTCATCGACACGGGCCTCGACTACACGCACGCCGACTTCGGCGGCCCCGGCACCGTCGCGGCCTACGAGGAGGCGTACGGCGAGGACGGCACGCAGCCCGTCCCCGCCGGCCTGTTCGACCGCGAGAAGTTCCTCGGCGGGTACGACTTCGCCGGGCCGCTCTACGACGGCAGCACCGACGACCCGCTGCCCGGCTCGTCGCCCGTCCCGCAGCCCGACGAGAACCCGATCGACGCGACCTACCTGTCCGACAACGTCGGGCACGGCACGCACGTCGCCGGTACCGCCGCGGGCTACGGCGTCCTGCCCGACGGCACGACGTTCGAGGGCGACTACACGTCGCTGACGTCGGTCGCCGACTGGCAGGTCGGCCCGGGCACCGCACCCGAGGCGGGGCTGTACGCGTTCAAGGTGTTCGGCGACATCGGCGGCTCGACCGAGCTCACCGGTCTCGCGCTCGACCGCGCGGCCGACCCGAACGCCGACGGCGACTTCGGCGACCGGCTCGACGTCGTCAACCTGTCGCTCGGTGCCGCCGGTGCCCCCGCCGACGACCCCGACACGATGCTCGTCGACGCGCTCGTCGCGCTCGGCACGGTCGTCGTGAACTCCGCGGGCAACTCCGGCGACGTCACCGACATCGGCGGCTCCCCGGGCAACGCCGCGGGCGCGCTGACCGTCGCCAACTCCGTCGGCGCCCCGCAGACGTACGACGGCATCGAGGTCACCGCGGCGTCGAACGCCTCGCTCGTCGGCCTGCACTCCGGCCAGAACTCGATCGCGTACGCCGGAGCCGACGTGACCGCCCCGGTCGCGTACGTCGGCGCGACCTTCGACGGCTGCACCGCGTTCACCGCAGCGCAGGCCGCGACCGTGGCCGGCAAGATCGCCTACCTCTGGTGGGACGACGACGACGCGACCCGCCGCTGCGGCTCCGTCGCCCGGTTCACCAACGCCGCCGCCGCGGGCGCCGTCGGCGTCCTGCTGCCGACCGAGCAGACCGTCTTCTCCGCCGGCATCTCCGGCACCGCCACGATCCCCGGCGCGCAGATGACGGCCTCCACGACCGACGCGCTGCTGCCGGAGATCCAGGCCGGCACGCTCACGGTCCACATCGGCCCGTCGCTCGCCGGCGCGGTCGTCGCCGACCTCGCGGGCGACGCGCTCAACCCGGGCTCGTCGCGCGGCGAGCACGGCTCGCTCGGGCACGCCAAGCCCGACGTCGCCGCGCCCGGCACGCTGATCTTCTCGGCGGCGTCCGGCACCGGCAACGAGCCGCAGTCGCTGTCCGGCACGTCGATGGCGTCACCGCACGTCGCCGGCATCGCCGCCCTGGTCCGCAGCGCGCACCCGAGCTGGGACGCGACGCAGGTCAAGGCCGCCGTGGTCAACACCGCGACGCACGACGTGTGGACCGGTCAGAACCGCACGGGCGACGCCTACGGGCCGCGCCGGGTCGGCTCGGGCCGCGTCGACGCGCTCCAGGCCGTCAACACGAACGTGATCGCGTACAACACGCAGGACCCGAAGCAGACGTCGGTGTCCTTCGGCGTCGTCGAGGTCGGCGCGCAGCCCGTCGTGCAGAAGAAGACGGTCACCGTGAAGAACCTCGGCACGGCGAGCGCCCGCTACAGCACGTCGGTCACCACCTCGACGACCACCGGGGACGCGTCCATCACCGCGTCGCCCGCGTCGTTCACGCTGCCGGCCGGCGGCTCGGCGATCGTCACGCTGACGCTCACCGCCGACCCGTCGACCCTCAGCCGCGACCTCGACCCGACGTCCGAGGCCGTCACCGCGGGCGTCCCGCGTGAGTACGTCTCCGAGGTCTCGGGCCGGCTCGTGCTCACGTCGGGCTCGCAGGAGCTGCGCGTGCCCGTCCAGGCCGCGCCGCGCCTCGTCAGCGAGCTGACCGCGGCCCCGGTCGCGTTCGCCGACCCCGCCGCCACCACCGCACCGCTCACGCTCTCGGGCCGCGGCGTCGCAGAGGGCGGCTGGTACTCGCTCACGACCCCGCTCGTGCTCGGTGCGACCGACGCACGCCGTGAGGCCACGCCCGACGGCTTCCTCACCTCGGAGTCGACGCTGGCGGCCGGTGACATCCGGTACGTCGGCTGGGCGTCGGACGCGCCGCAGGTGGCCGCCGCCGGCGGTGACCCCGCCGCGGAGGGTGTGATCGGCCTCGGTCTGGCGACCGACGGGGAGTGGAACTCGCTCGGCCTCGCGTGGCTGCCGGTCTTCGACATCGACGTGGACGGCGACGGCGAGCTCGACTTCCAGACGGTGGTCCAGAAGCTGCCGGACACCGACATCACGCTCGCCACCACCTACGACGCCGAGACGGACGACGCGGTCTCGCAGTGGCCCGTCAACGGGTTCTTCGGCGACGTCGAGGCCGGTGTCTTCGACAGCAACGTCCTGGTCGCGCCGGTCGACATCGCCGGGCTCGGCCTCGAGCCCGGTGCGACGCCGAGCGTCCGGGCGTGGACGTACTCGCCCGACTACGCGGTCGCGCCGCCGGTCATCGACGAGGCCGACCCGTTCACGATCGACCCGTTCGACCCGCCGTTCTGGTTCGAGCCGGACATCGCGGGCTCGTTCTCCTCGCTCGGTGAGGACGGCACGCAGATCCCGGTCCACCGGTCCGCCGACGCGACGTCCGGCCGGCTGCTCGTCCTGCACCACCTCAACGCCGACCCGGCCGCTCGCGCGCAGGTCGTCGACGTCACGGTGCCGGAGCCGACGGCCACGACCACGACGCTCAAGGCGAGCGGCGCGTCGAAGGCCGGCCAGGAGCTCACGCTCACGGCCACGGTCGTCCCGGCCGAGGCGACGGGCACGGTGAGGTTCCTCGACGGTGAGACGGAGGTCGCCTCGGCGGCCGTGAGCGGTGGCACGGCCAGCGCCAAGGTCCGTCTCGGCGCCGGCTCGCACGCGCTCACGGCGGTGTTCACGCCCGACAGCGCGCTGTACGCGTCGTCGACGTCCGCCGTCGTCACGGTCGACCTGAAGAAGTCGGGGTCGTCCACGGCGCTCACGCTGTCGCGCAACTCCGGCCCCTACGGCGCCGCGGTCACCGCGACGGTGACCGTGACGGGTCAGACGGCGGCGCCTGCGGGCACCGTCGAGATCCGCGAGGGCAGCAAGGTCCTCGGCACGGGCACGCTCGCCGTGACGAACCTGGTCGGCACGGCGACGGTCGCCCTGCCGCGGGACCTCACCGTCGGGACGCACCAGCTCACGGCGGTGTACACGGGCAGCGCGGACGTCTCCTCGTCGAAGTCGCAGCGGTCCTACCGCGTGACGCCGGCGCTCGCCAAGGCGACGCTCTCGACCGGCTCGTGGACCGTCCCGGCGGGCGCGAAGCCGGCCGTCACCGTGACGGTCTCGGGCGCCGCGGGCGCCCCGGCCCCGACCGGCAAGGTGACGGTGCTGTACAACCTGCGCACCGTCGCCGTCACGCAGCTGAAGGACGGCACCGCGACGGTCACGCTCCCCGCCGTGAAGGTCGGTGGCTACGTCACCGCCCTGTACGCGGGCGACAAGGGGTACCTGCCCACGATCGCCACGCACGCCATCACGGTGACGCGGTCCTGACCCGGTCGCGACCGCCCACGCGGTCCCGACCGAGGCCCTGACCTGGGCTTCTCCTCACGAGGGCGGGTCTCCCGACCGGCACGACGCACGTCGTCCGGACGGGGGACCCGCCCTCGTCGTCCGTCAAGTCCTGTCCCGGACGCGTCGATCAGGTCCGTATGCCGCTGTTCCGTCGCACGCCCAGGCCCACGGACGGGTCCGTGGTGCCCACGCCGCACGGACCCGTCGGGGCCGAGCACGTGGACACCGAGCCGGACCTCGCGCCGCTCAACGCCGCCGAGCTCGTCTGGACCGCGCAGCAGCGTGCGCTCGTCGAGGAGCTGTGCGACGGGTCGCTCGACGCGCAGGCCGTCGGCGACCTGTTCGACCGCGTGCAGGCGACGTGGCGTGCGACCGAGGACCGCCCGGACCCGGAGCCGCTCGTCAACGCGTTCGGCGTCGCGCTCGGCGACCTGCTCGTGCAGCGGGTTCCCGGGCTCGCGTGGGCGTCGCACACCGACGCGTCGGGTACCCGCCTGGTGCTGACCCACCCGACCGGCGGCCTGCTGCTGTTCCCCATGGGGACCGTCGGCGAGGAGTGGGGCTCGGCGCCCGAGCGCTGGTTCGTCGCCACGGTGCACCGCACCGCCGGCACCGCGCTCGCCACGCTGGCCGCAGGCCAGCCGGAGGCTCCGGCGGGCACGGACACCGCGACGGCCTGACCGGCTCGAGCGGACCGTCGCCGGGCGTCGCACGTCCCTCGCGGCCCGGGCTCCCCTGCCGCCGCGCCGCCGCGGCTCGCCTGCCCGCAGCGCCGTGGCGCCTCAGAACAGCGTGTCGGCGACGACCGCCGGTGCACCACGCGTCACGGCCGGGGCCGACGCGCGCGCGGGTGCGGGCTCGGACGCCGCGGGGACGTCAGCCTCGGAGGCCCGGCCCGAACCGCCGAGCGCGTTCGCCGGCAGCGACGACTGCACCGACGACGCCCGCCCGTCGCGCGCCTCGCGTGCCGCGATCCCCGCGAGCTCGTCGGCCTGCTCGTTGAAGCGGTCGCCCCGGTGCCCGCGCACCCACGCGAACGCGACGGGCCCCGGCCGCTCGGCGATGGCCCGGTCGATCGCCTGGATCAGCGCGAGGTTCTGCACCGGGCCGCCGCTCGCGGTGCGCCACCCCTTGCGCTTCCAGCCGTGCACCCACTCCGAGGAGCACTTGATCGCGTACTGCGAGTCCGCCTCGATGCGCAGCGGCTCGTCGCCGGGGTGCGCGTGGATCGCCTCGAGGACCGCGGTGAGCTCGGCGATCTGGTTGGTGCCGGATGCGGCACCGCCACTCGCGTGCGTGCCGTCGTGGTTCGCCCACGCCCAGCCGATCGCGCCGCCGGGGTTGCGCAGGCAGGAGCCGTCCGTGCTGACCGTGATCACGAGCGTCGATTCTGCCGTGCCGGCAGGGCCGAACGGTGCACGTCGCTCAGGTCGGGCGCGCGGCGCGCCGATGAACTGCGCATGACGACGATCGACGACGTCGACCTCTTCGGTGAGGCGTTCGGTGGTTTCCGCTCGGTGGGCGTCGCGCGGCGACGTCATCCGGCGGTCCTGACCGTGCTGGCGCTGCTCGCGGCCGCGGGCGTCGTCGGCGCGGGCTTCGTGTGGGCGCGGGACAACGCCCGCGGCCCCCTCCTCGAGCACGTCGACGCGCGCACGCTCCTGCCGGTCTTCGCGACGGTGCAGGGCGCCGACGACGTGGTGGACCCGGCGCAGGTCGGCGGGCTGCTGGTCGACCGCGCATCGACGCGGTTCCTCGTCGAGACGGACACCGGCCGGCACTTCGCAGCGGTCGGCACGACGGGCGAGCTGTGCCTGCTGACGCTGCCGTCGGGCGACCTCGCGACGCTCGGCTGCGTGCCGTCGGTCGCGGGTGCGCAGCTCACGTCGGGCGACGTGTGGCTGGCCGCAGAGGGCGGACCCGCCCCCGCAGCCGACGACGGCTGGCGCGAGGCGGGTCCGAACCTGTGGGTGCGGGGCTGAGGGTCGCTCGCCCCTGAGGTCGCTCGCGGGTGAGGGTCACTCCCCCGGGAGCCGCAGGCGTGCGCCGAGCGCCACGGCCGCGATGACGGCGCCGGCCGCGGCGAGCACGACGTCCTTGAGGACGTACTGCGCGACGATCGTCGGTCCGCCCGCGGGGAAGAGCTCGTCGAAGAACAGCACGAGCGGCGACATGATGCCGACGAGCGCGCCCGCGAGCAGCACGAGCCCGGTCCGCAGGAAGCGTCCGGTCACGAGCGTGAGGCCGATGACGGTCTCGAGGACGGCGGTCAGCAGCAGCGCGGCCGTCGGGCCGACGAGCCCGAGGGTGAGCTCGCCGATCGTGCGCTGCGCGAGCTCGGCGGCCGGGCTGACGCCGGGGAAGAACTTGAGGACGCCGAAGCCGAGGAACACGAGGCCGAGGCTGATCCGCAGCACCGTGACCGAGTGCCTCGTGAGCACGCGGGCGAGGGCGGCGACCGCGTCGTCGGCGAGCGCCCGGGTGCGGGCGACGCGTCCGGCGGTGCGGGTGCGGGGCGGGGCCGGCCGGTCGGCGGCCGCGAGGGTGTTGTCCGGGACGGGCGAGCCCGTCGCGGTCACGACACGGTTCGTGGTGGTGGTCGAGGTCATGGTGGTGCCTTTCGGGGGCGGGCCCGCGTCGGGCCGTCGGGGTGCCGGCGTCTCCGGCGGGGTCCTGTCGCTACCGGTCGGTAGCTCACGACCCAGCAGGAGGGGCACCGCGCGATGTCTGATACGCCCGGTTCCACCTATCACCCGGACGAGCGACCAGGACCGCCCGCGCCGCAGCCGGTCAGTCCGCCGACGCGAGCGCGTCGACCACGCGCTTGACGCTCGACGCGAGCCCCCACCGCTCGGCGAGCGCCACCAGGCGCTCCGGGTCGGCCGCGACGCGTGGCAGCGCGTCGGGCACGTCCCCGACCGGCGCGTCGGGCGCGACCTGGACCACGCGCGGCGCCACGGCCAGGTAGTCCGCGGCCTCGGTGAGGCGTCGCCGCTGCGTCGCCGTCAGGCCCGGGTCGCCCGCGTCGCGCGCGGCGAGGATCCCCTCGAGCGACCCGTACCGGTGCACGAGCGTCGCCGCCGTCTTCTCGCCGATCCCCGGGACGCCCGGCAGGCCGTCGCTCGGGTCGCCGCGCAGCACCGCCATGTCGGCGTACGCCTGGCCCGACGCGACCGCGTAGCGCTCGGCGAGGCGGGCCGCGTCGACGACCTCGAGGTCCTTGATCCCGCGCACGGTGTAGAGCACCCGCACGTGCGCGTCGTCGTCGACGAGCTGGAACAGGTCCCGGTCCCCCGTGACGACGTCGACCGCGGCACGCTCGCCCGCCGGGCGCGCCTTCTCGCGCGCGACGAGCGTCCCGATCACGTCGTCCGCCTCGAACCCCGGCGCACCGACGCGCGCGATGCCGAACGCCTCGAGCACCTCGACGATGACGGGCACCTGCGGTGTCAGCAGGTCCGGCACCTCCTCGACGTCCGCACCGCCGGGCACCGGCTGCGCCACCCGGTGCGCCTTGTACGACGGGATCGCCTCGACACGGAACGCCGGCCGCCAGTCGTCGTCCCAGCACGCGACGAGCCGGGTCGGCCGCCGGTCGGTGACCAGGCGCGCGATCATGTCGAGCAGCCCGCGCACCGCGTTCACCGGCGTCCCGTCCGGCGCCTTGACCGAGTCGGGCACCCCGAAGAACGCGCGGAAGTACAGCGAGGCGGAGTCGAGCAGCAGCAGCCGTCCGTTCGTCATGCTCGGACGGTACCGGCGCCCGGCGACGCCCACCGGTGGCCGCGCCCGTGGGTGCGTCGTCTCAGGTGGTCGCGGGGGCCGGTGTGCGCGGCGGCAGGCCGAGCTGCTTGCGGAACAGCCGACGCTGCACGACCCAGCCGGCCGCGGCGAGCGCGACCCACGCGACGACCATGACCACCTGCTCGGCGCCCTCGTCGGGGCGGCGGAGCAGCCCGAAGACCTCCGGCCACAGCAGCGCGAGGCCGGTGAGCGTGACGCTCGCGCCCGCGAGCACGGTGAGCCACAGCAGCGCGCGGCGGTGGTACTTCTCGGCGAGCGTGGCGGACGCGACCGCGACGGCCAGCACCAGGACGCCGCCGAGGACGACGCTCGTGCCGCTGCCGCCGAACGCCGACCACAGCTTGGCGCCGATGACCGCACCCGCGGCGAGGCCCACGACGAAGGTCGCGAACCGGAAGACGAGCGACACGACCAGCCACAGCACGATCGCGACCCCGCCCGCGACCAGCAGCGCGGTCCCGGTCGACGCGCCCGTCGCGTCGGCCACGAAGAACCCGAGCCCGAACCCGGCCGCGAGCAGCGCGAGGTTCACCGACCGGATCCCGAAGAAGCAGAGCAGCAGCCCGACCACCAGGACGACCAGCCCTGTGCCCATCGCGCACCCCCTCGCGTCGCCCCCAGGCTAGCGAGCGACGTCTGCGGCGCACCCTCCTGCGCGGGTGAGACGAGCAGTCGGTGGCGGACTCCCTCCTCGTCGGCGCACCACGTCGCCACGAGAGAGGCCGGCCGGCGTCCCTCCACGCCGACCGGCCTTCGTCGCCCCCTGCTCCCCCTGCCCCGCCGGTCGCGCGGCGGACGCCTCAGCGCGCCGACGCCGTGAAGTCCAGGTCGGCGTCGGCGACCGCGACGACGGTCCACGTCCGGCCGTCCGACGACGACAGCTCGTAGGTCGGCAGCAGCACCGCGGCACCGTCCGGCAGCGTCGTGAGCGCGAGGCCCAGACGTGCCGACTCGATCGTCACGTCCTCGACCGGCCACGCGAGCGGCCCGAACTCCGGGGTCGCCGGGACCGTCGGCGCGTCCTGCGGCGCGGGCGCGATCTCGGCCCCGTCCGCACGCGCGACGTCGTCGACCGCGAGCGGCATGATCCCGCCCGAGGCCCCGAACCGCGGGTCGCCCAGGCGCTCGACCGCGGCGCGCGGGCTCACGACGTCGTAGTCACCGAGCTCGACGAGCGGCGCCAGCGACCCCCACAGCGACTGCACGCCGTCGCCCACGAGGGACACGTTCCACGCCAGGCCCGACCGCTGACCGTCGACCACCTGGTACGCCGTGACCTGCGTGACCACCGGCGAGCCCGCGTCCGCCACGACCTCGAGCTCGTACGCGTCCGGGTCGACGCCCAGCGCGCGGAGCAGGTCGGACGCCTTCGCCCGTGCCGCGTCACCGGTCGGGGCGGCGGGCTGGTCGGGGTCCTGGCAGTCCGGCCCGAGGCCCGGGTCGACCTGCGCCGCACCGGCCGACGACGACGTGCCCGCGCCGTCGGCCGTGCTGCCGCCGTCGAGCGTCTCCGGGGCCGACGCGACGCACGACCACGGGTCCTTCGACGGGTCGTAGTACGAGACGCTGCCGGTCCCGTCCGGGGACATCGACACGCTCGGACCGGTGCCGTCCGTCGAGCCGACGGTCCACGCGCCGTACTCCTCGCGCGGCTCACCCGTCACACCCAGCGCCGCCGCGACGCGCACGAGCGTCTCCCGCGAGAACACCGAGGCCGCGTCGAACGCCCACGCCGTGCCGGTGCCCGCCTCGTCCGACAGGCCGCTGCCCGCCGTGAACACGGTCCTGCCGCCGTACCAGGCGAGCTTCGACGTCGCCGCCGACTCGTCGGCCGCACCCGCCGACGCCATGTCGCGGGCGGCCGACGGCTGCTCGAGCGACATCGCGGGCGCCGCCGCGAGGTCCGCCGACGAGCCGCCGTCGCCCTGCGCCGCGACACCGGCCGCGAACCCGCCGCCGCCGACGACCGCGACACCCGCGACGGCCGCGGCCACCGCCAGCCAGCGCGTCCGGGACCGCCGGGCTCGCGCGGCCCCGAGCTCGTCGGGCACGGACACGACGTCGACGGTCTCCTCCGCAGTCCCACCCGACGCGTCCCCCACCGACGCGGCGACGGCGGCACGGATGCGGGCCGTGTCGGGCTCGACGCCCGCCGCCGGGTCCGCCGCGCGGAGGCGGGCGAACGCGACGTCGTCGCCGCTCACGTCGGGCCGCGGGCCATGGGTCGAAGCCCCGGCGGGCGGGGTGGACGACGTGGCCGACGACGGCTCGTCGGCGGGGACCGCCGGCTCGTCGGCCGGGGTGCTCGGGTGCTTCTCGTCGGACACGGTCTCTCCTGGGGCGCGTCGGGAACCTGCTCTGCCCTGCTTGTGTGCCGACCCGCCCGCCGCTTGCACCGGCCGTCCGCGGCTCACCCGCGGCGCGCGGCTCGCCCGGCGGGGGCGCGCGGACCTCGCCCGCACGGGTCAGAGGGTGGTCCGGTCGGTGCAGGGTCAGGCGTCGGCGGCGTCGAGCGCGTCCCACGCCTCCCGGAGGCGGGCGCGCGCGCGGCTCAGCGCCGCGTCCGCACCGCCGCGGGAGATGCCGAGCACGTCGGCGAGCGCCTGCCCGGCCAGCCCCTCCCACGCGTTCAGCAGCAGGATCTGCCGGTCGCGCGGCGCCAAGGCGCTCAGGACCGTGCGGACCTGCTCGTCCCGCACCGCGACGACGGCCGGGTCGGTGAGGTCCAGGGTGTCGGGCACGTCCTGCACGGGGACGGGCCGGGCCTTGCGGACGTGGTTCGCCAGCACGAAACCGGCGGTCCGGTACAGCCACGGCAGCTCGGCGCCGCGCGGCACGTCCGCCCGTCGCCGCCACGCCACGGTGAGGACGTCGGCGGTCAGGTCCTCGGCGTCCTGCCGCCCGACGCGTCGCACGACGAACCGGTGCACCGCCGTCGCGTGCGCGCGCACGACGCCGTCGAACCAGACGCGGTCAGCGGGGTCGACCGGCCCGGCCGGTCGATCGGCGTCGCGGTCGTGGTCCGTCGCCGGGCTGTCGGCCTCGGCCGCGCTCCCGTGGCCGGCCGCGCGGGCAGGACCGGCGCCGCTCACGGGGTCGTCGCCCGAGCGCGAGTCGTCGTCGCGCGGCACGGCGCCGCCCGCCGGCGGGTCGTCGGCGGTCACGTCGTCGACCGGTCGGCTCGGCGTCGGCGTCGGCACGGTGCTCCCGGGGGTCGTCGGAGGGTCCTCACCTGCTCTCTGTGCCAGGACCCGGCGATCTTGCACACCGCCGACGACGACTTCCGGGCGGAGCTACGCGACGGCGACCGCGACCGCCGCCCGGCGCGCCTCGTCGAGCGCGCCCGCGAGCGACCGCCGGGCGGCCACGGCGTCGAGCCGCACCAGCCCGGTGCGCCCGGACCGGCCGAACTCGTCGACGAGCTCCGCGAGCAGGTCGCGCTCGACGAGCGGCTCGTCGACCTCGAGGACGGTGCCGTCGGCGTCGTGGACGACGTACGTCACGTGCGGGACGAAGCCCTGCGCGGGTGCCACCCGGAACCACGTGCCCTCGACCACGACCGGTGCGGGCATCGTGCGGCCCGCGACCCGGATGCCGCGCAGCGCGGCGCGCACCGTGGCGGCGTCGTCGGCGTCGAGGCCCTCGCACGCGTCGAGCTCGTCGAGGTCGACCAGCACGACGCACGCCGCGCCGGGCTCCTCGGCGCCGGGGTGCCAGGCGCCGTCGAGCTCGAGGGTGAGGAAGCCGTCGTGCACCGCGAACGCCGAGCGGACCGCGTCGAGACGCGCCGCCACGTCGAGGCCGCGCAGCGGGTTGCGGCGCGAGTCGCACACCGACCCGCACGAGCAGGAGATCGTCACCATGCGCACCAGGGTGCCTCCGACCACCGACATCCGCGCGGACGACCGGCGGCGCGGCGCGGATCCCCGCCGCGACGGGTCCGACGTCGTCGGGTCGTCAGAGCCCGTCGGCGACGATCGCCGTCGCGCGCAGCCACGCGTCGCGCGTCGACGGGTTGAGCGCCTCGTAGTCGATGGGGCCGCCGGACACGAGCGCCTTGTCGTGCGGCACCTCGACGACCGCGCGGGTCAGCGCGCCGAAGTGGCCACGCAGCCGCGTGCGCAGGTCCTTGTCGACCTTCGGCGACGGTGCGGACAGGATCGTCACGGCCTTGCGGACGGCCTCCTCGTGGCCCTTGGCACGCAGGGCGTCGAGCGCCCACGCGGCCGACTGCGCGGTGTCCTCGCGGATCGTCGAGACGACGACGATCTGGTCGGCCGCGTCGACGGACGCCTGCCAGTTGGAGGCACGCATGTTGTTGCCCGTGTCGATGACGAGCACGCGGTAGAAGCGCGAGAGCACCTGGTGCAGCGCGACGAACGAGGCGGCGTCGACGGACGACAGCGACGCCGAGCTCTCGTCGGACGCGAGCACGTCGAACTGCTCGGCCGCCTGCGTGCGCACGAACCCGTCGAGGTCGCCGATCCGGACGGTCGCGCGCCCGCCGAGCCGTGGCAGGGCGTTGAGCAGGTCGACCGCGGTGCGCTGGTGCTCGGTGTGCGCGGACCGCCAGCCGAGCGTGCCGCGCGTCTCGTTGTTGTCCCACGCGAGCGTGTAACCGCCGCGCTGGATGCCGAACGTCGCGGCGAGCAGCATCGTCGCGGTCGTCTTGTGCGCGCCGCCCTTGGGGTTGACGACGACGATCGTCTTGGGCCCGTCGAACGTGCGGCGCACGGACGCGGACTGGGACCGACGGTTGCGCTCGGCCCGGCCCGGTCCGGGCGACACCAGGCCGAACGTCGCGCGCCGGACGCCGCCGCGCCAGCCGTGCTCCGCCGGACCGTCGGACGCGGGGTGCCGGGCGGCGAGCAGGTCGTCGAGCGTGGGCAGCGACGTCGCGTTCGACGCCGTCTCACGGGTCGCCGCCGCACCGCCGCGCGAGGCGGCGGACCGGCTCGTGGCGCCGGACGAGGTCGCGGTGCCGGGCGAGGTCGGGTCGGACGGCGCGGTCTCGGTGACCGCCCCGGTCGGCGCGAGCGGCTCGGGGGGCGTGGCCGTCGTCGTCGGCGGGTCGACGGTCACGGCGCCCTCGGCAGGGGTGGGCGGCGGACCGACCGGCGGCGTGATCGCGGTCGAGGTGAGGTCGGCGGCGGCGACCCCCTCGGGAGGCGTGGGCGTGCCTGCCTCGTCGACCAGGCCGTCCGGGTGGATCAGCAGCGACCACACCCCGTCGGGGTCGCGCACCTGCACGGGCAGCGGCGACCCGACCGAGCCGGCCAGGACCGCGATGCGCTGCGTGATCGCCGCGCCCGCCTCCTGGAGGTTCGCGGTCTGCACCTGCTCGACGACCCCGTCGACGGAGATCTCGCCCGTGCCGTCCTCGCGCACCTCGGCGCGGATCTCCGGCAGGCGCGTGGCGGCCGGTGCCTGTCCCTCGGTGTCGGTCATCAGTCGCCCTTCGCTGGCTGGTCGCACGTCCCAGAAACTACGCGCACCGGGCGTACCCCGCATCGCCGAGCCGCAGGCCAGACCCGGTGCCGACGTCCCGAGGGGCGGTCAGTCGGCGATGTCGAGCTCGAACCAGACCGTCTTGCCGGGGTGACCGTCGGCCCGCGCGGTGGTCCCCCACGACTCCGCGAGCGCCTCGACGAGCGCCAGACCGCGGCCGCTCGGAGCCGTCGGCTCGGGGTGCGACACGGTGGGGTGGCCGCCGCCGTCGTCGGTCACGCCGACCCGCACGGTGCGCTGCCCGACGCTCACGTGCACGTGCACGAGACCCTCGGACGGCCCGTGCAGCACCGCGTTCGACACGAGCTCGCCCGTCAGCAGCTCGACCACCTGGTTGACCGCACCGGTCACGCCGGCGTCGGCCACGGTCCGCATGACCCAGTGCCGCGCGGCTCGCGGCGCGGAGCGCTCGGCGCGCACGACGACCTCGTCGTCCACCCGCCACTCCCGCCGGAGGCTCGCGGCGCTCCTCAGGTCTCGCACGTCACCCACCCGTCAAGGGTGCCCGAACGTCCGCCGTCGCGCCGGGCGGACGCCGACGCGTCCGGGTGACGTGCACATGACCTGCACAACGACGCTGGTCAGGAGCGGTGCTCGACGAGGCCCACGAGGTTGCCGTCGGGGTCGCGGACGAACGCCTGCCACTCGTCGGTGCCGGCCGGCCCGAGGGTGCCGTCGTCGTGCCGGAAGATGACGTGGGGCTCGCCCTCGACGGGGACGCCCGCGGCCCGGAGCCGCTCGACGGTGGCCGCCACGTCGTCGACGCGCAGGTACAGCAGCGCCGAGGGCGCCCCGGTGTCGAGCAGCAGGCGGACGCCGTCGAGGTCGAAGAACAGCAGGCCGGGCGGGTCGAACCGTGCGGTCGGTCCGCGCCCGAGCAGGTCGGTGTAGAAGGCCGCGGCGCGGTCGAGGTCCGTGGCGCGCTGCGCCACCTGCACGAGGCTCATGGGCCCATGCTCCCGCGCGCCGCGCGCACTGGACAGACCCCGACGTCGCCGCTGGTCACGCGGCGTCTGAGGTACCTCAGACGCGCCTCACCCCGATCCGGTCGCCAGGACCCGTCGACCGACCGATCCGGACCGGGGGGCCTCACGAGCATCGTCAAGGTCGTCGGAGAAGGCATCGCGAGGAGGAGGACACCATGACCGAGCTCTGGGGACCGGCGCTCGACGCCGAGCTCGCGTTCCGCCGCGAGCAGCTCGTGCAGGCCGCGCGTCCGCGGGAGGCGGCGCGCGGCACGACCCGTCCCGTGGTCGCCGACCGGCGCACCGCCCGCCCCGGCCACCGCCGGGGGGAAGCGGTGCGTGGGTGGCTGCTGCGAGGATCGGGGGCGTGGCACGTGGCCCGATGAGCACACCGTTCGTCGCCCGCGCGGCGCAGGTCTCCGAGCTGACGGAGGGCCTGCGCCGCGCGGCTGCGGGCGACCCCGCAGCCGTCCTGCTGGCGGCCGACGCCGGGGTCGGCAAGTCGCGGCTGCTGCGGCACGTCGCCGACCTGGCCGCGGCCGACGGCGCGCGCGTCGTGCTGGCGCACTGCGTCGACCTCGGCGAGATGGGTCTGCCGTACCTGCCGTTCACCGAGGCGCTGGTCCAGCTGCGCGAGCTCGACCCGGAGGCCGTCGACGCGGTCGTGGCGCAGCGACCGGCGCTGCGCCGGCTGCTGCCCGGCGCCGAGGTCGTCGACGGCCCTGCGGACGACGCCTCCGGTCGCCTGCAGCTGTTCGACGGCGTCGTGGAGGTGCTCGCCGCCGTCGGGTCGGCCGAGCACCCGCTGCTCCTCGTCCTCGAGGACCTGCACTGGGCGGACGCGTCGTCGCGCGACGTGCTGCGGTTCGCGGTGTCCCGGCTGCGCGACCAGCACGTGCTGATCGTCGGCTCGTACCGGACGGACGACCTGCACCGCCGCCACCCCTGGCGCCCCGTCGCGGCGGAGCTCGTGCGGCACCCGCGGGTGTCCCGGCTCGACCTGCCGCCGTTCGACGAGGACGAGCTGCGCGAGTTCGCCGCCGCGGTCGCGGGCGGCCCGCTGCCGGACGCGACGCTGCGCAGCGTGCTCGACCGCTCGGAGGGCAACGCGTACTTCGCGGAGGAGCTCGTGGAGGCGGGCGCGGACGGCGACACGCTGCCGTGGTCGCTCGCCGACGTCCTGCGCACGCGTCTGGAGGTGCTGGACCCCGCCGTGCAGCACCTCGCCCGCGTCGCGGCGGCCGCGGGCCGGCGCGTCACGGAGCCGCTGCTGCGCGCTGCGGTCGCGGCGAACGGCCACCCCGACCTCGCGCCGCCGGGCGCGCTCGACGCCGCGCTGCGGGAGGCGGTCGCGCACCACGTGCTGGTCGGCGACGGCTGGCACATCGCGTTCCGGCACGCGCTGCTCGCCGAGGCCGTGTACGCGGACCTGCTGCCGGGCGAGCAGTCCGCGCTGCACCGCGCCTACCTGCGCGCGCTGCACGACGACCCGTCGCTCGGGACGGCGTCGCAGCTCGCCTGGCACGCGCTGCGCGCGCCCGACCTGCCGACCGCGCTCACGGCGTCGCGCGAGGCAGCCCGGCAGGCGCACGACCTGCTCGCGCCCGTCGAGGAGCTGCGCCACCTCGAGGTCGTGCTGCGCCTGTGGCAGGCGGTGCCGGAGACGACCGCGACGCTCGACGACGACCACGTCGCGGTGCTCGACGCGGCCGCGACGGCCGCCGGCAAGGCCGGACAGCTCGACCGCGCCATCCAGCTGACGCGCGCGGCGGTCGACGAGGCCGCGGGTGACCCGACCCGGCAGGCCGCGCTGCGCACGTGCCTCGCGCGTCACCTCACGAGCGCCGAGCGAGGCCGCGAGGCGATGGGCGTCGCGCGGCTGGCGGTCGAGCGGCTGCCGGAGCCGTCCGCGCAGCGCGCGTGGGCGCTCGCGACGTACGCGCGCGCGGCGCTCAACTGCGACGAGGACGACGAGGCGGAGCAGGCCGCCGGCGAGGCGGTCGCCGTCGCGCGGGACGCCGGCGCGGTCGACGCGGAGGCGGACGCGCTCACGACGCTCGCCGTGCTCGTGGTGGACGACAAGGACCGCGCCGCCGGGCTGCTCGCGGACGCGCTCGTGCTCGCTCGCCGGTCGGGCGACCTGTCGACCGAGCTGCGGACCATGTACAACCTCGCGAACAACCGCTACTACGCGGGCGACGTCGCGCGCGCGACGGAGATCGGCGACGAGGCAGTCGAGCGCGCCCGGTCGTCGGGGATGCTGTGGAGCACGTACGCGATCGAGATGCTCATGCTCGGGCACCTGTTCCGGTTCGTGCAGGGCGACCTGTCGCCGGGGCCGGTGCGGACCGACATCCCCGAGCCGCTGGCGCCGACCGAGCGGCTCATGACGCTCTACGCGGCGGTCGCGCGCGGTGACGACGACGCGGTCGAGCGCGGACGGGCCCTGGAGGCGCACTGGTCGCGCGACGGGATCGTCGCGCTCGTCGGCGGCGGCTGCACGGTCGACGCCCTCACGTGGCGGGGCGAGCTCGACGAGGCGGTCGACCTCGCGCTGCGCGTCATCGAGCACCTCGGCCGGGAGTGGAGCGACTACTTCCTCGGCGGCATCTGGCTGTCCGCGCTCGCGCTGTCGGCGCTTGCCGACGCCGCCGCGCAGGAGCGCCTGCTCGGGCGCGACGTGACCGCGCGCGTCGCGCTCGGCGACCGGCTGCTCGACCGCGCCCGCACGACGGCCGACCGCGGCCGCCCGCGCGGTGGCGTGCTGGGGCCCGAGGGGCGCGCGTGGCTGCTGCGCGCGCACGCGGAGCACGGCCGGCTGGTCGGCACGAACGACCCGCAGACGTGGCGCGCGACGCTCGAGGAGTTCGGGTACGGCCACCGCTACGAGACGGCGCGCACGCGCTGGCGGCTCGCGGAGGCGCTGCTCGAGCACGGCGACCGCGACGCGGCACGTGACGAGGCGGCCACCGCGCTCGCCGAGGCGGACGCGATGGGCGCGGTCCCGTTGGCGACCGCCGTGCGTGGGCTCGCGCGGCGCGGGCGGCTCGACCTGCCGGGCGTCCGGGTCGCGGGCGCCGACGTCCTGACCGCGCGCGAGGTCGAGGTGCTCGGGCTCGTCGCGCAGGGCCTGTCGAACCGGCAGATCGGCGAGAAGCTCTTCATCTCCGGCAAGACGGTGTCGGTGCACATCTCGAACCTGCTCGCGAAGCTCGGGGTGTCCGGGCGCGCCGAGGCCGTGTCGGTCGCGCACCAGCGAGGGCTCATCGGTTCCGACGTGTGACGGGACGCTACGGTCGGTCCTCGTGATCGTGTGGCTCAACGGCACCCACGGCGTCGGCAAGACGACGACCGCCGCACTCGTGCAGCAGCTCCTGCCGGACTCCCACGTGCTCGACGCGGAGAAGGTCGGCGAGACCCTCATGGACGTCTCGCCTGGCCTCCCCGCGACGGACAACTTCCAGCACTGGGACCCGTGGCGCCCGCTCGTCGTGGACACCGCCCGACGCGTGCTGGACTACACGGGCGGGACGCTCGTGATGCCGATGACGGTCCTGGTCGAGGCCTACTGGCGCGAGATCGCCGACGGGCTCGCGGAGCACGGCATCCCGGTCCGGCACGTCGTGCTGCACGCCGATCGCGAGACGCTGCTCGCGCGCATCGCGGGTGAGCACGCCGTGCCGTCGCCGTTCCGCCTGCAGTACGTCGACGCCTACGCGGAGGCCGCCCGCACCTGGCTGCACGCCGCGGCGGAGGTCGTCGACACGACGCACCTCACCCCGGCGCAGGCCGCCCGGCAGGTGGTGGACGGTCGGGGGGTGCCGGCACCGGGCGACGCGCCCGCGTCGGCGGCGACCGCCTGAGACCTCCCCGTCGCGCGGTCGCGGTCCGGCGACGCGCCGACCTGCACGGGCGCGTGTCGGGGGGCGGCCCTACCGTGGGGCGCATGTCACCGTCGAAGACGCCCGCGGTCGAGCTCGACGTGCGCGGCCGCACGGTCCGCGTGAGCAGCCCCGACAAGGTGTACTTCCCCGAGCGGGGCCTGACGAAGCTCGACGTCGTGCAGTACTTCGTGTCCGTGGGCGACGGGATCCTCGGCGCGCTGCTCGACCGCCCGACGACGCTCGAGCGCTGGCCGAAGGGCGTGTTCGAGGGGGCCAAGCTCGCGACCCGCATGGACTCGACGGGAGACGCGTTCTACCAGAAGCGCGTCCCGCAGGGTGCCCCGGACTACGTGCGGACCGCCCGCATCGCGTTCCCGAGCGGCCGGACCGCCGACGAGGTCGCCCCGAGCGAGCTCGCGGTCGTCGCGTGGGCCGCGAACCTCGGGACGCTCACGTTCCACCCCTGGCCGGTGCTCGGCGACGACGTCGACTCCCCCGACCAGATCCGCATCGACCTCGACCCGCAGCCCGGCACCGACTTCTCCGACGCCGCGCGCGTCGCACCGCACGTGCGCGAGCTCCTCGCCGAGCACGGCATGGAGGGCACGCCCAAGACGTCCGGCGGGCGCGGCATCCACGTCTTCGTGCCGATCGAGCCGCGCTGGTCGTTCACCGATGCACGCCGCGCGACCATCGCGTTCGGCCGCGAGCTCGAACGCCGCATGCCCGAGCAGGTCACGATGAAGTGGTGGAAGGAGGAGCGCGGCCAGAAGATCTTCGTCGACTACAACCAGATGGCCCGCGACCGCACGATCGCCTCCGCCTACTCGATCCGCACGAACCCGCGCGCGACCGTGTCCGCACCGCTGCGCTGGGACGAGGTCGGCGACGTGCACCCCGACGACTTCGACGTCACGACGATGCCCGCGCGGTTCGCCGAGGTCGGCGACCTGTTCGCGCCGCTCGTCGCCCGGGCCGCCCCGCGCTGGTCGATCGAGTCGCTGCTCGAGCTCGCCGACAAGCAGGAGCGCGACGAGGGCCACGGAGACCTCCCCTACCCGCCCGAGTACCCGAAGATGCCCGGTGAGCCGAAGCGGGTCCAGCCCAGCCGCGACCGTGACAGGCCCCGCTGACGACTCCGGGGCCAGGCGGCCCGACGCGGGCACGGGACCTGGCGGCGGCGCGGGCGCGTCGACGGTCGTCGAGTACCGGTCGGCACGCGGGCGGTGGGTGCTCGTCGCGACGGTGCTCGGGTCGGCGATCGCGTTCATCGACGCGACCGTCGTCACGATCGCCCTGCCGCGCATCGCGGACGAGCTCGACGCGACGACCGCCGACCTGCAGTGGACCGTCAACGGCTATGCGTTGACGCTCGCGGCGTTCCTGCTGCTCGGAGGCTCGTTGGGCGACCGGTTCGGGCGGCGGCGGGTGTTCCTCGTCGGCGTCGTCTGGTTCGCGGTCGCGTCGCTCGCGTGCGCGCTCGCGCCGACCGTCGGGCTGCTCGTCGCGGCCCGCGCGCTACAGGGCGTCGGCGGGGCGCTGCTCACACCCGGCTCGCTCGCGATCATCCAGTCGACGTTCGCGGGCGAGGACCGGGGCCGGGCCATCGGCGCGTGGTCCGGGCTGGGCGGCATCGCGGGTGCGGTCGCACCGTTCCTCGGCGGCTGGATCGTGGAGGTCACGTCGTGGCGGTGGGTGTTCGGCATCAACCTGCCGATCGCGGCGGTCGTCGTGGTCGTCGCGCTGCGGGCCGTCCCCGAGACCCTCGACCCGGGTGCCGTGCGACGGCTCGACGTCGCGGGGACGGCGCTCGCCGCGCTCGGGCTGGCGGCGCTGACGTGGGCCTTCACGGCGTGGACGGAGGACGGCGCCCTGCGCCCCGGGGTCGCTGCGGTGCTCGCCGCCGGCGTGCTGGCGCTCGTCGCCTTCGTCGTCGTCGAGTCCCGCGCGGCCGCGCCCCTCGTGCCGCCGCGCCTGTTCCGCTGGCGCCCGTTCGCCGGCACGAACGCGGCGACGCTCGTCGTGTACGCGGCGCTGTCAGGCGTCTTCTTCTTCCTGGTCGTCACGCTCCAGGTGGTGTCGGGTTACTCGCCGCTCGCCGCGGGGCTCGCCCCGGTGCCGGTCACGCTGCTCCTCCTGCTGCTGTCGTCGACGTCGGGGGCGCTCGGCGTGCGGCTCGGGCCGCGACTGCCGATGACCGTCGGCCCGCTCGTCTGCGCCGTCGCGACCGTGCTGCTCGCCGGGATCGGCCCGTCGGCGCCCTACCTGACGGCGGTCCTGCCGGGCGTCCTGCTGTTCGGCCTCGGCCTCGCGGTCGTCGTCGCACCGCTCACGACGACCGCGCTCGCGTCGGCGCCCGACCGTCTGGCGGGGGTCGCGTCGGGGGTCAACAACGCGGTCGCGCGCGTCGCCGGCCTCCTCGGGATCGCCGTCCTGCCGCTGGTCGCGGGCGTCGGCAGCGCCGGGCTCACCGACCCCGCGACGCTCGTCGACGCGCACCGCGTGGCGATGCTCGTGTGCGCCGGGCTCCTCGCCGCGGGGGGCGTCGTCTCCTGGTGCACGGTGCCGTCGTCCGCCGACGCGGTCCGCCCGCCCGCCGACCGCGACGCCGGCTGACCGGCGCCTCAGCCGCGGTACTCGAAGTGCCAGTACTCAGGGTTCGAGCCGTTCTGCCGCGCCCAGGACGGCACGACCCACCCGTACGACGGCCCGTTCGCGACCAGCCAGTCCCGCTGCGGCGTGCCCCAGCCGTACTCGCACGGCAGCTCGGGGACGTCCATCGCGAGGCCCGTCCCGTGCGACGACGTGCCCGGCACCGCCGCGACCGTGCCGAGGGCCTCGCGCATCGCGACCTGCGTCGCGTAGTCGCGGTAGGTGAGGTCCAGGTCGAGGTCGTGCCCGAACCGCGCACGGAACGCGACGTTGAGGCGCTCGAGCGCGGCCGTCGCGTCATTGCGCAGGTAGTACGGCGTGCCGCGCGGGTCGACGTCCCACGACACCGCGGTGAGCGCCGACGGCGGCAGCTTCCCGTTGGACCCGTCGCCGCCGTCGGTCGCGGGCGACGTGTAGAACGGCGGACCGTTGTACGTGGTCTCGCACGACGGGGGCGCCTTCCCGCCGCCGGGGCCGCTGCCGCTCGCGCTCCCGCCGGACGGCGCCGCCGGACGGGCCGCGCGTGCCGCGGCCGCGTCCTGCGCCTGCTGCCACTGCGTGTGCGCCTGCGCGACGGTCGCGTCCGCGGCCGCGAGGCTCGCCGCGACCCGACGGGCCGTCGCGACGGACGCACCGGGCGCCGCGGAGGCCGCGTCCGCCTCGGCGAGCACCGCCGCGAGCGCCTGGCGGACCGCGTCGTCCTCGACCTTCCCCTCCGTCGCCGCGAGCGTCGACCGGGCCTGCTCGGCGACCGCCGCGAGCGCCGCACCCGCCGCGTCGCGCGTCGTCACCGTGACCGCGCGCCCGACCGCCGCGTCCGACGCGCCCCACAGGCTGACGTCCCCGTCCCACGACCCGACGGCGTCGTCGACACGGACCACCGCCGCCTGCTCGTCGCGCTCGCGCTCCCGCCGGTCGACGTGCGCCCACGCGCCCGCACCGCCGCCGACGAGGACGACGGCGGCCACCGCGGCGGCGACGAGACGGACCTGGATGCTGGCTCCCGGGGACGAGGACGGCGGTACGTGCGCCGTCGTTCGGCGGCCAGGCTAACCACGCCCGCGCGGCCTCGCCCACCGGCCGCGCGTCACCGAGCGCAAGCACGCAGGTCACGCCCGCCATACGGAGGAACCGCCGGCCGCCGTCTCAAGAGCCCGCGCCCGGCCGACGATCCACCCGGTATGAGCGAGGACCGGACGTCCCCCGCGCAGGCCGCGACCATGCCCGGCCTGCGCCCTCTCACGGTCGGCGAGCAGGGCCACCTGGACAGCCTCCGCGCCCACGTCCAGCGCAGCCGCACCGACGTCACGGACGTCGCCGCGGTGTCCCGTCTGGTGCACGAGACGTACACGGGGTGGGCGGACGACGCGCGTGCCACCGTGCCCGAGGGCGTCGTCGCCGCGCTGGGCGTCGTCGTCGGTGACCTCGTCGTCGCGCGCGCACCGGGTGCCCACTGGGTGCTGCGGACCGCCGGCCCCGCGCCGACGCCGTGCGTCGTGTCGCCCGACGGCGAGGCGGCCGTGCTCCCGCTCGACGACATCCGCGCACGGTGGGACATCGGCGTCACACCCGACTGGGCGTCCGGCTACGTCACCGCGGCCGCCGCGCACCTCGCGGTCTCCGGTCTGCACGCGGACGACGCCGCCGACCCCACGCCCGCCTTCGAGGTGCCGCAGCAGCGCACCCCGGCCCCCGCGCCCGCACTCCCCCGCCGCACCGCGCCGCAGCCCGACGCCGACGCGGCGGCCACCGAGCCGTCCAGCGGGTACCGCACGCCGGGCGACCTGCCCGAGCCGCCGTCGCCCGCGACCCAGGACCTCGGGCTGCGGGCGCTCGAGCACGCGCTCGACGCCGTCCTCGGCGGCGAGTGCCCGCTCGTGACGTTCGCGATGACCCACGACGGCGTGCACCGCGTCGTCCAGACGTTCCCCGGCGACTCCCGGGAGTCCGCCGACCGGGCGCGCGCCTGGGTCCGGGCGTCGGGCGCCGTCTCCGCCGTCGTCGCGTGGGAGGACCAGCTGCCGGGCGACGAGCCGGGCACGCACGCCGTCGTCGTCGAGGCGTCGGGCCCCGGCCGGCCGAGCATGGTCGTCGGTCACCGCTACGCCCCCGCGAAGACCGGCGGCGAGGGGCGGGCGCGCGCACCGCGTGCCGTCGGCGAGCCGATGATCGTGGGCCAGGGCGACCCGCTCCTCTGACCCGGCGCGCCGGGCCCGACGGCCGCTCGGCGATCGTCCTCGTCCGGCGCTGGCTGCACCGTCGGCCCCGCTCCGTGCGCGCGACCGGTCGGGTGAGCGGGGCGACAATGAGGGCGACACTCCCGGACCCCGCTGCCAGGATCGCCGACCATGACACGCCAGCACCTCACGAAGACGCTGGTCTCCTGGGCCTCGATCCTCGACGACAAGGCCCGCGACCAGGCCGTCGCCACGTCCACCATGCCGTTCGTCTACCCGCACGTCGCGCTCATGCCCGACGCGCACCTCGGCAAGGGCGCCACCGTCGGCTCGGTGATCCCGACCCTCGGCGCGCTCATCCCCGCGGCCGTCGGCGTCGACATCGGCTGCGGCATGATCGCCGTCCGCACGCAGTGGACGGTCGAGCAGGTCCGCGCCGCCGGGTCCCTCACGCCGCTGCGGCAGCGGATCGAGCGGACCGTCCCGCTGTCGGCGGGTGCCGCGAACCAGCGCCTGACGCCCAGCGCAGAGGCGCGCGTCGCGACGCTCGAGGCCGCCGCGGAGAAGGCGGGCTTCGACCCCGGCGCGTACGCGGGCCGGTGGGCGCTGCAGCTCGGGTCGCTCGGCTCCGGCAACCACTTCATCGAGGTGACCGCCGACGAGACCGGCACCGTCTGGCTGTTCCTCCACTCGGGGTCCCGGGGCGTCGGCAACAAGATCGCGCAGCACCACATCCGCGTCGCCGCCGAGCTGTGCCAGAAGTGGTGGATCCCCCTGCCCGACCGCGACCTCGCCTACCTCGTCGAGGGGACGCCCGAGTTCTGGGCCTACGTGCGTGAGCTGCGGTGGGCGCAGGAGTTCGCGCGGCTCAACCGCGAGGAGATGATGGACCGGGTCGTCGCCGCGATCGCCGAGCACATGGGCGAGGACGTCGCCGAGGCGGAGCGCGTCAACTGCCACCACAACTTCACGGAGCAGGAGACGCACTTCGGCAAGTCCGTGTGGGTGTCCCGCAAGGGCGCCATCCGGGCCCGCGCCGGCGACCCCGGGCTCATCCCCGGGTCGATGGGCACGGCGTCGTACGTCGTCGTCGGCAAGGGCGACCCGCTGTCGCTCTGCTCGTCGCCGCACGGCGCCGGGCGTGAGCACTCCCGGACCGCGGCGCGGAAGCTGTTCACGCGCGACCAGCTCCGCGCGGCCATGGCCGGGATCGAGTACCGCGACACCGACGCGTTCCTCGACGAGATCCCGGCCGCCTACAAGGACATCGACCGGGTCATGGCCGACGCCGCCGACCTCGTCGAGGTCCGGCACGTCCTGCGTCAGCTCGTCAACGTCAAGGGCGACTGACCCGGAGGTGCGGTTCCGTCCCCCACGGCGTCGAACCAGCCCCGCGGGGCACGGGCGGGCCCTACGCTCCTGCTCGTGCCCCGCCGTCGCGCCACCGCGTTCGCCCCCGTGCTCGTGTCCGTGCTCCTCGCGGGCGCGCTCGGCCCCGCTGCTGCCGCGTCCGCGTCGGTGCCCCCCGACGACGTGCTCGCGGTGCAGAGCCAGACCGGCGGGTCGCTCGCCTGGTGGTGGCACGAGCAGGCGACGGCGCAGACGGGTCTCACCATCGGGGCGGGGGCAGCCGGGCGCGACGAGGTGGTGGCCGCACGGACGGACCCCGACCGTCCGGTGGAGCTGCGGATCGTCGCGCCGCCCTCCGCGCCGCGACTGACGCCGGGCCGTTACGCCATCGGTGACGCCGACGTCCCGGGCACGGTGCACGTGGCCCTCACCCGCAGCTACGCGGAGTGCGACCCGGCCGGGACGGTCGACGTGCTGGCGGTCTCCCGTGACGCCGCCGGAGAGCTCACCGGGGCCGCGGTCGACCTTGCGGTGACGAGGTGCGAGGGCGCGGCCGCGGACCTGCACGCGGCGCTGCGGTGGCGCAGCGACGTGCCCTACGCGTTCACCCGCACGGAGGGGTTCGACGCTGGGGACACGCCGGCCGGACGGATGGCGCAGGGGCAGGTCACCGTGACGAACGCCGGGACGGCCGCACAGACGTACGGCGCGACGTTCCTTCCCGACAGGGCCACGACCAATCCAGCGACGCCGGTCGTCACGCGCGACGGGTGCGCCGGGCGGACGCTCGCCGCGGGCGAGCAGTGCACGGTCGACGTCCAGATCCCGTCCGACGGCGTGAGCTCCTTCTACGGCGTCCTGCAGACCCCGGACCAGTCCCCGCTCGGCTACGCGCGGACCCGGATCGGCATGCGCGCCGTGCCCGTGCCGCTGACCCCGAGCATCCGCGCGACGCCCCAGCGCGGCGGCATCGTGGTGTCGCTGCGCGAGCCGTCGACGAGCCCGCGGTTCCGGGTGCTGCGGTCCGCCGACGGCGTGGCCGAGGCCGAGGTCGCGCACGACGTCGCCATGCCGTGGACGGACACCGGCGTCGTCGAGGGCACCACCTACACGTACCGGGCCGTCGCCGTCACCGCGGACCTCGTGACCGCTCCGTCCGCACCGGCGACCGGGCGCGCGCTGCCCGTCCCCGTCGGGGCCGACGGCGAGCTCGTCCCGATCGACCCGGTGCGCGTCCTCGACACCCGGTCCGGCGTCGGCGGACGCAGCGGCCCGCTCGGACCGCGGGGCACGCTCACGTTCGACCCGACCGCCGGCGGGCACGTACCGCGGACCGGCGTCAGCGCGGTCATCCTCAACGTGACGGGCACGGAGGCGACCGAGCCGACCCACGTGCGCGTCTGGCCCGCGGGCGACCCGCTGCCGGGCACCTCCTCGCTCAACCTCGTTCGGGGGCAGACCCGGCCCAACCAGGTGATCGTCCCGCTCGGCGAGGACGGCCGCGTCGCGCTGTACAACGACGCCGGGCGCACGCACCTGATCGTCGACGTCCAGGGCTACTACTCGACGAGCGACGGCGTGGATGGCGCGCTGTACCACCCGATCGCCCCGACGCGGGAGCTCGACACCCGGGTCGACAGGCGCGCGTGGTATCCGGAGCCGGTGTTCTCCGGGGAGACCATCAGGGTCTACGTGGACGTCCCCCAGTGGTGGCCGGAGCGGGAGCTCACGGCCGTCGACGTGAACATCACCGTGACGGAGCCTCAGGCTGCCGGCCACCTCGTCGTGTGGGACGGCACCGGGACGGTGCCCGGCGTGTCCAACGTGAACTTCGCCGCCGGCCAGACGGTCGCGAACCACGCCGTCGTGCCGGTGAGGGACGCACCACGCACGTCGCCCTCGTTCGCGATCCACAACGGCAGCGAGCGATCGGTGCACGTCATCGTCGACGTCCAGGGCTGGTACGACGACGGGACGCTGGCCGACGGGCTGCGCTTCCGCCCGAGCCCGACCGCGCGGGTCGCGGACACACGCACCACGGGCTCGGCGGTGGCCGTCGGCAGCACGCTGCGGCTGTCCGGCGACGACCTGCCGCCGGCCGTCGCGCACGTCGTCAACGTGACGGCGACACGCGCGCCGGGGCCGGGACAGCTCGTCACCTGGTCCGGAGCAGGCACGATCCCGACGACGTCCGCCGTCAACTACGCCCGTGACGAGGACTCCCCGAACATCGCGACGATCGGCGTCGACCCGGACGGCAGGATCGCGCTCACGGCGCAGTCGTCACCGGCGCACGTGGTCGTCGACCACCTGGGCTACTTCTACTGACGGGCGACGCCGGGACGCGCCGCCGTCGCCGTCGCCGCGCGGTGACGGTCGTCAGACCCGGTACCAGCGGGCGCCGTAGCGGCGCGTGACCGAGCGACCGCTGATGTCGGCGAGCTCGTCGAGCCGCGCGAGGACAGCCCACCCGATCTGTCGCGCGGACTGGTCGTCGTCGGCCTCGTACCGCACGGTGACGCGGGCCTCGCCGCGCACGACCTCCACGTCGTGCGCCTCGACCGCCGTCCGGGCCCGCGCCACGGCGACGGCCCCGGGCAGCACGTCGGGGGCCGCGACGCCGGGCCGGAGCGTGCCGACGGCGGCACGGACGCGGTACGACGGCACGGCAGCCCTCCCGGCTGGTCACGACGACGTCCGCCCTCAGGTCGGGCGGACGCCCCAGGGTCGCACGCGCGGGCCGCAGGGACGGCTCCCGAGCGCCCGCACCGTCGAGGCGAGGGGGCGCTCAGGGCGCCGGACCCGTCAGGGCGCGCGGACCGTCAGGGCATCGGGACCGTCCGGGCGCCGGGGCCGTCAGGGCGTCGGCACCTGGACGAGCTGCCACGACCCCGCGCCGACGAGCAGGCCGCGGCCGGGGACGCCCGCACCCAGCGCGGACCGCGGCAGACGCAGCCCGAACAGGTCGCCGTCGTTGGGCGACGACGGCGCGAGCAGCAGGCCGTTGCGCGACTTCTTCATGGTGGCGGCCGGCCCGCGGTAGCCGCTGGACAGCTCGTCGGCCGACCCGGCCGCGACCACCAGACCCGGCCGGTCCCGCAGCGCGCCCAGGTGCGCGACGATCGCGTCCGCGAGGGGTCCGTCGGTGCCGACCAGCTCGAGGTCGTCCACGAGCAGCACCGTCGGGGTGTCCCCGGCGGGCACGAGACCGGCGAGCAGCGCGGTGATGTCGTCCCGCGACGCGTCGAGGTCGAGCGACCCGAGGACGCCGGGGTGGCCGGCGAGGTCGCGCAGCGGACTGCGGCGCGGCGTGACGATCCCGACGGTCCAGCCCCGCTCGAGCGCGGACGTCCCCATCGTCAGCAGCGTGGTGCTGCGCCCGGACCGGCGCGGCCCGACGACGAGGACCCCGGGCCCGTGCTCCTCGGTGTCGAGCCCGAACAGCGTGAGCGAGTCCCCTCCGACGCCGGCCGGCAGCGTCGTGCGGCCGAGCGGGTCGCCGCCGAGCGCGAGCGCCTCGGCGAGCGTCAGGCGCGCGGGCAGCGGGTCGACCCGGAACGGGACGTGCGCGGCGGGCGTCGACGCGGTGCGGCGGTCGGCGGCGTGCCGCGCCGTGGCCTCACGGGCGAGGCGCTGCAGCTCGGCGACCTGGGCGGGACCCGACGCGTCCTCCACCAGCAGGGCGACCTGCAGCTCCTGGCTGCCCTGCGAGCGGAACGCGCGGCCGTCGGGCAGGTTCGCCGGGACCTCGCGCGGGGCCAGCCCGACGGCGCCGTAGTCCCCGACGTCGGACATCGGAAGCATGACGCGGTCCTCGGTGAGCGTCGACACACGGCCCGCGAGCAGCGACCGGTCACCGCTCACGACGACCTTGACGCCCGCGCCCGGCCCCTCCTGGAGGATCTGCGTCCAGAGGTCGACGAGCGCCCCCGCGTCGTAGTCCTCGAACGCCTGGATGAACCCCTCCCACCGGTCGAGCAGGACCAGCACGTACGGCAACCGGTCGTCGGGCGCGACGCCGGCGCGCTGCTCGGCGACGTCGGCGAACGACTGCTCGGCGAGGATCTGCTGGCGGCGCGAGATCTCGGCACGCAGCCGCCGGGTGAGCCGGGCGACGCGGTCGGGCTGGTCGCGCGGCACGACCGCGCCGGTGTGCGGCAGGGCCACGAGCGGGAGCAGCGCGTTGTTCCCGAAGTCGAGGCCGTACAGGTGCACGTCCCGCGGCGACACGCGCTCGGCGACGGCCGCCGCGAGGGCGCGCAGCGCGGTGGACCGGCCGGTGCGCGGGGCACCGACGACGGCCAGGTTGCCGGCGCTCTCCAGGTCGTAGCCGGCGACGTCCCGGCGCTGCTCGGCGGGCAGGTCGACCAGGCCGTACGGCAGGTGCAGCGGTCGCGCGGCGAGCGCGGCGCCGCCCTGCGCGGCCAGGTCGGCGGTCGTCACCGTCGTGGACAGGGCGGGCAGCCACGGCGGAGGAGGCGCGGCGACGTGGGCGAGCTCGGCGGCGCCGCGCACGGCCTCGACGAGCGCCGCCAGGTCCGTGGGCGCGTCGTCGTCGTCCCGCTCGACGCGCGGCGGGACGGCGGGCGGGCGGCCCACGTCAGCCCACGTCAGCGGTGCGAGCGTCACCGTGTCCGCCGGGCCGGACGCGCCCGGCGGGCGCCCCCCGACCCGCGACGACTGGAAGGCGACGAGGCTCGCGTGCCCCAGCCGTGCGTACGCGCGGCCGGGCAGGCTCGGGGGGATCTCGGCGGCGTCGCCCGACTCGATGACGTCCTGGCTGTCGTTCTTGTCGGTGACCCGCAGCGCGATGCGCAGGTTGGTGTTCGACTTGATCTCGGCGCTCACGACGCCCGCGGGACGCTGCGTCGCGAGCAGCAGGTGCACGCCGAGCGACCGGCCCCGGCGCGCGATGTCGACGAGGCCGGTGACGAAGTCGGGCAGCTCCGCGACGAGCGCGGCGAACTCGTCGATGACGATCATGAGCCGCGGCATCGGCGCGTCGTCGGGACCGCGCCCCGCGAGGTAGTCCTCGATGTCCTTCGCGCCCGCGCCGGCGAGCTGGTGCTCACGTCGGCGCAGCTCGGCGGCGAGGCTGTCGAGCGCGCGCCGCGTCAGGTGCTCGTCGAGGTCGGTGACCATCCCGACGGTGTGCGGCAGGTGGTGGCAGTCCTTGAACGCCGCGCCGCCCTTGTAGTCGACGAGCACGAACGTCATCTCGTCCGGGCGGTTCGCCACCGCGAGGGACGCGATGAGCGTCTGCAGCAGCTCCGACTTGCCCGAGCCCGTGGTGCCCGCGACGAGGCCGTGCGGGCCGTCGGCGCGCACGTCGACGGTGAACGGCCCGTCGGTCGTCTCGCCGATCACCGCGCGCGTCGTGCGGCCGCCGCGCGCCCACACCTGCGCGACCGCCTCGGCGCGCGGCGGGTCCAGCTCGAGCACGTCGAGCAGGCGGGACGACGTCACGAGCGTCGCGGTCAGGTCCTCCCCGCCGATGTCGCGGATCGGGGCGAGCGACCGGCCGAGCCGCTCGAACCAGCCGAGCGGGACGACGTCGGCGCGGACGCCGTCGACGGGCTGCCGACCGGCGACCGACACCGTCGTCCGCGGCCCGTCGACCACGACGACCGCCTGGCACTCCTCGGGGAGCTGGCGTTCCTGCTCGTCGATACAGAGGAACATCACGCCGACCGACGGCCCCTCGCGCAGCAGCGTCACGAGTCCCGGGAGCAGCCGGATCCGCCGGGCCCCGTCGAGCACGACGAGGACGGGGGCCCCCACCGGCTCGCTCCGCGTCCCGTGACCGCGTGCGGCCGCCCGGCGACGCTCGACCAGGTCGAGCAGCTCGGCGACCCGGCGGGCGGTCGTCTCCTCGTCGTTGCCGACCGACGCGACAGGGCCCGCGTCCCGGCGGGCGTGCGGCAGCCAGCGCACCCAGCTCCACGCGTCGTCGCCCTGGCCGTCGGTCAGCACGACGACCGAGACGTCGGCGGGCGAGTGCGCGGTCACGACCTGCGCGAGCATCCACGCGGCGACCGCCCGGCGCTCCTCGGCCGGACCTGCGACGCCCGTGACACCGGCACCGGCGAGCGGGACCGCCACGGGCACGTCGGCGGCGCTCCAGTGCCGCTCGCGCTCGTGGTCCTCGCGCGCCGGGTCGTGCAGCGACACCTCGCTCTGCACGTCCGCGGTGCCGATCCGCGCGAGCATCCAGTCGGGGTCGGTCCGTCGCCGCTCCCACAGCCGGGCGCGCGGGCCCGTCGCGAACAGCAGGACCGACGCAGGGTCGGGGAGCTCGCGGCGACGCGCGGCGCTCTCCTCACCGAGGGCGTCGTAGGCCTGCCGCTCGATGCGGGCCGTGCGCTCCGCGTAGGTGCGGACGGCCTCGACGTGCTGCGTGCGACGCGTGCCCCGCGAGGAGACGTAGTTCGACACGGCCATCATGGGCGACAGCACCATGATCACCAGGCCGTACGGCGACTTCGTGAACAGGTACATCGCGACGCCCATGACGAGCGGCAGGACCATCATCGCCAGCGGGAAACGCAGCTTGTCGGGCGTCTTCGGCTCGGCCGGCAGGCGGAAGTCGGTGGGGCGCAGCGGCGGCAGGAGCCGGGGCGGCCGGTTGTAGTCGAGCGTCGCACCCGCGGGCGACGGCGACAGCGACGCGTCGGCGGGCAGCACGTCGGCGGTCTCCAGGACGACGTCGCCCAGGACGAGCGACTCGCCGGGCCGCCAGGGCCGCGGGCCGTCGAGCGCGGTGCGGTCGACGTGCACCAGCGGGCGGTCGAGCTCCGGGTCGACCTCGACGACGCCGTCGAGCCCGCGGCGGGCGTCGGCGAGGCGGCGCGCGTACCGCTTCGACGCCTTGCGCGGCGCCGCGTCCGCGTCGGGGCGGCGCACCACGATCGGTCCGTCGAGCGGACGCCGTCGCGCCGGGGCGGGACGGGTGACGCCGAGGACCGACGGCTCGGGGTGCAGCGTCCGCGACCCGTCGAGCCCGACCTCGAGCACGACCGCGCACGACGGGACGTCCCCGTCGACGGGCACGGACGCCGACGCGCCGGTGCCGATCTCGTGACGTCCCACGCCGAGCCGGTGCACGCGGCCGGCGCCGAAGCCGGACACGATCCGCACCTCGCAGGCGCCGAGCGGCTCGTCCCACGGGTCCCCGGGGTCCGCACCGACGCCCACGACCGCGCCGTGCCGCAGCGGGCAGGTCTCCACCGGCTCGTCGGGGTCGAGCTCACGTCCCCGCCACCACAGCGGGGGTGCGTCCTGACCCCACGGCTGGACCTCGACGACGCCGAGGTGGCCCGAGCCCCGCGGCACCACGCGGGCGTGCACCCCCGACGTGTGCTGCGCGACCGCGCGGGCGATATCCCGCACGCGTGCGCCGGGCGCGCAGTCGAGCACGACGTCGACCGGCTCGGACGCCGCGTCGAGCGCAGCACTGAGGATCAGTCGCACTCCCATGCCCTTCTCGCCGCGGACCTCGCCGCAGACACGTCCGGCCCGCCGCGAGGGGCGGGCCGGACGTGACGTCGATCAGATGCGGTCGCCCTCGCCCGTGGCCGCCGCGATGTTGTTGTGGTTGGTCCGCACGTCGCTCGCCGCGCCGTCGAGCGCCTCCTGGAGACGGTCGAGGTTCGTGCGGTAGTCCTGCCACAGCGCGCGGAAGTCGTCGGCGTACTTGCCGGTCCACTCCGTGGCGTTCAGGCCCTGGTCGACGTGCGACTTGATGTCTGCGGCCTGCTGCGCGTTCTGCTGGAACGTCTTGAACAGCGCCTGGAGAGTGCTGAGCTCGGCACCAACTGCCACGGTGGTTCCTCCTCGGTACGAGCGCCGCCCGGTCGGGCGGCGCGACATGCGGACATTACCGGCAAACCCCACCGCGCCGGGCAGGGCCGTTCGTGCTACGCGCCCGACCCCCTGGCCTCGGACGACTGCGGCGCGAGGTCCTCGACGACCGCGAGGGTCGCCGGGCTCATCGCGTGGGCGCCCGCCGCGCGCAGGGTCGCGGCGAGGTCGCCCGCTGCCTGACGGACGGCGTCAGGCCCGCCGACGAGCGACGCGGCGCGCATGAGGTCGCGCCACAGCAGCTCCTCGGTGGGCGCGAGGCGCAGCCCGGCCCAGGCGGCGGCCTGCGCGGCACCCGGGTCGTCGTCGTGGTGGCACAGCACCACGAGCCGGTGCACCGCGTCGACCAGCAGCGCGCGCGACGCCCGCTCGAGCCGCACGCGCGCGAGCCACGCGTAGCGCCCCGGCGGCCGCACCGAGAGCACCGTGCCGCTCGCCAGCTCGAGGGCGGCGGCGAGGTCGGCCCGCTCGGCCTGGGGGCTCGCGGCGCCGCGCGACCGCGCGAGCAGGGTCGTGACGACGTCCCAGTCGACGACCGCCTCCGGTCCGAGCGCGACGCGGCCGTCCGCGCCGCGGACCAGCCGGGGGCGGCCGGTGGCGTCGGTGCCGAGCCAGCGCGCCGCCCGCTCGAGCGTCCCCTCGCGCACCTCCGCGGTCACCCCACCCGGCCACAGCGCGGCGGCGAGCACGTTCGCGTGGACGCCCTCCGGGTGCAGCGCGAGGAAGACGACCAGCTCGGTCAGCAGCGCGCGCCGGCTCTCGTCGACGACGCCGGGGGCCTCGACCGAGGGCTCGCCCAGCACCAGGACACGCACCGGCGCTGCCGCGAGGTCGGCCGGGGTCCGCGGCCGCACGGGCGCCGCGACGTCGGGCCGGTCCACGGCCCCCTCGTGCGCGACCGCGCCGTGCCGCGCGTCGACGGCCGGGGCGGGCTCGGGCGCCTCGGTGAACAGCTCGCCGAGGGCCGCCACCTGCCGCGACGTGAGGCGGTTCGACTGCACGTCGACCCCCAGCAGTCGCGCGACGAGCCGACCGTCGGGCTCCGCGACGAGCTGCCAGCGCGCGCCGGGCAGGTCGCCGACGCACACGACGCCGAGCGGCGACCGCCGGTCCGTCGTGGCGAGCGCGACGACCTGGTCGGCGAGCGCACCCGCCGGCGCGGCACCGAGCACGAGGTACTCGGGCAGCCAGGCCGTCGAACCGTCCGGGCGCACGCGACCGGAGAGCACGTCGGCGTCGGGCGTGCCGATGCGGCGTCCGCCGAGCCGGTCCAGCACGTCGGCCGCGGACGCGGCGCGGGCGTACCGGCCACCGGGCAGCGCGTCGAGGCCGTCGGGCAGGTCGACACCGGTGACCCGCAGCCCGTCGGACCAGCGGTTCGTCGCGAGCTCGGCGGCGAGCGCGGTCGCCACCTCGCGCGCCACGGACGGGTCGCCGACGACGCAGACGGGTCCCTGCGCGCTCTCGAGGTCGAGCAGGACGTCCCGGCCGTGCGCGTCCCGGCCCAGCGAGACGAGGCCGGGGAACGGGGCAGGACCGCCCGCGTGCGCCGCGTCGACGTCGTCGGCGGCGAGCCGCCATGTCGAGCCGTCGGCCGCCGCCTGCCACGGCGCCGGCGCGTCGGGCGCCGACGGCGACAGGCGCAGCTCGAGCGCGTCGTCGGACACGACCGCGGCGACGACGCCGGGCAGGGGCCGGCCGGTCGCGCGGCGGGCGGCCGCGAGCTGGCGCAGGCCACGGTCGAGCAGCAGCGCGCGGCGGGGGTCGGCGCCGACCCGCAGCGCGACCTCGAGCTCGACGGCGTCGTCCGACGGCTCGCCCGTGCGGTTGCGGCGGCGCAGGCGGTCCAGCGCGGCGAGCAGCCCGACGGCGAGCAGACCGCCGCCGACGAGGAGCGCGGTGCTCGACGAGGACTCGTGCACCGCGTCCGCGACGGGCGCGGCCTGGGTGGCGTCGGCCGGGGGCGCCTCCTCGGGAACCGGTGCGACGGGGGCCGGGGCCTCGGGTGCGGCCGCGACGGGCGTGACGACTGCGGTGACGCGCTCGACGCCGGTCGCGTCCTCCGGCATGACGAGCAGCCAGTTCGGGTAGATGAGCCGCTCGAGCGTGAGCTCGTGCCCGTCGGGCTGGTCGCGCCCCTTGTTGAGCTCGAACACCTCGCTGTACCGGCGTCCGTCGCCGAGGGTCCGCTCGGCGATGTCCCAGAGGTTGTCGTGGTAGCGCCCGTCGGGCACCTTGACCACGTAGACGCGCTTGCCGAGCAGCTCGGCGCCCTCCTCGGGGCTGAGCTGGACGTCGCCGAGCCAGTACGTCGTCTCCCCCTGCGCGGCCTGCGCCTCCGCGGGTGCCTCCACTGCGGCCGCGACCTCGCCCGCGACGGCGGGCGCCGTGATCGCGACGCCGACCTCGCTGTGCACGGGCGCCGACGGTGCCACGGCGGCGGACGCCTGACCGGCCGCGCTCGCGAGGAGCAGCACCGACACGACGAGCGTGCGGGCCAGCCGCTGGCTCGGCCCGGCGAGCGGGACGCGCGCGGGCAGCCCGACGCCCGAGAGCGCGGACCGCAGCTCGACCACGGTGCAGATCGTGAACTGCAGCCAGGCGAGCCAGACGATCCACACGAGCACCGCGAGGAGCTGCTCGACACCGATCGTGCCGGTCAGCGCGTCGAGCGACGGCAGCGAGCGCGGGATCGCCGGGGCGGCGTCGAGCGCCAGCAGCCCGGCGGGCACGCCCACCACGAGCAGGAGCAGCAGCACGCCGGACAGGACCGACGACGCGACGTGGCGCGGCCGCTGCTGGACGTCGTCCTGCAGGAACCTGGCCGGCCCCGTCTCGCGGTCCGACCGCAGCTCGGTCTCGTTCACGGTGCTCCCCCGATCTCGGTGACGATGCCGACCGCCGCGCGCGCGGTCGCGCTGCCCTCGACGGTGAACGTGTCGACCCCCGCGAGCTGCAGCAGGACCGTGGGCACGACGTCCTCGACCTCGACGGTCACCTGGTCCTCGGCGGCGCTCACGCTCATCCGCCCCGGTGCGTACCCGCGCACGGACAGGAAGTCGACGGCCGCGTCGCGGGCGGCGGCGGGGTCGATCCGCGCCTCGCCCGTCGCGCGCAGGTGGTCGACGTCGAGCTGGTTGGCCGCGGCGCGCGCCGCCTGCTCGGCGTCGTCGACGATCGCGACGCGCGCGTTCACCGCACGGCCGCCGTCCGTGACGAGGCCGACCACGGCGAACAGGACGAGCACGATCCCGATCACGAAGACGGAGGCCGACCCCTCGTCGGACGGGGCGCGGAACGGGAGCCGGTCGCGCACGGTCACGCCCCCGTCCTGCGGTACCGGTCCAGGGGCGCGGCCGACGACGCCTCGACCTCGACCGTCCCGGGGAGCCCGAGCATGCCGAGGTCCGACCACGACACGGTGCAGGCGACGTCGACGCGCACGACCTGGCCGGCCGCGAACGTGCCGCCGAGGTCGACGGGGTCGCACGTGAGCGACGCCGGGGTGCCGGCGACCGCCGTCGCGCGCGCGGCGGCGAGCGCGCTCGCGCTGTCGCGCTCGAGCGTCGCGGCGCGCACCGCGTCCCGCGCGATCGCCTCGGCCTCCCCCTCGGCGGACACGTACCGGCCGGCGGCGACGACGAGCAGCGCCACGAGCAGCAGCACGGGGACCAGCACGACGACCTCGACGGCCATCGACCCGCGGTCGTCGCCGCGCACGGTCCGTCCCACCGTCGTCCACCTCCGTCCGTCCGTCGAGCGCGTCACTGGTCCGCCCGGAACCGCTCGACGGGCCCCTGGACGAGCGCGCTCACCCGCGGCGCCATGCCCTGCACGATCTCCTTCGAGCGGGCCGAGACCTCGACGCGCACGGTGTCGGGGGTCGGCCGGCTGATCTCGACGTCGAGGTCCTGCAGGTTCTGGCCGCCGATCAGCTCGGCGAACTCGACCGCACGGGCGCGGGCGGCCGTCTCCGACGCCGGCGTGCCGCCGCCGGTCCGCACGACGCGCGCGGTCTCCCGCGCGACGGCACCCACGAGCTGGTTGCCGTGCCACGTGAGCGCGAACTGCACCGTCACGAGGATCACGAGCATCAGCAGGGGCGTGTAGACGGCGAGCTCGATCGAGCTCGCGCCACGGTCGCGCTCGCCGGACGCGTGCAGCCGTCGGCGGATCGGGGTCAGGAGCGGAGCGGTCACGGTCCGCCCGGGGCGTCGGGCATCTCGATGGCGTCGGCGGCGTCGTTGGCGAGGTTGTAGATCACCGTGCCGACCACGCCCGCGAGCAGCACGAGGACGCCCGTGATGATGACCCACTCGATGACCGACGCGCCGACGTCCTCCGCGAGGCGGGCACGCTGGTAGCGGCGTCGCAGCTCCATGACGAGGTAGTCCCAGACTCCCCGGTGGGGAACGCTCATGTCAGCACCGTCCTTTGTCGAGTGTCGTCTCGTGCGGTTCGCGGCCCGCCCGGCCGTGCGGGGGGCGGGTCATGTCTGGCCCAGCACGCTCTGCAGCGCCGGGTAGATGAGGAAGACGAGGAAGCCGACGGCGAGCAGGAGCTGGGCGACGAGCATCGACTCCGAGCTCTCGCCCGCCTTCCCCTCGGCCTCCGCGAGCTCGCGTCGACGCATCGAGCCCGCGCGTGCCGCGAGCGAGTCGCGCACCTTCGCGCCGTCCTCGGCGACGAGCGCGAGCGCGGCCGCGAGGTCCCGCAGCTCGTCGACGCGCAGCTCCGTGCCGAGCCCGCCGAGCGCGGACCACGGCGTCTCGCCGCGCAGCCGGGCGCCGCCGAGCGCGTCCCGGATCCGGACCATCGCCCACCCGTCGCTCAGCTCGGACGCACCCTGCAGGGCCTCGGGGACGCCGCGCCCGGCCGCGAGGCTCATCGAGACGAGGTCGAGGAACGACCCGACGACGTGCCGGAAGTCGCGGCGCCGCGCCGCGGCCTGCGACCGCACCGCGAGCCACGGGACCGCCGCGGCGCCGACGCCGACGAGGAGCGAGACGAGCAGCGGAACGGACAGGTTCACGTCGACGTGCAGCGCCACGAGCACCGCACCCGTGACGAGCGGTGCGAGGAAGCCCCCTACGAACGCGAGCACCGTGCGCGCGAGGAACGCGTCGAGCGTGAGCCCGGTCATCGCGAGGTCCGCACGGAGGGCGTCGAGCGGCAGACCGGTCGCCGTGACACGGCGCGCAGCCTCGCGGCCGAGGGCGAGGCGCCACCGGGCCCCCTCCCCGGCGCGCGGGTCGACGCCGACCGCGCGCGCGTACGCGCGGCTCTGCCGGCGCTCCTCGTCGAGCCGTGCCAGGGCGCTGCCGGCGTGCGTCGGCGGGGGTGCCAGCACGACGACGAGCAGGAGCACGCCCAGGCCGACGACGGCCCCCGCGACGAGCACGAGCGTCACGACGCACCCCCCACCGGCGTCGTCGCGTCGACCTGCGGCTGCCCGTGACGGTCGGGGGTCGCGACGAGGAATCGGGCCGGGACGTCGACGCCCGAGAGGCGCTTCATCCACCAGAACCCGGCGGCGAACAGCGCGATGACGACCACCAGCACGGCCTGCCCGGTCGGTGTGCCGTACGGCGCGACGTACGTCGGGTTCAGGATCGCCAGGCCGAAGATCATGAGCGTCGAGAAGCCCATGACGATCTGCGCGGACCTGCGGGTCGAGGACCGGCCCGCCGACACGCGCTGGCGCATGTCGAGCTCGGCGCGCGCGGACTCCGAGACCGACGTGAGCACCTGCCGCAGGCCCGGGCCGCGCAGGCGCGAGTTGAGGATCAGCGCCGCGACGACGAGGTCGGCGCTCGGGTCGTCGAGGTCGTCCGCGAACCGCTGGAGGGCCGTGCCGAGCGGGACGCGCACCCGCAGCCGGTCGACGAGCATGCGGAGCTGCGGCTGGATGGTCGGCGACGCCGCGTAGACGGTCGCGGGGATCGCCTGCTCGAGGCCGACCGCGCCGGCGATCGTGTCGCGCAGCGACTCGGCCCACGACGCGAGGCCCTCGAGCCGGGCCATCGCCTGCCGCTCCGCTTTCGCCCCGCCGAAGAGCGACGTCCACGACAGGACGAGCGCCGCGGCGGCGACGGCCGCGACCGGCCACCGCGTCAGGACGAGCACCACGACGGCCGCGACGGCCGCGAGGAGCGCCCGGCGGCCGAGCCGGTCGACGAGCGACGGCCCGCCGTGCACGACGCCTGCGTCCCGGGTGCGCGGTCGCAGCGACTCGACGAGCAGCGCGATGCCGAGGCCGACGACGGCCCCCGCGAGGACGATGAAGATCGTGGACGGCGCCATCACAGGCCCCGCATCGCGTAGCCGGGCGAGTAGCCCACGGCGACGAGCTCGTCGAGGCAGGCGATCGGCGCGGACGCGACCGCGACGCCGTCCGGCCCCGGCGCGAACACCTCGCTGGACAGCACGCGGCCGTCGATGCCGTTGACCTCGCGGATGCTCGCGACGAACCGGCGCAGCCGCCCCCCGTGCAGGTAGTCGTTCTGCTTCTGCACGAACACGACGAAGTCGATCGCGCCGGCGATGAGCATCATCGTGGCCTCGACGGGCAGGCGCTCCTGCGACTGGATCGCGTAGGTCGAGATGCGGTTGAAGACCTCGATCGACGAGTTCGCGTGGATCGTGGACAGCGACCCGTCGTTGCCCTGGCTCATCGCGTTGAGCATCGTGACGATCTCGTCGCCGAGCACCTCGCCGACGATGACGCGGCTGGGGTTCATGCGCAGGCTGCGGCGCACGAGCTCGGCCATGCTGATCGCGCCGTTGCCCTCGGAGTTGGGCAGCCGCTCCTCGAACGCGACGACGTTCGGGTGCAGGTCGGGGAACTCCCCGAGGCCGAGCTCGAGCGCGCGCTCGACGGTGATGAGGCGCTCGTGCGGGCCGATCTCGTTGGCCAGCGCGCGGAGCATCGTCGTCTTCCCGGCGTTCGTCGCGCCCGCGATCATGATGTTCTTGCGCGCCGCGACGGCCGCCGACAGGAACGCCGCGATCTCGTTGGTCACCGAGCCGAGCCGCACGAGGTCGTCGAGGTGCACGCGGGACAGGCGCGCCCGCCGGATCGAGATCGAGGGCCGTGCGCACACGTCCATCACGGCCGACATGCGGCTGCCGTCGGGCAGACGGATGTCGAGCTGCGGGTTCGCCGAGTCGAACGGGCGGCTCGACAGGCCCGAGTAGGCGCCG
Source organism: Cellulomonas fimi (assembly GCF_028527925.1). Lineage (GTDB taxonomy): Bacteria > Actinomycetota > Actinomycetes > Actinomycetales > Cellulomonadaceae > Cellulomonas > Cellulomonas fimi_C. The sequence goes on from NZ_JAPESW010000003.1 coordinate 44,151, forward strand.
AGGATCTGGATGAGCTCGACGAGCTCGTCGTCGGAGTCCGCGACGGGCGGCATCCGCGCCTCGCGGCCGTCCGCGTACTGCACGAAGACGTTGTCGCAGCCGTTGATGTCGACGTTCTCGACGTCCCGGTCGTCGAGCAGCGGCTGGAGGCGGCCGACGCCGTACAGCGCCGCGTGGATCCCGGACGCGAGCTCGCTCTCCTCGACCGGCGACGGCGGCGTGCGACCGGCGGCGATCTCCGCCCGCGCGTAGGCGTCGAGCACCCGATTGACGACGGCGCGGGCGAACTGCCGCTCGTCCTGCCCCGACATCTGGGCCACGCCCGCCGCGGCGTCGTCACGGCGCTGCCGCGCGAGGATGTCCGCGACCTCCTCGCGGAGCCGGCGCACCAGCGCCTGGTCGACCGCCATGCGCGCCCCCTCAGATCCCGGCCCGCACGGCGCCCTGCGACGCGCCGAGGTCGGCGACGGGCGCGACGAGCTGACGCGCCGAGCGCACGAGCAGCGAGCGCTCGACCCCGCGGTCGAGCCGCCCGGCGACGACGTCGGCGGCGCGCTGGTCCTCGGCGACCTGCCCCAGGACGGTCACGGGCAGCCCTTCGTGCGCGAGGAGCTGCGCGAGCTCGCCGAGCGACCGGCGGTCCCGGCTGTCCGCCACGAGGGCGACGCCCACGGCGGGCAACCGGCGGGTCGAGGTCGCGCGCATCTGCGCGAGCCAGCGCAGGCGCTCCCGCAGGTGCGCGTACGACTCCAGGCGCGGGCGCGCGAGCAGCACGAGCACGTCGGCCGCCGCGACGACGGGCATGACCGGGCTGCCGGCGTGGATCCGCCCGCAGTCGACGACGACGTCCCGGGTCGGGTGGTGCGCCAACGCCGCCGCGAGCGCCGGCACCGCCGGCGCGATGCCCGTCATCTGCTCGGGGCTCGTCACGCCGCACAGCACGTCGAGGCCGCCCTCGAGCTGCTGCAGGTGGTCGTCGAGGCTGTCGTTCGCGAGCCCGCGACGCGCGTCGGCCGCGAGCGACAGGATCCCGCGCTCCGGGTCGAGCGGCCCTCGCGAGGCCGTCCGGCCCAGCAGCGACACGTCGCCGCCGGCGGGGTCCGCGTCGGCGAGGACGACGTCCGAGGGCCACACGCCGGCGAGGACGCGCGCGGTCGTGCTGACCCCGGGCGATCCCTTCGCGGAGCCGATCGCGACCAGCACGGTCAGCCCTCCTGACCCACGACCGGCGTCCCGCGGCTCACGAGGACGGCCGAGAGCGACGCCTCGGCTGCCGCCGCGGCCAGCTCGGCGCCGTCGGACTCGTCGACGATGAACGTCGCGGTCACCTGACCGCCGTTCGCCCCCTCCGTCGGGGTGGTCGCCGAGCTCACGAGCGCGTCGGCCACGAGCACGGTGCCCTTGCCGTCCACGACCCGGACGAGCTGGACGACGTCACCCGCGACCAGGCCGGACGCGGGCGCACGCCCCTCCTCGAACGACGCACCGACCGCGACCTTGCCGTCCTGCAGCGTGCGGGTCGCGGTGAGCATCGAGGTGTCGACGAGCTGGCCCTTCGTGACGGCGATCCGCGCGAACTGCCCCACGACGAGGTCCTGCTGCGACGCGGGCACCAGGAGGGTGCCCTCGGACGCGACGGGCGTGGTGGCGAGCGCGTCGGCGGTGATCTCCTCGCCGACCGCGATGTCGCGGGCGGCGACCAGCACGGGGACGCGCTCGTCGGCGCGCAGGGCGAGCAGGCCGGCCGCCGCGGCACCTCCGACGATGAGCAGCACCGCGAACGCGGCGAGCAGCGGGCGCCGCTCGCGCGGTGCGTGCGGGAGCCGGTCGGCGCGCGCGGCTCCCGCCGACCTCATCCCGCGCTCGTCACGGGCGCGGCGGCGGTCCTGCGCGGCCACGCCTCCGGGCGTGCTCGTGTTCACCGTCATCGATGGGGGTCCAACCTCACGCTGCGAGCGGTTCGTGCAAGGACTGCATGACTATATGGGCAAATCGGACGGTCACGATCCCGACCGCGCACGGTCGCGACCGGTCCCGGCGCGTCTACCATGGCCGCCGACCACAGCCCGAGGAGGCCTTCCATGGCGGCGAGCGCGCACTTGCCTGCGGCGACATCCCCCGCGCGACGAGGCACCGCCCGTCGGCACGCAGGCGGTGTCCGGTGACCGGGCGCCCGCACGCTTCACCTGATCGGGTGGCGGCCGTCCCGGCGACGTGGCCGCTCGTCCGGGCCCGGCTCGCACCGGACGGCACGGGGACCGTGCACGTGAACGAGCACGCCTCCGCGTGCGCGGCCCCCTCGACGGCCCGCCTGCGGGCCGGTGCGCTCGCGCGGGCCGTCGCGGTGGCCCGCACCGTGGGGCGGCCGGTCCGCGTCGTGCTCGCCGACGCGGCCGGCGCGTCGCTGCTGGCCGCGCACCCCGACGGCACGCTGCGCACCCTCCCGGCCGACGGACCGGGTGTGCTCGTCGACGTCCCACCGGCGCCCTGCCGCCGGTGCGGGTCCGACCAGCCGGTCGCGGCGCTCGCGTGCGGTGCGTGCGGCACGCTCGAGCCGCTGCGCGTCGAGACCGACCCCGTCGCCGTGCTCGACGCGGCGACGCTCAGCCAGCCCGACGAGGGCCTGCTCGCGTCGCTCCCGGCACCGCGCCCCGTCCCCGCGCTGCCGACCGTGCCGGGCGACCTGCCGGACGGCCTCGCGCGGGCGTCCGTCCCGGCCCTGCCGGACGGCGTCGCTGCTGCGGCCGTCCTGGCCCTGCCGGATGGCCTCTCGCCGGTGTCCGTCCCGGTGCTGCCGCCCGAGCCCGCAGCGGCCGGGGCGGTGCGCGGCGCGGCCGTGACGTCGCCCGAGCGCGCCCTGGTCCTGACGGTCGACGGTGGTGCGCCCGTGCGCGTGCCCGGCGGCGCGTCGCTCGGTCGCGACCCGGTGGCCCCGACCGGGCGGACGCCGGTGCGCGTGGTCGGGGCGACGGTGTCGAAGACGCACGCGCTCGTCGACGTCGAGCCCGACGGGACGATCCTGGTCACCGACTTCAGCTCGACGAACGGCACCCACGTGCTGCTCGACGCTCCCGTGCGGCTCGTGCCGCACACGCCCGTCGCCGTGCCGGCCGGCACGGTGGTGCTGCTCGGCGAGGTGCGCTGCACGCTCGGCCTGAGCGCCTGAGCGCCTGAGCGCGTGAGCGCCTGACCGACATCGGGCGCCTCAGCACGTGACCGGCTGAGCACCCGACGCGGCACCCACCGCAGACGCCGGCGTGGCCACGCCCGCGGGTCGGTGGTTCTAGCGCGAGACGACGCTCTGGATCTCGGCGACCGGGACCTCAGCGGTCGCGGAGATCGTCTGCGCGGGCAGCGCGGTGGGGTTCGGGTCCTCCGACGAGACCCACGACGCGGTCCAGGTCGCCTGCGCGGTCAGCGTCGCGGTGGGCTGCGACTGCCCCGCCTTGACGGGCTGGTTCGCGCTGGACCGGACGAACCGCAGCGCGCACGTCGTGGTCGCCGCACCGCCGCCCCACGGGGTGCCCGTGTCGGGGCAGGTCACGGACTCGGCCCCGGGGGCGCTGACCTGCAGGGCGGACAGGGCGGCATCGACGCGCGCCCACGTGCCCGACGGGATCTGCGCGGTCACCGACACCGTGGTGGCAGCGTCCTCGACCCACACCCAGGTGTCGGTGCCGACGACCGTGGCCCCGGTCCCCGACAGGCTCGGGTTCCAGCGGATGGTCCCGCGGGGCAGGTCCATCGACTCCGACGCGATCTGCGCGAGCACCTCGGGGTCGACCTCCGCGTCCTGCGGAGGCACCGGGTCGGTCGGTCCGACCCAGACCGCCGGGTGGGACAGGTAGTACTCGGTCGCGACCTCTCCGGGAGCGGCAGCGCTGCACGTCGCCTCGTACCAGTGGCCTTCGGTGTCGGTCGCGTGCTCCTCCCAGCCCTGGTGCAGCAGGCCCTGGTTGGCGAAGTCGTCGAGGGTGTCGGACTCGCGAGCCGGTCCGCCGAGCTTCCAGTACTCGTAGTACTCGGCCCCCGTCGGCCCCCGGCCCATCCAGCACAGCGGCGCGACCGTGCGCGTCGTGGTGCTCGTGAACGTCCGGCCGCCCGACGTCGACCCGGACTGCGAGACCGTCACCTGGATCGACCCGCCCGACGACCCGCCGCTCGTGCCGGTGCCGGGGCCGCTCGAGTCGCCGGGCCCCGCGGTCTCCTCCTGGCCGAACGGCGGGTCGTCCGCCACAGCGGCCGTGAGCGGGACCAGGACCAGCGCGACGGACAGGCCGAGAACGGCGGCGGGCCGCCTCAGCATGTCCCGGACACCTCGTTGGTGGCGACCAGCCAGCGGTCCTCGCCCGGCACGCGGGTCAGCGTGTAGGCCTTGTGCTTCTTCTCGCCGAACCCCGCCTCGGCGGGCGTGTAGGTGCGGGTCGCGTCCGCGAAGGTGGCCTTCGAGAAGTCCTCGCAGATCTCGCCGGTCGCCTGGTCCCCCGTGACGGCGACGTTGCTCACGCGCGTCTCGAGCACGCCGCCGATGGACGCCTGGATCGCGACGTTCTTGTCGACCACCTTCTGCATGGCCCCCTGCAGCTCGGGCGACGCGATGAGGGAGAAGGCGGGGCTCACCGTGTTGGTCCGCAGGGTCCGCCAGTACTCCTTCTCGTACGTGGCGAGCCAGTTGTGGACGTCGGCCTCGTCGCCCGTGAGCGCCGGCACGTCCGTGAACACGATCCCGAGCTCGGGGTCGGACAGGTCGTCCACCTCGGGCTCCGGGGTCGGGGTGGCGCTCGGCGTCGGCGTCGTGGTCGGCGCCGCGGTGAGACCCGCGGGCTCCTCGGCCCCGCCGCACCCCGCCAGCAGGCCCACGACCAGCGTCGACACCACGACCACGACCCAGCGGCTCATCTGCGCCCTTCCTGCGACCCTCGGCCCGGTCGACCGAACCGACCGATACCGTACCGAATGCCCCGAGAGGCCGCGGCGTGGCCGTCGGCAGGACGCCCGGTCGTGCGGCCGTCCGGGGGGTGCGGTGGACGAGCGGTCACGCACTCCCGGGGGTCGCCACTAGGGTGCTGTCCGAAATCGCCGGATTCGAAGGGTGGACGTGAGCATGGCTCGTCTGGACGTCGTGCGGCGCAGGGTCGCCCTCAGTGAGGACGAGCTCGAGACGCTCCGTCTGCTCCACAACGGGGAGCCCGCTCCCGAGGAGGCACGCGCCGCGCTCGTGCGTGCCGGCGTCGTCGATGACGACGGCGCCGTGCACCCGCTCGTCGTCGACCTGGTCCGGACCGTGACGGAGCCGATGATCCAGGCGTCGGTCGAGACCGCGGGGCCGCAGGGACCCACGCTCGCCGTGCTCGCGGTGCGCGAGGAGACGGTCTGGTACACGGACCCGTGGCCCCAGGGCGGCGACGACGCCGGGGCGGTCTACTGCCAGGACGAGCTGCCGCAGGTCCTGTGGATCCTCGCCCGGCTCGCCGGGCTGCGCCGCCGCGAGGTGCCGAAGATCGCGACGCCGTTCACGGTCCCGCTGCGGGCGGTCGACGCGGTGGTCCAGACGATGAGCCTGACCGACGACACGTGGGAGCCGGCCAAGGTCGTCGCCACGGCGCAGCTCGAGCGCTTCTTCGGCGAGGTCGCCGAGGCGGACCGGTCGATGCTCCTGGCGACGCTGTCCTTCCTCGAGTCGACCGCCCGCGTGAGCCTCGTGTGGGGCCCGGACGCCGCGACCGACGCCCGGGGCCTCGCGCTGTGGGACTGCGGGCCCGGCGGCTACTGGGTGCGCGAGCAGCCCGCCGAGCCGCTGCGTCCCGAGGACGTCACGCCGGACACGCTCGCGATGTTCCGCCCGGTGTCCGGCGGCGAGGTGTGGGGGCTCCTCGCGGGCCTCCTCCCGTCGTCGGCCGACCTGCGGTCGGTGCTGGCCCGGGTCGGCGCGTCGTGACGGTCAAGATCGACAAGGAGGTCCTCGCCGCGACCGTCGTCGCGCTCGAGGACCTCGCCGAGGACCTGCCGGAGCTCTTCTCCCGCGCCTCCGCGCTCGACGCGCGGGTCGACCTCGCGGGACTCAACGGTGCCGAGCAGTGGGCGCGCGACGTCTCCCGGGACCTGCGTCAGCGGATCGGCGTGCTCGAGCACATGGCGCAGGCCAACCCGACGTTCGGGGGCGTGAGCATGACCGCCGACCAGGCGGCCGCGATCGCGGGCCAGTCGATGTCCGTCGAGGACGCGCTGATCGCGGTGCGCGCCACGAACACGGCCCCGAACGCCTGGAACGACACGGACCCCGCCAACCTCGCCGAGTGGTTCGAGCAGCTCCAGGCCGAGGCGCTCGAGAAGCTCGCCGGCATGTCCGACAGCGAGCAGGCCACGGCCCTCGTCGACGCCTACCACGACATCCAGAACTTCGTCGTCGGCGGCGGTGCGGCGGTCGCGGCCGCCGGGACGCTGATCTTCCAGGGCGGTCCTGCCCTCGCGCGCTGGCTCGCCGACCGCAAGATCATCCAGCCGGGTCTCGCGTCGCTCGCCGAGTCCGACGCGGCCTGGGCGAACCGGCTGTCCGCGGCCCTCACGGCGGCGGACCGCCGGGGTCTCGCCGGCAAGGTGCCGTTCAAGTACCCGGGCTCGTTCGTCCCCAACACCGTCGGCAACTACCTGCTCAAGCTCGCGCCGACCGTCGAGGACTTCGACGCGTGGGTGACCCGCATGTCCTCCGCGACGCAGACGTACGCGGTGAACGGCGAGATGCAGCCGACGCTGCTGGCGAAGCTCCTGCAGAGCGAGAAGGGCGTCCAGGCGACGACCTGGGTCTCCCGGATGCTCGGCGAGACACGGACCGGGCAGCTCGCGACCCGGCTCGCCACGTGGGGCAACGCGATCGTCGGCAAGCCGTGGATCAACCCGACCACGGGGGTCGTCGTCGCGCGCGGCGCCGGCAACCTCCTCACGATGGCGAACCAGTCGGGCGTCACGACGATGCTCAGGTCCGCGGGTGCGCTGCGGGTCCTCGGCGTCGCGGGCAGCGCGTTCGCGACGGTCGACGGCGTCGTCGGGCTCGTCAACAACTTCGACGAGAACAACCGGCTCTGGTCCGAGGGGGGCACGGAGGGCAAGGCGCACGTCATCGGCGAGTACGCCGAGACCGCGTTCAACGCGTCGATGACCGCGGCCCTCATCGCGCCCAACCCGGTCACGCTCGGCCTGGTCGCCGTCACCGGTGTCGTGTGGGCGGGGGCGGAGGTCGTCGAGCACTGGGACGACATCACCGCCGCGGCCGACCAGGCCGTCGACTGGGCGGGCGACCGGGCCGAGGAGGCCGGCGAGTGGGTCGGCGACCGCCTGGACGACATCAAGGAGTCCGACCTCAACCCCATGAACTGGTTCTGAGAGGGCGCGATGACATCGACCGAGCTCTTCGCCAAGGCGCAGGCCCTCGACGCCCTCGCGGCCGACGTCGAGATCGCGATCGACCCCGCGAAGTCCATCGCCGACTCCCCCGACTGGGAGTGCGCGAACGCGACCGACGTCCGTGGCGCCCTCAACGGCTGGCGGTCGGCCGCGCAGTCGGCCGCCCGCAACCTGCGCGACGAGGCGTCCCGTGTGCGCGGCGAGGCCCGCCGGGCCGAGGAGCGTGAGGAGCAGGAGGAGCGCGACGCGCGCCGCGAGAGGCAGCCCCAGTGACCGTCGACGTCTGGGCGCCGCTGGGCGTCGCGGGCGTCGTGCCGGTCGTCGACGAGCTGAGCATCCCGGACTTCCACCACATGCCGAAGTCCGTCCCGTTCGCCGCGCGTACGCAGGTCGACGTCGCCGGCCACCGGGTCACGGTCGTCTGGCGGCACCGCGTGCTCGTCGCGTCGCTCGCCGACGACGCGGCCCCGGGTGGCGCACGGGAGATCGCCAGCGGCTTCCGACAGCCCGCCACCGGCGGTCCGGACAGCATCCTGTGGAACTTCGTCCTCATGCCCGTCGACGTGCTCGGCGAGACCGTCGCGCTCGACCGCGAGCGCAGCGGGCGCGACCGGTGGCAGCTCCGGGTGTCGGGTCCGGCCGGACGCTCCTGGCAGTGGCGGCCGGCGGGCCGGATCTTCGCCGACCGGATGGAGCTGACGCGATCGGACGAGTCCGCACCCGTCGTCACGCACCTGCTGCGCCCCGTCCCGGGCCGTCCGGGTCCGGCGTCCGGGCCGCCCGAGGTGCGCTGGGAGGCGTCCGCGAGCCTCGCCGAGGTGCTGCTGCCGCTGCTGTGGGTGCTCGACCGGGCGCACACGTGCCTGCTCCCGAAGACGCAGCGCGTCCTGCGCGGGGAGTTCCTGTGACCGCCGCGGGCGGCGACCGGCCGGACCCTAGGATGGCCCGGTGATCCGGTACGAGGAGCGCGCGTCGCGACGCCGTTCGACCCTGACCCTGGTCGTCGTGTGCGCCGTCCTGTGGGTCGGCCTGGCGCTGACCGATGGCGGCTGGGTCCTCGCGACCATCCTCGTGAGCATCGTCGCCGTGCTGGGCGGGGTCCTCGTCTGGAGCGTGGGCCGCTACACGAACATCCGCGTCACCGACACCGAGCTCCGCGTGGGCCGCCTCAAGGTCCGGCTCGCCGACCTGTACCCGGGCGTCTCGCAGCCCGGCGAGATCGTCGAGGGCAAGCTCGCCGGCGGGCAGTGGGGCGCGACCGCGTCGACCGCGCACCCACGCATCGTCGCCCTGACCCGGCGCAACGGCGAACGCGTCATCGTCTCGACGAAGGACCCCGACGCCTTCCGCGCCGCGCTCGACGCCGTGCTGGCCGAGCACGCGTAGCACCGGGCACCGCCGGCGGCGGAGCTCACGGCTCCCGGATCGGCCGCAGGACCCTCCTGCCCCGACGGTCAACGCCCGCCTGGTCAACGGCCGCGACGCCGCTCCCGGGACCTAGGTCCGGCATCCGTGCCGCCGCGAGCAGCGATGCTGCCGGGAGTGCCCCACGACGGCGCACGCCGTCCTCCGGCGGCCAGGCGACGTGGGGTCCGACGGAGGTCGGGCGACGTGGCTGTGGCGACCGCGACCCGTGAGCCTCCGGTGGGCGGCCCCTCCCCCTCGGGGCCGCCCACCCCCGTCGGACGTCCCGCTCACGCGCACCCGCGACCGCGCCCGCGCCCGCCTGCGCTCCGCCGCGTTGGCCGCGCGCGGCGCGTCGGCTCCCCCACCGCCGGGACGGTGGATGATGCTGGGTCGTGCCCCACAGCCACCTCCCGCCCATGACCGCGCCCGACGAGGCCGCGGCGGTGGACGCCGACGCCGTGCGCGTGACGGCCGCGCGCGCCCGCGTCTGGCTCGCGGCGGTGCTGGGGCCGGTGCTGCTGCTGACGCTGGTCGGTGCGTGGTGGCTGTGGCCGTCGGCGGACGCACGCCCTCCCGTGCTCGACACGACCGGACCGGGCGTCACGTACACCACGGGCGAGGTCACGGAGGTCCGGCCCGACGCGACGGGGATGGACCAGGCGGCCGTACGCCTGGCCGACGGTGAGGTCGTGGACCTGCACGTGCCGCCCGAGTACGTGCCCGAGGTCGTGGTGGGTGACCGGGTCCGGGTCGCGGCGATGTCCACGGCCGACGTCGGGGACCTCACGGACGTGACCGCCGAGCCGACGCTCACGACGACGTACGTGTTCGTCGACTTCGAGCGCGGGCCGCCGATGCTGCTGCTGGCCGCGGTGTTCGCGGGGCTCGTGGTGCTGGTGGCGCGCTGGCGCGGGCTCGCGGCGCTCGGCGGGATGGTCGTCGGTCTTCTCGTCGTCGGCGTGTTCACGCTGCCCGCGCTGCTCCAGGGGCAGCCGGCCGTGCCGGTCGCGCTCGTGACGAGCGTCGTCATCATGTACGCCGTGCTCTACCTGGCCCACGGCGTCTCGGTGCGGACGTCGACCGCGCTCGCGGGCACGCTGGTCGGGCTGGCGGCGACCGCCGCGATCGCGTCGTGGGCGAGCGGGTCCGCGCACCTCACCGGCCTGTCGGGCGAGTACGCGCTCGACCTCATGTCGGCGGCCCCCGAGGTGCGGCTGCGGTCGGTCCTGCTGTGCGGCATGGTCCTGGCCGGGCTGGGCGTGCTCAACGACGTGACGATCACGCAGGCGTCGGCGGTGTGGGAGCTGCACGCCGCACGACCGGGCAGCACGTGGCGCGAGCTCGTGGGGCGCGGGATGCGGATCGGACGCGACCACATCGCGTCGACGGTGTACACGATCGTGTTCGCCTACGTCGGCGCGGCGCTGCCGCTCGTGCTGCTCGTCAGCCTCACCGACCGGGGGCTGCTGGGCGTGCTGAGCAGCGGGGACATCGCCGAGGAGGTCGTGCGCACGCTCGTCGGGTCGATCGGGCTGGTGCTCGCGATCCCGGTGACGACGGTCCTCGCGGCGCTGCTCGTGCGAGGCAGCGCGACCGGTACGAGCGCACGGCCCGACGACGAGCCGGGCGACGACGCCGCGGACGGGTCCGCCCCCGGTCCCGACGGCCCCGACCGCGCGCACCACCCGCGCTCCGACGGGGACGCGGCGGACGACGGCCACGCGGCGGTGGCGTCATGACCCTCGACGCGCCTCCCACGGCGCGGACCCGCCGCACGGGGTCGCCGCGCACCGCCGTCGCCCTGGTCGTCCTCGTCGTGCTCGCGACGCTCGCGGCGCTCGTCGGGACGCTCGCGACGTGGCCCACCGAGGCGAGCCGCCCGGAGACGGGCTTCGTCGACGTCGACGTCGAGCGCGTCTCCGCGACCGTCACCGGCTCGCGCTGGGACACGTGCGACGGCACGGTCGAGGACATGGCTCCCGACGGGTCGGTGCCGTCGACCGTGCGCTGCCTGCACGTCACCGCGGAGGTCGACAGCGGCAGCGCGGCGGGCACGAGCGTCGAGGTCATCGCCACGTCGGGGCTCACGCGCGCCGACGTCCCGCCCGGCACCGCCGTCGTCCTCGAGCACTACCCCTCCGACGAGAACGGCGACGAGGTCTGGGCGTGGGGCGACTTCCGCCGCGGCGTGCCGCTCGCGACCTTCGCGCTCGCGTTCGCCCTCGTCACGGTCCTCGTCGCCGGGATGCGCGGGTTCCGAGCACTCGTCGGGCTCGCGATCGCGTTCGTCGTGCTCGCCGTGCACCTCGTGCCCGCGCTGGTCCAGGGTCAGCCCGCGCTCGTCGCGACGCTGTCGGCCGCGACGCTCGTCGTGGTCGCCGTGCTGTACCTCGCGCACGGGTTCTCCCTGCGGACCACGACCGCGCTGCTCGGCACCCTCGGCGGGCTGCTCATGGTCACGGTCCTCGGGGTCGTCGGCGCCCGCATGGCGCACCTGCACCCCGGTTCGACCGAGGACACCTACCAGCTCGCGCGGCTCCTCGGCGACGACGGCGTGCGCATCCTGCAGGGCGTGTTCCTCAGCGGCGTCGTGCTCGCGGGGATCGGCGTGCTCAACGACGTCACGATCACGCAGGCGTCCGCCGTGTTCGAGCTGCGCGCGTCCGACCCGACGGCGTCGTGGCGCGGGCTGTTCGCGCGCGGCATGCGGATCGGCCGCGACCACATCGCGTCGACCGTCTACACGATCGCGTTCGCGTACGCGGGTGCCTCGCTGCCCGTCCTGCTGCTCCTGGAGCTCTACGACCAGCCGCTCGGCATGACGCTCACGTCGGGTGCGTTCGCCGAGCAGATCGTCAGCACGCTCGCGGGGTCGATCGGCCTGGTCCTCGCGATCCCCCTCACGACGGCCGTCGCCGCGGTCGTGGCCGCCCGGCTGGCCCCGTCGCACGTGTCCGGCGGCGGCCACCGGCACTGACCCGACGCCCGACGGTCCGCGCCCGTCCGCCACACCTCCTGGTGCCCGGGCGACGACGACGGACGTCCGGCCGCGGTGCCCGCGCGCGGACGGTCGAACGGGCTCACCCGAACGAGTCTGACGAGGGGATGCCGCCCGCGAGCCGTGGCCCGCTTCCGGTACGGTCCGACCCGGACCATTCGGACAGGGGGTGCTCGTGAGCGTGACCGGGACGACCGGCGACCTCCGGACGAACGTGTACCGGCGCGCGCTCGGCGAGGTGTGCGTGCAGGCGGAGGACCTGCTGCACGACGCGGGCGCAGGACGTGGCAACCCCGTCGGCGGCGTCGCCGCGGTGATCGCGGACGCGTGGACGGCGTCGGGCAGCACGGCGCGCGCGGCGTTCCTGGCCGACCTGGCCGAGGCGGGTCTGGCGTGGCGGGCTGCCGTCGCCGGGCTCCGCGACGACGCGGACGCGAGGCGCGACGACGAGCCCGTGCAGATCGACGTGCAGGCGCAGCCACACCTGCGGTGGAAGACCGAGCCGGCGTCCCTGTCCGCACGCTCCCGGGCGGTGTGATGGGCCTCGTCTCGATGGACCTCGGCGTGCTGCGCGAGGCGCTGGACGAGCTGGACACGTTCACCCGGCAGGCCCGAGGCGGCTGGCCGCGAGTCGAGCAGGCGGCGCGGCGGGCGCAGCTGTCCCCCTCGCGGTCGACGCTCGAGCTCGAGCGGAACCTCGACACGATCGTGCGGCTGCGCGGCGACCTGCGCGCCCGCGTCGACCTCATGGAGCTCGCCGACCAGGCCGAGGCGGGCCGGTCGTTGCACGGGTCGACGAGCGGCGTGGTGACGACGTCGATGCCCGGCGGGGACTCGATCGAGGAGGTCCGACGGCTGCTCGGCGCGCAGCTCGCGACACGCCTGACCGGGTTGGATCCCTACTCCCAGCACGTCGACCGCAGCGACGTCGAGCAGCTCGACCGGCTGGCGGCGCTGCTGCGCACGTACAGCCAGGACGCGCTCGTCATGCAGGGCGTGCTCGACACGCTCGGGCCGCGCGGGACCCTGGAGGTCCCGATCGTGCTCAAGGACCTGCTGGCCGCCTACGAGCGCGACGCGGCGTCCGCCGTCGACGACGGCGTCTGGCGGGGCAGCACCTCGACGGTCGAGCACCTGCGGGTCCTGCAGGACGACGTCGTCGGCGCCCTCGGACGTGGGCTCGGGGTGTACTCGACGAGCGACGCGTTCCCCCGCGAGTACGCCGACGGCCTGCTCGAGGCCGCCGCCGGGCAGACCGGCGAAGGCTGGGCGCTGTCGCAGGTCCTGAGCCACGGCCGCTACGGCGGGACGTTCCTCGTCGACCTGGCCGGCGGGCTCGTCGCCCTCGAGCGCACCAGGACCGAGAACCACTGGATCGAGCAGCCCGGCGTCCTCGACTGGCGTCTGGGCGCCGGGCACGAGCCGCGCTACGACCCGCTCGCCACCGTGCTCGAGCAGCTCGCACGCGACCCGCAGGCCACCCTGGCGTTCTTCGCCCCCGACGGCGGCGGACCCGGGACGACGGCCCGTGTCGAGCACGTCGTGCGCCGGTCCTGGTACACCGACGACGGCGACGCCGCAGGCCGCGCGCTCGACGTCGCCGCCACCGCCCTGCACACCCACGGCGACCCGCGCGCCGCGGACGCCGCCGCGGTCGCGTCCGCGACCGTGCACGCCCTGGCCGAGGCGGGCAGCTTCGGCGACGCCGGCAAGGACAGCCTCGGACACCTGCTCGCCGCCTACGTCGTCGACATCAACCAGATCGCGAACGGCGCCACGGACCTCTCCGCGAGCCCGCCGAACAGTGCCGTGTGGGAGACGGACCTGCCGCCGTCGGCCGTGTTCAGCGCCACCGAGCTGCGGAAGGTCCTCCGCGAGGTGATGACCGACCCTGCCGCGGCGAGCACCCTCGGCGAGGCCACCGCCGCACTCAACGCCGCACGGATGGCCGCGGGCCTGGACGCGTGGGCGACGGGCTCCGACTTCGGCGCGGCCCAGGCTGCCGCGAACCAGTCCGCCGCCCTGCAAGGATTCGTCGTGCACTCCATGACCCTGGGCCTGACCGCCGAGGCCGCCGAGGCCGACGCCAACGTCCAGGCCTTCCTGGGCGCGGCGACCGACATCATCGACCTCATCCCGACCGGCGGGGCCGTCACGTCCTTCTTCGTCGACCAGGCCAAGTCCGCCGGCACGGACGCGGTCACCTCGGCCTGGACGCAGCACGCAGCGCGCGTCACGGAGGCACGGCAGACGGTCGAGCAGACCGCTCTGATCGACGTGCAGATGGCGATGGTCACGGCGATGGCCGAACGCGGCCTGCTGCCCGAGTCGGCGATGCGCGACAACGACGACCGGCTCTACCCCTGGTTCACCGGTGGCGCGTTCGACGCCGACGAGGCCTCACGGCCCGAGGTCCGGTCGGCCTTCGTGGCGTGGATGACGTCCGGCGACCCCGGGGAGCGTGCCGCAGCGCTCCTGCCCGACGTCGCCGCCGAGTTCGCATTCGGAGCAGACAGGGCGACATGAGACGCACACCGGCGACACTGACGGGCCTCGCGCTCGCCCTCCTGCTGGGCGCCTGCTCGACGCCCGACGACTCCCCCGTGCCGACGACGGCCGCGGCGCCGTGGGCGTGCCCCGGCGTCCCGCAGGAGGGTGTCGACCTCATCCTCGGCGGGGCTGCCGAGGACACGGAGACGAGGAACTCCTGGGAGCCGGGTCTCGGCCACGCCACCTTCGGCTGCCTCGCCGACCGGGGCGACGACGCGCGCCTGACGGTGACCTACGGCGGCCCCGGCAGCGGACCGACCGCGGACAGCATGAAGACGATGCGCGGCGCCGTCCCGATCACGGCGGACGCGACCGGCGAGGGCTGGGCCGACCAGAGCGACGAGCTGAACGTCGCCGTCTGGGAGTGCGGCGACAACGTCCTGATGGTCAGGTTCGAGGGCACCGTCGAGGGGCGCGACAGCCTGACCGACGCCACCCACCTGCTCGTCTCGATGCTGCCGTGGGCGTGCGACGGCGCAGAGGTCCCCGGTCTCCCCGGGTAGTCGTGCCCAGGTGTGGACCTGGCGTCGCACCTGGCGGGACCTGCGTGCGCCGGACGCCACGTGCGCGGCCCTGAACGACGAGGAACCCGCGCTGACACAGGCTGGGGTGCCTGGTCCAGCGCGGGTTCCTGGTGGAGCCGCCTTGGGGAATCGAACCCCAGACCTTCTCATTACGAGTGAGACGCTCTGCCGACTGAGCTAAGGCGGCGTCGTCGTCCCCGTGGGCGGACCCCCGGATCGACGAGCGCGCCCACTGTACCCGGCGCAGGGCCCTGGCTCCAAAGCGGCTAGCAGCGCGTGCCCTCGGGCGGGACGGTGCCGGTGAGGATGTACTCGTCGACGGCGTCGGCGATGCAGTCGTTGGACGACCCGTAGGCGGTGTGGCCCTCGCCCTCGTAGGTGAGGAGCGTCGCGGTCGACAGGGTCGTCGCGAGCTTCTCGGCCCACGCGTACGGCGTCGCGGGGTCGTTCGTCGTCCCGACGACGAGGATCGGCGCGGTCGCGTCCTTGGCCGAGTAGTCGTCGAGACCGCCGACGACGGGCACGGGCCAGTCGGCGCAGATGGTGCCGCCGTAGGAGAAGAACGAGCCCATCGTGGGTGCGACGGCCTGGATGCGGTCCGCCTGCGCGCGCATCTCGGCCGGGTCGGCGCTCTGCCGGTCGTCGAGGCAGCCGATCGCCCAGAACGCCTCGGTCGCGTTCGTCGAGTAGGTGCCGTCGGCCTCGCGGTCGAAGTACGCGTCGGCGAGCTGCAGCAGGATCGAGCCGTCGTTCTCGTGGATCGCCGCGTCGAGCGCCTGCGTGAGATACGGCCACGAGGGCTGCGAGTACAGCGGCAGGGCGATGCCGTAGAACGCGAGCGAGCCGGTGACGCGGCGGTCGGTGCCGGTCGGCAGCGGGTCGGCGACAGCGTGGTCGAGGAGCGCGCGGATCTGCCCCATCGCCTGGTCGACGTCGCCGGTGAGCGGGCAGCGGGCGCCGGCCAGGCAGTCCGTGACGTACGCGCGCAGCGCGTTCTCGAAGCCCTGCGCCTGCCCCTCGGCGAGCTCGTCGGCGGTCAGGGTGGGGTCGAGCGCACCGTCGAGGACGAGGCGGCCGACGCGCAGCGGGAACAGCGCCGCGTAGGTGGCCCCGAGCTGCGTGCCGTACGAGAAGCCGAGGTAGGTGAGGGCGTCGTCGCCGAGCGCCGCGCGCAGCACGTCGAGATCGCGTGCCGCGCTCACCGTGTCGACGTGCGCGAGCGTCTGGCCGGAGCGCTCCTGGCACGCCTCGCCGACGCCGCGGAAGACGTCGATCGCCTCCTGGATGCCGGCGTCCGTCGAGTAGTCCGCGTCGTAGGCGACGACCTTGTCGAGCTCCTCGCCGTCCATGCAGGTGATCGGGCTCGAGCGCTGCACGCCGCGCGGGTCGAACGCCACGAGGTCGAGCTGGCGCAGCACGTCCTCGCTGATCATCGACGCGGCCTGGTCGAGGAAGTCCACGCCCGAGACGCCGGGGCCGCCGGGGTTGACGAGCAGCGACGCGACGGCCGAGCCCCCGGTCGCAGGACGGCGCGCCAGCGCGATGCCGATGGTCGCCCCCGACGGGTCCGCGTAGTCGAGCGGGACGGTCGCCGTGGCACACTCACCCTGATCGCACGTCGTCCACTCGAGCTGCTGGTCGTAGAACGACGCGAGCGCCTCGTCGGGCGCACCCGACGTCGCGGCGGACGTCGGGACCTGCGCCTGGTTCTTGGCCGGGACGCACCCGCCGAGCACGAGCACGACGACCGTGCCCAGCGCGGCGACGACGACGGCGGCACGCCGCCGCGCACCCGCTCGGGCGGTCGCGGCGGACGGTCGGGGCGAGGCGGTCGTCACGGGCACGCGCCTACGGTAGTCGGCGCGCCTGTGCGGTCCGGCTCATGCCCGCCGCGCGTACCGCAGATGGACCACACCCTCGGAGAACGCGCGCTCCTCGACGAGGCGCAGGTCGAGGCGCAGGCCGTCGGGCAGGAACCGGGTGCCGCCGCCGACCGCGACCGGGACGACGAACAGCAGCACCTCGTCGACGAGGCCCGCGCGCAGCGCGTGCGCCGCGAGGGTCGGGCCGCCGATCGACACGTCGGCCGGCGAGGACTCGACGAGCGCGCGGACCGCGACCGGGTCGAAGCTCCGCTCGAGCCGCGTGCGGGCCGTCGTCACCGCGTCGAGCGTCGAGGAGTACACGACCTTGTCGGTGCCCTGCCAGACGGCCGCGTAGTCGAGGACCACGTCCGGGGCGTCGGGGAGCGTGTGCGCCGTCTCCCAGAACTGCATGACCTCGTACATGCGGCGGCCGTACAGGTACGTGCCGACCGGGCGCTCGAGGTCGTTGACGTACGCGTGCACGTCGTCGGGCGGCCGCGCCCAGTCGAACGCACCGGCCGCGTCGGCGGTGTACCCGTCGAGCGACGTGATCCCCGCGTAGAGCAGCGCCACGACGTCCCCTCTCGCCCGGAGGCCCTTCGGCGCCGCCGTCCTGCGCGGCGGCGGCGCGGCCGCGGCCTCGTCCCGTCAGCCCTGCGGTCGCAGCGCGATGGCCATCGCCTCGACCGCGAGCAGCGGCGCGACGTTCCCCGCGATGCGCGTGCGCGCCTGCCCGACGGCGTCCATGCGGCGCAGCGTCTGCTCGGGCGTGCTCTGCTCGGCGAGCGTGCGCACCGCCTCGGCGTGCTCGACGTTGACGAGCTCGACGCCCGCGCCGAGCTGCACGACGAGCACGTCGCGGTACAGCGACAGCAGGTCGACCATCGCGCGGTCCAGCACGTCGCGCTGCGCGCGTGTGGCGCGACGCTTCTGCTCCTCCTCGAGCTGGCGCACCTGCGAGCGCAGCGCGGGCGGCAGCGTCGTCGCACCCTCGGCGCCCAGCGACCGGAGCAGCTCGGCCTTCTCGGCGGCGTCGCGGTGCTCGGTCGCGGCCTTGGCGTCGGCCTGCGCGGTCTCGACGAGCTCGCCCGCCGCGAGGACCGCGTCGCCGACCCCGCGGATCTTGGCCGCGATCGCCAGGACCGCGGACCGGCGCGCACGTCCCTCGGGGTCGCGCGCCAGGCGCCGGGCGATGCCGACGTGGCTCTGCGCGGCCCGGGCGGCGACGCCCGCGACATCCGCGGGGATGCCGTCGCGCGACACGAGCAGCGCCGCGACCGCGTCGACCGGCGGCACGCGGAGCGCGACCGAGCGGCTGCGGGATCGGATCGTCACGAGCACGTCCTGCGGGCTCGGCGCGCACAGCACCCACACGGTGCGGGCGGCGGGCTCCTCGATGGCCTTGAGCAGCGCGTTGCCGCTCGTGTCGTTCAGGCGGTCGGCGTCCTCCACGACGATCACGCGCCAGCGACCCTGGGACGGCGACCGCTGCGCGAGCTCGACGAGCGGGCGGACCGTGTCAGCCCGGATGACGACGCCCTCGGTCGCGACGTACGTGACGTCGGGGTGCGTGCCGCCGAGCGTCGTCGTGCAGTCGTGGCAGCGGCCGCAGCCGCCGTCGACGCACTGCAGCGCGGCGGCGAACGCGCGCGCCGCGTTCGAGCGGCCCGACCCGGGCGGGCCCGTCAGCAGCCAGGCGTGCGTCATGGCCGACGGGTCGCGGACCGCCGTGCGCAGCACCTCGACGGCGGGCTCCTGCCCGACGACGTCGTCCCACACGCTCACGACGTCACCGCGCTCGGGTCGGCGGGCGCCTCGCGACGGGTCCCCGCGTCGGCCGCCGCCGCCGGGTCGTCGTCGGCGGCGCCGTCGACGTCCGCGGCACGGTCGGCGTCCGCCGACACCGCCGCCGCGAGCAGCGCGTCGACGCGGTCGCCGATGACCGCCGCGAGCTCCTCGGCCGGGCGCGTCGCGTCGAGCACGAGCCAGCGGTCGGGGTCGGCCGTCGCGCGGTCGAGGAACGCGAGGCGGGTGCGGCGGTGGAAGTCGTCGCCCTCGCTCTCGAGCCGGTCGGGAGCCGAGGTGAGGCGGGCGCGGCCCACGTCGGGGTCGAGGTCGAGCAGCACGGTCAGCGCGGGCAGCAGGCCCCGCGTCGCCCACAGCGACAGGTTCTCGACCTCGTCCGCGCCGAGCTCGCGGCCGGTGCCCTGGTAGGCGACGGACGAGTCGAGGTAGCGGTCCGTGACGACGACCGCTCCGCGCTCGAGCGCGGGCCGGACGAGCGACGCCACGTGGTGCGCGCGGTCCGTGGCGTACAGGAGGGCCTCGGTGCGGGCGTCCACGTGCTCGCCGTGCAGCACCGCGTCGCGGAGCGTCTGGCCGAGCGCCGTGCCGCCGGGCTCCCGGGTCAGCACGACCGCGCGGCCCTGCGCCCGCAGCCGCTCGGCGAGCAGCCGAGCCTGCGTCGACTTGCCGGCACCGTCGCCGCCCTCGAACGACACGAACAGGCCGGGAGCAGGAGTCACGACGTCAGGGTAGTCGCGGCCACCCACGGCCCCCTCACTCGCCGGGGTAGGTGACCCCGATCTGCCGCCGGACCTCGTCCATCGTCGCCATGACGGCGAGCGTGTCGTCCCACGTCAGGCGCGGACTCTCGACCTCGCCGGCCGCGACGCGTCGCGCGACCTCGGCGGCCTCGAACTGCAGACCCTTGCTGCCGGGCTGGTCGAAGGACCACACGCGCCCGTCGGTGCGCTGCACCCGGAACGACGTCGGCCGGTAGAAGGAGCCCGCGACCTGGATGTTGCCCTCGGTGCCGCTGATGAGCGCGACGGTCGGCGTGCGCGACCACAGCGTCGTCGAGAGCGTGGCCTGCGCGCGCTCGCCGTAGGACAGGACGATCGAGACCTGCCCGTCGACGCCCGTCTCGGTCAGCGCACCCACCGCGTGCACGGCGTCGGGGACGCCGAGGAAGTCGTGCGCGAACGACACCGGGTAGACGCCGAGGTCCAGGAGCGCGCCGCCCGCGAGCTCGGGCGCGAACAGACGGCTCGCCGGGTCGAACGCGAACGCCTGCCCGTGGTCGGCGGACAGGTTGACGATCTCGCCGATCTCGCCCGCGTCGATGACCTGGTGCAGCGCGGCGACGTGCGGCAGGAACCGCGTCCACATCGCCTCCATGACGAAGACGCCCGCCTCGCGTGCGGCGGCGAAGATCTCCTGCGCCTCACCGACGTTGCGCGTGAACGACTTCTCGACGAGCACGTGCTTGCCGGCGCGGATCGCGAGGAGCGCGTGCTCACGGTGCTCGGAGTGCGGGGTCGCGACGTAGATCGCGTCGACCTGCGGGTCCTCGACGAGCTGCCGGTAGCCGACGTGCGTCGTCGGGATGCCGTGCGCGGTGGCGAACCGCTCGGCGCGGTCGCGGTGGCGCGAGCCGACGGCGACGAGCTGCGCGCGCGTGTGCTCCCGGACGGCGTCGGCGAACGCGGCGGCGATGCCGCCGGCGCCGAGGATGCCCCAGCGGATCGGCGGTGCGGTACGGGGGTCCTCGGTGCGAGCCATGCCCGACAACCTAGCGCGGGGAGGTGGACGGGTCCTGGTCGGCAGCCCGTCCACCGCGCACGCGGCTACTTCTTGGTCGCGGCCTTCGCGCGGGTCGTCGTGCGGCGGGCCGGCGTCTTCTTCTTCGCCGGGCCCTGCGCGCGCTTCTCGGCGAGCAGCTCGACGGCCTGCTCGGGCGTGATCGACTCGGGCGTGACGTCGCGCGGGAGCGTGCGGTTCGTCTCGCCGTCGGTCACGTACGCACCGAACCGGCCGTCCTTGACGACGATCGGCTTGCCCGACGTCGGGTCGTCACCGAGCTCGCGCAGCGGCGGCGCCGCGGTCGCGCCACGGCCGCGCTTGGGCTGCGCGTAGATCGCGAGCGCCTCCTCGAGCGTGGTCGTGAACAGCGCCTCCTCCGAGGCGAGCGTCCGCGAGTCCGTGCCCTTCTTGAGGTACGGCCCGTAGCGGCCGTTCTGCGCGGTGATCTCGGCGCCCGACTCCGGGTCGACGCCCACGACGCGCGGCAGCGACAGGAGCTTGAGCGCGTCGTCGAGCGTGACCGTGTGGAGCGACATCGACTTGAACAGCGACGCGGTGCGCGGCTTGGGCGCTGCGGCCAGGGCCTTCTTGCGCGCGGCGGCCGACAGCGACGGGTCGAGCTCGGGCTCGGGCAGCAGCTCGGTCACGTACGGGCCGTAGCGGCCGTTCTTCGCGACGATCGTCGTGCCCGTCGACGGGTCCTCGCCGAGCACCAGGTCGCCCTCGGGCTGCGTCTCCATGAGCTCGCGCGCCTTCTCGACCGTGAGCTCGTCGGGTGCCAGGTCGTCGGGCACCGACGCGCGGCGCGGGTTGCCGTCCTCGCCCAGCACGGTGGCGTCCTCGAGGTACGGGCCGTACCGGCCGACGCGCAGCGTGAGCCCGTCGCCGATCTCGATCGAGTTCACCTCGCGCGCGTCGATCTCGCCGAGGTTCGCGACCAGGTCGCGCAGGCCCTCGCCCTCGCCGGGGAGCGCCGGGTCGCCGAAGTAGAACTGCGCGAGCCAGTCGCTGCGCTCCTTCTCCCCCGACGCGATGAGGTCCAGGTCCTCCTCCATCGACGCCGTGAAGTCGTAGTCGACGAGCCGGTCGAAGTTCTCCTCCAGCAGCCGCGTCACGGCGAACGCGAGCCACGACGGCACGAGCGCCTGCCCGCGGGACGTCACGTAGCCGCGGTCGAGGATGACCGAGATCGTCGCCGCGTACGTCGACGGGCGACCGATCCCCCGCTCCTCGAGGGCCTTGACCAGCGACGCCTCGGTGTAGCGCGGCGGCGGCGACGTGCGGTGCCCGTCGGCCGTGAGGTCGCGTCCCGTCAGCGGGTCGCCCTCGGC
Organism: Cellulomonas fimi; assembly: GCF_028527925.1. Lineage (GTDB taxonomy): Bacteria > Actinomycetota > Actinomycetes > Actinomycetales > Cellulomonadaceae > Cellulomonas > Cellulomonas fimi_C. Next base: position 65,812 of record NZ_JAPESW010000003.1, read on the forward strand.
CATCGTCGGCAGGCGCGACTCGCCCTTCTCGCCCGAGGCGCCCTCGGCCGCGTCGTCCTCGTACCGGGAGACGTCGCGACCCTCCTCGTACGCGGCGAGGAAGCCGCGGAAGGTGATGACGGTGCCCGACGCGGAGAACACGGTCTCGACCGGCGCGTCGCCCACCGACGTCCCCGCGGTCGGGGTCGCGGTCGCCGCGATCCGGACGGACGCCGTCTGCCCGCGCGCGTCCGCCATCTGGGAGGCGACGGTCCGCTTCCAGATCAGCTCGTACAGCCGGAACTGGTCACCGGTGATCTCACGCGCGACCTGGGCCGGAGTGCGGAAGTGGTCGCCCGCGGGACGGATCGCCTCGTGCGCCTCCTGCGCGCCCTTCGCCTTCGACGTGTAGACGCGCGCAGCGTCCGGCACGTACTCCGGGCCGTACAGCTCGGACGCCTGGCGGCGGGCCGCGTCGATCGCCTGCGACGACAGCGCGGGCGAGTCGGTCCGCATGTAGGTGATGTAGCCGTTCTCGTACAGCGTCTGCGCGGTGCGCATCGTCTGCCGGGACGACATGCGGAGCTTGCGCGACGCCTCCTGCTGGAGGGTCGACGTCGTGAACGGCGCGGCGGGGCGACGCGTGTACGGCTTGGTCTCGAGGCTCGCGACCGACCACGACGCGTCGTCCAGGCCCGCGACGAGCGCGTGCGCGGCGGCCTCGTCGAGGTGCACGACGTCCCCGCCGCGCAGACGGCCGCGGTCGTCGAAGTCACGGCCCGACGCGACGCGACGCCCGCCGACGCCCGTCAGGCGCGCGGAGAACTCCGGCTGGGTCGCGTCCTCGACGGCGAACGTGCCGGTCACGTCCCAGTAGTCGGCGGCGACGAACGCCATGCGCTCGCGCTCACGCTCGACCACCAGACGCGTCGCGACGGACTGCACGCGACCCGCGGACAGGCCCTGGCGGACCTTGCGCCACAGCACCGGGCTGACCTCGTAGCCGTACAGACGGTCGAGGATGCGGCGGGTCTCCTGCGCGTCGACGAGCCGGTCGTCGAGGTCACGCGTCGACGACAGCGCCCGCTGGATCGCCTCACGCGTGATCTCGTGGAAGACCATCCGCTTCACCGGGACCTTGGGCTTGAGCTCCTGCAGCAGGTGCCACGCGATGGCCTCGCCCTCGCGGTCCTCGTCGGTCGCGAGGTAGAGCTCGTCGGAGTCCTTCAGCAGCTTCTTGAGCTCGCTGACCTTCTTCCGCTTGTCCGGGTCGACCACGTAGTAGGGGACGAAGCCGTTGTCGACGTCGACCGCGAACTTGCCGAACGGACCCTTCTTCATGTCGGCCGGCAGCTCGGACGGCTGCGGGAGGTCGCGGATGTGCCCGACGCTCGCCTCGACGTCGTACCCCTCGCCGAGGTACCCGGCGATCGTGCGCGCCTTCGCCGGCGACTCCACGATCACGAGCTTGCGCCCTGCACCCATTCCGTCAGGCCTTCCTACCGAGTGCGCGAGCCCTTCCGGCCCGCGTGCACCTCACCGCTGGGGACTCTACGACGTGCCGTCAACTCTCCGGCAACCGCGACGCCGCGGCCTGCCGCAGCACCAGCAGCAGCGCGAACGCCACGCACGCGGCGGCCAGCGCCCCCGTCGCACCGCCGGCGTAGGCCAGGACCTCGTCGGCGCGCGAGGGTACCGCGTCGACCTGGCGCCACGTGTGCGACAACGACCAGACGGCCACCGCACCCGCGACCGCCCCGCCGACGAGCAGGCTGGTCACGGCCACGCGCAACGACCCGCGCCCCGTGCCGGCCCCGGCGTCGACCCGGCGCAGCGCGCCCGTCGAGGTCGCGGCGCGCGCCGGCGTCAGCGCCACCATCGCGCACGCCACCGCCCCCCAGGCGAGCACCACGAGCACGCCCGCGACGACGTCCGACGGGCGGTGCCACTGGCCGATGAGCGTCGAGACCCCGGTGAGCGTCGTGTACCCCGCGCCCGCGACCGCCGCCCACGGCCGCACCCGGGGCGGGACGACGAGCAGCAGCGCGACCGACACCGACGCGGCCGCGGTCGTGTGACCGCTCGGCAGCGTGTTGCCGTAGCTCTCCGCGACGCCGAGCTCCGGCCGGTAGAAGACGAAGAACTTGAGGAGCCGCGTCGTGACGTTCGCGCCGATCATGAGGACCGCGACCTGCACCGCGAGCTCCCAGCGGCGCCGGAGCACCGCGATCGTCATGGCGCCGAGGATCACGGCCGCGATGAAGCCGACCGACACGACGTCGAGCACGCGCTCCGCGACGCGCCACAGCTGGGTCTGCCCGTACTCCGCGCCGCGCAGCGCCGCGAGCTCGACGACCTGGCCCGACGTCGTCGTCACGAAGACCTTCCACAGCGCCCACACGCCCACGACGCTCGCCGCCGCCACCGCGAGGCAGAGCGCCACGACGCCGGCGCGTCCGTCGGGCGCGCGCGACGGGACCACGGGGGTCGGTCGGGTCACGGGGGCGCTGCTCACCACCACACGGTAGGTCACGTCACGGCGTGCCGTTCGGCCGCCGCCGCGTCGTGAGGGCGCTCGTCACACGACCTGCACACGACGTGCGTCAGGTGGCCGGGACCGGCTCCCCCGGCGCGACCACGACCGCGTGCCGGCACCCGCCGAGCCGGCGGCGGGACTCGTCGTCCGCGTTGATGCACAGCAGGCAGCCGCCCCGGCGCTCGAGCGCGGCCGCCGCGTCGTCGATCGCCTCCGCAGCGCGGCCGCTGCGCAGCGACATCGCCTGCAGGTCCAGCACGACGAGGGACGCGCACGCGGACAGCGCGTCGAGCAGCGCGCGCAGACGCCCCACGTCGCTGCGCCCGAACGACCCCGCGGGTCGCACGTTCGCCGTCAGCCAGGTCGTCTGCTCGTCGGTGCTGGTCATGGTGCCCTCCGGTGCCACGGGGACTGCGGTCGGGACTGCGTCGGCACCATCCGACCGCCGGGACCTGTGACCGGGCTGGGTGCGCGCCACGGGTCGGCTGGGACGTCCGCGGCGCGAGCGTGACGGGCGCGTCAGGCGGGCGTGGTGCGTGCGGGCGGAGCCGGGGCGTCGTCGTGCCACACCCACGTCGCGAGGATCCTGTCGGCTGCCTCGACAGCGCGCGCGTGCCACGACGACGACAGCACCCCGACGACGAACGCCCAGCCGTCCCGGTCGACGTGCGTGTCGGTCAGCACCGACGGACCGCCCGCGCTCGCCGTGACCCGCCACCCCGCGCCGAGCGGCGAGTCGACGCGGTCGACCGGCCCGAGCGCACGCCAGCCGTCGGGCGGCTGCGTGGCGAAGCGCTCGGCGCGCGCCGGCGCGGGCAGCACCTCGTGCTCCCGCCAGCGCGACCCGACCCGCCCCAGGCACACGACGAGCAGGTGCACGCCGTCGGCCAGGACGACGCGCGCGTCCTGCCGCGAGCCGTCCGGGCCGATGTCGCCGCCACCGGCCGCCGGGCCCGGCGCGCGCAGCGACCAGCCGGGACGGCCGTCGCCGAGCGGGGCGACGGTCACGTCGTGGGTCCGCGCGTACGGGTCAGCGGGCGCGGGCGTCGACGGCCCGAACAGCGGCGCCGACCGGAACGCGCGGCGCAGGTCGTCGGCCTGCTCGGGGAAGTCGCGCACGAGGCGGCGCAGCGTGCGCTCACGCCACCACAGCACGCGGGCGACGTGCAGCACGACGCCGACGCCCGCGATCACGGTGAGGACGACCAGCAGGTCCACCAGCGCGCCGGTCGGGTCGTCGGCGAGCGTGCCGGCCGCACGGAGGCCGGCGAGGACGGGGGTGGGCATGCCAGCGGCATCGGTCGGCCGCCCCGACGACTTGAGCGGGCCCCTGCGCGTCGTGGCCGGTCAGACGGCTCTCTCGACGTGCACGTGCACGACCGTCGACGACTGCCGCACCGACGCGACGCGGTACGCCGCGGGCAGGTCGGCGAGGTCCTCGAACAGCCGCTCGCCGCGACCCAGCAGCACGGGCACCACGGCGAACCGCAGGTCGTCGACGAGGTGCGCGGCCAGGTACTGCCGGACGGTCGCCGCTCCCCCGCCGAGCCGCACGTCCCGCCCGCCCGCGGCCTCCCGAGCCCGGTCGAGGGCGGCGTGGATCCCGTCCGTCACGAAGTGGAACGTCGTGCCGCCCGCCATCTCCAGGGGTGGGCGCGGGTGATGCGTGAGGACGAAGACGTCGCAGTGGTACGGCGGGTCCTCGCCCCACCAGCCGCGCCACGAGCCGTCTCCCCAGTCACCGCGGATCGGCCCGAACATGTTGCGGCCCAGGATCCACGCGCCGATCCCCTCGAAGCCCGCGTCGACCGCCTCGTCGTCGAGGGCGTCGGCGGGCTCGCGACCCTCCGCCTCGTCGAGGTCGCGGAACCGCCGCGTGCCGAACATCCAGCCGTGCAGCAGGTGCATCGCGCCCACGCCGAGCGGCTCGTCGAGGGACTGGTCGGGGCCCGCGACGAAGCCGTCGAGGCTCATCGACATCGTGTGCACGCGCAGCCTGCCCGTCCGGGTCATGGCGTCCTCCTGGTCGTGTCGGGATGCTGTCGTCGGGTGGTCGGAGCGGGACCGTCGATCTCGACACGACGACGACGTCGAGAAGCGCCGGTCGGCTCCGACCAGAGCACGGACCACCCGCCCGGGCGGTCGACCGACGGAAGGACAGACCCGTGAAGTACATGCTGCTCATCTGGAACCGGCCCGGCTTCACCGACGAGCTCTCGGAGGCGGAGCGCACCGCGCTGTTCGCCGAGGTCGGCTCGATCATGGACGAGCTCACCGAGCGCGGGGAGCTCGTCGGCGGCGAGGCGCTGGCCGACCCGTCCGCCGCGCGCACCACGCGGCTCGTCGACGGTCGCACGACGCTCACCGACGGGCCGTTCGTCGAGAGCAAGGAGCAGTTCGCCGGCTACCTCGCGATCGACGTCGAGACGCACGAGCGGGCCGAGGAGATCGCCGCGCGCTGGCCGGACACCCGGTTCGGCGGGGCGATCGAGCTGCGGGCCGTCATGGTGGGGTCGGGCGAGGAGATGTGACGGCGCCTCCTGCACCGGAGTCCGGGGCGACCTCGTCCGCCTCGGTCGAGGACGTGCTGCGCGCGGTGGGGCCGCAGGTGCTCGCGGCGCTCGTCCGACGGTACGGGCAGTTCGACGCGTGCGAGGACGCCGTGCAGGAGGCGCTGCTCGCCGCCGCGACGCAGTGGCCGGTCGAGGGCGTGCCCGCCGACCCGCGGGCGTGGCTCACCACGGTCGCCCGACGACGGCTCACCGACGCGTGGCGGTCCGACTCCGCACGCCGGGTCCGGGAGGCGGCCGTCGCCCTGGACCCGGCGGCGCGGCGCACGGCACCGGGTGCCGACGAGGAGCCGCCGTCGCACGACGACACGCTCACGCTGCTGTTCCTGTGCTGCCACCCGGCGCTCACGCCCGCGTCCCAGGTCGCGCTGACCCTGCGCGCCGTCGGCGGGCTGACGACCGCGGAGATCGCCGCCGCACACCTCGTCCCCGAGGCGACCATGGCGCAGCGGATCAGCCGCGCCAAGCGGACCGTCCGCGGCGAGCCGTTCACGTTGCCGTCGGCGGCCTCGCGGCCCGCGCGGGTGTCGGCCGTCCGCGAGGTGCTGTACCTCGTCTTCACCGAGGGGTACACCGCGTCGGGCGGGTCGGACCTCGTGCGCATCGACCTGACGTCCGAGGCGATCCGGCTGGCGCGCCTGCTGCACGCGCTGCTGCCCGACGACGGCGAGACCACCGGCCTGCTCGCGCTCATGCTGCTCACCGACGCGCACCGCGCTGCCCGGACGGGACCGGACGGTCTCCTCGTGCCTCTCGCGGAGCAGGACCGGGCGCGCTGGGACCGGGGTCAGATCGACGAGGGCGTCGCGCTGGTGTCGGCCGCGCTCGCCGTGCACCCCGCCGGCCCCTACCTGCTCCAGGCCGCGATCGCCGCGGTGCACGCCGAGGCCCCGACCGCCGCCGACACCGACTGGCCGCAGGTCGCCGCGCTCTACCGCCTGCTCGACCACGTCGCGCCCGGCCCGATGGTGACGCTCAACCGCGCCGTCGCGGTCGCGATGGTGTCGGGCCCGCGGGCAGGGCTCGACCTGCTCCGCCTCCTCGACGACGACCCGCGTACCGCCGACCACCACCGCCTCTGGGCGGTCCGCGCGCACCTCCTCGAGCAGGCGGGTGACCTGACCGCGGCCGTCGAGGCCTACCACCGCGCCGCCCGCCTCACGACGAGCCTCCCGGAACGCCGCTACCTCGACGCCCGCGCGTCCCGTCTCACGGCACCGCTCACCCCTCCCGACCCCGTCATGGAGCCCGGTACAGGCCTCTGAACGGTCGCGGTGACGGGGTCGTCAGGCGATCCGGTGGGTCGTCAGGCGTGCGGCGAGGTGCCGTCGCGACGCCGGCGTGCGTCGACCGCCTGCTGGCCGAGCGCCGACCGGTGCAGGAGCTCGTCACGTGCGGCCGGATCGTCCGCGAGCCGGTCGAGCACGGCGTCCAGGACCGGCACGGCGAGGCGCGGCGCGGCGTCGAGCACGCCCGACAGGACGCTCCACGCCGCGAGCGCGTCGCCGTCCGGACGCCCGTGCGCTCGGCGTCGACACAGGTCCGCGACACCGTCCAGGACGTCGTCCCCGACACCGTCGGGGTCGGTCGCCCGCCGGGCGGCGTCGGCCGTGGCCGCCGCGTCCGTCGACCAGCCGGCCTGGTGCCGGAGCACGAGCGCGTGCAGGCTCGGGTCGGCCAGGGCGGCCGCGGCGGCGAGCTCGAGCTGCCAGACGGCGCCGTCGGGTCGGGACAGTGCCGCGCGGACGTGCGGCAGCGCGCGCGGGTCCGACCGGTGGGCGAGCCCCAGCAGCGCCTCGCAGCGGGTCTCGTCGTCCGGGTCGTCGAGCCGCGCCGAGAGCGCGTCGCGGACCTCGGCCGAGTCGACGTCCTCGCGCCACTGCGTGCCGAGCGAGAAGCACGCCCAGTCGCGGACGCGCGGGTCCGGGTCCGACGTCAGGGCGATGGCGATCCCGACGAGGTCGCCGGTGGGGCGGTCCCACGCGGCGTGCTCGCACAGGTCCGACGCGAGCCGACGTCGGACCTCGACGTCGGGGTCGGCGGCGAGGGTGCGGAGCAGACGGACGTCGGTCGCCGGCTCGTGCTCCGCCTGGTCGCTGTCGTCCATGACCGTCCCGTCTCGACCCCGCGGACCGCCCGCGACTGCGCCGAGCGTAGGGCGCCGCGCCGCGCCCAGTCCCGGGACCCACGACGTCGGTCCCTGACGGCGCCCGGTCGCCGAGCACAACGTCACGCGCGTCCGAGCCGTCTCGTGCGCGCGCGATGGTGTGCTCGGCGTGGGGAGCGACGAGCCGAGCGTGCGAGGAGCACCGCTCCGTCCCGGGGTGTCGCGACCGGAGGGACGCGACCGCCCACAGTGCTCCCGGGACGGAGCGGTGGATCGGGGCGACCGGCGTGGATCGGCACGGTCGCGGGTCGGGCCCGACGCGTGGTCGGGCGGGTGGCGGCTCAGCGCAGGGCGAGCTCCGGGGGGACGGGGACGGGCGTGAAGCCGGCCGCCGCGACGCGGTCGGGGTCGTGGCGGAGGCACGCGACGGACCGGCGCGGGTCGTCGCCGGGGACGTCGGGGGCGACGAGCTCGGGCTGGACGTGCGCGCACGCGTCGAAGACGAACGGGCAGCGGGCGCGGAACGGGCAGCCGGAGGGCAGCCGCGCGAGGTCCGGCGGGGAGCCGGGGATGCCGCCGAGCTCGCGTCGCGGGCCGCGCAGCGGCGGGAACGAGTGCAGCAGCCCGTTGGAGTACGGGTGGCGGGGGCGGCGGTAGACGTCCTGCGCGGTGGCGTCCTCGACGATCTCGCCCGCGTACATGATCGCGATCCGGTCGGCGATCTCGATGAGCAGCGACACGTCGTGCGTGATGAAGATGACGGAGAACCCGAGGCGGTCGCGGAGCTCGGCGATCTGCTCGACGATCTGCCGCTGCATGACGACGTCGAGCGCCGTCGTGGGCTCGTCCATGATGAGGACCTGCGGGTCCAGGGCGAGCGCCATCGCGATCATGACGCGCTGCCGCATGCCGCCGGACAGCTGGTGCGGGTAGGCGCGCAGCCGGTCGGGCGAGATGCCGACCATGTCGAGCAGGTCGGCCGCGCGCTCCAGTGCCTCCTTCTGCGACACGGAAGGCCGGTGCGCGCGGATGGCGTCGGCGATCTGCCGGCCCACCCGGAACACCGGGTTGAGCGAGTTCATCGCGCCCTGGAAGACGATCGCGAGGTCCTGCCAGCGGGACGCGCGCAGCTCCGCGTCGGACATCGACAGGATGTCCGCGGTCGAGCCGTCGCGGCCGTGGAAGAGCACCTGCCCACCGGTGATGAGGCCGGGCGGCGGGAGCAGCCGGGTCGCGGCGTACGCGAGGGTCGACTTGCCGCAGCCCGACTCGCCCGCGAGCCCGAGGACCTCGCCGCGGTTCAGCGTCAGGGACGCCTGGCGCAGGACGTGGACCGGGTTCTCGTCGTAGCCGTAGTCGACGGACAGGTTGCGGATCTCGAGCACCGGGTCGGCGGTGAGCCGACCGGGGGCGACGGGGACGGCGCTCACGACCGATCCTCCTTGGCCTCGTGCACGACCGGCGTGAAGCCGATGCGCGGGCGGATGCCGCGCTTGCGCAGCGTGCGGGCGTGCAGGCCCGTCGAGCGCAGGCGCGGGTTGACGAACTCGTCGATGCCGAAGTTGATGAGCGTGAGGGCCATCCCGAGCAGGGCGATGCACAGACCCGCGGGCACGAACCACCACCACGCGCCGCGCTGGAGCGCGAGGTTGCCCTGCGCCCAGAACAGGATGGTCCCCCAGTTCCACTCGGACACCGACGTGACGCCGATGAACGCGAGCGTGATCTGGGACAGGACGGCGAAGGTCACGGTGCCGACGAACCCGGCGGCGATGATCGCGGTGAGGTTCGGCAGGATCTCCGCGAGCACGATGCGCCAGGTCCGCTCGCCGTTGGCGCGGGCCGCCTCGACGAAGTCGCGCTTGCGCAGGGACAGCGTCTGGGCGCGCAGGACGCGCGCGCCCCACGCCCAGCCGGTGACCGCGATGACCGCGGCGACGGTGAGCCCGCCCGCCGACGGGAGCTGGCCCGCGATGAGGATGATGAGGGGCAGCTGCGGGATGACCAGGAAGATGTTCGACAGCGCGGACAGCGTCTCGTCGCCCGCTCCCCCGACGAACCCGGCGGTGACGCCGATCAAGACGCCGATCACCGTCGCGAGCACGCCCGCGACGAGCCCGACGACGAGGACGCCGCGGGTCCCGACGAGCACCTGCGACAGGATGTCCTGCCCGAGGTGCGTCGTGCCGAACCAGTGCGCACCCGACGGCGGCTGCAGGATGTCCGGGCTCACGGCGCTCGGGTCGTAGGGCGCGATCCACTCCCCGACGACGGCGAGCACCGCGAAGAACCCGAGGATCGCGAGGCCGGTGATCGCCTTGCCGTTGCGCAGGAACAGGAGCTTGCGCTTGCCCGCGACGGGTGCCGTCGCGTCGGTCGCGACGTCCTCGGTGTCGGTGAGGACGGATGTCTCGACGGCCATGTCAGCCCTCCTGCCGGGTGCGCGGGTCGAGCGCGGCGTAGACGAAGTCCGCGACGATGTTCGCGACCAGCACGGACAGGGTGATCACGAGGAAGCAGCCCTGCATGAGCGTGTAGTCGTGGTTGGTCGTCGCGTTGTAGAGCAGGAAGCCGATGCCCGGGTAGGAGAAGACCATCTCCATGATGAGCGTCCCGCCGACGATGAAGCCGAGGGACAGGGCGAACGACGAGATCTGCGGCAGGATCGCGTTCCGCGCGGCGTACCCGAAGACGACGGCCCGCTCCGACAGGCCCTTGGCCTGCGCGACCGTCACGTAGTCCTCCGACGAGACCGTCACCATCATGTTGCGCATGCCGAGGATCCAGCCGGCGATCGACGAGACGACGATCGTCAGGGCGGGCAGCGTCCCGTAGTAGAGGACGGACCCGATGAACTCGGGGGTGAACGCGGGCACCATCGACCGGTCGTAGGCGCCCGACGACGGGAACCAGCCGAGGTTCACCGAGAAGATCGCGATGACGACGAGCCCGAGCCAGAAGTACGGGACGGCGGAGAAGAACGTCGAGATCGGCAGCAGCGAGTCGGCCCACGTGCCGCGCCGCCAGCCGATGCCCGTGCCGAGCAGCGTCCCGACGACGAACGCGATGACCGTCGCGACGCCCACGAGACCGACCGTCCAGGGCAGCGTCTGCCGGATCATCTCCGCGACGGGCGTCGGGTAGTACGTGAACGAGACGCCGAGGTTCCCGTGCAGCAGCAGGTTCCAGTAGTCGAGGTACTGCTGCCAGATCGACTTCTGCTCGTCGAGGCCGAAGAGCGTGCGGATCGCGGCCTCCGCCGAGGAGTCCAGGCGGCCCTGGCTCTTGGCCATGATCGCCTTGACCGGGTCGCCGGGCATGAGCCGCGGGATGATGAAGTTGATGGTCACCGCGGCCCAGGCGGTGACGACGTAGAAGATGCCGCGGCGGACGAAGAACCTCACCGCTCGCCCTCCTTGGTCTCGACGGTGATGGTCTCGACGGCCGCCTCGTCGTCCGACGCGTGCAGCAGGTCGACGTCGATCGTCGGCCGCTCCCCGTACGCGTCGAGCACGTCGCCGAGCCGCGGCCGGTCGGGCCTGTCGGAGTAGCCCCAGCACGCGGCCTCGCGCTCCTCGCCGACGGCGAGCAGCGGCGGGACCTCGGCACGGCACAGGTCGACGGCGAACGGGCAGCGCGGGTTGAACCGGCACCCGGACGGCGGCCGGACCAGCGAGGGCGCCTCGCCGCGGGCACCGCGGGCGCGCGCGTCGAGGTCGTCGGGGTCGGGCGCGGACCGCACGAGCAGCTGCGTGTACGGGTGCTTCGGGTCCTGCGTCACCGACTCGGAGTCGCCGGTCTCGACGATGCGCCCGGCGTACATGACCATCGTCCGGTCGGCGAAGTACCGGGCCGACGCGATGTCGTGCGTGATGTAGAGGATCGCGATCTGCAGCCGGTCGCGCAGGTCGCGCAGCAGGTTGAGGATGCCGAGGCGGATCGACACGTCGAGCATCGAGATCGGCTCATCGGCCAGCAGCACCTCGGGATCCGCGGCGAGCGCGCGGGCGATCGCGACGCGCTGCCGCTGCCCGCCGGACAGCTCGTGCGGGAACTTGTCGACGTACCGCTCGACGGGCGTGAGCTGCACGCGCTCGAGCAGCGTCGTCAGCGCGTCCTCGAGGTCCGCGCCGCGCAGCCGGCCCTGGTGGATCCGGACGCTGCGGGTCAGCGTGTAGCGCACCGTGTGCACGGGGTTCAGCGACCCGAACGGGTCCTGGAAGATCATCTGGACGCGCCGCACGTAGCGGCGGAACGCCCGGCGGTTGCGCGCCGTCGCGTCCTGGCCGTGCAGCAGGATCTGCCCGCTCGTCGCGGGCGTGAGCTGCGACAGCAGGCGCGCGATCGTCGACTTGCCCGAGCCCGACTCACCGACGAGCGCGACGACACGGCCGCGGTGCAGCGCGAGGTTCACGTCGTCGACCGCGTGCACGAGCGCGCGGCGCCGGAACGAGCCGGTCACGAAGTGCTTGCGCAGGTCGACGGCCTGCAGGACGGGGGTGTCGGGGGCGGCTGGGTCCGCCGGACGGGTGTCCGGCGACAGCGGGAGGGTCATCAGCGCTCACCTGTCGGCTGGTGGAAGGTCGACGAGGGGTGGCCCCGGGGCGACGGCGTGGAGTCCGCCGCCCCGGGGGCCGGGTCGGTCAGTCCTGCGTCGGCTCCAGGTTCATGACGATCCGCGCCGCCTGCGGACCCGTCGGCTGCGGGTTCGCGTACAGGTCGTCGGCCGTCGGGAAGCCGGTGTAGTTCTTCGTCGAGTACTGCGCGACGGCCGGGCGCGACCAGATGACCAGGCCGGGCACGTCCTCGACGTACGCCTTCTGGATCGTCTCGATCGCGGTCTGCCGCGCGGCGTCGTCGGACGCGCCCTTGAAGTCGGCGAGGGCCTGCGTCACGGCGTCGTTCTTGTACCGGCCGAAGTTCCACGTCGCCGTCTCGCCGAGCGGCACGTACGAGTTGCCGTCCATGAGGTTGGCGTACATGTTCCACGGGGTCGCGCCGCCGTCGGTCCAGTGCAGCGTCGCCTGGAAGTTGCCGAACGGGATGATGTCGTTGAACCAGGCGTCCTGGTTCGCGGCGTTCACCGTCGCGTCGACGCCGAGCTCGGCCGCGCTCGTCTTGATGAGGTCGAGCGCCGTCAGGTAGTCGTTCCAGCCGGCCGGGTTGACCAGCTCGAACGTCACGACCTCGCCGTCCGGGTCGACGAGCTTGTCCGACCCGTTCCACGTATAGCCGGCGTCCGTGAGGATCTGCTTCGCCTCGTCGACGTCGACCTTCAGCTCCTCGCCCTTGAGGTCGGGCGCGAGGTACTGCTCGCCCGACGGCATCGGCATGCCGGTCACCGAGTCGATGACGGGCCACACGCCCGAGCCCGCGAGCTCGGAGATCTGCGCCCGGTCGACGACCAGGTTGAGCGCCTTGCGGAACGCGACGTCGTTGAACGGCTTCGTCTCGTTGTTGAGGAACAGGATGTCGGAGCCGAATCCGCCGCCCGCGACCTGGTGGTTGTGGTCGGGGTCCTTCGCGATGAAAACGTCCTCGTAGTCCGCGATGAACGTCCAGCCCCACTGTGCCTCACCCGTCGTGAGGGCCGTCGTGAGCGCGTTGTTGTCGTTGTAGGACGAGTACTGCAGCTTCGCGACCTTCGGCTCGCCGCCCCAGTAGTCGGGGTTCGGCACGAGCGTCGCGGCCTGCGGCGTCCAGGTGTCGAGCAGGTACGGGCCCGTGCCGACGGGCTCGGTGTCCGTGAACGTCGTCGGGTCCTCGTCCTTCCAGATGTGCTCGGGGACGATCACCTGCTGGAGCAGCTTGACCTGGTTGACGTACTGCGACTCGGTGAACGTGATCGTCACCTTGCCGTCGGCGTTCTCGACCTTCTCGATCTGGTCGGGGAAGTTGTTGTTGATCGCCGGGTAGTCGATGAGCAGCTGCAGCGTGAACGCGACGTCGTCCGCCGTGAACTCCTCGCCGTCCGACCACTTCACGCCGTCGCGCGGGGTGATCGTCGCGGCCGTGTAGTCGTCGTTCCACTCGACCGACTCCGCGAGCCACGGCTCGGGGTCCTCGAGCGGGTTCACGTCGTTGACCTGCATGAGCGACTCGTAGATCACCCAGGCGTAGCCGAGCGACTTCGCCGCCGAGCCCGTCGGGATCAGCGGGCTCTGGTTCTCGTTCTGCGGGCCGTTCGGCATGCCGACCGTCAGGACGGCACCGTCACCGCCGGTGCTGTCGTCCGACGTGCCGCCGCCGCCCGAGCAGGCGGTGGCGAGCAGCGCGACGGTCGCGACACCGGCCACCATCGTTGCGAGCTTGCGCGTTCTCACGAGTGCCTCCTTGCACTGACTGCTGGTTGTGGGGTCCTGCGGTGCTGCGCTGTGGGATCAGGGGGCGGCCGACGACGGGATGTCGACGTCGACCGTGAGGCGCAGGTCGCCCGAGGAGCGACCGACGCGGAGCGTGTACGTCCCGGCGGGGGTGACCCAGCCGTGGCCTGCGGTGTCCCAGGTGCGCAGCGCGTCGGCGCGCACGTGCACCCGGGCGGTCGTGCGCTCGCCGGGGGCGGCGTGCACGACGGTGAAGCCGCCGAGCCAGCGGACCGGGCGGTCCGGGCTGGCGGTGGCGGAGGTCTGGTCGGTGGCCCCGGTCGGGGGCTCGACGTAGACCTGGACGACCTCGCGCCCGGCGCGGGGTCCGGTGTTGACGACGGTGACGTCGAGGTCGAGGCCGCCGTCCGCCGAGGTGCCGGCGAGCAGGGCCGACTCGTGCTCCCACGTGGTCCACCCGAGCCCGTGCCCGAAGGGCGCCGCGGGCGTCCGGCCGAGCCGCAGCCACGACCGGTACCCGACGTGCACGCCTTCGTGGTACTCGACCACGCCACCGACGGGGACCGCGTCGGGCACGGGCACGTCGTCCTCGTGCGCGGGCAGCGTCCACGGCAGACGTCCCGACGGCTCGGTCACGCCGGTCAGCACGTCCGCGAGCGCCTCGGGCCACTCCTGCCCGCCGAGCCACGCCCACACGACGCACGGCACCTCGTCGAGCCACGGCAGCAGCACCGGTGCACCGGCGTTGACCACGACGACCGTGCGCGGGTTGGCGGCGAGCACGGCCTTGACGAGCTGGTCCTGCGTGCCGGGCAGCGCGAGGCTCGTGCGGTCGTACCCCTCGGACTCGATCTCCTCGTTGGTGCCGACGACGACGACCGCGAGGTCCGCGGCCTCGGCGGCAGCGACGGCGTCGGCGAGCAGCTCGTCGGGCGACGTGCCGGGCACGCGGTGCACGAGCTCGGCGCGCGCGAACGACGCGTACCCGACGGGGTGCACGGCCTGCACGTGCGCGTCCACCTCGACGGTCGTCGGCTCGGTCACGTCGAGGACGAGCGTCGCGGGGACGGGCTGGTTGACCGACGAGTCGAGGATGACCTCGGCACCGACGACCTGGTCGCCGGTCGAGACGACCTGCCCGCCGATCGCGATGAGGTGCCGTCCGACGGTCCCGACGCCGACCTCGTGCCGGCCGGGCTCGTCGAGCCGGACCGTGGTGCGCAGGCGGACGGTCACGGCGTCGTCGCGGACGTCGCGCAGCCAGCCGCCCCACGTCGTGGTGGTGTGCGCGTCGAGGAGGGTCCCGTCGGCGTCGAGCAGCTCGACGAGCACGCCGGCGTCGCCCCCGGGCGTCGTGCAGCGGCCCGCGAGGTCGAGCTGCGGCGGCAGCAGGCGGGACACGGCACCGGGGTGCACGTCGACGTGCGCACCGGCGAAGGCGCTGGTGAGGGCGTCGCGCGGGGTCGACGAGCGCTCCGGCCGGACGTACGCGGAGCCCCCTCCCTGCACGAACGGGCTCACGGCGTTCGGGCCGAGCAGCGCGATGCGGCGGACGTCGTCGGCGGCGAGCGGGAGGGCGTACTCCTCGTCGCGGAGCACGACCATCGAGCGGCCGACGAGCCGGCGCAGCGTGCCGCGCACGTCGACGTCGGCGACCTCGTCGCGGCGCTCGCCCGCGGCGTCGACCCCGTCGAGCGCGCCCACCCGCTGCGCGAGGCGCAGGATCCGCAGCACCTTGTCGTCGAGCACGGCCTCGCTGACCCGGCGCGCGCGGACCGCGTCGAGCAGCCCGTCGCCCCACGGCCCGTCGGGGCCGGGCATCTGCAGGTCGAGCCCGCCGTACGCGGCCTTCTCGACGGTGTTGGTCGCGACCCAGTCGGACACGACGACCCCGTCGAAGCCCCACTCGTCCTTGAGCACGCCGGTGAGCAGCGGTCGGTGCTCGAGGACGGGCGCGGCGGTGGTGCCGTCGTCGACGCCGGAGTACGCGCCCATGACGGACCACGCGCGCGCCTCGCGGACCAGCCGCTCGAAGGGTGCGAGGTAGACCTCGCGCAGCGTGCGCTCGTCGACGCGGGACAGGTAGGTGGTGCGCTCGGTCTCGGAGTCGTTCGCGACGAAGTGCTTGACGCACATGCCGACGCCGCGGTCCTGCGCGCTGCGCACGACGTGCACGGCGATCTCGCCGGTGAGGACGGGGTCCTCGGAGTAGCACTCGAAGTGCCGGCCGCCGACGGGCGTGCGCTGGAGGTTCACCTGCGGGGCGAGGACGACGTCGACGCCGTGCCGGCGCGCCTCGGCGGCGAACAGCGTGCCGACCTCGTCGGCGAGGTCGACGTCCCACGTCGCGGCGAGCGCGCTCGGGGCGGGGAACGACGCGGCCGTCTCGGTGGGGTCGTCGCTCACGCCACGCACGCCGGCGGGGCCGTCGGAGACGTGCATCGCGCGCAGGCCGATGCGCTCGATCGGGGTCGTGGACCACAGGCCCGCCCCGACGACCAGACGCACCTTCTCCTCGGTCGTGAGCTGCCGCAGCAGCCCGTCGAGGTGGGCGTCGGGCCGGGTGGCCGCGGTGGTGTCGGTCGACACGGGATGTTCTCTCCGTCCGGACGTCGTCGTTGCCGTCGATGCGCAGTCAAGCACAACTTACTGACTTGTTAGTAAGTCGGTAGGTCACAGTATGGTTTCGGCCATGGACGACGCCGTCACCCCCGGGACGGGCTCCCCCGCGCCCGCCAAGCGCACCCGCCGACCGCGGCAGGCCACCGCCGAGCGCCGCGCGGAGATCCTGCGCGCCGCCGCGCACACCTTCGGCTCCAAGGGCTACAAGACCGGGTCCCTCGCCGAGGTCGCCGAGCAGGTGGGCATCACGCACGCGGGCGTCCTGCACCACTTCGGGTCCAAGGAGCAGCTGCTCGTCGAGGTCCTCGAGTACCGCGACAAGGAGGACGTCCGCGACCTCGAGGGTCAGCACATCCCCGGCGGGATCGAGCTCTTCCGGCACCTCGTGCGGACCGCGCGGATGAACGCCGACCGGCGCGGCATCGTCCAGGGCTACACCGTCCTGACCGGCGAGTCCGTCACCGAGAACCACCCCGCGCGCGGCTGGGTCACGCACCGCTTCAGCGTCCTGCGCGGCGAGATCGCCGACGCGATCGGCGAGGTGGGCGGGCCCGACGTCGACCGCGAGACCGCCGAGCGCGCCGCGAGCGCGATCATCGGCGTCATGGACGGCCTGCAGGTCCAGTGGCTGCTCGACGACGCCGTCGACCTGTCCGAGTCCACCGCGTTCGCGATCGAGGCGATCCTCAGCGCCGCCCTCGCCGGCACCGGGAGGCCGCACCCGCTGCGCTGACCTGCGGGTCTGCCGGCACCGGCCGCGCTCAGGAGATTCACAGGGACGCTTCAGCGCCGGCCAAGGTCGCGCACCGACGATCGGGTCATGACGACCTCGACCCTGCGCCGGCCCGACACCCTCACCCGCGCCGACGGTTCCCCCGTCCGGGCGCTCGTCGTCGATGACGAGCCCACCCTCGCCGAGCTCCTGTCCACCGCCCTGCGCTACGAGGGCTGGACCGTCGAGCACGCGCTCACCGGGCACGCCGCGGTCCGTCAGGCCAAGGCGTCGACGCCCGACGTCATCGTGCTCGACGTCATGCTGCCCGACCTCACCGGCCTCGAGGTGCTGCGCCGCATCCGCGCGACGCACCCGCACGTGCCCGTGCTGTTCCTCACCGCGAAGGACGCCGTCGAGGACCGCATCACCGGCCTCACCGCGGGCGGCGACGACTACGTCACCAAGCCGTTCAGCCTCGAGGAGGTCGTCGCGCGCCTCCGCTCGCTCCTGCGCCGCGCCGGTGCCGTGTCCGCGCGCGAGGAGGCCGTGCTCCGCGTCGGCGACCTCACGCTCGACGAGGACTCGCACGAGGTCACCCGCGGCGGCGACGACATCCGCCTCACCGCGACCGAGTTCGAGCTGCTGCGCTACTTCATGCGCAACCCCAAGCGCGTGCTGTCCAAGGCGCAGATCCTCGACCGCGTGTGGCAGTACGACTTCGGCGGGCAGGCGAACATCGTCGAGCTCTACGTCTCCTACCTGCGCCGCAAGATCGACAAGGGCCGCACCCCGATGCTGCACACGCTGCGCGGCGTCGGGTACGTGCTGAAGCCCGCGTGACCACGACCCGCCCTGGCGCGCGGCGCCCGTCGGCCGGGCTCGTCGCGCGGCTGCGCGGCCGGACGACGGCGCTGCGCGACCGCGCGACCGGCGCGCTCCCCCGCCCCCGGTGGACGCTGCGGCGGCGGCTCGTCGCGCTCGTCGTCGCGCTCGTCGCGGTCGTCGCGGTGGCGATCGGCGGCCTCACGACGATCGCGCTGCGCGGGTCGCTCGTCGACCAGCTCGACGACGACCTCCAGGGCGCGCACAACCGCTTCATGATGTGGTCCGGCGACGGCCCCGTCGGCGCGGGCGCCTCGTCCGGCGGCGACGTCGTCCTCCACCGCCTCCCGACGGAGGCTCCGCCCGCCGGTCTGCCCGGCCAGGTGGTCGGCACCGTGAGCTTCGCCGTCGAGCCCGGGCGGAGCGCCGACGACGTCACCGCGGCCTACCTGCTCCCCTCCGGTGAGCAGCGCGTCGTCCCGACCGAGGCCGTCGCGGCCCTGCTCGACCTGCCGCACGACGGCCGGATCCGCGACGTCGACCTCGCCGGGGTCGGCGAGTACCGCGCGGCGGTGTCGGTCCTGCCCGGCGGCGACGTGGCCGTCACCGCGATGCCGACCGCGTCCGTGACCAGGACCCTCACGACCTACATGCTGATGGTCGGCGTCGTCGCGCTGATCGCCGTGCTCGGCGCAGCCGCCGCCGGGCTCGTCCTCGTGCGCCGCGAGCTGCGCCCCCTCACGCGCGTCGCCGCGACCGCTGCGCGCGTCTCGCGTCTCCCCCTCGACCGCGGCGAGGTCGTGCTCGCCGACCGCGTCCCCGCCGCCGACACCGACACCGCGACCGAGGTCGGGTCCGTCGGCGCCGCGCTCAACCGGCTGCTCGGGCACGTCGAGGGCGCGCTCGCCGCCCGGCACGCGTCCGAGTCGCAGGTCCGGCAGTTCGTCGCCGACGCGTCGCACGAGCTGCGCACGCCGCTCGCGTCGATCCGCGGCTACGCCGAGCTCGTCCGCCGCCTGCCCGACGACCTCCCGCCCGAGGCCCTGGTCGCGATGAGCCGTGTCGAGTCCGAGTCGCAGCGCATGACCGCGCTCGTCGAGGACATGCTGCTGCTCGCGCGCCTCGACGCGGGTCGCCCGCTCGAGTCCGAGCCCGTCGACCTCGCGATGCTCGCCGTCGACGCCGTCACCGACGCGCACGCCGCCGGCCCGGACCACGCGTGGGCCCTCGACCTGTCCGGCCTGCCGGGCGACGACGCGGACGGCGGCACCACCGACGAGCCGGGCGCCGTCGTCGTCGGCGACGACCACCGCCTCCGCCAGGTGCTGGCCAACCTCCTGTCGAACGCGCGTCTGCACACGCCCGCGGGCACGTCGGTCACCGTGCGCGTGGCCCGTCGCGGCTCCGACGTGGTGCTCGACGTCGTCGACGACGGTCCCGGCATCCCCGCCGACCTGCGCGACCGGCTCTTCGAGCGGTTCGTCCGCGGCGACGCCTCCCGCAACCGCGCCGCCGGCTCGACCGGCCTCGGCCTGTCCATCGCGCACGCCGTCGTCACCGCCCACGGCGGCACCCTCACCGTCGACGAGACCGCCGGCGGCGGGACGACCTTCCGGGTCCGCCTCCCCGCCGCCCCACCCGACGGCGCCTCCGCGCGGACAGCGCCGTCGCCCGTGCTCGTCGACGCCTGACGGCCCTCGCGCGGCGCGCGGTCGCTACGGTCGTCGGGTGGATCTGGGACGTGCGACGACGTGGCGGTCGAGCCACGGGCGGGCGCTGCCGCACGACGGGGGTCCGCGTTGAGGACCGTCCTCAGCACCCCGACGACCAGCGACCTGCCCGACGTGCTCCGCGCCCTGCGCACGTGGCAGGACGACGCAGCGCCGGTGCAGCTCCACCCGGGCGACCTCGGCTGGTACTGGCGGTTCGGTGAGGAGGCGGTGGCGCGAGCCCTGCGGACGTGGACGAGGGACGGGGAGATCCTCACGATCGGCTTCCTCGACGGTCCGCAGGTCCTCCGCGCGACCGTCGCCCCGCGTGCCTGGCATGACGACGAGCTCGCACGCGAGGTCGTCGACGACGCGTCGGACCCGGAGCGCGGCGTCCTGCCGACCGGCGCCGCGTCGGTCGAGGCGCCGAACGGCACGAGCCTCCACGCCGCGCTGACCGATGCGGGCTGGCACGAGGGCGAGGCGTGGACGCCGCTGCGGCGCGACCTCGTCGCTCCGGTGGAGGCCCCGGACCTGCGCGTCGAGCTCGTCGAGCCCGGCCGGGAGTCCGCCTTCACGGCGGTGCACCGCTCGGCGTGGGGCACGACGACGTTCACCGACGAGCGGTGGCGCGTGATGGCGGCGGGACCGGCGTTCGCCGACGCGTGGTGCCTGCTCGCCCGGGACGCGGCGGGCCTCCCGGTCGCGGGGGTCACGGTGTGGTCGGCCGGACCGGGACGCCCGGGGCTGCTCGAGCCGATGGGCGTCCACGCCGACCACCGCGGCCGGGGGTACGGACGGAGCATCTGCCTCGCGGCGGCCGCAGAGCTGCGCCGGCGCGGTGCGTCGAGCGCGCTCGTGTGCACCCCGACCTCCCTGACCTCGGCCGTCGCGACGTACGCGTCGGCCGGCTTCCGTCGGCTCCCCGAGCGGCTCGACCGCTCGCGCGACGCCTGATCACCGCCCACCCGGGCCCCTCTCGTCGACACCTGGAAGCCCCGGCGCGTGGGAGGTCTCGACGGTCGACACGGAGGACCTCCGGGAGAGCCCGGTCGTCGCGGGCGCCGACGCGCGACTCACGTCGTCGACGTCGACGCCGACCCGAGCCGGTCGTCAGGCGGTCGACGGGAGCAGCGCCGCGTCGACGAACCGCGCGAACGCCTGCTCGTCGCCGGTGCGACGCACGGCCACGACGGGCTGCGACGCGAGGGCCGGCGCGTCGTCGAGCGCCCCGGTGCGGAGCGCCGCGAGCAGGGCAGCCCCGGCAGCGACGGGCTCGCGCTCGGCGACGAGCCGCAACGGCGACGAGCCGACGCGGGCCTTGAGCCGCAGCCACGCGGGGTTGGCGGACATCGGCCCGCCGAGCACCGCCACGGAGCTCGGCGCCGCTCCGCCGGCCAGACGCCCCTGCTCCTCGAGCATCCAGCGCGCCTGGAGCGCGAGCCCGGCCAGCAGCGCGTGCAGACCCTCCGCCGGCGTGCGACCGGACAGGTCGCCCACGACCGACGGCGTGGCGGCGGGATCGGGTGCGGGGGTCTGCCGACCCGCGACGTACGGCAGGACGAGCACGTCGAGCGGGACGTCGCCCAGCGCCACGACCTCCGCCATGAGCGCGGTGAGGTCGGCGTCGGGCGCGTACGTGCGCAGCCACCACGCGACCGCGGCACCGGCGCTCGACGAGCCCGCGAGGAGCGCCGCGTGCTCGCCCGTGACCGTCCGGACCAGGCTCATCCCCGCCGTGCGGACCGGTTCCGGGTCGGGGTCGCCGTCGATCAGCGTGCAGACCGCCTCCGCCGTGCCCACCGAGTCGGCCGCCTCGCCCGGCCGGCGCACGCCTGCGGCCCACGTGCCGACCGGGTGGTCGTGACCGGCGACCGTCACGGGCGTGCCGCGCGCCAGGCCGGCGGCGGTGGACCGACCGTCGACGACCCCTCCGAGCAGCTCCCCCGGCGCCAGCACCTCCGGCACCTGCGACGGGCGCAGTCCCACCTCGGCCAGCAGGTCGGCGTCGAACGCGGTCGGGAGGTCGCCCGGTCGCCCGAGCCGGTAGGCGCCCGTGCGCCCGGCGAGCGTGTGGTCCGTCGCGAGCCGGCCGGTGAGCAGCAGCCCGACGAGGTCCGCCGCTCCCGCCCAGCGGCCCACGGCGCCCGCACCGCCGCGCGTGTGCAGCGCCTCGGCGTCGTGCGTGCGCAGCCACTCCCACGTCGCGAGCGGGATCTTCGCGCTCGTGCGGACGCCGGTCGCGGCGAACAGGTCGGCGCGGCCGATGCGGGCCGCGAGCGCGTCGGCCTCGACGCCCGCGCGGTGGCCGTCCCAGCGCAGCCAGTCGCCGCGCGGGGTGCCGTCGGGCCCGAGCGGGACGCCCGTCTCCGCCATCGACGCGATCCCGACCGCGACCGGGGCGGGTCCGGCGGGCAGCACACGCGCGACGAGACCGGCGAGGACGTCGGCGGCATGGCGCGGCGGCGGGGTCGGTGCCGACGCGACCGCGAGCACGCGCGGCCCGGTGACGTCGACGAGCGCGACCTTGGTGTTGGTGGTCCCGACGTCCACCCCGAGCGCGGTCAGCACCCGGCCATCCTCACCGATCCGCACGGTCGCCGGGGACCGTCGGGCGACCGGGGGCGCCTCGGCCGCGGACGCAACCTCCCGCCGAGAGCGAGACATCCATGTCTCTGTTCGGAGCGGATGTCGCTCGCGGCACGACCGACCCCACCGAGTTCGTCAGGTCGGGCCCAGTTCGTCGGTCCGAGCTGACGAACTCGACACGAGCTGACGAACCCGACACCCCCTGGCGAACCCCGGACCGGGTGACGCTCGGCACCCGGTGACGGGCCGCGGGCCCAGACCGGGGTGGCCCGGGGTCAGGAGCGGGGGCGCCAGAGGACCAGGGCGCCGGTGTCCTGGCTCGGGCGGCGGCGGGTCTCGCGGACCGAGCGCTGGACGGCGACGACGTCGCCGCGCGGGTCGGCCGTGAAGACGCGTCGGCCGGGCTCGACGAACGCGCGCAGGTACTCGACCTGCCGGCGCAGCCCCTCGACCTCGGCCTCGAGCTCGAGGATGCGCTTGATCCCCGCGAGGTTGACGCCCTCGTCCTGCGAGAGCCGCTGCACCTCGCGCAGCGTGGCGATGTCCCGCAGCGAGTACCGGCGACCACGGCCGCTGGTCCGGCCCGGGGACACCAGGCCCAGCCGGTCGTACTGGCGGAGCGTCTGCGGGTGCATGCCCGCGAGCTCGGCGGCGACCGAGATCACGTAGACCTTCGCGTCGTCCGACACCACGTCACCTCACCACCTCTCCCGCGTCGCGCGGCTCCACGTGCGTGCGGGGTGCCGGGCGGCTCGTCGGCCAGCCCGACACCCCGTCGGCTCACTTCCTCGCGGCGTCCAGCAGGTCGGCCCGGACGTCCTCGCCGGACGTCGCGATGCCGAACGCCTGCACCGCCTCGCGCGCCGCGGCGGACAGCCGCTGCGGCACGACGACCTGCACCGTGACGAGCAGGTCGCCCACGCCCTTCGGCGTGGTGATGCCCTTGCCCTTGACCCGCAGCACCCGGCCCGAGGGCGTGCCCTCGGGCACGCGAACCTTGACGGTCCCGCCGTCGAGCGTCGGCACCTCGATGGTCGCGCCGAGCGCGGCCTCGTCGAACGCGACCGGCACGGTCACCCGCAGGTTGGGGCCGTCCGACGAGAACACCGGGTGCGGCGTGACGTGCACGGTGACGACGAGATCACCGGGCGGCCCGCCCGCCTCACCGGGCCGACCCTTGCGGGGCAGCCGGATCTTCTGGCCGTCGCGCACGCCCGCGGGGATGCGCGCGGTGAACGAGCGGCCCTCGACGGTGAGCCCCACGGTCGAGCCCTCGGTGGCCTGCCGGAACGGCAGCGTCACCTCGGCGGCCAGGTCGGCGCCCTGCTGCGGTCCGCGCGCGCCGCCGAAGCCGCCCTGGTTGAACAGCCCACCCAGGAGGTCCTCGAACCCGGCCCCGCCGGCGCCACCGGCCCCCGGGGACGTCGAGTAGCGGACGCGCCCGCCGGGACCGTTGGCCCCGCCGAACATGCCGCCGAACAGGTCCTCGAAGCCGGCGTTGCCGCCGCCGCGACCGCCCGCCGTGAAACGGGCGCCGCCCGCCATGGCGCGCAGCTGGTCGTACTGCTGGCGCTGCTCGGTGTCCGACAGGACCGCGTAGGCCTCGCCGATCTCCTTGAACTTCGCCTCCGCGGCCGCGTCACCCGGGTTGTGGTCCGGGTGCATGCTGCGCGCGAGCTTGCGGTACGCCTTCTTGATGGTCGCGGCGTCGGCGTCCTTGGGGACGCCGAGAACCGCGTAGAAGTCCTTCTCGAGCCAGTCCTGCCCGGTCACGGCGCCTCCCTCCTGGTCGTGATGATCGTCAGCCCTCCGGGTCGACGACGGCGACGCGAGCCGCCCGAAGCACCCGGTCGGCCGTGCGGTACCCGTGCTGGAGCACCATCTGCACGGTCGGCTCGGTGACCTCCGCGGAGTGCGAGTGCATGAGCGCCTCGTGCACCGCCGGGTCGAAGGCCTCGCCGGCCTGACCGTACTGCTCGACGCCGAAGCGCTGGAGCGTGGTGGTCAGCTTCTCGGCGATCGACAGGAACGGGCCGGACAGGTCGCCGTGCTGGCGCGCCAGCTCGATGTCGTCGAGCACCGGGATGAGCGCCTCCGCGAGCGACGCGACGCCCCGGTCGTGGGCGGCCAGGGCCTCGGCCTTGGACCGCTTCACGTACGCGGAGTACTGCTGCTCGAGGTTGTAGTGCGCCGCCTGCGCGCGCTGCAGCTCCTCGAGCCGCTCGGCCGCGAGCTTCTGCGCCTCGATCAGGCCCTCCAGGACGACCTCCTCCCGACCTTCAGACCCAGCACCCTGAACGATCGATTCTGCGTCGGCGAGCACCTGCTCCTCGGGCGTGGGCTGGCGCACCTCGCCCGTCTCCGGGTCGATGCGCCGCTTGTCGGTGAACCGGGGCCCCTCGGCGGGGTCGGGCTGACCCGACCCCGCGTCCGGACGGTCGTTCTCGCTCGTCACTTCTTGTCGTCCTCGTCGTCGACGATCTCGGCGTCGACGACGTCCTCGTCGGAGGTCGTCGACTCACCCGGGTTGTCCGAGCCGCCGGCCGCGTCGGCCGGGGCCGACTGCTGCTGCGAGTAGATCGCCTCGCCGATGCGCTGGCTGACGGTCGCGAGGTGCTGCGTCTTGGCCTTGACGGCCTCGGCGTCGGTGCCCTCGAGCGCGGTCTTCAGCTCGCCGACGGCGGCCTGGACGTCGGTCTTGACGTCGTCGGGCAGCTTGTCGGCGTTGTCGACGAGGAGCTTCTCGGTCGAGTAGACGAGCTGCTCGGCGGAGTTGCGGGCCTCGGCGTCGTCGCGACGCTTCTTGTCCTCGGCCGCGTGCTCCTCGGCCTCCTTCACCATGCGGTCGATGTCCTCCTTGGGGAGGGCGGACCCGCCGGTGATCGTCATCGACTGCTCCTTGCCCGTGCCGCGGTCCTTGGCGGACACGTGCACGATGCCGTTCGCGTCGATGTCGAAGGTGACCTCGATCTGCGGCACGCCGCGCGGCGCCGGCGCGATGCCGGTGAGCTCGAACGTGCCGAGCGGCTTGTTGTCCCGCGCGAACTCGCGCTCGCCCTGGAACACCTGGATGAGGACCGACGGCTGGTTGTCCTCGGCCGTCGAGAAGATCTCCGAGCGCTTGGTCGGGATGGCCGTGTTGCGCTCGATGAGCTTCGTCATGACGCCGCCCTTGGTCTCGATGCCGAGCGACAGCGGCGTGACGTCGATGAGCAGGACGTCCTTGCGGTCGCCCTTCATGACACCGGCCTGCAGCGCGGCACCGACCGCGACGACCTCGTCCGGGTTGACACCCTTGTTGGGCTCCTGCCCGCCCGTGAGCTCCTTGACGACCTCGGTCACCGCGGGCATGCGGGTCGAGCCGCCGACGAGCACGACGTGGTCGATCTGGTCGAGCTTGATGCCCGCGTCGCGGATGACCGCGTGGAACGGCGCCTTGGTGCGGTCGATCAGGTCCTGCGTCATCTGCTGGAACTGCGCGCGCGTGAGCTTGGTGTCCAGGTGGACCGGGCCGTTCTCGCTCATGGAGAGGTACTGCAGCGAGATGTTCGTCGCCGTCGCGGACGACAGCTCCTTCTTGGCCTGCTCTGCCGCCTCGCGCAGACGCTGCAGGGCGATCTTGTCCTTCGACAGGTCGACGCCCGTCGTGTTCTTCACCTCGGAGACAAGGTGGTCGACGATGCGCTGGTCCCAGTCGTCGCCGCCGAGGCGGTTGTCGCCGGACGTCGCGCGGACCTCGATCGTCGAGAAGCCGTCGTCGTCCTTGCCCACCTCGAGGAGGGAGACGTCGAACGTGCCGCCACCGAGGTCGAAGACGAGGATGAGCTCGTCCTCCTTGCCCTTCTCCAGGCCGTAGGCCAGGGCCGCCGCGGTGGGCTCGTTGATGATGCGCAGGACGTTGAGGCCCGCGATGGTGCCCGCGTCCTTCGTCGCCTGGCGCTCGGCGTCGTTGAAGTACGCCGGGACCGTGATGACCGCGTCGGTGACGGGCTCACCCAGGTACGCCTCGGCGTCACGCTTGAGCTTGGAGAGCACGCGCGCGGAGATCTCCTGCGCCGTGTACTTCTTGTCGTCGATCGCGACGGACCAGTCCGTTCCCATGTGGCGCTTGACGGACGTGATGGTCCGGTCGACGTTCGTGACGGCCTGGCGCTTGGCGATCTCGCCGACCAGCACCTCGCCCGTCTTGGAGAACGCGACGACGGACGGCGTCGTGCGCGACCCCTCCGCGTTGGCGATGACCGTGGGCTCGCCACCCTCGAGGACCGAGACGACGGAGTTCGTCGTGCCGAGGTCGATGCCGACTGCTCGTGCCATGTGTGGTGCCTTCCTTCTGCTGTCCGGGTCTGCGGGGCCCTGGTCGCGGTGCTGCGAGCGGGCCACTCTTGAGTCCGCCGGGCTCAAGTCTGCGTCGCGTGTGTCGGCGACGCAACCTCGGACCGTCGAACTTGAGTCTGCTTGGCTCAACTCTTGACGGCGGCTCCTTGTTCCCGAAGACGCCGCCCGGCGCGAGCTCGGCTCGAGCGCCCGTCGCGCCGGACCGTCCTGCCCCCCGTACGGTGTGCTCGTGCTCGACGTCGACGGCCCAGCCGCCGTCTTCCTGGCGGTCGGCCTGGCCACGTTGGCCGCGGCCGCGCTGCCGCGCGTGCTGCGCCGCGCGCCGATCTCGATGCCGGCGGTGTTCCTCGCGACGGGCGCCCTGAGCTTCTGGCTGCTCCCGCAGCTCCCCGACCCGAGCCCGACCGAGCATCCCGAGATCGCGCTCCATCTGACGGAGATCTGCGTGATCATCTCCCTGATGGGCGCCGGCCTCGCCATCAACCGGCCGTTCGCGTGGCGCACCTGGAGCTCCACGTGGCGGCTGCTCGCGATCACCATGCCGCTGTCGATGCTCGCCGTCGGCGTGCTGGGGTGGGCGGCCCTCGGCCTCGGTGCCGCGAGCGCGATGCTGCTCGCCGCTGCGCTCGCGCCGACCGACCCGGTCCTGGCGAGCGAGGTCCAGGTGAGCGAACCCGTGGACGAGCCGGGGACGCAGGACGACGAGGTCCGCTTCGCCCTGACCTCGGAGGCCGGCCTCAACGACGGCCTCGCCTTCCCGTTCACCTATGCCGCGATCGCTGTGAGCCTCTCGGGGTTGGCACCCGGCGGGTGGCTCGGCCGCTGGGTCGTGCTGGACGTCGTGTGGCGACTGAGCGTCGGTGTCGCGATCGGCTTCCTCGTGGGCTGGTTGCTCGGCCGGCTGTTCTTCTCGTCCGTCGCCGATCGGCTGCGGATCACCGAGCACACGCAGGGCTTCGCGGCACTCGCGGCCACCTTCCTCGCCTACGGTGCGACCGAGCTGGCGGAGGGGTACGGGTTCGTCGCCGTGTTCGTCTGCGCGGTCACGCTGCGCGGGACCGAACGTGAGCACGAGTACCACAAGGTGCTGCACGCGTTCGTCGAGCAGATCGAGCGGCTGCTCACGGTTGCCGTGATCGTGCTGCTGGGCGGAGCCGTCGCACGCGGGGCCTTCACCCAGCTCGGCTGGGCAGAGGTGGGCGTCGTCCTGGTCTTCCTGCTGGCGGTCAGACCGCTCACGGGCTGGGTCGCGCTGCGCGGCGGTCGGACCGGGCCCCGTGAGCGTGCGGTGGTCTCGTTCTTCGGCGTGCGAGGCGTCGGGTCGCTGTTCTACGTCGCCTACGCGGTCCAGGAGGGCGAGTTCGCGGACGCCGACCGACTGTGGGCGATCGCCGGCCTCGTGGTCGTCGGGTCGGTGCTGATCCACGGGGTGGCGGCGACGCCGGTGATGCGCGCGCTCGACCGGCGGCGGGAGCGACACGCCGCGGCGGTGGGCGACGCCGCCGCCGACGCCCACGTCTGACGCCCGCCGGCGCCACGTCGTTCTCCGGCACCGGGCAGCGACCGAGTCCGGGCTCGCCACGCCTCACGTACGGGTCCGAGGCGGACACGACGGGCGGGCCGCTCGACGAGGTGGTGCAGTCGGACGAGGTGCGCGCGTCAGGGCGTGACGCTGAAGTCCCACGACGCGATCGAGAGCCCGAGCGGCTCGGTGTGCTGGAGCTCCCCCGCGGTCGCCGGCGCGTCGACCGTCCGCGTCAGCGTCAGCGTCTCGCCCGCCGGCACCGAGACGACGCCCTCCATCTCGTCCGGCGCGCGCTGCTGCGTCTCGAAGAAGCCGAACGAGCGACCGTCGGGCAGCACGACCTTCAGGTCGCTCCGCCACATCAGGTACTCCTCGACGGCCTCGACCGTCACGACGAAGGTCAGGGAGTACATCGGCGAGCCGTCCGCGTGGGGCTCGGGAGCCGGACGCGCCGTCACGTCGGTCAGCGTCACGTACCCGACGGGCTTCTCCACGCCGGCCGCTGGTTCGACGTACACCGAGACGGCCGTCGTGCCCAACGGCAGGTGCTGCTGGCTCGGGAACGACACGAGACCGCCGTCGGTGCTCGGCATCATGCCCTGCTCGTGCGGTGTGTCGGGGTGGCGCGGGTCCGAGGACGGGGTCGGCGTCGGGCTGGGCGACGCGGCCGCCTGGGCGCCCTCCCGCGAGGCCGCGGGGGACGGCTCGACATCCGGTCCGGTCGCCGCGCAGCCCGCGAGCAGCCCGCACGCGAGGATGGTCGCCGCCACGCGCGGCCGTCGTCCCGTCATGTGCTCCCCCGGTGGTCCGGGCTGGAGGGTACCCGCCGACGTCGCCCGGCCGTGGATGCGCCCGGAACGGTGGACACACCACGGCGGGCCGAACATCCGTGCCGATGGCCCGGACACGCCACGCGCCTAATCGTTTGTGCGGATCGCCTCTCCGACGAACGGCGTGCCAGAGTGAGGCCGTCGCGCCGATGTGAACGCTCACATCGGCGCGACGTACCGGCCAGGGACGCACCGGACCCGCACACGTCCGCACCGAGTGACCCGCACGGCGAGCCGACCCGAGTGCCGGGACGCGCTCGCCACCGCCGTGCAGCGCTGCACGCGCGGAGGGTCGCGCCGCGCGGCCATCTCCAGGAGGCAGAGGACATGCTCCGAACCGCCCGACGGCTGGTGGTCGCCGTCACGCTCTGCGTCGCGCTCGCCGGAGGTGTCGTGACGCAGTCCGCGCCCGCCACCGCCGAGAGCAACGGGGGCACCCGCGTGATGCCCCTGGGCGACTCGATCACGGACGGCGTCGGCATGACCGGAGGCGGCGGCTACCGCGTCGGGCTCTGGCAGCGTCTCGCGCAGAACGGCTACACCACGGACTTCGTGGGGTCGGGCTACAACGGGCCGGCCAGCCTCGGGGACCACGACCACGAGGGGCACTCGGGCTGGCGGATCGACCAGATCGACGCCAACGTCGTCAGCTGGCTGCGCACGTACCAGCCGCGCACCGTGCTGCTGCACATCGGCACCAACGACATCAGCCAGAACCGCGACCTCGCCAACGCACCCGCTCGGCTCGCGGCGCTCGTCGACAAGATCACGAGCACGTCGCCGCAGACCGACGTCTTCGTCGCGACCCTGATCCCCGTGTCGTACGCCGACGCGAAGGTCCGGGCCTACAACTCCGCGATCCCCGGCATCGTGTCGAGCCGGGCCGCCGCCGGGAAGCGGGTGCACCTCGTCGACATGTACGGCGCGGTGAGCCTCTCCGACCTCCCCGACGGCGTGCACCCCCACGCGACCGGCTACGACAAGATGGCGGCCGTCTGGTTCGCCGCGCTGCGCGCCGTGCCGGGGAGCATCGGCAACCCGGCCGAGAACCCCGGGAGCCCCGGCCCCGTGGACACCGCGGCCTGGTACACGCTCGTCAACCGCAACAGCGGCAAGGCCGTCGACGTGTACAACCTGTCCACCGCCGACGGCGCACGCATCACCCAGTGGTCCCGCAACAACGGCACCCAGCAGCAGTGGCAGTTCGTCAGCTCCGGCGACGGCTACTACCGGCTGAAGTCACGGCTGTCCGGCAAGGTCCTCGACGTGAGCGGCAGGTCCACCGCCGACGGTGCGGCGATCATCCAGTGGACCGACAACAACGCCGCCAACCAGCAGTTCAGCCTCCAGACGATCGACGGGTACGTCCAGCTGATCAGCCGCAGCAGCGGCAAGGCGGTCGAGGTGCAGGGCGCCTCCACCGCCGACGGCGGGAACATCGTCCAGTACACCGACTGGAACGGCTCCAACCAGCAGTGGCAGCTGGTGCGCGTGGGCTGAGCCCGCCGACCCACTTCGCGCCGCTACGTTCGGCACGTGGACGAGCCGTTCGGACAGGGAAGCTACGCGGTGCGCCTCGACTGGGGGCCGGTCGGCGCAGTGCGGTGCGGCGCCGACGTGACCGTGGTCGTGGACGTCCTCAGCTTCTCGACCGCGGTCACCGTCGCCGTCGAACGCGGCACACGTGTGTACCCGAGTCGCTGGGGTGGCGAGCACGCGCGGGCTGTCGCGGCCGCCCAGGGAGCCGCTCTGGCGGTGGGTCGCCTCGAGGCGACGAAGGACGGCGCCGTCGCCGCACCGTCCCTGTCGCCGGCTGCGCTCCTCGAGCTCGCCCCCGTCGAGAGTCTCGTGCTCCCCTCGCCCAACGGGTCGACCATCGTCGTCGAGGCCGTGGGCACGGGGTCGACGGTGGTCGCCGGCTGCCTGCGCAACGCGCACGCGGTCGCGACCCGCCTGGCGCGCGCCCTGGACGCCGGGCAGACCGTCGGCGTCGTCGCGGCCGGGGAACGGTGGGACCTCGACCGCTCCCTCCGCCCCGCGCTCGAGGATCATCTCGGAGCCGGGGCGATCCTCGCGCACCTGGCGGCGATGGGGCACGGGGACGCCTTCAGCCCCGAGGCGACCGTCGCGAGCGCGGTGTTCCGCGCGTCGGCCGGTTCGCTCGACCGACTGGTGCACGACTGCGTCGGCGGCCGCGAGCTGACCGCGCTGGGATTCGCGACCGACGTCGCCGTCGCCGCGGCGCTGGACGCCTCCGCGGTCGTCCCGGTGGTCGTCGACGGGGCGTTCGTCGACGCTCGGGGGAGCTGACCCACGACGGCGCTCAGCCGGAGACGCGGAAGCCGATCGACGCGTACAGCGCGAGCGCCGCCTGGGCGTCGTCGTCCACCCGTAGCGCGATGCGGTCCCCGGGCGCCGCGTCCATCGCCCGGGCCATCAACGCCCGCCCGATGCCGCGGCGCCGATGCTCGGGCAGCACGAACAGGTCGGTCACGAACGGTCCCCGCTGCGCGCCCGGCCCCGGGGGGTCGAGGACGCACACGACGGCCCCCAGCACCTCGTCCCCCCGGCGAGCGACGAGGCTGGCGGGGCGGAGCAGCGTCCCGTGCGCACCGGCCCACGTCCGCCGCAGGTCCCCGATCGCGTCCGCCCGGGTCGACTCACCGTCGCCGCCGCCCCAGGAACGCCAGTAGGCGTCGGCGACCGGCTCGATGTCCGTCTCGGTCAGCCGGCTCACGACGACACCGTCGGGGGCGGCAGCAGCGGGCACGGTCGACGGCAACGACGCGACCAGCAGCCGACTGCTCACGCCGGCACGCTAGCGCGCCGTCGGGGGCCGCCGGCGTACGGCCGACCGCTGCTGCACCCGCCGGGTCCGGGGCAGGTGGCGCCCACGGGACTTCTCCCGGGGCCGCGCGTCCGACGGGGCCGCGCGCGTGCCTCTGTGGCGCACGGCCGCCGTCCCGCGCGCCTGCCCGTCAGCCGATGACGAGCCCGAGGCCGGCGAGGAACCCGATCCCCGCGACGACGGCCAGGAGCGCCCAGCGGCGCGCGTGCGGCACGCGACGACCGAAGACCACCGCCGCGAGGACGAACAGCACGCCGGGGACGCCCCAGATGAGCCACGTCGCGCCGAAGTTGAACCATCCCTGGGCACTCATGTCGCTGATGCCCTTGTCGACCGGGTCCATGACCCCGGCGAGGATCGCCACCTTCACGACGGTCTCGGCGAGGGGATAGGCGAGCTGGACGGCACCCGCGCCCCAGAGCCCGCCGAGCACGACCCAGCCGGGCAGCCGTCTCCCCCAGGGCTGGATGGACGCGAGCGCGACGGCGACGGTCGCCAGGCGCAGGCCGATCGCGAGGACGACGACCTCCTGGTCCGCGGTGCTGCCGCCCCGGAGCCGCGACCAGACCAGGGCTCCGCCGGCGACGAGGCAGAAGGTGCCGACCCAGGCGGCCGCGAGCGCGGCGGGCCAGCGCGGCGTGCGGGCCTCGGGGGTGACGGCCCGTCGTGCGGCTCTCGATGTCATGCCCCGACGGTGCCCGTGCAGGCGTGCAGGCCACATCGGGCATCGCCCCGGCCGGTGCCCTGGTCCGCACCGGACGGGACCCTGACCTCACGACGGCGCGCCTCCGACCCGCTCGTCCACCTTCCGGAGGACCCCGCCCTGCGGATGAACCGATTCGGACGTCGTCGTGGGGGTTCCCCGCCGGCCCGCCGCTGGCACGATGGCGGCGATCGATGTGAGCGCTCACATGGGCTCGGCGACCGGCAGCCGACCCCCGCGGGACGCCGTCGACAACCACCACGACCACCGCACGAGGGAGTGCTCCCATGAGAAGTTCTCGACGTCGTCGCTGGTGCACCGCGCTGGCCACGACCGCTCTGACGGTGTCCGCGTTCGCCCTCGGCACGCCCGCGCAGGCGGCCGCCCCGGTCGCCGCGGCGGCCACCCCCACGGTCGAGGAGCCGGCACCGCTGCCGCCGCTCGGCTGGAACAGCTGGAACACCTTCTACTGCAACATCAACGAGCAGATGATCCGCCAGACGGCGGACGCCATGGTGAGCTCGGGGATGGCCGCGGCGGGCTACCAGTACGTCGTCGTCGACGACTGCTGGATGCAGGACACCCGCGACGCGAGCGGGAACCTGCGCGCCCGGACCGACCGGTTCCCGTCGGGCATGAAGGCGCTGGGTGACTACATCCACAGCAAGGGCTTGAAGTTCGGGATCTACCACGCGCCGCGCGAGAAGACCTGCAACCAGTACTTCGCCAACCTCCCGGGGACGTCGTCGTACGGGCGCGAGACGCAGGACGCGAATCTCTTCGCGTCGTGGGGCGTCGACTACGTGAAGCACGACTGGTGCGACCCGCGGGGCAGCGTGAGCGAGCAGGCGACCGTGTTCAAGCGGTTCGGCGACGCGCTCAAGGCCACCGGCCGCCCGATCGTCTACTCGATCAACCCGAACAGCGCGCACTCGAACACCGCGCCGACGTACTCCGGCTGGGGCGCCTTCTCCGACATGTGGCGGACGTCCGAGGACCTGTCGGCGTCCTGGTCGACGGGCTGCTCCCCGTCCGCCGACTGCTTCGTCGGCATCACCGAGGCCCTCGACATCGTCGAGCCCATGCGCGAGTGGACCAAGCCCGGTCAGTACAACGACCCCGACATGCTGATGGTCGGGGTGCGGAACGCGCTGACGGCCACCGAGAACCGGGCGCACCTGACCATGTGGGCGATGCTCAGCGCCCCGCTCATCGCCGGCAACGACCTGCGCAACATGTCCGCCGACGTGCGCGCGGTCCTCACCAACCGCGACGTCCTCGCGATCGACCAGGACCCGCTCGTGCGGCAGGCCGACCGCGTGCGGGACGACGGCGACGCCGAGGTGTGGGCCAAGCCGCTCGCGGACGGGTCGGTCGCTGTCGCCCTGCTCAACCGCGGCTCCGGCAGCCGGCAGATCTCGACCACCCTCGGGCAGGTCGGGCTCGGTTCCGGGACCCACCAGTACCGCGAGGTGTGGACCGGTGCGACGGGCACGACGACGGGCCAGATCTCCGCGCAGGTCGCGCAGCACGGCGTCGCGCTGTTCCGGGTCACGCCCGGCGGCACCACGCCCCCGCCGACCGGCACGACGCTCGTCAGCGCGTCGTCGGGCCGCTGCCTCGACGTGCCGGGGAGCGCCACCGCGAACGGCACCGGCCTCGTCATCTGGGACTGCCACACCGCGCCCAACCAGACGTGGACCGCGGGCACGGACGGCACGCTCCGCTCGCTGGGCAAGTGCCTCGACGCGCCGCCGAGCGCCACCGCGGGCACGCGGGTCCAGCTGTGGGACTGCAACGGCGGGACCAACCAGCAGTGGACGACGCAGGCCGACGGCACCATCCGCGGCGTGCGGTCCGGGCTGTGCCTCGACGTCGACCGCAACCTCACCGCGAACAACACCGCGGTGCTGCTGTGGACCTGCACGGGCGCGGCGAACCAGCTCTGGTCACGCCGGTAGCACCGGAGGCACCGAGGCCCCGAGAGGGCCGACCGGGGACGCCGGCGCGGGCGGGTGCTCGCGCCGGCGTCAGCCCTCCGCGGGCGCGAGCAGCCCGTGCACGAGCACGTCGGCGCAGTCGTCGATCGCGGCGCCACCGCCCACGACGGCCGTGAAG
This sequence comes from Cellulomonas fimi, assembly GCF_028527925.1. Lineage (GTDB taxonomy): Bacteria > Actinomycetota > Actinomycetes > Actinomycetales > Cellulomonadaceae > Cellulomonas > Cellulomonas fimi_C. Next base: position 100,146 of record NZ_JAPESW010000003.1, read on the forward strand.
AGGCTCCCGAGCAGGACCAGCGCCGCGCGCTCGGGGTCGAGACCGGCGCGCACGCGGCCGCGGCCCTGCTCCGCCGCGAGGTAGTCGGCGAGGTACCGGGGCGCGCCTGTGAGCTCATGGGCGGCGGCGAGCCGGTCGGCGCGCGCCTGCGCGAGCTCGGGGTCGATGAGCATCGCGAGCTCGAGCGGGAGGACGGCCTCCTTCATCGACGCGAGCTCGTGGAGGGCCGCACGGACGTTCTCGAGCACGCTGCCCTTCCCGGCACGCCCGGGCAGGGCGGCGAGCGCCTGGTCGACCTCCGCGTTCTGGTGCCCCACGGCCGCGGCGAACAGCGCGAGCTTGTCCGGGAAGTGGCGGTAGATCGTCGCTTCCGAGACACCCGCCTCGTCGGCGATGGCGCGGGTGGTCGTGTGCGCGTACCCCTCGCGCGCGGCGACCGCGATCGTCGCCGCGAGCAGGTTGCGGCGGGTGTGCGGTCCGCGGGGCATCGTCGATCCTTCGGTGACGTCGGTCCGCTCAGTCCGTGATGTCGCGGCGCGTGAACACCACCACGGCCACGGTCAGGCAGACGATCACGTAGCCCGCCGCGAGCGCGAGGGCCGACCCGTAGGAGATCACGTCGTTCCCGCCGGAGGCCACCGCGCCGATCGTCGCGCCGGGCAGCCAGTCGCGCAGGCCGTCGAACGCCGCGGTGAGGACCTGCTCGACGACCAGCACCCAGCCCGCGCCGACCGACACCGCGACGGCCGCGGACCGTGTGACGACGGCGAGCACGAGGCCGATGACGCCCCACACGAGCAGCGCGAGGAACAGGTTCAGCCACGCCGACGCGACGACCGCGCCGACGTCGGTCCCCCATGCGCCGAGGTCGAGGTCGGACGTGGCGCCGAGCATCGGGGCGACGACGAGGTCCACGAGCACCGCGACGGTCGTCGCGACGGCCGTCCACACCACGAGCGCACCCACCTTGCCGGCGATGAGCCTCCACCGCCGCGGCTCCGCGGCGACCAGCAGCCGGACGAGCCCCGTGCTGTGGTCCGTCGCCGTGAGGACCGCCCAGAACGACAGCGTGACGATGCCGAACATGCTCGACGCCGACGCGAGCGGCGCCATGAGTCCTGACGCCGACTCCAGCGTCTCCCGGGTGGGGAACGTGACGCCCGGGCCTGCGGCCGGCATCGCCGCCGCGTCCCCCGCGAGCTGGAAGATCACCGCGACGATCATCGCCGCGAACAGCGCCGTCAGGCCGAGCCATGCGCCCAGGACCCCGCGCCGGCGCGAGCGCGTGAGCTCGCTGCGCACCACGTCGAGCATCACGCTGCACCTCCCCCGCGGCGGGCCTGCGCGGCCGCCGCCTCGTCCCGACCCGTGAGGTCGAGGAACACCTGCTCGAGCGACTCGCGGACCGTGCGGAGCTCGGCGAGCGTGATGCCCGCCGCGGCCGCGTCGCGGTTGATCGCCGCGGCCCGCCCGCCCGCGCCGCGGACCCGGACGCCCTCGGCGGTCGGTTCCACGTCGTGGCCCGCGCGGGTCAGCGCGGCGAGGAGCGCCTGGAGGTCGGCCGGGTGCTCGGGCTGGACCTCGACGTGCCCGAGCGTCCGCTCGAGCAGCGCCGCGACCGGGCCGGAGTAGACGAGCTCGCCGAACCGGATCACCACGAGGTGGTCGCACACGGCCTCGATCTCCGCGAGCAGGTGCGACGACACGACCACCGTGCGCCCTTCGCGCGCCAGAGCGCCGAGCAGCGTGCGGATCTCGACGATGCCCGACGGGTCGAGCCCGTTGGTCGGCTCGTCGAGCACCAGCAGCTCGGGGTCCGGCAGCAGCGCGGCCGCGATGCCCAGGCGCTGCTTCATGCCGAGCGAGAAGCGCTTGACGGGCTCCCGGTCGCGGCCCGTCAGGCCCACGGTGTCGAGCACCGCGTCGACCCGCGCGACGGGCAGGCCGCGCAGCTGCGCGAGCGACAGGAGGTTGGCGCGCGCCGACAGGCCCGGCACGAACGCGGGGCTCTCGACGAGCGCGCCGACGCGGCTGAGATACGCGCGGTCACCGTCGATCGGCTCACCGAGCACGCGGGCGGTCCCGGAGGTCGGGCGGATGAGGCCCAGCAGCATCCGGATCATCGTCGACTTGCCGGACCCGTTCGGCCCGACGAGGCCGACGACGCCGCCGGCGGGGACGTCGACGCTGACGGCGTCGAGGGCCAGCACGTCGCCGAACCGGCGTGTCAGCGACTCGGTGGTCACCGCGCCCATCCGTCCTCCTATGTAAGTGGGTACTCACTTACATGCTAGCCGCCGCGACCGGTCCCGACCAGGCCCTGAGGGTGATGCGCCGAGATGCCGCTGTTGCCCGGGATCGCTAGATTTCGCGCGGCGTGCGCTTTCCGCGGACGTCGACCGCACCAGAACGAGGAGCACCATGAAGACCAGGACCCGGGCCGTGATCACGGCCGCCGCCTCCGCTGCCATGCTGGCCGTCCCTGCCGCCGCGCAGGCAGCCGACTTCAGCCTGTACTCGAGCAGCGGGCGCTCCTACGTCTGGTACGACGACGGCGGCAACCGGCTCGTCGTCTGCGACATGACGAGCAACGACGGCGTCGGCGCGAAGCTCGCGGCCTGGCCGACCCGCCAGGCGTCCGGCGTCGCCGACTCCCGCACCGCCTACAACGGGTGCGAGAGCATGTGGCTCGGTGACGGCGTCGAGACGATCGTGCGCATCTGCGACTGGGTCCACGTCGACGGCGGCCGCATCTCGCAGCACTGCAACGACAAGATCTTCACGTCCTGAGTCCTGCGTGGCCGTCGCGGCCCCCCGCGTCCGCGACGGCCACGGGGCTCAGCCGAGCGGGGCCCGGCTCTGCTCCCACCGGTCGCGCGTGATCTCGTAGCGGTAGCCGCCGAGGTCGGCGCCCTCGACGGCCAGCATGTCGTCCGGCGTCTCGAGCGCCTCCGTGACCGTCATCCCGACCTTCTCCATGACGTGCTGCGAGGCCGTGTTGAGCGCCATCGTCGCGCCCCACACGACGCGCACGTCGAGCTCGGTGAACGCCTTCTCGACGAGCGCCGCCGACACCTCGGTCGCGTACCCCTGGCCCCAGGCCGCCTGCCGGAGCCGGTAGCCGAGCTCCGCCTCGTCGAGCAGCCCGTCCCGCTCGGGGCGCAGGCAGAACCAGCCGAGGAACGCGTCGGTCGCGTTCTCGTAGGCGGCGAAGAGGCCGAAGTCACCGGCCCACCGGTCGTAGCCGGCAAGGATGCTCGGCAGGTCGCGCTCGCGGATCAGGTCCGGCGCGGTCGGCTCGCCGCCGCCGGACAGGAAGCGCATGACCGCGGGGTCGCTGTCGAGCTCGATCAGCAGGTCGGCGTCCTCGGGACGGAATCGGCGCAGCGAGACGCGGTCGGTCCGCAGGTAGGTGTGCACGGGGGCAAGCATGCCCGGACGCGTGGCGGCGACCGACCGCCCGCGCCGACGCACCCGCTTGTGGCACCAGGTGGGCGGGCGCACGATGGCGGGACGCGTCAGGTCGAGGGGGACCATGGCTGGTCGGCGAGGACGTGGTCGTGCGCTCGCGGGCGCCGCGGTCGGGGCGGTGCTCATCGCTGCTGTGGCGTCACCGTCGGCGGCGGCCGCGGAGCCGCCTCCGACGCTGTGCAGCGACATCCCGGGCTCGTCGCTCGTGGAGCAGAGCGTCGAGGGCGACCTCGTCGTCGACGTGGACTGCTGGATCTTCCGCGGGACGGTCCACGGCGACGTCACGGTGCGCGCGGGGACGACGTTCTCGGTCGGGCGCGCGACGCTCGACGGCGACGCCGAGGTGGCCGGACGGCTCGAGCTGGGCGACTCGCGGGTGCACGGCGACGTGACCTTGACCAGCACGGACACGGCGTCACTCACGATCTGGGTGGGCGACGGTGCCGGCGGCTCGGTCGACGGCGACGTGACCGGCCAGGCCGCCGACGTCGTCCTCGAGGCGGCACGCGTCTGGGGGTCCTACGACGTCGAGGTGCGTGACGCGACGCGCGTCCGCGGCCGGTCGGAGCTCATGGGTCCGGCGGCCGTGACGGGCGGACGGCTGCTGGTCCACGGCGCGACGTTCTACGGCGGCCTCACGAGCGCCGGGTCCGGCGACGTGCTCGTCTGCGGCGCGACCGTCGCCGGCGACCTGCGGGTCACGGGCCTGACGGACTTCGCGAGCATCGGCGCCGAGCCGCGGCGCGACCAGCGCGACTGCCCCGTCCTGGTGACCGGGTCGCTCGTGCTCGTCGACAACCCGCACAGCGTGGACCTCGGAAACGTCGCCGTCGCGCGTGACCTCGTCTGCACCGGCAGCTCGGGGCCGCGCGGCGTCACCGAGACGAGCTGGACCGAGGTGCACGGCGACCGCACAGGGCAGTGCGTGCGCTGACCCGTCGCGCTCGCAGCGCGACCCCGCACTACGGCGTGCGCGGCGCGACGGCGAAGGCCACAGCCCCCACGAGGGCGACGGCGACACCCCACCAGAGCAGCCCGACGAACGCGGCGAGGAGCGCGACGCCGACGAACACCGCGACCTGGCCCGAGTAGCGCGCGCCTCGTCGGCGGACCCGGTGCGCCGACCGCGGGGCGAACCAACGGCCCCACACGACCACCACCGCGAGCGGCAGGACGACCGCGAGCAGCAGCGCCGTCCACGGCGGGTCGCCGAGCCGCCAGCCGGTCACCGCCGCGAGCACCACGAGCGCGAGCTCGGCGAGGAACGCGGTGACCGCGGCGGGGTGCGTCGCGGACCGCCACTCCGCACCCGTCGGCTGCTCCATGCCCGCAGCGTGCCACCGGCAGCCGCGCAGGTGGAGTCGCGCTCGCCGAGGCGGCCGAGCTCACCTTCCGGCGGGGCTGCGCTGGACGGGGTTCCCCGACCGCCCCCGACCGCGACCCGGGCAGGCTCAGATGAGCTCGACGCCGTCGGCCTGCGGGCCACGGTCGCTCTGCCGCACCCGGAACCGGACGCGGTCCCCCTCTTCCAGGAACTCGGCGTTGCGCACGACGGAGACGTGCACGAACAGGTCCGGGCCCCCGGAGTCGGGCGTGATGAAGCCGAAGCCGCGGTCCGCGTCGTAGCGCGCGACCACGCCCTCGCCGCCGCGCGCCGGTGCACCGCCGCCCGCGGGTGCGCCCGACCGACCACGGGGCGACGCCGCGGGCGCGCTCCGGCGGGGGCGGCCGCCGACGAGCCGGACGCCCCGCGCCTGCGGTCCGCGCTCGCCGGGCTCGACGTCGTAGGTCACGCGGTCGCCCTCGACGAGCTCGTTCAGGCCCCCCGTCAGCGAGCGGGCGTGGACGAACACGTCCTCGCCGCCGGCGTCCTGCGCGACGAAGCCGAAGCCCTTGTCCGGGTCGTACCAGGTCACCGTGCCGTCGGCGCCGTCGTCGGCCGCGGCCGCCGGGGTGGCCTCCGGACCGAGCGGCAGCAGGTGGTCCGCCTGCGGCCCCTTCTCCCCCGGCACGACGAGGAACGCGACCCGCTGACCTTCCGACACCACGCCGCCGCCGACGATGGCCGAGCTGTGCAGGAAGATCTCCGCGCCCCCGCCGTCCGGCGCGACGAACCCGTAGCCCTTGGCGGGCTCGTACCAGCTGACGGTGCCGAGCACACCGAGCGCGGCGTCGGCGGCCACGCCACCGATGACGCGGACGCGGCGGGCCACCGGGCCACGGTCCCCCTCACCCGGCTCGAACTCGACCTGCTGCCCCTCCCGGAGCACGCGCGGCCCGTCGTCACCGACGATCTCGGACGCGTGGACGAACAGGTCGTCGGCTCCGTCCCCGAGGTCGAGGAAGCCGAAGCCTCGCTCGGCGTCGAACCAACGGACAGTTCCCTGGGGCACGGCTCACTCCTCGTTCACGGACGTTCCTGCCCTCCAGTCTCCCCCCACCGGGGACCGACGTCCGCCCGGCACTGTCCACGCGGGCCGGCTCAGCCGGGCCGTCGCGCCGGGTCTTGCGCGTGGTCGTGCGTCGACGACGGGGTCCATCCCTCGTCCTCGCGCATCGCGCGCATGATCCGCCGGCTGATCTCGCGCACCTGCCGCGCCTGGGCCTGCGTCAGCGGGTCGAGGACCAGACGCCGCACGGTGCGCACGTGGCCGGGGGTGGCCTGGTCGAGCTTCTCGACGCCCAGGTCCGTGAGGGTCGCGAGGGTGTAGCGCCCGTCGGCGGGGTCGGGGGCACGTCGCACCCACGCGCGCGACTCGAGCCGTGCGACGGCGCGCGAGAGGCGCGACAGCGAGCTGTTGGCGTACCCGGCCAGGACGCTCATCCGGAGCGTGCGGTCCGGGGCGTCGCCGAGCGCGTACAGGATCCCGTACTCGAAGTGCGACAGCTCGGCGTCGCGCTGCAGCTGGGCGTCGAGCGCGGCCGGCAGCCACTCCAGGACGGTGGCCAGCGAGGACCAGGTCTCGAGGTCCTCGCCGCGGAGGATCGGCGCGTCGACGGGGTCCGGCATGCGTGCAGCGTACGGGAACCCGGGCGATGGCAAGGCGGGCGATGACTTGATCGGGAAAGTCACCGCACGTACGGTTCACTTGATCGGGAAAGTGATGTGCGGGACGGACAGGACGTGAGGACAGCATGGATCTGCAGCTGACGGGCAAGCGGGCCTTCGTGAGCGGCTCGACGCAGGGCATCGGGTTCGCCGTCGCGCGCGCCCTGCTCGACGAGGGCGCGTCGGTCGTGATCAACGGCAGGAGCGCCGAGCGCGCGGACGCGGCGGTGCGCCGGCTCGAGGCCGAGGTGCCGGGCGCGTCGGTCGAGGCCGTGGTCGCGGACTTCGCGGACGCGTCGCAGGTCCAGCGACTCCTGGACGACCTGGGTGACGTCGACGTCCTCGTGAACAACGTCGGCGTGTTCGAGCTCGCGCCGTTCGAGCAGATCACCGACGAGGACTGGCAGCGCTACTTCGACGTCAACGTCATGAGCGGCGTCCGGCTGTCGCGGCACCTGCTGCCCGGCATGCTCGCGCGCGGCTGGGGTCGCGTGATCTTCGTGAGCAGCGAGTCGGGCGTGGACGTGCCGGCCGACATGCTGCACTACGGCTTCACCAAGGCCGGGATGATCGCGCTGGGCAACGGCCTCGCGAAGCTCACGCGCGGCACGCGCGTCACCGTGAACACGATCCTCGGCGGGCCGACCTTCTCCGACGGCGTCGCGGAGACCGTCGCGCAGGTGGCCGCGGCCCAGGGCGTGACGCCCGACCAGATGAAGGACACGATCGCCGCCGGCAACCGGACGTCGCTCCTGCAGCGGTTCATCGAGCCGCGCGAGATCGCCCACCTCGCGGCCTACCTCGCGAGCCCTCTGTCGTCCGCGACGAACGGTGCGGCCCTGCGGGCCGACGGCGGGGTGCTGACGACGCTGGTGTGACGGACGCGTCGTCGCGCTATGCGTCGTCCGAGGGGTCGGGGCGGTCGAGGCGGTCCAGGAGCTCGACGGCGGCGCGGGCGTAGTCGCTGATCCAGCGGTCGTGGATGCGCTTGATGGGCAGGGGCGCGAGGGACAGGTGGCGCTCGCGGCCGATCTTGCGCCCGGTCACGAGGTCGGCGGCCTCCAGGACGCGCAGGTGCTGCAGGACCGTGGTCCGGTCGAGCTCCGGCAGCAGTGCGCACAGCGACCCCGTGGTGTGCGTCGACTCCTTGAGGGCGTCGAGCATGCGGCGGCGCACGGGCGAGGCGAGCGCCTTGAACACCCGGTCGTCGTCGGAGGCCTGGTCGGCCGGTCGGGACATGTGGTAAAAGTACAACATGAATGACACCGAGCGTCTCGACGCGCTGTCCTTCACCGTCTCCGGCCGCGTGAGCCGTCCCTGCGCGGAGGTCTACGAGGCGATCGCCGACCCGCAGCAGCTGTCGCGGTACTTCACGACCGGCGGCGCGCGTGGCCGCCTGGAGTCCGGGGCCGTCGTCACCTGGGAGTTCCACGACTTCCCCGGCGGCTTCCCCGTCACGGTCGTCGAGGCCGAGCCGCCGCGCCGGATCGTCGTCGAGTGGGGCGGGGAGGCGACCACCGGCGAGAACGGGACGACGCGCACGACGTTCGAGCTCGAGCCGCTCGACGGCGACACCCGGACGCTCGTCACGATCACCGAGTCCTCGTGGCAGCCCACGCCGGACGGTGCGAAGAGCGCCTTCGGCAACTGCGCCGGCTGGACCGGCATGCTGGCCGCGCTCAAGGCGTGGCTCGAGCACGGCATCAACCTGCGCGAGGGCTTCTACGTCTGACGAGAGGCGATCACCATGCCGACCCTGGGCCACGGCAAGATCTGCCACGTCGAGCTGCCCGCGGTGGACCCGCAGGCGTCGGCGGAGTTCTACGCCCGCGTCTTCGGCTGGACGGTCCGCGAGGCGCACGGGACCTGGTTCTTCGAGGACTCCACCGACGAGGTCAGCGGGCACTGGGTGCCACACCGCGAGCCGACCCCGCCCGGGGTGCTCGTGTACGTGTGGGTCGACGACCTCGCCGCCGCCGTCGAGCGCGTCGCGGCCGAGGGCTGCGTGATCGTCCAGCCGCCCGGCGGCGACCCCGGCGAGCTGACCGCGCGGTTCCGCGACCCGGGCGGGAGCGTCGTCGGGCTGTACCAGGAGCCGCCGCAGTGACACGGTTCCTACCCGCCACGCACTGACGGTCCTAGCGTCGCCCCGTGGGGTTCGATGCGGGCGCCGACGCGTACGACCGGTTCATGGGCCGGTTCTCGCGGCCGCTCGCGCGCCGCGTCGTCGAGCTGCTCGACGCGCGACCGGGAGAGCGGGCGGTCGACGTGGGCTGCGGTCCGGGCGTCGTGACGGAGGTGCTCGTCGAGGCGCTCGGGGCCGACGCCGTCAGCGCGGTCGACCCGACCGAGCCGTTCGTCGCCGCCGTGCGCGAGCGGCTCCCGGGTGTCGACGTGCGGCTCGGGGACGCCGAGGACCTGCCGTTCGACGACGACGCGTTCGACGTCGCTGTCGCGAGCCTCGTGGTGACGTTCATGGCGGACCCGGTCACGGGCCTGACCGAGATGCGCCGCGTCACGCGGTCGGGGGGTCGCGTGGCGGTGAGCGTGTGGGACCACGTGCACGACCGCGGCGCCGCGTCGACGTTCTGGCGCGCGGTGCGCGACGTCGACACCGGCCGCGTGAGCGAGAGCAGCGACCTGCTGTGGGTCGAGGAGCGCGTCGAGGAGCTGTGCGCGACGGCCGGGTTCGTCGACCTGCGGGTGGAGGAGGTGCCGGTCACGCTCACGTTCGCCTCGTTCGCGGAGTGGTGGGACCCGTTCCTGCTCGCGGTCGGGCCTGCGGGTGCGTACCTCGCGAGCCTCGACGTCGACGTGCGCGAGGCGGTTCGACAGCGGGCGGCGGAGCGGTTCGGCCCGCCGCCGTTCGAGGTCACCGCGACCGCGGTCGTCGTCGTGGGGAACGCGGCCTGACGTCGGCGACCCGCGTCGAACCGCTTGCGAGGTGAAGCGTTTCGACGGCTGCACCCCCGCGCCCGCGTCTGGTGGGCTGCGAGTCCGTCGCCGGGGCCCCCTGCCCTCGGCCGCCCCCGTCCGAGAGGAAGGCCCGTGCGCTCGCTTCGCGCAGTGCTGTCCGTCGCCGCGGCCGCCGCGGTCGCCGTCGCCGGTTCGCTGGTCGCCGCCGACCAGGCGAGCGCCGCGGCCGGCTGCCGCGTCGACTACGCCGTCACGAACCAGTGGCAGAGCGGCTTCGGCGCCGACGTCCGCGTCACCAACCTCGGCGACCCCATGTCCTCGTGGGACGTGCGCTTCTCCTTCGGCGCAGGCCAGACCGTCTCCGCGCTGTGGAACGGCTCGGTCACGCAGACCGGCGCCGCCGTCTCCGTGCGGAACGCGGCCTGGAACGGCTCGATCGGCACGGGCGGCACCGCGTCGTTCGGCTTCAACGGCACGTGGTCCGGGTCCAACCCCGCACCGACCGCGTTCACGCTCAACGGCGTCGCGTGCACCGGCAGCCCGGTCACCCCGACCAGCACGCCGACGACGACCACCGGCCCGATCGGCGGCACCGCCGCGCAGCTCGTCACCGCGATGGGCAAGGGCTGGAACCTCGGCAACCAGCTCGAGGCGAGCATCGACGGCGTCCCGAGCGAGACCGCCTGGGGCAACCCCGTCATCACCGGCGCGCTGCTCGACCGCGTCAAGGCCGCGGGCTTCTCGACGATCCGCATCCCGGTCTCCTACCTCAGCAAGATCGGCCCGGCACCGAGCTACACCGTCGACGCCGCGTGGCTCGACCGGATCCAGCAGGTCGTCGACCTCGCCTACGACCGCGGGCTGTACGTCGTCGTCAACATGCACGGCGACGGCTACAAGAGCGTGAGCGGCTCCTGGCTCATCTGCGACGCGGCCTCCCAGAGCGCGATCAAGGACAAGTACCAGAAGGTCTGGCAGCAGGTCGCCTCCGAGTTCACGACCTACGGCGGCCGGCTGATCCTGGAATCGATGAACGAGGAGTTCGACGGGCAGTACGGGAACCCGACCCAGCCCTGCTACTCGAACATCAACGCGTACAACCAGATCTTCGTCGACACGGTCCGCAGGACCGGCGGCAACAACGCGTCGCGCTGGCTGCTCGTCCCGGGCTGGAACACCAACATCGACTACACGACCGGCGGCTACGGGTTCGTCATCCCGACCGACCAGAACCGCTCGTCGGCGATCCCCAGCAACGAGAAGCGCCTCATGATCTCGGTCCACTACTACGACCCGTGGGACTTCACGGGCGCCGAGAACGGCACCTACACGCAGTGGGGCCCGAACGCCACCGACCCGTCCCGGAAGACGTCATGGGGCCAGCAGGACTTCATGGACGCGCAGCTGAAGAAGACGTACGACGCGTTCACCTCGAAGGGCTACCCGGTCCTCGTCGGCGAGTACGGCTCGATCGACAAGACCTCGGCCGACCCGACGAACAACCGGTACCGCGCCGACTACGCGCGCACCCTCGTCGCGACCGCCACGAAGTACGGCGCCGCCACCGCCTACTGGGACAACGGGCACAACGGCCAGTACGGGTTCGCGCTGTTCGACCGGCGGACCGCGACGGTGACCCAGCAGGGCATCATCGACGCGATCATGGGCCGCTGACCGCGTCCTGACCGGCCCGTGGCCGGGCGTGTCACCGCACCGCGAGGTCGCGGTCGGGACGCCCGGCCTGCTCCATGCTGAGAGGCGTGCGTGCCTCGACCCCGACGGCAGCGCGGGAGGCGACAGCGGCGGCCCTCGGGCCAACGGCAACACCGCCGTGGGCATCCACGAGGGAACTGCTGGCACCGGCCAGGTGATCTGGTCGAAGATCGGCTTCCGGCCAGCCAGCTCGAACGTGTTCACCGGTGAGGGGTCGACGTGTCTCCACGACCAGGGCTCGTCAGATCCGTCATGGGCACTTGCTGCGTCGTCGCAACGAGTACGGCGGCGCTCGCCGCATGCGCGTCTGGCCCCGAAGGCGGCACTGGGATCGTCGAGGGCGGGCCCGTGGCCTACCGCTCCGAGTCGTCCGAGGGCGGCAACGACGGCAGCCTCCAAGGGACCGTGCACGTGTCCGATGGGTGCCTCGCCATCGTCGACGAGCTCGATCAGCGATGGCTGCCGATCTTCCAGGCACCCCGAACCACCTGGGACGGCACGACACTCACCTACGGCGGGAACTCCTACACCGACGGAAGCCGGATCACGCTCCGCGGTGGCGGCGTCGACGTCGACGTGGCGGACTACGCCCCTCAGGCGTGTGACTTCGACATGGCGTTCGGAGTCGCCCCACCATGAACGGCAACCGCTCCCGGTGGCCGGGTTCACGTCGGCCACCGGGAGCGGCATGACCGATGCCGGCCCGTCAGATGGTCGACTCCTCCCGCGCTCGTCGGCCCCGTCACCCCCGGCGTGCGAGGCGCCGGGTCACCGCCCCGCTAGCGCGCGACCGGTCGCTCGTCGAGCACCTCGACGGTCAGGTGCGGCCAGTCCCGGAGTGACGCGACCGCGCCGTCGGACAGGACGCCCAGCGACGGCCGGACGAGCGGCCCCGGCAGGAACGTGACCGTGGTGCCCGTCGTGCCGTCGGGCTCGACCGGCACCAGGTCGGTGACCGGGACGCCGCGCTCGTAGCGCTGCTCCCAGGACCCGTGGCTGCGTCGGTTGCGGTGCACGAGCCAGTCGCTCAGGGCGGCGACGACCGAGACCCCGCGGCGCGGGTGCCCGTCGGGCAGGCGCGGCCCGTCGACCGCGTCGAACACGCGCAGGTCGCGCGTCGACATCACCGGCTTGCGCACCGGGTGGCCGTGCTCGTCGAGGCGCGTGTCCGTGCCGCGGCCCTCGTCGGCGACGCTGACCGAGCCGTCCCGCCGGAAGGTCACGCGGCAGCGGCCGCCGCCGCGCTCGGTGGCCTCCTCGGACGCGTAGGCGAGGACCTCCAGCACCAGGTGCAGCACGCCGCCAGGCGCGAGCTCGGCCGCGCGACGGCGGACGTCCGCGAGGTGCGCGTCGTCCACCGCGGCCGCCCAGTCGTGCGTCGTGCTCACCCACGTGTCCCGGTCGCCCACGGGTCCATCCTGGTGACCGTGCCGGCACGGTGACCAGGTCGAACGACCCTGCTCGTCCCCGGTGCCGGTGCTCAGCCCGTGCGTCCCGAGCGCGTGCCGGACGCGCCCGACGCCTCGCGCGCCCGCGCCCGGAGCACGTCGAGCTCGCAGCCCGGCGCGTCGGGGTCGAAGCCGTGCTCGATGAGCCACCGCGACGCGACGAGGCTGCGCAGCGACCACCACGCGCGGATGACGTCGCGGTCGGCGCCGGGGCCGTAGCCGTCGAGCAGGTCGTCCAGGCGCTCCTCGTGCCCGAGGGTCAGCGTGGCGAGGTCGGCCATCGGGTCGCCCGGTCCGGCCTCGGACCAGTCGATGACGCCCACCACCTCGTCGCCGTCGACGAACACGTGCGTGAGCTGCAGGTCGCCGTGCGCGAACACCGGCGGACGCGGGCGCAGCGCGGCCTCGGCGATGTCCCGGTTGAGCCGGAGGACGTCGGCGGGCAGGACCTCGTGGTCGAGCAGCCACGCGTACTCGCGGTCGAGCTCGGCCCGGACGTCGTCGAGCGCGACGCCCGGCCACGGCGGCAGCGGGGCGTCGTGCAGCCGGCGGACGGCCGCACCGGTCGCCGCCCACGCGGCCGACGACGCCGGCGACGGCTCGCCGAGCACACCGAGAGCCCGGCCGGGTACGGCGGCGATCGCGAGGACGGGCGGCTGGTGCCAGACGACGCGCGGGGTCGGGACGGGTGCCAGCGCCATCGCCCGCACCTCGACGGCGGTCCGCGTCGGGTGCGCGTCGACCTTGAGGAACAGGTCGCCGACGCGCAGCGTCGTGCGCTGCCGGTGGGCGACCACGATCTCGATCTCGTCCATCACCCGCCATCCTGGCGACCGACCGTCGCGGGCGTCGCGCGAAAACCGGAGCCCGCGCGACGCCCGCGACGCGCGCTACGCGGTGCGTGACTGCTGGGCGAGCCACGCGAGGAGCAGCGCGGTCGTCTCGGCCGGCCTCTCCTGCTGGATCCAGTGGCCGGTGTCGAGCGTGAGGACCTCCACCCGCGGCACGAACGTCGTCAGGTGCGGTGCCGGCGCGATCGTGTCCCGGGCCCCGTAGACCATGAGCGCGGGCTGCCGGACGACGGGGTCGACGTCGGCGAGCAGGTGCCAGTTGCGGTCGAGGTTGCGGTACCAGTTGACGCTGCCGGTGAACCCCGTGCGCTCGAAGGACCGTACGAAGACGGCGAGGTCGTCGTCGCTCAGGAGCGGCGCGCCGGGCGGTGCGTCCGCGCGGGCGAGGTCGACGAGGGCCATGCCCGGCCCGGGCGGTGCCGGTGGCACGTCCGTCCGGAAGAGGTTGCCGAGGAAGCGCGCCGGGTCCTCGTCGAAGACCGCGTCGGCGACGCCCGGGCGACGGTTGAAGTGGACGAAGTAGAAGTCGTCGCCGAGCACCTCCGCCATGGCCTCGACCCACGGCCGCTCGCCGCGCTCCTGGTACGGCAGGCTCAGCGCGACGACGCCGTTCACGCGCTCGGGATGCAGCAGCGCCAGGCCCCACACCACGAACGCGCCCCAGTCGTGGCCCACGAACGTCGCGTCGTCGTGGCCGTAGTGGTCGAGGAGCGCGACGAGGTCGCCCGTGAGGTGCGCGAGGTCGTAGTCGGTGACCTCGGTGGGGCACGACGAGCGGCCGTAGCCGCGCTGGTTCGGGACGATCACGTGGTAGCCCGCCGCCGCGAGGGCCGGGACCTGGTGCCGCCACGACCAGGCGTGCTCGGGCCAGCCGTGGCAGAGGACGACCGCGCGCCCTCCGCGCGGGCCGGCCTCGAACACCTCCAGCTCGACGCCGTCGACGGCGACGAGCGTGGGCTCGGGGAAGTCGGTCGGGACGGTCGGTGCACCTGTCTGTGTGGTCATGGGCGTCATGCTGACCGGCAGAACCGGCCATCTCGTGACCGGTTTCCCTGGCAGTCTCGCGACGTGCGCGCCGACCGGCTGATGGCCCTCCTCCTGCTGCTGCAGCGCCGCGAGCACGTGACGGCGGCGGAGGTCGCGCGCGAGCTCGAGGTGTCCGAGCGCACCGCGCGCCGCGACCTCGACGCGCTCGGCACGGCCGGCGTCCCCGTCTACTCGGTGCAGGGGCGAGGCGGCGGCTGGCGGCTGGTCGGCGGGGCAAGGACCGACCTGACCGGGCTGACCGCGCCCGAGGTGCGGGCGCTGTTCCTCGTCGCCGGGCCGGCGTCGGCGGCGACGCCGGCCGTGCGGAGCGCGCTGCGCAAGCTCGTCCGCGCCCTGCCCGAGCCGTTCCGCGACCAGGCCGAGGCGGCGTCCTCGTCGGTCGTCGTCGACCCGCGCGGGTGGGGGTCGACGCACGTCGAGCACCGAGCACCGCGCCACCTCGACGCGGTGCAGGACGCGGTGGTCCGCGGCGTGCAGGTGCGGCTCGGCTACGTCGACGCCGCGGGCGCCGCGAGCACGCGGACCGTCCACCCGCTCGGCGTCGTCGCGCAGGGCGCGTCCTGGTACCTGGTCGGCGACACCGCCGCCGGGCGGCGCACGTTCCGGGTCGACCGGGTGTCGACGGTCGAGCCGACCGACGACCCCGTGCAGCGGCCCGCGGACTTCGACCTGGCCACCGCGTGGCGCGCGATCGCCGACGACGTGGACCGCCGGCGCACGCCGCTCGCGGTACGGGCGCTGTGCACGCCCGACGGTCTCGACGTGCTGCGGATCGGGTTCGGCGGACGCCTCGACGTGGGCCGTGCCGTGGCCGACGGGCGCGTCGAGGTCGTGGTCCGCGGTCGCGACGCGCGCACGGTCGCGGGCGAGCTCGCGGGGCTGGTCGGGTGGGTCGAGGTCGTCGACCCGCCGGAGGTGCGCGAGCACCTGGCCGCGACGGGCGCGGCGCTCGTCGCCCGCTACCGCTGACGCGACCGGTCAGCGACGCCCCGCGCCGCTCCCCGCGAGGCCGCACTCGTACGCGAGGATCACCGCCTGCACGCGGTCGCGCGCGCCGAGCTTGGCGAACACGTTCCCGACGTGCGTCTTGACGGTCGCCTCGGAGACGAACAGCTCGGCCGCGATCTCGGTGTTCGACGCGCCCTCCGCGATGAGCCGCAGCACGTCGAGCTCCCGCGGGGTCAGCGCGCGCAGGCGCGGGTCGACCACGTCACGGGTCGACGCCTGGTCAGGCGCGGCCGGCAGGTGCGGGGCGAACAGGTCGAGCATCCGGCGCAGCACGCGCGGCGCGACGACCGAGGTGCCGGCGGCGACCGTGCGGATCGCGTCGACGAGCTCGTCGGGGCGGGCCGTCTTGAGCAGGAACCCCGACGCCCCGGCGCGCAGCGCGGCGAACGCGAGGTCGTCGACGTCGAACGTCGTGAGGACGAGCACGCGCGACGCCGGGTGCTCGGCGACGACCCGTCGCGTCGCCTCGATGCCGTCCATGCCGGGCATCCGGATGTCCATGAGCACGACGTCGGGCGCCAGCGCGGCGACCTGGTCGAGCGCGACGTGCCCGTCGGCGGCCTCGCCGACGACCTCGAGGTCGGGCTCGGACTCGATGACCAGCCGGAAGCCGCTGCGCAGCAGGGCCTGGTCGTCGACGAGCAGGACCGTCGTCATCGGGCGTCTCCCTCGTCGTCGGACCACGGCAGCACCGCGTGGACGCGCCAGCCGCCGTCCGGCCGTGGACCGGCCTCGACGTGACCGCCGAGCAGGGCCGCGCGCTCGCGCATCCCGACGATGCCACGTCCCGTCCCGCCGCCGCTCCCGGCGCGCGTGCCGCCGCCGTCGAGCACGTCGACCTCGACGGTCGTCGGGGTGCGCCGGACCGCGACCTCGACGGACGTCGCGCCGGGTGCGTGCCGCAGGACGTTCGTGAGGGCCTCGCCCAGGATCCGCAGGACCGCGAGGCGCACCGCGGTGTCCTGCGGGAGCGTCGTGTCGAGGCCCGTCGCCGTGACGGGGACGCCGGTCACCGCGAAGCGCTCGACGACTGTCGACAGGTCCACCTCGGTCGGCTCGGTGCCGTCACCCGGCGCGGGCGACAGCGCGCCGAGGACCCGCTGCATGTCGGCCAGCGCGGACCGGCCCGTGCGCGCGACCTGACGCAGCGCCTCGCGCGACCGGTCGGGCGCGCGCTCGAACGCGGCGTCGGCGCCGTCGGCCAGCGCGACCATGACCGTGAGGTTGTGCGCGACGACGTCGTGCATCTCGCGCGCGATGTGCTGCCGCTCGGCGGCCCGCGCGAGGGCGGCGCTCTGGTCGCGCTCGCGGGCCAGCGCGCGGTACCGCTCGACGAGGTCCGCGGCGTGCAGGCGGCGGGCGCGGGCCGCGGAGCCCACCGCGACGCCGAGCACGAGCAGCGCGAGCAGCAGCAGCACCGAGCCCGCGCGGCGTCCCGGCGAGAACGACGGCTCCGACAGGTTCGGCGACCACTCCCCCGGCGCCATGACGGGCGTGCCGGACCACGCGAGGATCTCGACGATCCCGATGTCCTGCCACTGCCACAGGGCGACGGTCACGGTCGTGAGCACGACGCCGCACGCCGTCCAGGCGACCGTCGCGGACCGCTCGGCGGCGACGCTGTACAGCGCGCACGCCAGGCAGGCACCCAGCACGCCCAGCACGCCGTCGACCCGGAGCGACACGAGCGCGGCGACCGTCAGCAGCGCGGTCACGGTGAGCGGTCGCGCGCGCCGCATGAGCAGCAGCGCCGACCCGACGGCCGTCCCCACCAGCCAGGTGGTCACGACCGACTCCTCGACACCCGCGTCGAGCGGGTAGAGACCGAGCGCGACGGCACCGCCGACGGTCTCCCACGCGAACCCCGCACCGACCAGCCCGACGAGCACCATGACGCCCGCGACCGCGGCGTCCATGACCCACGGCCGGGCGGTGACGAGCCGCGCGACCGGGCTCGCGCCGCGCACCTGCTCCTCGGTGAGCGGCTCGTCGTCCTCGCGGACCGCACGGACCGCGAGCGCGCGTCGGATCACCACGGGCCCACTCTCCCACCGGTCGTCGTCGTGCCCGTGCTGGTGCGGGCTGGGCCGGTCCGCCGTCGGCTCCGGCCGGTCCTGCGGCGCACCGGACGGCGCGAGCGCGCCGGACCCGTCAGCGGACGTCATGCCGTCCGAGCCGGTACGCGGCCGCCGCGAGCACGACGACGACCCACACCGCGACGACGAGCCCGCCGCCCCCCGTGCCGAGCTGCGGGCCGCGGGTCGCGTCGTCGAGCGCCGCGAGCGCGGCGTCGTCCTGCAGCAGCCGGGCCCCCGCCGAGGGCAGGAGCGCACGGACGGTGTCGGTGACCGGGCCGGGGTTCGCGGCCAGGAGGTGGTCGCCGACGACCGCGAGGACGATCCCGCCGACGATCGCGTCGGCAGGGCGACGCAGCAGCGCGCCGAGGCCCAGACCGAGGAGCGCGACCGCGACGGACGCGAGGACGAACCCGGCGAGCGCCCGGGCCGTGCCCGGGACCGCGAGGTCGACGGCCGGCCCCCCACCCGCGCGCACGCCGGCCGTGGCGACCCACGACGCGCCGAGGCCGGCCGCAGCGGTCACGAGCGCCGCGGCCGCGACGACCACCGTCTGGGCGCCCAGGACGGGCAGGCGTCGCGGCACCGCGGTGAACGTCGCTCGCGCCGTGCCCGTCGTGTGCTCTCCCGACCCGACGACCGCCCCGAGCACGAGGAAGCCGACCTGCGCGAGCACGAAGCCCGACGTCACGACCCAGGACCCGGACCGGGCGTCGCCGGGCCGCACGAACAGGCCGAGCCCGTACGCGGTGACCGCGGCGACGACGACGGTGCCCAGCGCGAGCCAGACGTGCGCCGGGACGCTGACGAGCTTGGTCGACTCGGCGCTCAGCACGCGGCCGGCGGTCACGCCCCGACGCGCGGGAGCACCACGCACGGTCCGCTCCCGCGTCGTCGGCGCCGCGGGCGTCACCGCACGTCCCGGGTCCGCAGCCGCACGGCCGCGGCGGCCAGGAGCACGACGATCCAGGCCGCGAGCACGAGCCCGCCGCCCACCGGTCCGAGGTCGGGCGAGCCGTCCATCGGACCCGACGACGCGGACGTCGTCAGGAGACCGCCCGCGGTGCCGGGCAGGAGCACGTTCAGGGTCCCGACGACGGTCGGCGCAGCGGCCGGGTCGGGCGCCGCGAGCGACGCGGGGTCACCGCCGGCCACGAGCGGGTCGCTCGCCATCAGGAGCGCGATCGGCAGGATCATCACGAGGATCAGCGCCGTGACCAGCGCCGGGACGGTCCGACGGAGCAGCGCGCCGAGCGCGTGCCCGAGCAGCGCGAGCCCGACGAGGAACAGCACCATGCCGAGCACGAGCGCGGGGGCGTCGCCGGCGGTGAGGTCGACCGGGAGGTCGCGCGACGCGGCGGCCGGCAGGATCCCGACGACGCTCGCGACCGTCGTGAGCACCGCGGTGCCGAGCGCGAACCCGGCCACGGCGAGGCTCTGCGCGACGAGCACGGGCCACCGGCGCGGCACGGTCGTGTACGTCGAGCGGAACGCGCCCGTGCGGAACTCACCGGCGCCGACCAGGACGCCGAGCACGAGCGGTCCGAGCTGCGCGAGCATCAGGCCGGACGACAGCGAGTCGACCGGCTCGAAGCCGGGGTCGCCCGACGACGCCTGCGCGCTCAGGAAGGTGATGACGCCCCCGACGACGACGGTCACGGCCGCGGTCCACCACGGCGAGCGCAGCGACACGAGCTTCGTCCACTCCGACGCGAGGACGCGGGCGAACGCGGGGCGGCGCGTGGCCGACAGCCCTTCGACGGCACGCGGCGTCGCGGTCGTGGCGGTCATCGCGCACCGCCCGAGGCCGCGTCGGTGCGGTACTCGACGGCGTCCGTCGTGAGCTGGAGGTACGCCTCCTCGAGCGAGCCCGACCCGGTGCGGTCGACGATCTCCTGCACGGGCGCGTCGGCGAGCAGGCGGCCGCGGCCGATGATGACGACGCGGTCGGCGCACAGCGCGAGCTCGTGCATGAGGTGCGACGACAGCAGCACGGTGCGCCCCTCGGCGGCGAGCTCGCGCACCAGCCGACGCACCCAGAGCACGCCGTCGGGGTCGAGCCCGTTGACCGGCTCGTCGAGGATCAAGGTCGCCGGGTCGCCGAGCAGCGCCCCCGCGATGCCGAGCCGCTGCCCCATGCCGAGCGAGAACGTGCCCGCGCGGCGGCGCGCGGCCGACTCCAGGCCGGTCTGCGCGAGCACCTCGCGCACGCGGGCCTTGCCGATGCCGTGCGTGCGCGCCATCGCGAGCAGGTGCGCGTACGCGGTCCGGCCCGGGTGGACCGACCGCGCGTCGAGCATCACGCCGACCGCGTGCAGCGGCGCGGGCAGGTCGGCGAACCGCCGACCGTCGACCGTCGCGCGGCCCGACGTCGCGCGCTCGAGGCCGACCACGACGCGCATCGTCGTCGACTTGCCCGCGCCGTTCGGCCCGAGGAAGCCCGTGACCGTCCCGGGCCGGGCCGTGAACGTCAGGCCGTCCACCGCGGTCGTGCTGCCGTAGCGCTTGCTCAGCGCCTCCACCTCGATCATCGCGTCTCCTCGTCGTCGGGCCCTCGCGGGCGTCCGTCGACGACGCTACGAACGCGGTGCGGCGACCAGCACCGACCGGTGGAGGAGATCGGCGGGACGCGCGGCTCCGACCACGGGATGAGGGCGTCCCTCCGGGCGACCGGGCGCACGCCCGGCCCGGAGAGCGCGCGTCAGGCCACGTCGACCTCCTTCCAGAACGCGACGTAGCCGCTGAAGTCCGTCCCGACGCGGTCGACCGCGGACGCGTACGGCTCGGGGTAGCTCCACGCGCGGTCCTGGAGCGCCGCGCCGCCGCCGTCACGCACCGAGTAGTACTGGCACGCCCCCTTCCACGGGCACGTGTACGGGGTCGGCGACTCCTCCAGCAGCTCGTGGCGCACCGCGGACGGCGGGAAGTACACGTTGCCCTCGATGCGCACGACGTCGCTCTCGGGGGCCTCCGCGAGCACGGTGCCGTGCAGCGTGGCTGTGGGCATGGGTTCCTCCAGGCGGGGGGACGGGTGCGGCGGACGCACGCACGCGCTCGACGCTAGGCGGGCGACGCCCGGAGCGCGCGCGGACCCCGCGCCGGTCCCCAGGGGGCACGGTCAGCCGCGACGCCGCTCCCGCGTCGCACGGCGCAGCAGCGCGTGCCCGTCGGCGAGCGGACCCAGGTGCGCGAGCTTGTCGGGGTTGGTGACGCTCCGGATCGCCTGGACCCGGCCGTCGGCGATGTCGAGCGTCATCGCCACCACGACGTTCCCGTCGCCGTCGCGGACGACCACGCCCGGCTGCCCGTTGATCTCCCGCTCGTCGAGGACGACCCCGACGGCCGCGAGCGACGGCGCGGTCGCCGCGACGAGCCGCGCCACGTGGTCGACCCCGAAGAACATGCCCCGCCCCCACAGCGGTCCCTTGCCCCCGGCGTCGGCGACCATCCGGACGTCGGCCGCGAGCAGCTCGCGCAGCGCGTCGACGTCGCCCTCCCGCACCGCGTCGACGAACCGGCTCGCGAGCTCCTCGCGCTCGCGACGGTCGACCTCGAACCGCGGCCGTCCCGCGTCCATGTGCCGCCGGGCGCGCGAGGCGAGCTGGCGACAGGCCGCCTCGCTCCGACCGACCGCGCTCGCGACCTCCGCGACGTCGAACCCGAAGACGTCGCGCAGCACGAACACGGCGCGCTCGAGCGGGCTCAGCCGCTCCATGAGGACGAGCGCCGCGGTCGACAGGGAGTCGGCGAGCTCGGCCGCCCGCTCCGGCTCCTCGTAGGGGTCCTCGAGCAGCGGCTCGGGGAACCACGGGCCCGGGTACGCCTCACGACGGACCCGGGCGGACCGCAGCACGTCGATCGACACGCGCGTGACGATCGCCGACAGGTACGACTTGAGCGACGTCGGCTCGACGCCCGACGCGTCCCATCGCAGCCACGTCTCCTGCACGGCGTCCTCCGCCTCGCCGACGCTGCCGAGCAGGCGGTAGGCGATCGAGAACAGCAGGGGACGCAGCCGTTCGAACTCCTCGGCGTGGCTCACGCGCTCACCCTGGCCTGCGGGAGCGCCGACGTCACGCGGTCCGCCCGTGCGAGCGTGCGGGCGCGGGCCGACGCCGAGGACGGCAGACGCGTCGACCCCGGCCGGCGCGCCTCACGCGTGAGGCCCGCGACGATCTGGCGCGTCACGCCCTCCTTGAGCGCGGCGCCGGCTCGTCCGGACACGTGCAGCGCGACGGCCGTGTCGTCGGGGCGGGACGCCTGGAAGATCGCCGCCCGCCGGCCGAGCGCGATGCACTGGCCGAGGAACACGTTGTCGACCGGCTCGGGGACCCGCCCGTCGAGGTGTGCCAGCACCGTGTCGGCCGCCCGCGCCCCCAGGGGCACCGCCGCCTGGCAGCTTGCGCGCTGCGGGACGCCCGACGGGGCGACCGCGTCACCCGCGCCCACCACGCGGTCGTCGTCGATGCTGGCCAGCGTCTCGTCGGTGAGCAGCCGCCCGGCCGCGTCGGTCGTGAGGCCGCTGCGCCGGGCCAGGTCGGGCACCGCGAACCCGGTGGCCCACACCGTCAGCCCGTCGAGCACGCGACCGTCGTCCAGCAGCACCGACCGGCTGCGCACCTCCGCCGCGCGCGGCTGCTCGAGGACCGTCACCCCCAGGCGGGCGAGCCGGCGGGTGATCGCGCGCCGCGCGTGCGGTCGGACGTAGGGCGCGAGCACGCCGCCGCACACGAGTGTGACGGCCCGTCCGGTCTCGGCGAGCTCGGCGGCCGTCTCGATGCCCGTGGGTCCGCCGCCCACGACGACCACCGGGACGGCCGGCTCCGCGTCGAGCGCGGCCCGCAGCCGCGTCGCGGCCTCGAACGTGCTGACTGCGAGCGCGTGCTCGGCCGCGCCCGGCACCCCGCCGTCGGTCGCGTGGCTGCCGACCGCGTACACGAGGTGGTCGTAGGTCAGGGCCGTCCCGTCGGCCAGCCCGACCCGGCGGTGCGCGGTGTCGACGTGCGTCGCCTCGCCGACGACCACACGGACCCGCTCCCCCAGCACCTCCGCCCAGTCGTGCAGCCCGCCGTGGGTCCCGGCCGCCACCTGGTGGAGCCGGACCCGCTCGACGAACCGCGGGCGCGCGTCGACGAGCGTCACCGTGACGTCGTCGCGGCCGGCCAGCCGGTTCGCGGCCATCACACCGGCGTACCCGCCGCCGAGGACCAGGACGTGCGTGCTCATGAGGAGTCCTCCCGTCGTCGCGGAGCACCCGTGCGGCGCTCTCGTGCACGGGACGAGACAGCAGCCGCTGCTGTGACAAGTCCGCGCGCACCGCGATCCGGTCGACCCCTGTCCGCCGCGCGGTGTGCGCCCCTACCGTTCCCGTATGGCGGAGACGGCGGCGGACTGGCGGGTGGTCGACGGTGTCGCGACGGCGTGGTTCGACGCGCCCTCGCTGACCGCGGGCGCCGCGCTGGCGGGGCGGCTGGTCGACGAGGCGGGAGACGTCCTGGTCGACGCGCGCGCGACCGGTGTGCGCGTTCGCGTCCCGTCCGCCGGGCACGCGACCGCGGTGTCGGCCGCGGCGCGCGACCTCGGGCTGACCGCGGACCCGTCGGTCCTGCAGCGGCTGAGCGTCGTGGTGGAGTCGCCGGAGCCGGCCGCGGTCCGGCCGTTCTGGGAGGGCGTGCTCGGGTACGCCGCCGCCGACGACGGCGGGCTCGTCGACCCGCTGCAGCGCGATCCCGCGTTCCGGCTCCGGCGGTCCACCGACCCGCGACCGCTGCGCAACCGCCTGCACCTCGACGTGGTGCGCCCGGAGGCGGTGGCGGAGCAGGTGCGGCCCGGCGAGCCGTACGGCGTCTTCGGGGTCTGCCACGCCGACGCGGACGGCAACGAGGTCGACCTGGTGCCCGGTGGCGGGCTCGACGACGCCCCCGGGACCGCCGACTGGCACGCGGTGTTCGGCGCCGTCGCCTGCTACCGCGTCGCGTCCTCGGCGCAGCAGCGCGACCTGGTCGCCGCGGCCGCGAGCCTCGCGGACGAGGCCGCGTTCCCGCTGCTGGTGGACGTGCGGCCCGGGCTCGTGGTGCTCGACACCGGCAAGGACCGGTGGGACGCGGACGCGCACGGCCTCGACGTGGACTTCCCCGCGCTCGCGGCGCGCATCCAGACCGCGGCCCGCGACCTCGGGGCGACCGCCGACGCGTCGCTCCCGCGGTTCGTCCAGCTCTTCCTCGACGCCGCCGACGTCGGCAGCGTGCGCGCGTTCTGGCAGACGGTGCTCGGCTACGTGCCGGACGGGCGCGCTGCGCTCGACGACGTCGTCGACCCGCGCTGGCTGAACCCGGTGGTCGCGTTCCAGGAGATCGACACCGCCGACACCGAGCGGCGCCGGCAGCGCAACCGCGTGCACGTCGAGCTCGCGGTCCCGGCGGACGTCGTGCCGGAGCACGTGGCCACCGCGGTGGCGGCCGGCGGCCGGGTCCTCGGCGAGTCCCCGGGGCGCGTGCGGGTGGCCGACCCGGAGGGCAACGAGCTGGTCGTCGTCGGGGGCTGAGGGGGCGCGCCCGGTCGCGTCGACGTCCTCGAGCGCGTGCACGGGTTCCGCGTCGTGACGGTGTGCGGCCGGCTCCGCCCCCTGGTCGCGCCCGCCGGACGGGTGGCCCTGCGCCGCCGTACCGCACCCGTGCGCGAAGGCTCCCCGCCGGCCCGTCGGCGGCCGGTAGATTCCCGTGCGGCCGGTGCCGCCGCGCCGGTCGGCCCCACGGAAGGAACCCGGTGGACCAGCTCACCAAGGGCGCGAACGCGCCGCTCACGGCGTCGCGCGTCACGCTCACGGTCGACGTCCCCGCGCCCGCGGACCTCTCCGCGCTGCTCGTCACCGAGAGCGGCCGGGTCCGCTCCGACGCCGACTTCGTCTTCTACAACCAGCCGACCGGCCCCGGCGTGCGGTGCGTCCAGCCGTCGGCCGGGCAGCCCTGGCGCGTCGAGGTCGACCTCACCGCGGTGCCCGCCGACGTCCACGCGGTGCGGCTCGTGACGAGCCTCGACGACACCTCGTCGACGTTCGGACGCGTCGGGCAGCCGGTCGCGCGCGTGACCGACGACACCGGGACGCCGCTGGCCGCGTTCACGATGACCGACCTCGCGACCGAGAGCATCGTCGTCGCGCTCGAGCTGTACCGGCGGGCCGGCGCGTGGAAGGTGCGCGCCGTCGGTCAGGGGTACGCGGGCGGGCTCGCGGACCTCGTGACCGACCACGGCGTCTCCGTCGACGACACCCCTCCGCCCCCCGCCGCCGTGCCCGTCGCGACAGCGCCGGCCCCACCGGTCGCCGCCCCCGCCGTCGCGGCGCCGCCCGCGCCCGTGGCGCCGCCGCCCGCTCCCCCGGTGCCGCCGCAGCCGCCCCTCCCCGCGCCCGCCGCGGGCGAGGTGCAGCTGACCAAGGCGCGCCCGGTGAACCTGTCGAAGGGCCAGCGGGTCTCGCTCGTGAAGGACGGCGGCGTCGCGCTCACGATGATCCGCATGGGCCTGGGCTGGGACCCGGTCCGCAAGCGCGGCATGTTCGGCAGCCGCGAGGTCGAGATCGACCTCGACGCCTCCGCGATCCTGTTCGCCGGCAAGGACCCCGTCGACGTCGCCTTCTACAACAACCTGCGCACGCGCGACGGGTCCGTGCAGCACACGGGCGACAACCGCACGGGCGACGGCGAGGGCGACGACGAGACGATCCTCATCGACCTCACGCGCGTCCCGGTGCACGTCACCGACGTGATGCTCGTGGTCACCTCGTACGAGGGCCACACGTTCGAGCAGGTGCAGAACGCGTTCTGCCGGCTCGTCGACCACACGACCGGAGCCGAGCTCGCGCGCTACACGCTCGCCGGTGGCATGCCGTTCACGGCGATGCTCATGGCGCGCGTGTACCGGCAGGGGCCGACGTGGAAGCTGCAGGCCGTCGGCGAGGGCATGCAGGCCCGCACGCCGATGGAGACGGTGCCGACGCTCGCTCGGTACGTCGGGTGACCTCACCGCTGGTGCTCGGGCGGGGGCAGAACGCGCCCTGGGAAGACGCGGGCGTGCTCGTCGAGGTGACGGGTGCGGCGGCCGCCGAGTGCGACGTGTCGGTGCTCCTCGTCGACGCGCAGCAGCGCGCGGCGTCGTCCGACGACCTTGTCTTCTACAACCAGACGACCGGTGCGGGCGCGACGCTCGAGGCGGGCGCGCCCGCCCGCGTCCGCCTCGACCTGACCGCGCTGCCAGCGCGCGTGCACGCCGTGCTGTGCCTCGTCAGCGTCGACCCGCACCGGCCGGCCCTCGGCGCGCTGCCCCCGCTCACCGCGGTCCTGCGCGGCGGTGACGGGACCGAACGGGCGCGGTTCCCCCTCGTGGACCTCACGAGCGAGCGCGCGGTCGTGACCGTCGAGGTCTACCGCCGCGGTGACGCCTGGAAGGTGCGGGCCGTCGGGCAGGGGTACGACGGGGGTCTCGCGCAGGCCGTGACCGCGCACGGCATCGAGGTCGACGACGCCGACGACGCAGGTCCCGTGCCGACGGCGTCCGCACGCTCCACCGCCGCACCGTCGGCGGCACCCGCCTCCGCCACCCGCGCGCCCGCGATGCCCGGCGGCTCCCCGCACACGTCGGCGGCCGCGCCGCGCCCGGTGCGCCCCACCGCTGCGCCGGGCCGCCCCGGGTCCGCGGGTCGGCCACGAGGGCGGCGAGCGCGTCGTCGCGGCGACGGTCGGCGTACGCGACCGCGGACCGGAGCGCGGCCGTCGAGCGCGCGGCGTCCTCGAGGATCGCCGACAACTGCCGCAGGAGGCGCTCGCCGCCCTCGTGGCCGACCCGCGGACCCGGGGCGGCCCGGCGCAGCAGGGCGCCGCCGCGCAGGCCGAGCGGGAGCACGCCGACCTCGTCGCACGAGCACGCGAGCGCCACGACGCCGACCTGCGTCAGCTCGCCGCCGAGCTCGCGGACCACGAGCGACGCCTGCCCGCCGCGATGGCGCCCTGGACCGCCGCCGCATGGCGCGGCTGGCGACCGTCAGCGGTGCCGTCGCCCGCCGTGCGCGTCGGTGACCTGCACGTCGAGGAGGCACCGACGCTGCGCTTCCCGATGCTGCTCGGCCTGCCGCTGTCGCAGCCGCTCTGGGTCGACAGCGCGAGCGGCACCGACGCCGCGGCCGTCCGCGCGGTCCGCACGCTGGTCGCGCGGCTGCTGGCGGCCTACCCGACGGGCGGCCTCGACGTGCTCGTCGTCGACCTCACCGGCGGGCTCGCGCCGTCGCTCACCGCACTCACCCAGCCGGGCAGCCGCGTCATGACGACGCCGGCGGCGACGTCCGTCGCGGCCGCCGGCGCGGTCCTCGACACGCTGGTCCGCCGCGTCGACCTCGTGCAGATGGCGCGGTCGGCCAGCGCGATGGACGCGCTGGCCGGTGACGACGCGCACCGGCTCCTCGTCGTGCACGACTTCCCGACCGCGTTCGACGACGCGGCCGTCGGCCGCCTGCGCTACCTCGTCGACGAGGGCCCGTCGGCGGGCGTCCAGGTGCTGCTCACCGGCGCGCAGAGCCCGGTCCATGACGGGAGCCCGCTCGTCACGACGCTGTTCCGCGAGTCCCTCCGGCTGCCCGTCGAGCCCGACGACCACCTCGCCGACGCCTGGACGCACACCCAGTGGCGGTACACCCCGGACCTCGGCCCGGACGACGCAGCCGTCGTCGACGCCGTCCTCCGCTCCGCCGCCGGGCCGGACCGACGCTGACGGCCGGGGCGGCGCGCTCCTCGCCGACGACGACGCGGGCGTAGGTTCGCCCCCGTGGAGGCGCACCTGGTCGACGAGCGTGACGCGCAGTGGGAGGTCGACGACGCGGGGTACCGCGTCGTGCTGGTCTCCGAGGGCGGGACCACCCTCACGACATTCGACCTGTCGGGCTGCACCGCCGACGAGGCGCTGCGGTGGGCGGAGGACCGCCGCGACGCGGAGCGGTTCGCCGTCGCGGTCAGGCTCGTGGATGCGGGCGGTCGCCCCGGGCTCGTCTGGCTGACGCCGCCTCCCGCGCCCGTCGACGGATCCCGGTGACGGCGCTGAAGGACCACGGGCGCGTCGACCTGCTCAGCAGAGCCGGACGCGTCCCAGTGCCGAGGTGACGGCCGCGGTGTAGGCCTCGTACCCGTCGGCCGTCGGGTGGAACGCCGCGGGGTCGCTCGGTCCGAGGATCCACGGGTCCGGAGCGTTCGCGCCGTGGCCCGCGAACCGCTTGCGGACGTCGACGTACCGGAACCCTGCGCGGTCGGCGGCGGCCGCGATCACGCCCGCGAGGGTGTCCGCCGCGGCGTTGAGCGCCGTGAGCTCGTCCACCGACGCCCCGAGGTAGGGCCCGTGCTCGGGTGAGAAGAGCCGCGGGTACCCGGTGACGACGACACGCGCGTCCGGCGCCGCGGCGGCGACCTGCGCGTAGACGGTGTCGAGGAGGGCGGGGAGCTCGCCGCGGATGCGCGCGTCGACGAGCGCGGTCGCACCTGCGCACTGCGCGTCGGTGCCGCCGAGGCACGCGACGACCGCGGTCGACCAGCCGACGTCGTTGCCGCCGATGCTGAGGGTCACGAGGTCGGTGTCGGCCTCGAGCGCGGTCAGCTGACCGCCCCTGACGAGCGAGACGGTCGTCGCGCCCGCGCACGCGACGAAGTCGTCGAGCCGCACGCGCTTCCGACCGTCGAGCTGGACCGGGTACGCCGCCTGTGACCGGCCGCACGCGGCGTAGGGCGGCACGCCGTAGCCGGACGCGTACGAGTCGCCGAGCGCGTCGTAGACGACGCGATGGCGTGGACCCGCGGACGCGGTCGTCGCGACCGAGCCGACGAGGACGAGCGCGGTGAGGACCGCGAGGAGCGCGGACGTCGTCGTCCGCCGAGGACGCGCCATGAGTGTGACGGTAGTCACATCAGGCCCGTCCTGCGCGCCCCGGTGCCGACCGTCAGCCGCGACGCACGGCGTAGCGGGACCAGACGGTGCCGTTGCCGAACGCGCGCTGCTCGACGAGGTCGAGGTCGAGGCGCACGTCGTCGGGCCAGAAGCGCAGGCCGCCGCCGACCGACACGGGCGCGACGTACGGCTGGACCTCGTCGACGATCCCCGCGCGCAGCGCGTGGGCGGCGAGCGTCGGGCCGTCGATCGTCACGTCGTGGTCGAGCGTGTCGACCCACGCGCGCACGGCGGCCGGGTCGAAGGTCCGCTCCACCGTGGTCCGTCGGGTCGTGGGGGCGTCGAGCGTCGTGGAGTAGACGACCTTGTCGGCGGCCTGCCAGACCTCGGCGTAGTGGCGCACGAAGTCCGGCGGGTCGGGGGTGTCGAGCGCGGTCTCCCAGAACGACATCGTCTCGTACATGCGCCGGCCGTAGAGGTAGGTGCCGACGGACCGCGACTGGTCGGACACGAAGTCGTGCAGCACGGGGTCGAGCGCGCCGCCCCAGTCGCTGCTGCCGTCGGCGTCGGCGGCGTACCCGTCGAGCGAGCTGAACATCGAGTAGATGAGCTTTCCCATACGTCGAACGTAGGGCGGTTCGGACCTCTTGACACGATTTGTTGTCAAGCGCCACGGTGGTGCCATGCAGGACGTCGAGGTCATCGAGGACGCGGAGGCTGCGGCCGCCGCGCTGGACCCGGTCCGGGCACGCCTGCTCCGCGAGCTGGCCGTCCCGGCCTCCGCCGCTGGGCTCGCCGCCCGCGTCGGCATCGCGCGCCAGAAGGTCAACTACCACCTCAAGGCGCTCGAGGCGCACGGGCTCGTGGAGCTCGCCGAGGAGCGGCGGCACGGCGGCATCACCGAGCGCGTGCTCCGCGCGTCGGCCGCGGCCTACGTCGTGTCCCCCGCGGTCGTCACCGCGTCCGCCGCGGACCCGGACGACAAGGCGGACCACCTCTCGGCCGCCTACCTCGTCGCGCTGGCCGGGCGCCTGGTCCGCGAGGTCGGCACGCTCGCACGCCGGGCCGGCGCGTCCGGCAGGCGGCTGCCGACGCTCACCATCGACACGCAGATCGGCTTCCGGTCGGCAGCCGACCGCGCGGCCTTCGCCGACGACCTCACCGCCGCGGTGCTCGAGCTGGCCGCGCGCTACCACCACGACGACGGGCGACCGCACCGGCTCGTCGTCGCCGCCCACCCCCTGCCCGACGCCCAGCCCCTGACCGAGGAGACGAGCTCATGACCACCACCACGCCGGACGTCCCGTACCGCCTGGAGTTCAGCGTCGAGGTTCCCGGCACGCCCGAGCAGGTCTGGCAGGCGATCGCGACCGCGACGGGCATGAGCGGGTGGTTCACCCAGACCGAGCTCGAGGAGCGCGAGGGCGGTGCGCTGCGCTTCGTCATGGGCCCCGAGATGGACTCGGTCGGCCGCGTCGTGCGCTGGGACCCGCCGCACCGCCTCGTCTACGAGGAGGACTGGGCCCGGCTCATGGGCAAGGACCCGGACGCGCTCAGCCCGCTCACCTCCGAGTTCGTCGTCGAGGCCCGGTCCGGCGGGACGTGCGTCGTCCGCGTCACCAGCAGCGGGTTCGGCATCGGCGACGACTGGGAGTCGGAGTGGTGGGACGACCTCGCCCCCGAGTGGCGGCCGTTCTTCGACAACCTGCGCGTGTACCTCGCGCACTTCCCGGGCCAGCAGGCGTCCCACCTCGACGTCACCGCGACGCACCCGGGCGACGTCCCGACGGTCTGGACGGCGCTGCGTGACGGGCTCGGCCTCCGCGCCGAGGGCGAGACGATCGACGTGCACGGCTCCACCGGCGTCGTCGAGCGGGTGGGTGAGAAGCAGGCGGTGGTCCGGCTCACCGCCCCCGTCCCCGGGGTGCTCAACGTCTACGCGTACGGCGAGGGCGACGGGAAGGCGATCGCGGGCGTGCGCGCCTACCTGTTCTCGCCCGACGCGCCCGACTACCTCCGCCGCGAGGAGCCGCGCTGGCAGGCCTGGCTCCAGGAGCTCACGGTCCCGGCCTGATCGGCGCCGACGGGCGGTGGCCGCCTCCGCGGGGCCGCGACGGGCGCCCCCTGACCGGCGACGCCACCGCGGTCACGGGACGGTGAGCTCGCGCGGGTAGGCCAGGACGTCGACGAGGGCGCCGTTGCGCCACACCGTGACCTCGATGCGCCGGTCGATCGCGTCCTCGACCATGAGCCGCTGCACGGCCGTCGCGGTGACGACGCGGTTGCCGTCGAGCTCGACGACGACGTCGCCGCGCCGCAGACCGGCCTCGGCGGCCGGGCTGCCCGGCGAGACCTCGGCGACCTGCAGCCCGGTGCGCGACCCCATCCGTGCGGCGAGCTCGGGCGACAGCGCGACCTGGATCCCGGCGATGCCGAGCCACGCACGGCGCACGCGCCCGCGCGTCATGAGCGCGTCGACGATCTGCCGGGTCGTCGCGTTGACCGGCACGGCGAGCCCGACGCCGATGCCCGCGAGCGCGGTGTTGACGCCGACCATCCGCCCGGACCCGTCGGCGAGGACGCCGCCGCTGTTGCCCGGGTTGAGCGCGGCGTCGGTCTGCACGACCTCGTCGACGACGCGGCCCGACGCGGTCGGCAGCGACCGCCCGAGCGCCGACACGATGCCCGCCGTGACGCTGCCGGCCAGGCCGAGGGGGTTGCCGAGCGCGATGACGAGCTGCCCGACGCGCAGCCGGGCGGCGTCGCCGAGCTCGACCGGGTCGGGCAGGTCGTCGCGCGCCCGCAGCACCGCGAGGTCCGACAGCGGGTCGCTGCCGACCACGTCGGCGTCGACCGTCGTGCCGTCGAGGAACGCCGCCTCGACCTGCCGCGCACCCGCGACGACGTGCGCGCTGGTGAGGAGGTGGCGGTCGCGCGCGATGACGCTCGCCGAGCCCGCGCCCCGGCCGCGCGCCGTCACGACCGTGAGGCTCGCGACGCTCGGGAGCACGCGCTCGGCGACCCCGGAGACCGTCCGCGAGTAGGCGTCCAGCACGTCGTCGTCCATGCCGTAGTCCAGCGCGCCCGCCGCCCCCGGCGATACCCGCGTTCGCCGAGGGCGAGCGGACCTGAGCACGCAGGCGTTACCCCCCGGACGGGGCGTGAACCGTTTCGGAGCCCTGCGCTCGACCGACGACGTCCCTATCTTCACCGGTGTAGATCGCCACCCGTGCGTGTCGTCGGCCGCCTGCACGCGGCAGGGAACGCACGAGCGGATCGGACGAGCCGGAGGAGCCCACCGTGCGACACCCCACCCCGCCCCGCCTGCGCGGGACCCTGCTGACGGCCGCCGTCGCCGTCCTCGCGCTGTTCGGGCTCACCGCGCCCGCCGTCGCGGCCCTGCCGGACACCGTCCGCGCAGCCGGTGCCGTCCGCGCGGCGGCCACCGCCGGCTGCGGCCGGCCCGCCGGGCTCGCGACCGGCACGCACACGATCACGAGCGGCGGGCAGCAGCGCACGTTCCGCCTCGACGTGCCGTCCGGCTACGACCCGAACCGCCCGTACCGGCTCGTCGTCGGGCTGCACTGGTGGCACGGCACCGCGTCCGACGTCGTGAACCAGAACTTCTACGGGCTCAAGCCGCTCGCCGGCACGAGCACCGTCTTCGTCGCGCCGCAGGGCATCGACAACGCGTGGCCCAACAGCGGCGGGCGCGACGTCCAGTTCATCGACGACGTGCTGCGCACCCTCGAGTCCGCGCTGTGCATCGACACCACCCAGCGGTTCGCGACCGGCTTCAGCTACGGCGGCGGCATGAGCAACGCGCTCGCGTGCGCCCGCGCGAACGTGTTCCGGGCCGTCGCGGTGCTCAACGGCGCCCAGCTGTCGGGCTGCGACGGCGGCACGCAGCCGATCGCGTACCTCGGTTCGCACGGCGTCGTCGACGACGTCCTCAACATCTCCCAGGGCCGCGCGCTGCGGGACCGCGCGCTGCGGAACAACGGCTGCCAGGCGCAGCAGGCGCCCGAGCCCGCCGCGGGCAGCGGCACCCACACGCGCACCGCGTACACGTGCCGCGACGGCTACCCCGTCGTGTGGCTCGCGTCGGACAGCGGGCACCAGTGGGACGCGCGCGACCGCGGGCAGCAGCAGTCGTGGGTGCCCGGCGAGATCTGGCGGTTCTTCACGTCGCTGCCGTCGACGACACCGAACCCGACGCCGACGCCCACCCCCACCGTGACGCCGACCCCCACGCCCACGCCGACCGCCACCACGACGCCGACGCCGACCCCGACCGTCACCACGCCGCCGCCCGCGGGCGCGTGCACGGCGACGTTCAAGGTCGTGAACTCGTGGCCCGGCGGCTTCCAGGCGGAGGTGACCGTCCGGGCGGGCTCGCCCACGTCGTCGTGGAGCGTCGCGTGGCGCACGTCGGGCGAGCGGGTCGACCAGGTGTGGAACGGCTCGCTCACGGCGCAGGGTGACCAGCTCACCGTGCGCAACGTGTCGTGGAACGGCACGCTGCCCGCCGGCGGAACCGCGACCTTCGGGCTGCTGGGCAGCGGCAGCGGCACGCCCCCGACGCCGACGCTGACCTGCACGAGCGCCTGACCGGGCCGGGAGCGGGCGTCCGCTAGCGCGGCTCGAGCACGACGACCGGGATCTCGCGGTCCGTCTTCTGCTCGTACTCGGCGAACCGCGGGTACGCCTGCTTCTGGCGCTCCCAGATCGCACGACGCTCCTCGGGGTCGGCGACGCGCGCGGTGAACGTGAGCGTCGCCGACCCGATCTCCGCGCTCACCTCCGGGTGCGCGACGAGGTTGTGGAACCACGCCGGGTGGACGTCGCGCCCGGCGTACGACGCGAACACCGCGACCCGGCCGTCGCCGAGGTCCTGGTACATCATCGGGCTGACCCTCCCCTGACCGGAGCGCGCCCCCGTCGTGTGCAGGAGCAGCAACGGCTCGCCCGCGAAGTGCCCGCCGACCTGCCCGGCGTTGGTGCGGAACTCCTCGATGACCTGCGTGTTCCAGTCGTTCATGCGGTGCTGCTCCCGTGGACGGTCGGCGGTCGGTGCGGTCGCCCCAGTGAACGACGCCGGCAGCGCCTCGGCGACCGCACCACGCCGGTCAGCCGCCCTCGACCGGCAGCCACAGCTCCACGGTCGCGGTGGAGAAGTCGTCGGCACGGTCGAGGACCGCCACGACCTCGGGCCCGGGGCGCAGCCGCCACCGGTTCGACGGGAACCACTCGGTCGCGGTGGCCGCCCAGACGGTCTGCAGCGTCTGCGGGTACGGACCCGACGCCCGGAACACGGCCCACGTCCCGGCGTCGACGGCGATCACGTCGAGGTCGTCCGGGACGTCGACGTCGTCCGAGACGGCGACGCCGTGCAGGTAGGTGAGCTCCGACCCCTCGCGGCGGTCCGGGTCGAGGTCGGAGCTCACCGCCAGCAGACCCGACGGCTCGGTGTCGGCGAGCGCCTTGAGCCGCTGGTGCTCGGCCGGGGCGATCGACCCGACGTGCTGCTGGATCGCGGGGTTGACCCCCTCGTGCACGAGCGGGACGCGCGCGGCGTGCCCGACGAGCCGGAACGCGGGGCGGGTGACGAGTCGGACGTCCATGGGACTGGCTCCTTCAACGGTCAGGCGGAATCTGAGGCGGGGTTGCGAACGGAAGGGACCGCCGTCCCGCCGGGCCTGGCCCGGGCCGACGCCGTGCACCGCCTGGAACGCCCGGCCGAACGCCTCGGCCGACCCGTACCCGTACCGCACGGCGACGGCCAGCAGGTCGTCGGTGCCGCCGACGAGGTCCGCCGCGGCGAGCGTCATCCGCCGGCGCCGCACGTACTCCGACAACGGCATCCCGGCCAGCGACGAGAACATGCGCCGCAGGTGGTACTCGCTCGTGCCGAGCGTGGTGGCGAGGCGGGCGACGTCGAGGTCCTCGGTGAGGCTGTCCTCGACGGCGTCGACGAGCCGGTTGAGCCAGGCGATCACGGTGCTCCCTTCCGTCGACGAGCCTCGCGCAGCCGTACGGGCCCCGACCCGATCATCGGTGCCCGGTGCGATCAGGACCGGACGACGGGCGGACGTCGCGGTCGGGACGGCGCAGGTGGCGGTCGAAGAACCGCGCCCCGTCCTCGAGCTCGAACCGCGGGGTGCCGAGGTGGCCGCCCGGGTTGGCGTGCAGCGTCTTCTCGGTGCTCCCGAACGCGTCGAACAGGTCGAGCGCCCGCTGCCGCGGGTTCCCCTCGTCGTCCCACTGCAGCAGGACGAGCACCGGGATGGTGACGCGGGGTGCGTCCTCCCGCACGGCCCGCGGCACGAACCCGCCGGCGAAGAACCCGGCCGCCGCGATCCGTGGCTCGGTCGCCGCGAGCCGGATCCCGAGCGCCATCCAGCCGGAGTAGCCGACCGGCCCGGCGACGGCGGGCAGGTCGAGCAGGGCGTCGAGCGTCGTGCGCCACTCCGGCGCGGCGGCGTCGACCATCGGGCCGACCATGGCCTCGAGGACCTCGTCCACCGGCTCGCCCGCCTGCATCGCCCGACGCAGGTCGGCGCGCACCTGCTCGGCGGCGGGAGTGCGAGGCCGGTCACCGCACCCTGCGGCGTCGATCGTCGCGACCGCGTAGCCGTGGGCTGCGGCGTGGAACCGGGCGCGCGCGACGAGCCGCGCGTCGCGTCGGGGAAGGCCGTTGTTGTGGGCCATGAGAACCAGCGGGGCCGGTGCGGAGCCGGTGGTCCAGAGCGTGCCGGGGATGTCGCCGAGCGCGAAGTCGCGCTCGAGGACGCCGTCGTCGTGGCGGTGCTCGGAGGTGAAGTCCATGGTCGTGCCTCTCGGGAGTGCGCGTGGGCGGCGCTCCCGGACGACCTATCGCCCGACCGTGACCCCGAGGGGGAGCACCCTGGTCGTTCCAGCGTTCACGGGTACCACCTCCTCGTCCTGTCGCACGGCTCTCGCAGGATAGGTCGCGCGCCGTCGGAGGTCCCCGGCATTTCCGTCCAGCCCTCTCCACCGCCCGCGACGGACCGCCGACCGCGTCACACCTCGGACCGGCATGCTGGGGCCGTGCTGAGCGACGCGCGACTTCTCGAGGTGGCGGGACGACTCGTCGAGGTGCCCGGGGTGCGGGCCGTCGTGCTCGGCGGCAGCCGGGCACGGGGTGACCACACCGCCGAGTCCGACGTGGACCTGGGCCTCTACTACCGGCCGCCGCTCGACGTGGACGCGCTCGGGGCGGCGGTCCGGGATCTCGCCGGACCGGAGGCGCGGGTGAGCGCCCCCGGCGAGTGGGGGCCGTGGGTGGACGGTGGCGGGTGGCTGCGGGTCGACGGCACCGCCGTCGACGTGATCTACCGCGACCTGGAGCGCGTGCGACGCAGCTGGCAGGACGCGCAGGAGGGCCGGTTCGCGTGGCACGCGCAGGCCGGTCATCCGCTCGGTGTGCCGTCGTTCGCGTACGCCGGGGAGATCGCCCTCGCGGTCGTGCTCGCCGACCCGTCGGGTGAGGTCACGGCGTTGCACGAGGAGGCGGCGGCCTACCCGCCGGCACTGCGCGACGCGGTCGTCGGGGGCCTGTGGGAGGCGGCGTTCAGCCTGGACGTCGCGGCCAAGGCCGTGGGGCGGGGCGACGCCGCCTACGTCGCCGGGTGCCTGTTCCGCGCGGTGCTGCTGTGCGCGCACGCGCTGCACGCGCACGCGGGACGCTGGGTCACGAACGAGAAGGGGGCGGTCGCCGCGGCCGGGCGCCTGCCCGGGGCGCCGCGCGACCTCGGCGAGCGCGCGCAGGCGCTGTGCGCGGCCGTGGGCGTGAAGCCCGACGCACTGCGTGCGACGCTCGCGGCGGCGCACGTCCTCGTCGACGAGACGGTCGCGGCCTGTGGGGAGGCATCGTGACGGCGTCGCTGGTGCTGCGGCCGCTCACGGCGGCCGACGAGGCGGAGGCGTGGGTGGCGCACGACGAGCTCGCGCGCGAGGGGTTCGACTTCCTGCTCGACGGGTACGCGACCGAGATGCTCCGGCAGTCGCTCGTCGTCGCGACGTCCGCCGGGATCGAGCGCGCGCTGGTGACCTGCGACGACGACAACGTCGCGTCGGCGCGGACGATCGAACGGTGCGGGGGCGTGGTGCAGGACCGTGTCCCCGTCGACGGAGGACCGCCCGAGCGCCGGTACTGGGTGCCGACGGGCTGAACGCCGCGCGCCCGTCGACGTCGGCGGACGGGACGGTGGACGGCCCGGTCGCGGGACCGCGCCGGGACACCGCGCACCCGTACGGCCGGCCGGGTGGCAGGCGTCGAGGGGCCCCGGCGTCGACAGGTGCCGCTGCTACATTCCGCCGCGTGACGAGGCGAGGGAGCCGGCTGCTGGTCGTCGTGGCGACCCTGCTGCTGCTCGGGCTCGTCGGGGCGGGAGTCGCGGGTGCGGTGAGCGACCAGCTCGGGATCACGAGCGCCCCGTCGGACGTCCCCGCGGAGACGCCCCGCACCGCGCCGGCCACGCCGTGGACCGCGCCGCCGCGCATCACCGTGGTGACGGCACCGTCGTCGGCGCGCCTCGACCTGGCGGTGGCCGAGCTGCGCGACGCGGTCGGGACTTCCCGCACGACCGACGGGACCGCGACGGTCGAGGTCGTCGTCAGCGACGGGCCGGAAGACGACGAGTCGTACCGCCTCGACGGGACGCGCGAGGCGCTGCGCGTCGTCGCCCCGTCGCAGGCGGGCGCGGCGCTGGCCCTGTACGACCTCGCGTCGGCGGCGCGCACCGGACGCCCGCTCGACGCGCACCTGGGCGAGACCGTCGACCCGCGCCTGCCGTTCCGCATGGTCGACCTGGGGGCGGTCGGCGTGACCGTCGACGAGGCCGCGTGGGCGGCGGGCGACGACTACTCGCACGCGTCGCAGGCGTTCGCCGACGTGATGCTGCCCGACGCGCCGTACGTCGACGCCGCGGCCCTGGACGTCGCGCGTGCGGAGTTCGAGGAGTACGTGCACCACCAGCTGACGAACGGGAGCAACGCGATCGCGATCCCCGGGTTCGTCGAGTACGTGACCTTCTCGGGCGTCGGCGACGGCGACGACGTCTACGCCGAGGGTGACGAGCACGTCGCCCGGGCCCTCGCGCTGCGCGACGCGTTCGGGC
Source organism: Cellulomonas fimi (assembly GCF_028527925.1). GTDB lineage: Bacteria > Actinomycetota > Actinomycetes > Actinomycetales > Cellulomonadaceae > Cellulomonas > Cellulomonas fimi_C. The sequence continues at coordinate 137,784 of NZ_JAPESW010000003.1, forward strand.
CGATGTGGCAGTACGCGCACGACCTCGGCATGCAGGTCTTCCTCCGCACCGACATGCTCGCGCTCACGACCCCGCTGGAGGACTACCTCGTCGACCGGTTCGGCGGGCTCACCACCGCCGACCCGGCGTTCTGGGAGGTCTACGCCGCCGGGCTCGACGAGCTCTACGCGGCGATTCCGTACGTCGACGGCGTGCTCGTCCGCATCGGCGAGGCGGGCGAGGTCTACGACATGCCCGGCTGGGACTACTACTCGGCGCTCGCGGTCACGGGGGTCGCGGACGTGCGCGCGATGCTGACGGCGTTCACCGCGCAGGCCGAACGGGCCGACCGCGAGGTGATCTTCCGGACGTGGAGCGTCGGCGTCGGCGCGGTGGGCGACATGCACACGAACGCCGACTCGTACGACGCGGTGCTCGACGGGATCACGTCGGACCGGCTGATCGTGTCGACCAAGTACACGCTCGGCGACTTCTACAGCCACCTGCCGCTCAACGACACGCTCGAGACGGGCGACCACCGGCGCATCGTCGAGCTGCAGAGCCGCCGCGAGTTCGAGAACTTCGGCGCGTTCCCGAACGACCTCGGCGACCTGTACCGGACCGCCCTCCAGCGGTTCCTCGCGGCGAACCCGCGCGTCGAGGGCGTGTGGACGTGGACGCAGGACGGCGGCCCGTGGCGCGCCGGACCGCTGTCGCTCACGCTCAAGGCCGGGTTCTGGCAGCTCTACGAGCTCAACACCGAGCTCGCGTCGCGGCTCGCCCGGGACCCGGACGCCGACCCCGCGGCGCTCACGCTCGACTGGGCGCGGCGCTGGTTCTCGGACGACCCCGAGACGGCGGCGACGATCGCCGCCGCGATGGCGGACAGCCGCACCGCGATCACCGACGGCCTCTACATCGGGCCGTTCGCCGACCGCCGCGTCACGGCGCTGGGCCTCGAGCCGCCGCCGATGATGTGGATCTTCGAGTGGGACATCCTCACGGGCGACAGCGCGGTGCTCGACGTCATCTACGACGTCAGCCGCGACGACCTGGACGAGGCGATCGACGGCGGGGACCGGGCCGTCGCGGCCGTCGGGCGGATGCGCGACGCGATCGCCGGCACGGACCCGGCGACCTGGCGCGAGGCCGATCTGCGCGACGCCTTCCTCGACACGCTCGACTACGAGGCGAGCACCCTGACGATGCTCGGCGACTACCGCGAGATGGTGCTCCGGCAGGCGCAGTGGCACGACACGCGGGACGCGGCGGTGCACGCGCGGTGGGACGCCGCGCGGCAGGCGTTCGAGCGGTCGGCGGCGGCGCACGAGGAGGCGTACGCGGGTGACCCGGCGTACCCGGCGTACAACCTGACGGCCGCACGGCTCGGCGTCGAGCGGGCGGAGCGCGACCTGCCGATGGCGTGGGCGGCGCGCGTGCTGCTGCTCCTGGTGGTCGGCTGGCTGGTCTACGGGCTCGTGCCGGGCGCCAGCCACCGTCACCTGCCCGGCGCGCAGGCGGCACGCGCGACCTGGGTCGCGGGGACGCGGCCGTGGCGTGCCGCCGAGGTCACCGCGGGGCTGACGCGGACCGACCGCGTGCTCGTCGTCACCGTCCCGGCGCTCGCCGTCGTCGCGAGCCGCGCGGTCCAGACGTGGCTGCTCGCACCCGCGCACCTGCTGGTCGCGCTCGCGGGCTGGCTGCTGTTCACGGCGGTCGTGCTGGCGGTCCGGCCGCGTGCCGCGTGGGCCGTGCTCGCGGCGGTCGGCGGTGCCGCGCTGCTGCGGGTCGTGCTGCTGCTCGTCGCGCTCGTGCCCACGGGACCGGGCGGGTACTGGTTCGGCTTCTGGACGGACGCCGTCGCGCGCAGCGCGTACGTGACGCTCGCGGTCGCCGGGTTCCTGTGGGTGCTCGTCGCGGTCGGCTGGGCGACGGTGTCGGCGGGTGCGCGTCGGGTCGTCGCGCTCGGCGCCGTCGTCGCGGGCGCCGGGACGGTCCTCGCGCTGGTCGGCGCGTTCGTGGGGCTGGTCGGGGTCGAGGCGTCGCTCACGACGTGGAACGACCAGCTCGCGCTGCTGCCGTGGGGTCTGTCGCGGATCCTCGGCATCGCCGTCTACCTGGGCGTGCCGGCCTCGACCGGCTGGTACGCGGCCGTGGTGGGCGGGGTGCTCGTCGTCGTGGGTGCGTTGCTGGTCGTCCTCGGTCGTCCGCGCCGCCACGTCGGAGGCCCGCTCATCGCCTGAGCCGACGTCCGCACCTGCGACGCCAGGCGCGTCAGGCGGCGACCGGAGCGGGCGCGGGCGACGGGACGACGACGCGTCGGCCCACGACCTCGGTCCGGACCGACCGCGCCACGGCGGCCGGGCCGCCGGCGAGGACGCACGCCGCGACGAGGACCGCGAGGAGCGAGAGCCCGCCGCCGATGCCGAGCGCCGCTCGGGGGCCGAGCACGTCGGTGAGCAGCCCCACGAGCGGTGCGCCGGCGATCGACGCGAGCGACGACACGAGCCCCTGGACCGCGAGCACCCGCCCGCGCAGGTGCCCGGGCGCGAGCAGCTGCACGGTCGTCGAGACCGCGGTGTCGTAGACGATCGAGCAGGCGGCGACCGCGACCATCGCGCCCGCGAAGACCCACACGGCCGGCGCCGCCCCGGCGGTCGCCTGCACGACGGCCGCGGCCCCGGCCGATCCGAGCAGCACCGGCAGCCGCATCGCGCGCAGCCGGGCCGCGACCGCCGCGCCGAGCAGCGCGCCGACCGAGAAGCACGTGAACAGCCGCCCGTACAGGCCGGGCCCACCGTCGAACACGCCGTCGGCCATCGCCGCCATCGTCACCTGGAAGTGCCGCCCGACGGCGCCGGTCACGACGCCCGCGCCGAGGACGACGACGAGCTGCCGGCTGCCCAGCACGTACCGCACGCCGTCCCGGACCCGGTCGGCACCGCGCACCGCCCGGTCGAGCGGGTGCAGCAGGTCGGGCCGCAGCCGCACGACGGTGAGCGCGACGAACGCGAACGACACCGCGTCGATCGCGAACACCGCCGACGCGCCCGGCCCGGCCAGCACGACCGACCCCGCGGCCAGACCCAGCACCCAGCCCGTCGAGTGCGTGATCGAGCCGAGCGCGATGCCGTTCGACAGGTGCTCACGCCCGAGGACCTGCCCGAGCAGCCGCCCGAACGACGGTCCGTCGAGCACGCCGATCGTGCCGGTCAGCGCGGCGAACGCGTAGAGGTGCCACAGGTGCGCGTCGCCGCCGTGCACGAGCACCGCGAGCAGCGCGGCCAGCACCGCGTGCGTCCCCTGCGTCCAGGGCAGGACGCGGCGCGCGTCGAGCCGGTCCGCGAGCGCCCCGCCGAGCAGACCGAAGGCGATGGACGGCACCTGCTTGACCGCGACGACGGCGCCGAGCGCGGCGGCCGAGCCGGTCACGTCGAAGACGAGCCAGCCGAGCGCGGCGGTCGACATCCACGAGCCGGTGTTGGAGACGAGGTCGGCGAGCGCCCAGCGCCGGTAGTTGGGCAGCGCGAGGGCGCGCAGGGCGACGGGCAGGCGGAGACGGGGGACAGCAGGGCGACGCACGAGTGGTCCCATCGGCGCCCGCTCGCACCCGCATGAACCCGCGGCACTGCCGCGTCGGTCACACCGCGAGGGTCGCCGCCGTGGCCTCACGCGCGAGGGCGTGAGGCGTGCGTCACCGTCGCGCGGCGACCCGTCCGACCGGGTGACGACGTGCGCCCGGATGCGCCACGCGACGCGGGCGCGGAGCATGGCGGGGACGGTCCGGGGGCGGCGCCGCGCGCGACGACGGACGGGGCGGGGCGATGGCGACGGTGGCGGACGGGATCGTGCGCAGGCTCGCCGACTGGGGCGTGTCGCGCGTCTTCGGCTACGCGGGCGACGGGATCGACCCGCTGCTCGCCGCGCTGCACCGCGCGCAGGACGACGTCGAGCTGGTCACCGCGCGGCACGAGGAGATGGCCGCGTTCATGGCGACGGGCCACGCGAAGTACTCGGGCGGTGTCGGGGTGTGCCTCGCGACACAGGGGCCGGGGGCGATCCACCTGCTCAACGGGCTCTACGACGCCAAGCTCGACCGCAAGCCGGTCGTCGCGATCGTCGGGCAGGTCGTCACCACGGCGCTCGGCAGCGGCTACCTGCAGGAGGTCGACCTGCCGGTGCTGCTCAAGGACGTGTGCGGTCAGTACGTGCAGACGCTCGCGACACCGCAGCAGCTGCCGCTGGTCCTCGACGACGCGATCCGCACGGCGCTGGCGACGTCGAGCCCGACGGCGGTGATCGTCCCCCACGACGTGCAGCAGGCGGACCTGCCGGACCTGGAGCAGACGCACGGCGTGGTCGTCACGTCCCCGGCGGCGGCGCGCGGGATCGCCGTGCCGCCCGAGGAGGACCTGCGCCGGGCTGCGCGCCTGCTCGCGACCGGCGAGCGCGTCGCGGTGCTGGCCGGCCAGGGCGCCGCGGGTGCGGTCGACGAGGTCCTTGCCGTCGTCGACCGGCTGGGGGCGGGCCTCACGACGTCGCTGCTCGGCAAGCCGCTCTTCGACGAGGGACTGCCCGCGCACACGGGCGTGATGGGGCACCTCGGCACGACCGCGTCCGCGGACCTCATGGCGCGTTGCGACACGCTGCTCATCGTCGGGTCCAACGACCCGTGGACGGAATTCTACCCGCCGCACGGCCAGGCACGAGCGGTGCAGGTCGACGTCGCGCCACGGAACCTCGGCGCGAAGTACCCGGTCGAGGTGCCGCTCGCGGGGGACGCCGCCGCGACGCTGCGCGCACTGCTCCCCCACCTCCCGGAGCGCCGCGTGCCGTGGCGCGCGCAGGTCGAGGAGTCCGTCGCGGCGTGGCTCCGCATCGCGGCCGAGCGCGTCGCCGCCCCGGCCGACCCGCTCAACCCCCAGCGCGTCGTGCACGCGCTGAGCGCGCACCTGCCGGCCGACGCGCAGGTCTCCGTCGACGTCGGGTCGGTCGTCTACTGGTACGCGCGGTTCCTGCGGCTGCCGCCGGGCGTGCCCGCGCACCTGTCGAGCACGCTCGCGTCGATGGGGTCCGCACTCCCCTACGGGATCGCCGCGAAGCTGCTGCACCCCGACCGGCCCGTCGTCGCGCTCGCCGGAGACGGCGCGATGCAGATGAACGGCATCAACGAGCTCGTCACCGTCGCCGCGCGCTGGCGGGACTGGGCGGACCCGCGGTTCGTCGTGCTCGTGCTGCACAACGGCGACCTGGCCGAGGTGTCGTGGGAGCAGCGCGAGATGGAGGGCGACCCGCGGTTCCCGACGTCGCAGACGGTCCCCGCCTTCCCGTACGCGGGGTACGCGGAGCTGCTCGGCCTGCGCGGCATGCGGGTCGACGACCCGGACGACCTCGACGACGTCTGGCGTGCCGCCCTGTCCGCCGACCGGCCGTGCGTCGTCGAGGCAATCGTCGACCGGGACACCCCGCTCCTGCCGCCGCGCGTGCCCGCGGAGAAGGTCGCGCAGATGCACCGCGGCCTCGCGCAGGAGCCCGACGCCGGTGCGGCCAGGGCGGCCCTCGACGCGCAGCGGGCGGACGAGGCCGGCGACGACCCGGCGGGCCTGTCCGCGGAGCACGCGGACTAGCGGCGCGGATCCGAGCGGCGTCCGGAGGGCGCGCGGACCCGGTCGAGGAGAGGCGGCCGGGCGGGCGCCCGGCCTCCGTCAGAGCTGCCGACGCACGCCCGCCTCGTGCGCCACCTCGCCGACCTCCTCGTCGACCGGCGCCGTCATGACGGAGCTGTCCGTGCTCATGGGAACCTCCCCGGGCGGTCGTCGCCCGCACGCCGGAGCAGCCTCAGTGAACGACCGTGCGGCCAGGGTCGCAATCGGACCGGGGCACCGGGCGCGTCCCTTTCGGGCGGTTGACCCCATCGGGTGGGCGTCGCGCGAACCGCTGCCGCGGGCCGCACCGGACCCCTATCGTCCGCAGCATGCTCCCCCGCCCGCGCGTCGCCGTCCTCGTCGCCACCGCCCTTGCGCTCGTCGTGGTCCCCGCGGTCCCGTCGGCCGCGGCCGGCCCGGTGACGGCGATCACGATGCAGGCGGACCCCGGCACGTGGACGTACGAGCGGATGAACGCCGTCTTCGACTCGGGCCTGACCGTGGAGGTCCGCGAGGCCGCGACCCGCGACAACGTGACCGTCCGCACCGACCCTGCGCGGACGCCCGACGGGCTGGTCCAGATCCAGGCGAGCCCGGGTGCGCCGCGCCTCGCGGTCGGTTCCTACGCCATCGGTGGGCCGTTCGACGCGACCCTGCCGTACGTCATGACGTGGTTCGGGCCCGACACCTGCATGGGCGGCACCGGCACCCTCGACGTGCTCGCCCTCACGCGCGACGCGTCGGTGGCGCTGACGAGCCTCGCGGCCGACGTCACGCGCAGCGCGTGCCCGGCCCCCGCGTCGAGCGGCCACTGGTCGCTCCGCTGGAACTCGACCGTGCCGTACCAGCACACCGCCACGACCAGCCTCGACGTGGGCGAGCTCGTCGGTGGTCGCAGCGTCGACGGGACGGTCACGGTCACCAACGCCGGCACCGGGTCGCAGACCTACGGCGCGTCGGAGATCCCCGTGGGCAACCCGGAGTACGCGGGCATCGCGACGGTCGTCTCCGACGGCTGCGCGGGCCGCACGCTGGCGCCGCGCCAGAACTGCACGCTGACCGTGCGCTTCGTCTCCGACGGGGAGCACCACTTCCGGGGGTACGTCCGGACGCCCGACCAGACGGCGCGGGGCGTCACGCTCACGCGGGTGCAGATGGAGGCGCTGCCCGTGCCGCCGGTCCCGGTCGTCGTGCCGCGGGCGCTGCGCGGCGAGATCCAGCTCACCTCCTCCACGCAGGCGCAGAAGTTCCGGGTGCTGCGCGCGTCCGCGGGGGAGCCGGAGCACGAGGTGGCGCACGACGTCGCGATGCCGTGGACCGACACGGCCGTCACCGGGGGCGTCCGCTACACGTACCGGGTCCGCGCGGTGAACGGTGACGTCGCGAGCGAGCCGAGCCCGCCGCTGACCGTGATGGCGCTGCTGCCCGCGGAGGGCAACGACGGCGAGCTCGTCCCGATCGACCCGGTGCGGGTGCTCGACACCCGGTCCGGTCTGGGCGCACCCGCCGGGAAGCTCGGTGCGGGCAAGGTCCTGACGTTCGACCCGGCGCTCGGCGACGCGATCCCGCGGACCGGGGTGTCGGCGGTGCTGCTCAACGTCACCGGGACCGAGCCGACGCAGGCGACGCACGTGCGCGTCTGGCCCGCGGGCGACCCGCTGCCGGACACGTCGTCGCTCAACCTGGTCCCGGGTCAGAGCCGACCCAACCAGGTCGTCGTGCCGCTCGGCGACGACGGGCGCGTCGCGCTGCACAACAACGCGGGCGCGACGCACCTGCTCGTGGACGTCCAGGGCTTCTACTCGACGGCCGACGGCGAGGACGGCGGCGGGTACCACCCGGTGGCGACGACCCGCATCCTCGACACCCGCGAGCCGGACTGGGACGGCGGCGTCTACCCGCTGGGTCCCGGCGAGGAGATCTGGGTGCCGGTCGACGACCTGCTGGGCCGCTCGCCGACGGCGGTCGACGTGAACCTGACGGTCACGCAGCCGACGCAGGCAGGGCACGTCGTCGCGTGGGCGGGCGACACCGACGCCCCGGGCGTGTCGAACGTCAACTACGCGCCCGGCCAGACGGTCCCGAACCACGCGGTCGTCCCGGTCTCCTTCGACGGGGCGTGGCCGGGCTTCGCGCTGCGGAACAACACGACCGGGACGGCGCACGTGCTCGTCGACCTGCAGGGCTGGTACGACGACGGGACCGCGACCGACGGCCTGCGGTTCCGGCCGTCGACGACCACGCGCGTGGCGGACACGCGGGCGGGCGGACGTGCCGTCGCCGCCGGTCAGACGCTCGTGGTGCCGTCGTCGGCCCTCCCGGCGGCCGTCGCGCACGTCGTCAACGCGACGGCGACGCAGTCGAGCGGGCCCGGCCACCTCGTGGCGTGGAGCGGCGACGGCTCCGTGCCGGGGACGTCCGTCGTGAACTTCGCGCGCGGCGAGGACTCCCCGAACCTGGCGACCGTCGCGACGGGTGCCGACGGTCGGATCGCGGTCACGGCGGGCTCGTCGTCCGTGCACGTCATCGTCGACCACCTCGGCGTCTTCTACTGACGTCGCCCCACCGCGCGCCCGACGACCGGTCAGCACCCTTGACCCGGCACTTGTTTTTTGCAAGTGTAGCTGTCGTCCGCACCGCACCGCGCCGCACGAGGGGAAGCACCATGACCGCGATGTTCGTCAACCTGCCGGTGACCGACCTGGAGCGTGCGAAGGGCTTCTACACGGCGCTCGGCTTCACCATCAACCCGATGTTCACCGACCACAACGCCGCCTGCGTCGTCGTCGAGGAGGACCACAGCGCGTTCATGCTCCTCACGCGCGAGTACTTCCAGACGTTCACGGACCTGCCGCTCGGCGACCCGGCGGTGAGCCCGTCGGTGTCGACCGCGATCTTCCTCGACAGCCGCCAGGCGGTCGACGCGACCGCCGCCGCCGGACTGGCCGCGGGAGGCACCGAGCCGCGCCCCGCGTCCGACTACGGCTTCATGTACCAGCGCGGGCTCACCGACCCCGACGGCAACGTCCTCGAGTTCGGCTGGATGGACCCGGCGGCCGCCGCTCAGGGCCCCGACGCGGTCGCGAGCCAGCAGGCCTGAGGCCGATGGCCGCACGCGACTACGGGCAGTACTGCGGGATCACGCGCGCCCTCGAGCTGGTCGGTGAACGGTGGGCGCTGCTCCTCGTCCGCGACCTGCTCGTCGGGCCACGCCGCTACGGCGAGCTCGCCGCGGGGCTCCCCCGCATCCCGAGCAACGTCCTCGCGGCCCGGCTCAAGGAGCTGCAGGCGGCCGGCATCATCCGTCGCGCACCCCGGTCGCGCGTCATCGTCTACGAGCTCACGCCGTACGGCCGCGAGCTCGAACCCGTCGTCCTCGCGCTCGGGGCGTGGGGCTTCAAGGCGATGGGCGATCCCCGCGAGGAGCAGGTCGTCACGCCCGACGCCCTGACGATGACGCTGCGCACCGCCTTCCGCCCGGAGGTCGCCGCGACGCTGCCGGCGACGGCCTACGCCGCCCACCTGGACGACGCCGGCCTGCTGATCCGGGTGGCCGGCCCGTCGCTCGACGTGACGCGCGGTGACGGGCCCGTCGACCTGGCGTTCACCGCCGGCCCCGACCTGCACCGGCTCATCTCCGGCGACCTCTCCCCCGACCGCGCCCTCACCACGGGCGCGGTCGAGGTGCTGCGCGGCCCCGGCGACCTGCTCGCCCGCTTCGCCACGACGTTCCACCTCGCCGCCTGACCGTCACGACGACGGGCGCCGTCCGGTGCGCAGCGGCGACGGCGCGTGCGGGCGCCCGCCCTTCCCGGCCGGCGCACGGTCACGAGTCGCCCGGTGACGTGCGCGTGAGTCGGTCGACGGCCAGCTCGACCTCGTCGCGGTCGCGCGGCTCGGTGTCGAGGGCGCGGTGGATCGTCAGGCCCTCGATCATCGCGTCGAGCAGCCGGGCCGTCGGCGGGTCGAAGTGCCGTTCGAGCGCGTGCCGGCTGCGGGCCATCCACGCGTGCGTCAGACGGCGGTAGCGCGGGTCGCGGGCGGCGAGCGTGTAGAGCTCGTGGGTCAGGACGAGCTCGTGCGGGTCGGTGAGGACGTCGACGGCGATCAGGTCGACGACGGCCCGTCGCGCCTCGTCGATCCCGTGGACCGTGGCCATCGCCGCCTCGAAGCGGTCGCTCATGCGCCGGGCGAAGCGCTCGAACGCCTCGACGAGCAGCGCGTCGACGCTGTCGAAGTGGTACGTGATCGACCCGAGCGGCACGTCGGCCGCGGCGGCGACGCGACGCGTCGACGCCCCCGCGACCCCGACCTCCCCGACGACCTCGAGGCACGCCTCGACGATGCGGTCGCGCCGCTCGGGGTCGTGGCGGCGCGGCCGCCGCTCGGTCACCGCGCCTCGTCCTGCGGGCCGATCTGCCGCACGACGCGTGCGGGGTTGCCGACCGCGACCACGTTCGCGGGCAGGTCGCGCACGACGACGGACCCCGCGCCGACGACGGTGTTGTCGCCGATCGTCACACCCGGGCAGACGATGACCCCGCCGCCGAGCCAGACGTTGTCGCCGAGGGTGATGGGCTTCGCCGCCTCGAGCTTGTCGCGGCGCGGCTGCGGGTCGACCGGGTGGGTCGGGGTGAGCAGCTGGACGTTCGGGCCGATCTGGCAGTCCTCGCCGATCGTGATGGTCGCGACGTCGAGCGCGGTGAGGTTGTAGTTGACGAACGTGCGCGCGCCGATGTGGATGTTCTCGCCGTAGTCGACGAACAGCGGCGGCTTGACGTACGCGCCCTCGCCGAGGGAGCCGAGCAGCGCGACCAGGTGCTCGCGCGCGCCGGGCTCCCCCGCGGACTCGGCGCGGTAGTAGGCGTCGGTCAGCCGGAACGCCTCGCGCGCGATGCGACCACTGTCGGGGTCGTCGGCGATGTAGAGATCGCCCGCGAGCATGCGCTCGCGGTTGGTGCGGGGGTCGCCGGCGAAGTAGTCAGGGGTCGTCATGCGGACGATCGTACACAGATGTGTACGACTGAACACATCGTGTGCCCGGGCCGCTCGGCGCTCCGGTAGCGTCGCAGCGGACACGGCCCGGATGACGGCGGGGAGGACCGGATGGCGGCAGGAGCGGCACCCGTCGGGGACACGCAGGCACACGCCAGCGGCGACACGTCCGCACACGGTCCCGTCGTCGTGCTCGTGGTCGCGCACCCGCGACCCGACAGCCTCAACCACGCGCTCGCCCGCCGTCTCGGCGACGCCGTGGCCCGTGCGGGCGGGCGGCTCGTCGCCCACGACCTGCACGCCGAGGGCTTCGACCCGGTGCTGCGCGCCGAGGAGTCGTACGTCGTCGGGCGCGACCTGCACCTCGGCGGCCCGTCCGGCGACCCGCTGCTCGACCGGCACCGGGCGGACCTCGCGGTCGCCGACGCGCTCGTCGTCGTGCACCCGGTCTGGTGGGGCATGCCGCCCGCGATCCTCGCCGGCTGGCTCGACCGGGTCCTCGTGCCCGGCGTCGCGTACCGCCTGCCCGACGCGGGCGGGCTGCCGGAGCGGCTGCTCGCGATCCGGCGCCTGGTCGTCGTCAACACCACCGACACCCCGGCCGAGCGGGAGGCGACCGTGTTCGGCGACCCGCTCGCCGCGATCTGGGAGCGGTGCGTCGGCACCTACCTCGGCTCCGCCACGTCGCCGACGCTCGTCGAGCGGACGGTCCTCGCGTCGGTCAACGAGGTCGACGACGCGCAGCGCGCGCGCTGGCTCGACGAGATGGACGGCCTGGGCTCCCGGCTGGTCCGCGCCCTGGTCTGACCCGGGACCCCGGGTGCGGGCCGGAACCGTGTCGCACCGAGGAGAAATGACGCCGACGGCCCGGACGCCGCCGTGCTGTCCTGGCCTCATGGCGAACCGCGAGCGACCGGCCGGCGACGTCGACTACGAGCAGCACGGCGCGGGCTACGCACGCGTCCGCCGGCCGGACCCCCGCATCGCCGCCCGCGTGCACGCGGCGCTCGGCGACGCCCGGACGGTGGTCAACGTCGGGGCGGGAGCCGGGTCGTACGAGCCGGCCGACCGGTACGTCCTCGCGGTCGAGCCGTCGGCGGCGATGCGCGCCCAGCGACCGGCCGGCGCCGCACCGGCGCTCGACGCGACAGCCGAGCACCTGCCGTTCGACGACGCCGCCTTCGACGCCGCGATGGCGACGGTCACCGTGCACCAGTGGCGCGACGTCGAGCAGGGCCTGCGGGAGCTGCGCCGGGTGAGCCGCGGACCGGTCGTGCTGCTCACGTTCGACGCGGTCGCGCTGCAGGACTTCTGGCTCGCGGAGTACCTGCCCCACGTCTTCGCCGCCGAGCTGACGCGGTTCCCGTCGATCGACCGGCTCGTCGCCTGCCTCGGGGAAGGCAGCGCCCACGTCCGCGTCGACCCCGTCGCCGTGCCGTGGGACTGCGTCGACGGGTTCGGGGAGGCGTTCTACGGGCGACCCGAGGAGCTCCTGCGGCCCGAGGTCCGCCGGGCGACGTCGGGGATCGCGCTCGCCGACGCCGACGCGGCCCGTCGCGGCCTCGACCGGCTCGCACGCGACCTCGCGAGCGGCGCGTGGGACGAGCGGCACGGGCACCTGCGCGGGTTGCCCGAGCGGGTGGGGGCGCTCCGCCTCGTCGTGGCCGACGCCTGACGGGCAGGGCCCTCGCGGCTTGTCTCTACACCGGTGAAAAACGATTCGGACGCGCGATCGTCCGCACTCCGGGTCGACAGCGCACCGAGCGGGTCGCGATGGTGGATCAGCACGTCATCGCCCCGTCGCGCACGCTCCCCGCACCGGCCTCGCGCGCGCCCGGGGCCTGAGAAGGGATGTGGGATGGCACAACGACGACACAGGTGGGCGACCCTCGCCGTCACGCTGGCGACCGGCGCGCTGCTCGGCAGCACCGTCCTGCCACCGGCCTCCGCCGCCGCGGGCGGGTCCGGTCCGTACCCGGCCGACTACGAGACCTCGTCGAGCCTGCCCAACCACACGATCTACCGGCCCGTGAACCTGCCGTCCGGGAAGATGCCGGTGTTCGTCTGGAGCAACGGCGCCTGCTCGGCCAACGGCACGTCGGCGCTGCCCTTCCTGCGCGAGATCGCGTCGCACGGGTTCCTCGTCATCTCCAACGGCAGCCCGAACGGCGGCGGCTCGTCGACGTCGTCGTGGCTCACGCAGTCGATCGACTGGGCCGTCGCGGAGTCGACGCGCTCCGGCAGCCCGCTGCGCGACCGGGTCGACACGTCGAAGATCGCGGTGGCCGGCTTCTCGTGCGGCGGCCTCGAGGCGTACGCGGTCTCCGGGGACCCCCGTGTCACCACGACGATGATCTTCAGCAGCGGCCTGCTGAACGACGCCGACGACTACCAGCTCCGCCGGCTCGACCACCCGATCGCCTACATCATCGGCGGGCCCGGCGACATCGCCTACCCGAACGCGATGGACGACTGGGGCAAGCTCCCGGCCGGGCTGCCGGCGTTCATGGGCAACCTGCCCGTGGGCCACGGCGGGACGTACGACCAGCCGAACGGCGGCGAGTTCGGGCGCGCCGCGGTGCTGTGGGCGAAGTGGCAGCTCAAGGGTGACACGCAGGCCGGGCGGACGTTCGTCACGTCGGGCTGCGGGCTGTGCAGCGGCGGGCAGTGGACGGTGCAGCAGAAGAACCTCGTCCTCGCGCCGGACCCGACGCCGACGCCCACCCCGACGCCGACACCCACGCCCACACCCACGCCGACCCCCACGCCGACCCCGACACCGACGCCCACGACGACACCGGACCCGACGGCCGCGTGCTCCGCGACCTACACGGTCGTCAACCAGTGGCCGGGCGGGTTCGTCGCGAACGTCGACGTCACGGCGGCGCGCGCGCTCAGCGGCTGGCGCGTCCAGGTGACGCTCCCGTCGGGCGCGTCGGCGACGCAGGTGTGGAACGGCGTGCGCACCGGCACCGGTCAGCCGATGACCGTCACGAACGCGGCGTGGAACGGCACCCTCCGAGCCGGCCAGGGCACCGGATTCGGGTTCCAGGGCACGGGGACGGGCGCGGGTGCCACCGTCTCCTGCCAGGCTGCCTGACCACGTCGGACGGCGAGGTGCCCGCCCCGGGGAGGGGCGGGCACCTCGTCATGTGCGGGCCGGCGCCCGCGGGCCGGTCGGCGCTCCGGCGCCGGCGCGGACCGGCTTCAGCGCGCGAGGAACGCGAGCAGCGCCTCGTTGACCTCGGCGGTGTGCGTGGTGAGCAGCCCGTGCGGGGCACCCTCGATCTCGACGTACTCGGCCGACGGCAGCGCCTTGACGAAGCGACGCGCGGTCACGTCCACGTTCAGGATGCGGTCGCCCGTGCCGTGCAGGATCAGCGCGGGCACGTCGATCTTCGGGATGTCGTCGCGGAAGTCCGTGCCCCACGTGAGCGGCGCGGCGGCCGACGCGACCGAGCCGGACCCCGCGGCGACGTCCCACGCGTGGCGCACCTGCTCCTCGGAGATGCGCGTGCCCAGGTTCTCGTCGAGGTTGAAGAAGTCCTGGTAGAACGCGGTGAAGTAGGCGTACCGGTCCTTGCGGACGGTCGCCGCGATGTCCTCGAAGAACGACGCCGGGGCGCCCCCCTCGGGGTTGTCCTCGGTCTTGGTGAGGAACGGCTCGAGCGACGCGAGGAACGCGGCCTTCGCGACGCGCGTCGAGCCGTAGGTGCCGAGGTAGCGCGCGACCTCACCCGTGCCCATCGAGAAGCCGACGAGGACGACGTCGCGCAGGTCGAGGGTCTCCAGCACGACGTTGAGGTCGGCGGCGAACGTGTCGTAGTCGTACCCGACGGACGGCTGGCTGGACTGGCCGAAGCCGCGGCGGTCGTACGTGATGACGCGGTAGCCGGCGTCGAGGAGCGCGGCCGTCTGGCCCTCCCACGAGTTGCCGTCGAGCGGGAAGCCGTGGATGAGGACGACCGGCTGGCCGGTGCCCTTGTCCTCGTAGTGCAGCTCGATGTCGACCGAGTTCTCCGTGCCGACGGTGATACGTCCCATGGCCTGGCTCCTTCTCGTCCGTGGGAGAACGATCGTTCTCCGCCGATGTCGCCTACACTAGAGAACGAGCGTTCTCGGCGCAAGGCCGAGGAGCAGAACGCCGGGCGACGGCCCGGTGAAGGGCGGTGGACCGTGGCGCGGGCGACCGAGCAGACCGCGACGACCGACGTGCGCGACCGCGTCGTCGCCACCGCCGACGCGCTGTTCTACGCGCGGGGCATCCAGGCCGTCGGGATGGACGAGGTCCGCACCGCGGCCGGCGTCTCCCTCAAGCGCCTCTACGCCGAGTTCCCCGGCAAGGAGGCCCTCGTGCTCGCGGTGCTCGACGCACGGCACGGGATCTGGGAGGCGGGCCTGAGCGGCGCGCTGAGCGGCGTCGACGACCCGCGCGAGCGCCTGCTCGCGATCTTCGACTTCCTCGCGCAGTGGTTCACCGACGACACCTTCCGCGGGTGCGGGTTCATCAACGCGTTCGGCGAGCTCGGCGCGACGTCGCCCGCTGTCGCCGACGCCGTCCGCGTGCACAAGCAGTCGTTCCAGGACCACGTCGCGCGGCTCACCGCGGACGCCGGCGGCGACCAGGCGCTCGCCGCGCAGCTCGCCCTGCTCGCGGAGGGCGCCCAGACGACCGCCGCGATCGCCGGTCGCGCCGACGCCGCGCGCCAGGCGCGCGCTGCGGCGGAGGTGCTGATCGACGCGGCGCTCGGCACGCGCTGAGGTCGCGACGCGCATGACCGGCCTGCACGGCCCCGGCGGCACCCCACGCGACCCGACGACAGCGCGTGACGCGATCGAGCGCGACGCGCCCGGACTGCGCGTGCGCGCCGGCCGGCCCGGCGACCTCCCTGCTCTCGCCGGGTTCGCCGGCTCGCACGACCGCGCCGTGTGGCGCGTCGAGGAGGCGCGCGACGGCCGCGGGCTGCTGCTCGTCGCCGAGGACGACGCCGGACCCGTCGGCGCCGTGAGCGTCCGCTGGGACAACGACTGCGACCCGCCGCACCCGTGGCTCTACGGGCTGCACGTCGACGCCGACCACCGCGGCCGTGGCGCGGGCGAGCGGCTCGTCCGCGCCGCCGAGGACGCCGCGCGCGACCGCGGTGCGGCGGCGTTGAGCCTCGACGCCGACCGCGACGACCCGGTCGTCGGCTGGTACGAGCGCCGCGGGTACCGGCGCGTCCGCGAGCACGAGCACCGCTGGACCGCCGTCGACCCGCGGACCCGGCAGGTGACCGAGACGGGCACCGCGGCGACGTGGATCCTGCGCCGGCCGCTCGACGCGCACCACACCGGGACGGCAACCGGCAGCGGCACCGGCACCGGCACCGAGGACGCGACGTGACGACCGCGCTGGAGCGGTACGACGCCCTTCCGCCCGTCGCCACCACCGAGCTGCGCGGCACGTGGCGCGGCGCGGGGATCGCCACCGGCCACCCGCTCGACGGCGTGCTCGAGAACCTCGGCTGGTTCGGCAAGAGGTTCGACGACGACGACACCGCGCACCCGCTGCTGTTCCGGTCCGGCCATGGCGTGGTGCGCGTCCACCCGGGCCTCGTCCCGCTCGGGCTCGTGCTGCGCGTCGCCCCGCTGCTGCGGACACCGCCCGCCGCCGGGGCGTTCGCGCTCGTGCGGCCGTTCGTCACGACCCGCCGCCCCCGAGCCCGGCTCCGTGAGGTCCGCTTCCGCGGGGTCGTCTCCGCCGCGATGGTCTACGACGACCTGCCGATCGTCGACGCGTTCCGGGCCGACGACGACGGCTCGGTGGTCGGCGCGATGGACGCGCGCGGCATGGCGGAGCCCTACCTCTTCCGGCTGCGCCGGGTCCCCTGATGCGCGACGACGAGCGGCGACGGGTGCCGGCGCACGTCGTCGCGGTCAGACGGCCGGTGCTGCGTCCGAGGCAGCAACCGCACCCAGGAGGCCACCACCTCGCCCGGCCGGCGGCCGCCGGCGTCACGCCACCGCGGTGCCCTCCAACTCGACGAGCAGGCCGGGGATCGCCAGCCGCGCCACGCCGAGCATCGTCGTGGGCGGCGCGCCGCCGGCGGCACCGAGACGGCCGGCGAGCACGTCGTAGTGCTGGAGCAGCAGGTCGACGTCCGTCGTGAAGACGCCGAGCCGCACGAGGTTCGCGAGCGACATCCCGGCCTCCACGAGCACGGCCTCCAGGTTGTCGAGGCTGGCCGCGACCTGCGCCGCCATGTCTCCGGGGTGCAGCGGTGCGCCGTCGGGGCCGGTCGCGGTCTGGCCCGAGCAGTACAGGGTGCGGGTCTGGCCGGTCACGACCTCCCCCTGGTGGAAGCCCAGGTCCAGCGACCAGGTCACCGGGTCCACCGCGGTGCGTGCGAGCGTCACGTCGTCTCCGTTCGTTCGGGGTGCGGGCGGCCCGCCGCTGTGCGCGGCGGTGCCGTGCCACGACGCTCGCAGGGCATCACGACACCTCCTGTCATGTATTCGTCTAGCGTGTGGCGCGTGCGCGCGGACCGGCTCGTCTCCCTGGTGCTGCTGCTGCGCCGGCACGGGCGGCTGTCCGCGTCGGCGCTCGCGCACGAGCTCGAGGTCTCGACGCGCACGGTCCTGCGCGACGTCGAGGCGCTGTCCGCGGCCGGCGTGCCCGTCTACGCCGAGCGCGGCCGGCACGGCGGGTTCGCCCTGCTGCCCGGGTTCCGCACCGAGCTCACGGGGCTGACGCACGACGAGGCGCTCGCGCTGGTCGTCGCCGGGTCGCGCGAGGGTGCCGAGGCGTTCGGGCTCGGGCCGTCGCTCGCGTCGGCGCTGCTCAAGATCGTCGACGCACTGCCCGAGGACAACCGGCTCACCGCGGCACGCGCCGCCGAGCGCCTGCTCCTCGAGCCCGCGGCCGACCTGCTCTCGCGGCGTCGTGAGGTCGACGACGTCCCGGGCGACGTGGCGACCGCGGCCCGCCGGGCCGTCGTGACCGGTCGTCGGCTCCGGATCCTCTACGCCGCCGCGGGCCAGGACGCGCGGTGGCGCACGGTCGACCCGGTCGGCCTCGTCACCGTCCGCGGGCAGACGTACCTGCTGGCGACGCGGT
Organism: Cellulomonas fimi; assembly: GCF_028527925.1. Taxonomy (GTDB): domain Bacteria; phylum Actinomycetota; class Actinomycetes; order Actinomycetales; family Cellulomonadaceae; genus Cellulomonas; species Cellulomonas fimi_C. Next base: position 155,499 of record NZ_JAPESW010000003.1, read on the forward strand.
CCGGTGCCGACCGCACCTACCGGCTGTCCCGAGTGACCGAGGCAGAGGTCCTGCCCGGCGCCGCCGAGCGGCCCGACCACGTCGACCTGGCGCAGGCGTGGCACGAGCGCACGACACGGTTCCGGGCCGGCGGTGAGCAGGTCACCGTCGTCGTCCTCCTTCCTCCCGAGCACCGCGGGGACGCCGTCGGGACCGCGCTGACCGCGCGGGAGACGGCCGAGCCGGACGGGCGGCTGCGCCTCGAGGCCACCTTCCAGGACCGACGGCACGCCGAGTGGGCGGTGTGGCAGGTCGCGACGGACGCCGAGGTCGTCGAGCCGGCCTGGCTGCGGGACGCGGTCCGGGACCGTGCGGTCGCGGTCGCCGACCGCCACGCGCGACCGGCGGACACCTGACCCGGCGCGTCGGTCACGCGTCCTCGGACGGGGCCGACGGCGGGGCACGGCCGGACGGACGCGGCCCCGGGGTCGGTCTGCCGGCCCGTGCGGCCACGCTCGTCGACGTCGACGTTTCCGCAACCAAGGGTTGCACTGTCCGGATCATGGGTCTACCGTGATGCGCAACCAATCGTTGCGAACAACGGGAGACGCCATGGAGTTCGGGAGCATCGAGCGCGAGATCCACGTCGACGCGGCGCCGGAGGTCGTCTTCGAGGTCCTCAGCAGCCCGGAGCACATCCGGGACTGGTGGAACGGCGCGGAGACCGACCTGTCCGCCGAGCCCGGCAGCGGGACCGAGGTCGCGTGGGGACGCGGCACGCCCGACGAGCACGTCGAGCCGCTCACGGTCGTCGCGGCCGACCCACCGCGGCTCTTCTCCTTCCGCTGGGTCCCCGACGACGCCGACGACCCGGTCGCCGCCGCGCTGCTCGTGACCTTCGAGCTCGTGCCCGCCGGGTCCGGGACGCTGCTGCGGCTCACCGAGACCGGCTTCCGCGAGAAGGGCTGGGAGGCCGCCGTCATGGAGGCCGCCTACGCGGACCACGTCAACGGGTGGGACGTGTTCGTGCCGGCGATCGCCGCGCACGCCGAACGGCTGGTCGCGACGCGATGAGCACGTCCGTCGACGACGACCTGTGGTCAGCGGTCGGGGACCCGACGCGCCGACGGATGATCGACCTCCTGCTCACCGACGGCCCGGGCACCGCGACGTCGCTGAGCGAGCGCCTGCCCGTGACACGGCAGGCCGTCGCCAAGCACCTCGTCGTGCTCGACCGCGTCGGCCTCGTGCACGTCACGCCCGCCGGGCGCGAGCGGCGCTACGAGGTCGACGAGGCCCAGCTCGCCCGCGCGGTCGCCCAGCTCGCCGACGTCGGCCAGGCCTGGGACGCCCGCCTGCAGCGCATCAAGCGGATCGCCGAGGCGATCGCGCGCAGCCAGAAGAAGTGACCGGCACCGAGGGGAAGGAAGGGTTCGAGATGGTGGACATCATCCACAGGGTCGGCATGCGGTCGGCCGCCCTGGACGACGTGTACGCGGCGCTCACCACGGTCGAAGGGCTGGCGGGCTGGTGGACGACCGACACGACCGGCGACCCGGACGTCGGCGGGCTGCTGGCGTTCCGGTTCCCGCAGGGCGGCTTCGACATGGTCGTGCTCGAGCAGGAGCCTGGCCGGAAGGTCGTCTGGGAGGTCGTCGACGGTCCCGAGGAGTGGATCGGGACGACCGTGCGCTGGGAGCTCCGGCAGGACGGCGAGTACGTCATCGTCCTGTTCGCGCACGAGGGCTGGCGCGAGCCCGTCGAGTTCATGTCGCACTGCAGCACCAAGTGGGCCACGTTCCTCGTGAGCCTCAAGCAGCTCGTCGAGACCGGTACGGGCGCGCCGGCACCCGACGACCTGGCCATCTCCGACTGGCACTGACGCCCGCACGCGGCGAGGCCCCGCACGCCCCACCCGGCGGCGGGGCCTCGTCGCGACGCGGTCGACCACGCCGCTCGCGCCCTCGCGCCCTGCCCGATCGGGCAGACGTGCGACGCCGAACCCTTTCGCGTGCTCGGCGACGAGCGTCGACCCGCCACGCCGCCCCTAGTGTGCGCACCACGCCGACACCCTGGGAGGGCGCGATGACGAGGCGGACACGGCTCGGTGCGACGGTCGCGGCGGTCGCCGCCCTGGCCGCGCTCGTCCCGGCGCCGGCGTGGGCCGGCGACGTGCAGCGCGAGGAGTTCTCCCGCCCGCCCACCGACCCGTGGCAGGTGATCGGCTTCGGCGGGGACCCGGTCGCGAGCACGCGCGGCGGCGCGATCACGATCGGCCGCGAGACGCTCGTCATGCTGCTCGAGACCGCGGGCACGTCCGAGTGGACCGGAGCCTCCGGCCGGCTGACCGGCTGGGACGTCGACGTCCGCATGCGGCTCGGCCGTGACGCGACGGGCACGTGCCTCGACGAGGAGACGGGCACACCGCCGCCGACGCTGCTGTGGGTCGGCGACACCATGGACCTGCTCCAGGTCGGCTTCGCACCCGGCGAGCTGTGCGTGCTGTACCCGTACGAGGACCGGCAGGTCATCCCGCTCGACACGCACCGCTGGCACCGGTACCACCTCGAGGCGCGCGGCCAGCAGGTCTGGCTGACGGTCGACGGCCGCACGGTCCTCGACCGCACGTTCGCGGGTCGCGGTGCGGGGACGGTCGGCCTCGGCTTCGAGACGTACACGGGCTCGTCGACGTGGGACTACGTCCGGTACGACACCGCGCCGGGACACCCGTGCACGATCCGCGGCACCGCCGGACCGGACGTCCTGACGGGCACGCCGGGCGCGGACGTCATCTGCGCCGGCGCGGGCGACGACCGCGTCTCCGGGCTCGGCGGTGACGACGTGCTGATCGGTGGCGACGGCGACGACACGCTGCTCGGGGCCGACGGCCACGACTCGCTGCAGGGCGGGTGGGGCGCCGACGTGCTCGACGCGGGCGCGGACAACGGCCGGTCCGAGGGGGGCCAGGGCGACGACCGGTTCGTCATGGGCGCGGCCCCCGACGGCGCGCACCAGGTCGTCGGAGGTCCGGGCCACGACGTCGCGGACTACGGCGCGCGGACCGCGCCGGTCACCGTGACGCTCGACGGCCTCGGCGGCGACGGGTCGGCCGGCGAGGGCGACGCGATCGGCGCGCCGCCGCCGTGGAGCACGTCGCCCGACGTCGAGGAGGTGCGCGGTGGGCAGGGCGACGACGTCCTGACGGGTTCGCCGTGGCGGGACACGCTCGTGGGCGGCCTCGGCGCCGACCTGCTGCGCGGGCTCGGCGACTCCGACACGCTGCGCGGCGCCGACGGGGTCGCGGGGAACGACCGTCTCGACGGGGGTGACGGCGCCGACACCTGCACCGCGGACCCGCTCGACGCGCTGACGTCGTGCAACGACCCGTACCCGCCCTACCCGACACCGATGCCCACGCCGTCCGGCACGCCGACCCCGGCACCGACCGCGACGCCGTCCGGCGGCACGACCGCGCCGGCCGGCGCCGCGTCACGCGTCGCACCCTCGCGCGCCTTGCCGACCGTCGCGCCGCTGTCACCCGACCGTGGCTGAAACGTTTACCTCGGCGTCGGACGGGCCCTGGCTGTAGCGGTCAAGCGCTGACGGGCGCACCCTCCTCACGAGCGGTCGCGCACCTCGCCGGTGGACGACGCGCCGCCCAGCACCCACGACGCACGAGGAGCTCCATGTCCCAGCGCACGAGAGTCGCCGCGCTGCTGTCCGCGGCCGTGCTCGCCATGTCGGGGATCAGCGCGATCACCGCCATGTCGGCACAGGCCGCCGCCGGCTGCAAGGTCGACTACCAGATCACGAACCAGTGGAACCCCGGCTTCGGGGCGAACGTCACCGTCACCAACCTGGGCGACCCGGTGTCGTCGTGGACCGTCGGCTGGACGTTCCCGTCGGGTCAGAAGGTCACGCAGGCCTGGAACGCCGACGTCACGCAGTCCGGCAGCGCCGTCACGGCACGCAACGTCGCGTGGAACGGCGCGGTCCGCACGGGCGGCACGGCGAGCTTCGGCTTCAACGGCACCTGGAGCGGCGCGAACGCCGTCCCGACGCAGTTCACGCTCAACGGCGTGGCCTGCACCGGCTCGACCACGGGCACCCCGACGCCGACGACGTCGCCCACCCCGAGCCCGACGCCCACGCAGACCACCACTCCCCCGCCGCCGACGGGCAGCACGCCCGTGGCGATCAACGGCCAGCTGCGCGTCTGCGGCGTCAACCTCTGCAACCAGTACGGCAAGCCGATCCAGCTGCGCGGCGTGAGCACGCACGGGCTGCAGTGGTTCGCGAAGTGCTACAACACCGCGTCGCTCGACACGCTCGCGAACGACTGGAAGGCCGACGTCCTGCGCATCGCGATGTACGTCAACGAGGACGGCTACGTCACCGATCCGGCCGGCTTCACGTCGCGCGTCAACGGCCTCGTCGACCAGGCCGAGCAGCGCGGGATGTACGCGATCGTCGACTTCCACACGCTCACGCCGGGCGACCCGAACGTGAACCTGGAGAACGCCAAGACGTTCTTCCGCAACGTGGCGACCCGCAACGCGGCCAAGACGAACGTCATCTACGAGATCGCGAACGAGCCCAACGGCGTGTCGTGGGAGCAGATCCGCACCTACGCCAACCAGGTCATCCCGATCATCCGCGCCGCCGACCCCGACGCCGTGATCCTCGTCGGGACGCGCGGCTGGTCGTCGCTGGGCGTCTCCAACGGCTCGACGTCGGCGGAGATCGTCGCGAACCCGCTGTCGTTCTCGAACATCATGTACACCTTCCACTTCTACGCGGCGTCCCACCTGGACAACTACCGCAACGAGGTGCGCAGCGCGGCGACGAGGCTGCCGCTGTTCGTGTCCGAGTGGGGCACCACGAGCGCGACGGGCGGCGGCACGGTCGACATCCAGTCGTCCACCGCGTGGCTCGACCTGCTCGACTCGCTCAAGATCAGCCACGTCAACTGGACGTACTCCGACGCGAACGAGAGCAGCGCGGCCTTCCGGTCGGGCACCTGCTCGGGCTCGAGCTACGGCACGTCGCAGCTGTCGCAGTCCGGCCAGTTCGTCCGCAGCCGCATCGTCACGGCGGACAGCTTCCCGACCCGCTGACGCCGCACCGCCCGCACGCCGCCGCCCTCGGAGGTCCGCCTCCGGGGGCGGCGGTGCGTCGTCGCCGGCCGTGCGACCTCGACCGGAACCGGTTGTCGGGATCGTGCACCCTCGCCCGTCACCCGGGCATGACCCTCACCGTCTCCCGCACCGCGCACCGCGCGACGACCGCGCTGTTCCTCGTCAGCGGCCTGTCCTTCGGCGGGTTCGTCGTCCGCTCCGCCGCGCTCAAGGTCGAGCACGGGCTCGACGACCGCGCCTACGGGCTGACGAGCGTCCTGTTCGGCGCCGTCGCCATCGCCACGATGCAGGCGCTCGGACCCCTGCTCCGCCGCGTCGGGCCGGAGGCCGTCGCCCGCGTCGCGGTCGTCACGCTGCCGCTGGCCGTGGCGCTGCTGGGCGCCGTCCCCGGCACGGCCTCCTACGTCGCCGCGATCGCCGTGGTCGCCGCGGCGAACGGAGCGCTCGACGTCTCCATGAACGCCACGGCGGTCCGGGCCGAGCAGCGGATCGGACGCCCGATCCTCAGCGGCTGCCACGCCGCGTGGAGCATCGGCATCACCGTCGCCACCCTCGCCGGGACCGCGAGCCTCGCCGCCGGAGTCCCGACCGCCGCCCACCTCGCCGTCGCCGCGTGCCTGGCGGTGCCCGTCGCGCTCGCCGCCGGGTCCCGCCTCCCCGTCGTCGCACCCACCGGCGCACCGGGGGCCGGCGGTGCACCGGCATCGGCGAGGCCGGCCGAGGCGGCGGACGCGACCCGCTCGTGGTCGCCCGCGTTCGCGCGCGTCGCGGTGGTCGGCGTCGTCCTCATGGTCGCCGAGGGCGCCGCGCTCGCGTGGGGCGCCGTCCTGCTGCACGAGCAGCGCGACGCGTCGCTCGCGGTCGCGGCCGCCGCCACCACCGCGTTCACCGCCGCACAGACCCTCGGACGCGTCGTCGGCGACCGGCTGCGCGCCGCGTGGGGCGACGCGCGGCTGTTCCGGCGCGGGGCCGTCGTCGGCGCGTGCGGGCTGGCGCTCGGGGCGCTCGCACCGGACCCCGTGGTCGCCGTCGGCGGCTTCGCGCTGCTCGGCCTCGGCGGCGCGACGCTCGTGCCGATCGCGTACGCGGAGACCGGCCGCCTGGACCCGAGCGGCCGCTCGGCCGCACGCCTGTCGGTCTTCGTCTACGCCGGCGTGCTGGCGGGCCCGGCGGCCATCGGCCTCCTCGCCGCCGGCGCGGGCCTCACGGCGGCCGTCGCCCTCGTCGCACCGCTCCTCGCAGCCTCGGCGCTGATCCTCCCGAGGGCGGGCCACGACCGGACGCGGACCAGCACCGACCTCCCGCAGCGGGCCCGTCAGGCCGGTTGAGCCGCAGGCGGCGCCGTCCGGTCCGCCGGGCGCCCTGTCCACGCTCACGTCGCCGCGTGGCCGTGTCCCGTCGCGGGCCGCTGACCGCCCGAACCGACGTCCGCGCCGCGCGAGTCATGGGCGGTTGTGGTGTTGCGCCCGGATCCCTTGACCGGACCGCCGCGCGTTCGTATCGTCTGGTCGCGACGCCGCAAATTCTCGACAACACGGACGCACAAAGTTGTGCGGACGTGGGCAACACTCGCACGACGGCGTCGGCCGCTGCCTGCGCACCAGCGGTCGTTCCTGGTCCACCACTGAACGCCGTGCACGTGCCGGCGGGGGCACCGACGTCCCCGTGACGCGTCCGGGGAGCCCGCCTGCGGCCGACGCCGGCCGCCCGCGCCCGGCCGTGCCCACGTGCCCGGCCCGGACCCGCCTCCGAGGCGGGAGAACGAGGACGACCCATGAGAAGGAACGTCAGGCACGCGGTCGTGGCGGTCGCCGCGGCAGCGCTCGTCGCACCGCTCGGCCTCGCGCTCGTCGCGCAGGGTGCCGCCGCGGCACCCGTCAACCTCGCCGCGGGGAAGCCCGCGACGGCCAGCAGCTCGACCGACGTCTACGGCGCCGGCAACGTCACCGACGGGAACCAGGCGACGTACTGGGAGTCGACGAACAACCAGCTTCCGCAGTGGGTGCAGGTCGACCTCGGCACGGCCGCCACGGTCACGGACCTGACCCTCAAGCTGCCGACCGCCGGGTGGGGCGCGAGGACTCAGACGATCACCGTGCAGGGCTCGACGAACGGCTCGACGTTCACGACGCTCAAGGCCCAGGCCGCGTACGCGTTCGCGCCCGCCTCCGCCAACACCGTCACGGTCGACGTCACGGACACCGCTGTGCGGTTCGTGCGGCTCAGCATCTCCGCGAACACCGGCTGGCCCGCGGGGCAGCTCTCGGAGCTCGAGGTCTACGGCACGGCCGGCCCGACGCCCACCCCGACCACCCCGACGCCCACGACGACCCCGCCGACCGGGCAGAACCTCGCCGCGAACCGGCCGATCGTCGCGTCGTCGACCGAGTGGACCTACGTCGCGGGCAACGCCGTCGACGGGCAGCTCGGCACGTACTGGGAGGGCGCGGGCGGTCAGTACCCGTCGACCCTCACGGTGAGCCTCGCCTCGGCGAGCCAGGTCACCGGCGTGGTCGTGAAGCTCAACCCCGACGCCGCGTGGGCCAACCGCACGCAGACGTTCGAGGTGCAGGGACGGACCGGGACGGGCGCGTTCACGACGCTGGCACCGTCGGCCGCCCGCGCGTTCAGCCCGTCGACGGGCAACACCGTCACCGTCCCGGTCACCGGCACGGCGTCCGACGTGCGCCTGGTCTTCACGGGCAACACCGGGGCCGGCAACGGGCAGGTCGCCGAGCTGCAGGTGCTCGGCACACCCGCGCCGAACCCGGACCTCACGGTCACGGGCGTGACGTCGTCGCCCACCAACCCGACCGAGTCGACGGCCGTCACCCTGAGCGCGACGGTCCGCAACGCGGGGACCGCGGCGTCGGCCGCGACGTCGGTCGCGTTCCAGGTCGACGGGCAGACCGCCGCCACCGCCTCGGTGGGGGCGATCGCTGCGGGCGCGACGGCGACGGTCACCGCGTCGATCGGCGCACGCGCCGCCGGCTCCTACACGGTCGGCGCGACGGCCGACCCGGCGAACACGGTCGTCGAGCAGGACGAGTCCAACAACGCCTACAGCAACCCGACGAAGCTCGTCGTCGCCCCCGTCCCGACGTCCGACCTCGTGCCTGTCGTCAGCTGGAGCCCGGGCAACCCGGCGGCCGGCGCGGTCGTCACGTTCACCGGCGCGGTCGCGAACAACGGCAACGTCGCGACGTCGTCGGGCGCGCACGCGCTCACGGTGACGATCAAGGACTCGACCACCGGCGCGGTCGTCAGGACGCTCACCGGCTCCGTCAGCGGTGCGATCGCCGCCGGCGCCACGAGCGCCACGATGAACCTCGGCACGTGGACCGCGACGAACGGCACCTACACCGTGTCGAGCGCGGTGGCCGCCGACAGCACCGAGGTGCCCGGCAAGCAGACGAACAACGTCGTCACCGGCGGGATCTACGTCGGCCGCGGCGCCCACCTGCCGTTCGACATGTACGAGGCGGAGGACGGCCGCGCGGGCGGCGGCGCGGTGCTCGTCGGCCCCAACCGGACGGTCGGCGACCTCGCCGGCGAGGCGTCGGGCCGGCGCGCGGCGACGCTGTCCGCCACGGGCGCCTATGTCGAGTGGACGCTCAAGAACCCGACGAACACCCTGGTCACGCGCTTCTCCGTCCCGGACAACGCGGCCGGGACCGGCCAGAGCGGCAGCATCGACGTCCTGGTGAACGGCACGTTCCTCAAGCGCCTCGACCTGACGTCCCGGTTCGCGTGGCTGTACGGCAACGAGACCAACCCGAACAACCAGCCGGGCTCGGGCGGTCCGCGGCACATCTACGACGAGGCGAGCACGCTGCTCGGCACGACCGTCCCGGCCGGGGCGACGATCCGGCTCCAGCGCACGGCGAGCAATCCGCAGCCCGTCACGGTCGACTTCATCAACACCGAGCTCGCGACGCCCGACGCCAACCCGAACCCGTCCCAGTACGTGCAGCCCACCGGCTTCACGCACCAGGCGGTGCAGGACGCGCTCGACAAGGTCCGCATGGACACGACGGGCGCGCTCAAGGGCGTCTACCTGCCGGCCGGCGACTACAGCACGAGCTCCAAGTTCCAGGTGTACGGCAAGGCCGTCGACATCGTCGGCGCCGGGCCGTGGTTCACGCGGTTCTTCGCGCCGAGCGGGCAGGAGAACACCGACGTCGGCTTCCGCGCCGAGGCGTCGGCGAACGGCTCGAAGTGGCGGGGCTTCGCGTACTTCGGCAACTACACGTCGCGGATCGACGGGCCGGGCAAGGTCCTCGACTTCACGAACGTCGCGAACATGACGGTCGACGACCTGTGGGTCGAGCACATGATCTGCATGTTCTGGGCGTCGAACATGGACTCCTCGACGATCACCAACTCGCGCATCCGGAACACGTTCGCCGACGGCATCAACATGACCAACGGGTCGGCGAACAACCGCGTCGCGAACATCGAGGCGCGCGGCACGGGCGACGACTCGTTCGCGCTGTTCGCGGCGACCGACGCGGGGGGCACGGGCCAGACCGGCAACGTCTACGAGAACCTGACGTCGCTGGTCACGTGGCGGGCCGCGGGCCTGGCCGTCTACGGCGGGTACGGCAACACGTTCCGCAACATCTACATCGCGGACACGCTCGTGTACTCCGGCATCACGATCAGCTCGCTCGACTTCGGCTACCCGATGGACGAGTTCGGGTCCGCCGCGCCGACGAGCTTCCAGAACATCTCGATCGTGCGCGCCGGCGGCCACTTCTGGGGCAACCAGACGTTCCCCGCGATCTGGGTGTTCTCCGCGTCGAAGAAGTTCCAGGGGATCCGGGTGAGCGACGTCGACATCGTCGACCCGACCTACTCCGGGATCATGTTCCAGACGAACTACGTCGGCGGTCAGCCGCAGAACCCGATCACCGACACGACGTTCACGAACGTGTCGATCACCGGGGCGCGCAAGAGCGGTGACGCGTGGGACGCGAAGTCCGGGTTCGGCATCTGGGTCAACGAGATGCCCGAGGCGGGTCAGGGTCCGGCCGTCGGGTCGGCGACGTTCACCAACCTGAGGATGAGCGGCAACGCGCAGGACATCCGGAACACGACGTCGACGTTCACCATCAACCGCAACTGACGCCGACGCGCTGACCGCCCGGGCCGGGTCCTCCCGGCCCGGGCGGCTGCGTCCGCCCGTCCGCTCGGCCTAGCGGAGCGGGAAGCGGAACGGGATCGGGATGCCGCCGCAGCAGCAGACGCCGCTGACGTCGGACTGCGCGAGCATCGCGGCGGCCCGGTAGCAGGCCAGGAACTGCAGGGCGGTGGGGACGACCGACCGCACGACGCCGCGCCGCGCGACGAACCCCCGGACCGCCACCGAGCAGGAGTCGCCGCCGTGGGCGACCCGGTGCGCACAGCTCCAGCCCTTCCGGGGCGAGAGGCGGCGCTGGTACGCGGCGATGAGGCGGTCGGCGGCCGTGGCGAGAGGGCTCATCGGGTCACGCTAGGTGGCGCTCCGGGACCGCGCGCGGCGAGCGGACGGCGCGGGCCGCGCGGAGCCGCGACGGGCGGTCCGGGTCGCGGTGCGCCACGGTCAGGTGTCGTCGGGCAACCGTCGGTACGTCGTCGTCAGCCGGTAGTCCTTGCGCGGACCGACGGCGTGCCAGACCTCCTCGTAGGCGTCGTCGCCGACGAACCGGCCGCGCACCGTGTACGTGTCGTCGCCGCAGCCGTGCACGCCGGACCACCGCTCGTCGCGCAGGTCGAACCCGTAGAAGGGCCGCCCGTCGCCGAACAGCACCTCGACGGCGCCGTCGCCGGCCGCGCGCAGCAGGAGCCGCCGCGCCGCGGGTCGCTCGTCGCCGCCGAACGCCAGCACGCCGTCCTCGACGCACGCGAGCCCGCCGTCGCCCGTCGGCGCGAACGTCGCCGTGCCGCGGAACGTCCCGTCGACCCCGGCGCGCGCGTCGGCCACCGCGCGGTCGACCGACCACGCTCCGGCGAACCTCGCGAGCACGTCCACGCTCGTGACCGTCTCACGGCACCGCCGCATGCGGGAAGTCCGGGACGAGCTCCGCCCGGTTGCGACCGACCGGGCCGCGCGTAGCGTGCGTGCTGGTCGACGACGACGACGCCTGAGGGGGCCAGCATGGTCGCGCGCACCGAGGTCGAGCACGTCCGGACGGACCCCGACCTCCCACCTGTCGCCGTGGTCGAGCGGGGCCCGGTCCCACCGGCCCGGCGCGCCGTCCTGGCCGCCGTCGCGGTCCTCGGCGCGGTCGCCTGGTCCGTCCTCGCACTCGCCCGCGGCGAGCAGGTCAACGCCGTGTGGTTCGTGTTCGCCGCCGTGTGCACCTACGTCATCGGCTACCGCTTCTACGCGCGGCTCGTCGAGTCGAAGATCGTGCGCCCGCGGGACGACCGTGCGACCCCGGCCGAGCGGTACGACAACGCCAAGGACTTCATGCCGACGGACCGGCGCGTGCTGTTCGGCCACCACTTCGCCGCCATCGCGGGCGCGGGACCGCTGGTCGGACCGGTGCTCGCGGCGCAGATGGGCTACCTGCCGGGCACCGTGTGGATCATCGTCGGCTGCGTGCTCGGCGGTGCCGTCCAGGACTACCTGGTGCTCACGCTGTCGGTCCGGCGCCGCGGCCGCAGCCTCGGACAGATGGCGCGCGACGAGCTCGGCCGGTTCGGCGGCGTCGCGGCGATGGTCGCCGTGTTCGTCATCATGATCATCCTCATCGCCGTCCTCGCCCTCGTGGTCGTGAACGCGCTGGCCGCGAGCCCGTGGGGCGTCTTCTCGATCGCGATGACGATCCCCATCGCGCTGTTCATGGGCGCGTACCTGCGGTTCCTCCGGCCGGGCCGCGTGTCCGAGGTGACGATCATCGGCGTCGCGCTGCTGCTCCTCGCGATCGTCGCGGGCGGCTGGGTCGCCGAGACGGACTGGGGTCAGGACTGGTTCACGCTGAGCCCGGTCGCGCTCGCGTGGTGGCTCGCCGCCTACGGGTTCGCCGCGTCGGTCCTGCCCGTGTGGCTGCTGCTCGCCCCGCGCGACTACCTCTCGACGTTCATGAAGGTCGGCACGATCGTCCTGCTCGCCGTCGGCATCCTCGTCGCGCGGCCCGAGGTGCAGGCACCGGCCGTGTCCTCGTTCGCGCTTCGCGGCGACGGCCCCGTCTTCGCCGGTGCGCTGTTCCCGTTCCTGTTCATCACCATCGCGTGCGGCGCGCTCTCCGGGTTCCACTCGCTCATCGCGTCGGGCACGACGCCGAAGCTGCTCGAGAAGGAGAGCCAGGCGAAGCCCATCGGCTACGGCGGGATGCTCACGGAGTCGTTCGTGGCCGTGATGGCCCTGGTCACGGCCGTCGTCATCGACCAGCACCTCTACTTCGCGATGAACGCGCCCGCGGGTGCGACCGGTGGGACGCCCGAGACCGCCGCGGCGTACGTCAACGGGCTCGGCCTCGGCGGCACGCCCATCACGCCCGGGGAGATCGAGGGTGCCGCGCAGTCCGTCGGGGAGGAGTCGGTGGTCTCGCGGACGGGCGGAGCACCGACGCTCGCGTTCGGCATGTCGCAGGTGCTCAGCAGCGTCGTCGGCGGGTCGGGCCTCGCGGCCTTCTGGTACCACTTCGCGATCATGTTCGAGGCGCTTTTCATCCTCACGACCGTCGACGCGGGCACGCGCGTCGCGCGCTTCATGCTGTCCGACAGCCTCGGCAACGTCGGCGGGCCGCTGCGCCGCTTCCGGGACCCGTCGTGGCGCGTCGGCGCGTGGGTCTGCTCGGTCGTCGTCGTCGGCGCATGGGGGGCGATCCTCCTGATGGGGGTCACGGACCCCCTCGGCGGGATCAACACGCTGTTCCCGCTGTTCGGCATCGCCAACCAGCTGCTCGCCGCGATCGCGCTCACGGTGGTGACGGTCGTGGTCGTGAAGAAGCGGCTGTACCGGTGGGTGTGGATCCCCGCCGTCCCGCTGGTGTGGGACCTCGCGGTGACGATGACCGCGTCGTACCAGAAGGTGTTCTCCGCCGAGCCGCGGATCGGCTACTGGGCCCAGCACCGGGCCTTCCAGGACGCGCGCGCCGCGGGCGAGACCTCGTTCGGGGTGGCCACGTCGACCGGCGAGATGGACGCCGTCATCCGCAACACCGCCGTCCAGGGCACGCTTTCGATCGTCTTCGCGGTGCTCGTGCTCGTCGTGGTGGCGGTCGGCGCCGTCGTCGTCGTGCGTTCCGTCCGTGCGGGCGGCCTGCCCACGACCGAGGAGCCCGACGAGCCCTCCCGCATCTTCGCGCCCCGCGGGATGGTGCCCACCGCGGCCGAGCGCGAGGTCCAGGAGCTGTGGGACGCGCGCGCCCGCGCACGCACCGGGGTGGAGGCGCGGTCATGACCGGGCCCCGCGCCACGGCGCCGGGCGGACCGGTCGGCTCGGTCGCCCGCGCGGTCGCGCGCGCCGCCCGGGCCGTGCACTGGTACACGACGTCGCTCCTCGGGGACCGCGACTACGACCGCTACGTCGCGCAACTCGCGCGCGTGCACCCCGACGTCGACCCGCCGTCCGCGGCGCAGTACTGGCGCACGCGTCACGCCGACGCGGACGCCCACCCCGGCGCGCGCTGCTGCTGACGGCACGCGTGCCGGCGACGGCTGTCGCACGCCTGCCCTAGCCTCGGGCCATGGCCGACACCGGTGTCCCCGGCCGCCTCGCGCCGCTCCTGTCGCAGTACGACTGGGCGTGCGAGCGGCTCCTCGCGCGCCTGACCGGACCCGACATGGACAGCGGCGACGGCGAGCGCGTCGCGGTCCCGCCGCTCACCGACGCCGAGTACCTGTGGGAGCCGGCACCGGGAGCCTGGTCGATCCGGCGCAAGTCCGACGGTCCCGGTCCGGGCGCGACCGTGCTGGTCGGTGCGGGCGAGTGGGGCCGCGACGGCGGGAGGCCACACCCCTGGCCCCCGCCCCTGACGACGATCGCCTGGCGCATGGCGCACGTCGCCGAGATGCTCCTGCTCCGCGCCGAGTACACCGTCGGCAGCCGGCAGGGCTCCGAGTCGGACCTCGCGTACCCCGGCACCGCCGACGCGGCCGTCGCGCTGCTGGCGCGCGGGATCGGCGCCTGGCGGGAGGCGCTGGTCACGGCCGACGACGCCGCCCTCGACCAGGTCGGCCGCTGCACGTACCCCGACGGCGACGACGCCGAGCAGCCCTTCCTCGAGATCGTCTGGTGGGTCAACCAGGAGGTGCTGCACCACGGCGCCGAGATCGCGCTGCTCCGCGACCTGCACCGGGCGCTGCACGCCGGCTGACCGCCGCCTGCCCGGACCGGCGGCGCCGTCGACCGGTGGGACGACGCCGCGTCGGCCCGTTCACCCGCACGACGCACCGCACCCGCCGCCACGGTCGACCGATCAGGGGAAAAGTGCGAAACGGACATCCCGCCGCGTGGGAGCGCGTGCACACTCGGTGGGACGACGCGGGACGGCGTCGGTCATCGACGCCAGGAGGACACGTGCTCGGCACCCGCAGGACCCACGACGACCAGCCGCTCCCCGCGCACGGCGACGACTGGTCCGCGGACCGCCTGAGCACCTTCCACCGCCGGCTGTCGGTCGCCGCGTCCGGTGCCCCGGCGCCCGGTCAGGTCGACACGCTGCTCGACGAGGTCCCCACGACCCCGCGCAACGTGGCCGCGCTGCTCGAGCACCTCGTCGACGAGCACGCACGCCGTGCGCGCGAGGCCGGTCGGTCGCGCGCCGTCGTGTCGTCGCCGCTGCCGGAGGGTGCCGTCGCACGCGTCGGGCACCTGCTCGTCGTGCGCTGGCTGACCCGACGCCACGCGATGGGCCGCCGCGTCATCCGCCGCGTCGCGCACTCCCCCGCCGCCGTCACCGCGCCGTCCGAGCGCACCGGCTGGCTGCTCGTCCGCCACCTGACGGACGGCCTCACGACACCGGCGCCGGCCTGACCGTCGACCCTCCGCGACGCAGGCCGGCGTCGGCACCCGGCGCCACCGCCCGACGGCCGGGCGTCGCTGCCCGGACGACCGCCCGCGACGACTGCGTGCTTGACTGCGGCGCGTGACCTACACGCCCGTGCCGGAGCGGATCGAGACCGCGCGTCTGGTGATGACGCCGCAGGTGCCGTCCGACGCGGACTGGCTCGCGGAGCTGTTCACCGCGCGCGGGACCGGCGTCGTCACGCCGGTCGCCGCCGCCGTGCGGATCGCGGCGATGCAGCGGCTGGTCGCCGAGCACGGGATCGGCGCGCGCGTGCTCCGGCTGCGGGGCGACGACGGCGCTCTCGGCTACTGCGCGCTCGTCGTCGGCCGGGCCTCGCTCGACGAGCCCGAGCTCGCCTACGAGCTGCTGCCCGCGGCGCACGGCCACGGCTACGCGACGGAAGGCTCACGCGCGCTGGTCGCGGCCGCGTTCGCGACGGGACGCACGCGTCTGTGGTCCACGGTCCGCCCGTGGAACGTCTCGTCGCTGCGCGTGCTCGACCGCGTCGGCTTCCGTCGGTCGCACACGACGTCGGACGTGGAGGGCGAGATCGTCTGGCACGTCCTCGACCGTGACCGGCACGACGTCGAGCCCGGCTCGCGCGGAGGTCCCGACGATGCCTGAGACCGACGTCCTGACCCCCGCGGCGGTCGCGGCGGTCCAGCGACGGACGCTGCGGGTCGTCGTCGCGAGCCAGGTGCTGGGCGGCGCAGGGCTCGCGGCGGGCATCACCGTGGGCGCGCTGCTCGCGGAGCAGATGCTCGGCTCGCAACAGCTCGCGGGCGTCCCGGCGGCGCTCATGACGACGGGCGCAGCGCTCAGCGCGTTCCTCGTCGGGCGGCTCACGCAGCGACGGGGCCGTCGGGTGGGCCTCGTCGCCGGGTTCACCGCGGGCGGGCTCGGCGGGCTCGGCGTCGTCGCGGCGGCAGCCCTCGGCAGCGTGCCGCTCCTGCTCGTCGCGTTCCTGCTCTACGGCGCGGGCACGGCGACCAACCTGCAGGCCCGGTACGCCGGGACGGATCTCGCGCTGCCGGACCGCCGCGGCACGGCGATCTCGGTCGCGATGGTCTCGACGACCCTGGGCGCGGTCGCGGGTCCGAACCTCGTCGCCCCGCTCGGCGGCGTCGCGACCGACCTCGGCCTGCCCGCGCTCGCCGGCCCCTTCCTGCTCGCGGGTGCCGCGTTCCTCGCGGCGGGCGGCGTGCTGCTCGCGCTCCTGCGCCCCGACCCGTACCTGCTGGCGCAGCGCCTCGACGCGGCGACCACGCCGTCGGCCGGCCACGTCGCGGAGCCCGCCGTCGCGCCCGGCCGCGGTGTCGCGGTCGGTGCGACCGTCATGGTGCTCACGCAGGTCGCGATGGTCGCGATCATGACGATGACGCCCGTGCACATGCGCGCCCACCACCACGACCTGTCGGCGGTCGGGCTGGTCATCGGCATCCACGTCGGCGCGATGTTCCTGCCGTCGCTGGTGACCGGCCCGCTCGTGGACCGCGTCGGCCGCATCCCGATGGCGATCGCGTCGGCCGTGACGCTGCTGCTCGCGGGCGTCACCGCTGCGCTGGCGCCGGCCGACTCCATGCCGCTGCTCGTCGTCGCGCTCGCGCTGCTCGGCCTGGGCTGGAACTTCGGGCTGATCGCCGGGACGGCCCTGGTCGTCGACGCGACCGTCCCCGCGAACCGCGCCCGCACCCAGGGATCGCTCGACGTGCTGGTCGCGCTCGGCGGGGCGGGCGGTGGGGCTCTGTCGGGCGTCGTCATGGCCGCCACGAGCTACGCGACGCTGTCGCTCGTCGGCGGCGTGCTGTCGCTGCTGCTCCTGCCCGTGCTGCTGTGGAGCCGCCGCCCGGTGCCCGCGCGCGCCTGACGGGACGTGCGCCGGGACATGGACCGGTGCACGGGTCGGACGGGCGCGCCGGGGCCTACGCTCCCCTCCGTGTCACGGTGGTGACGCTGCTCCGCGATGCACAGGGGCCGCACCTATCCCGGCATCGTTCGGGCGCACGAACCGTCACCGGCCGGCCGGCTCGCGGCGGCAACCGCCGGCGCAACCCCGCACCGCATCGCGGTCACCCGGGCCCGCCTGGACGGCCTCGGCCGTCACTGCCGGCGGAGGGCGCGGGACTGCTCGAACCGTCCACCGCGCACCTGCGCCGGTGAGACGATGCAGCCTCGCGAGAGGCCGGAGGATCGAATGGTGCTGCCGCACGCGTACCAGGTGGCGCAGTACGACCCACGCGACTACGGGCCCGATGGCTACGTCGGGCCGCTGGACAGCGACACCGACGAGGGCCCGCGGGAGGCGGCGTACCTGACCGCGATCGCGGCGTTCGCCGGCGAGCTGGGGGTGACCCACCTCGCCGTTCGAGCCCCGCGCTTCGTCGGCTCGAACCCGGACGAGGAGCCCCTGGCCCCAGGCGATGTGCTGGCGAGACTGTTCGGTACCGACCTCACCGGCTACGTCGATGGCGCCCTTCTCGACATCGCGGACGCACAGGCGCTGATCCAGGCCGGGTTCCGGGGCGGTACGCACGGATGCGAGCTCGAGGCCGACCGGATGCTCGTGCACGTCGACTGGGACATGTACATGTACATCGGGACCTCGACACCGTGTCCGGGCGCGGTGGCCGCGACCCGCGCGGCCGGGATCTTCGCCACCGAGCTCGACCTCGTGCTCAGCGAGTGGCTCGACGACAGCGGTCCCAAGATCGACCGCCCGATCGACGCGCAGTTCTGGTCCGAGGTTGACGCCGTCGTCGCCACCCAGGGAGCGGTGCTGCTCGAGGAGCACGCCGCCTGGACCCGCTGGCACCGGCTCACACCCGGCTCACCGCGCCCGAACCTACGGCCCCGGTGCGCGGTCGCGGTCTGGCCCGACCTCGACCCCGACGTCGACGCCGTCCT
The DNA here is from genome assembly GCF_028527925.1 of Cellulomonas fimi. Classification (GTDB taxonomy): domain Bacteria; phylum Actinomycetota; class Actinomycetes; order Actinomycetales; family Cellulomonadaceae; genus Cellulomonas; species Cellulomonas fimi_C. The sequence goes on from NZ_JAPESW010000003.1 coordinate 173,521, forward strand.
GGCCCGCCCGGTCGACGACATCGTCCATGACCAGCTGGTCTGGCTCACCGCCGACGGCGCGCTCCGATCCCGGATGGTCGGGGAGGACGATGCGGCCTCTCTGCGCTCCGACCTCGTCGGAGCCCGAGCGGCCTGGTGGCGCCCGAGTCACGCCGGTCAGCAGGAGCCGCTCATCGAGGCGGTCATGCCCGACGCTGACGGGACCGTGCGCGCACGATGGGACCGCGAAGCGCAAGGCTAGGCACCACGGGGAGCCGCTCGTCAGCACCGCAGGCGCAACTGTCCGGCAGAAAGGTCCGCGACGGCGAGGTCATCGTGCGCGAGCCCTGGTCGGGCGCCGACCTGATCCCGCCCGGCTGATCGCGGGGCGCCCGAGGGGCACCACCCACCCGCCCGTCCCACTGCGAGCGCACGCGCCCGGTCGGGAGCGGTGCCTACACTGACCGCGCCGTCGGCCGGACGGCCCCCCGAACCTCCGAGGAGCAGCCATGCGCGCGACCGTCATCCACGGCGAGCGGGACGTCCGGGTCGAGGACGTCCCGGACCCGGCCCTGCGCGAGGGCGGCAGCGGGCGCGACGCCGTGGTGCGGGTCGTCGCGGCGTGCGTGTGCGGGTCGGACCTGTGGACCTACCGGGGCGTGCAGCCGGTGCGGTCGCCCAAGCGGATCGGGCACGAGTTCATCGGGGTCGTCGAGCAGGTCGGTGACGCGGTCGAGCACGTCGCCGTCGGCGACGCGGTCATCGCGCCGTTCTACGTGTGCGACGACACGTGCGTGAACTGCCGCAACGGCGTGAGCACGTCGTGCCTGCACGGCGGCTGGTGGGGCTCCGCCGACCGCGAGGGCGGCTTCGCCGACGGCGGCCAGGGCGAGCGCGTCCGGGTCCCGCTGGCCGACGGCACGCTCGTCGTCGTCCCGGACCTCGACCTGGAGAGCGAGGCGGGCCGCGCGCTCGTCCCGCACCTCCTCACTCTGTCCGACGTCATGGGGACCGGGCACCACGCGGCGCTGTCCGGCGGCGTCGGCCCGGGCTCGACGGTCGCGGTCGTCGGTGACGGCGCGGTCGGCCTGTGCGCGGTCGCGGCCGCCCGCCGGCTCGGGGCGTCGCGGATCGTCGCGATGTCACGGCACCCGCAGCGGCAGGAGCTCGCGCGGACGCTCGGTGCGACGGACGTGGTGCCCGAGCGCGGCGACGAGGGCGTCGCGCGGCTCAAGGAGCTCTTCGACGGCGTCGGCCCGGACGTCGTGCTCGAGTGCGTCGGGACGGCAGAGTCGATGGACCAGGCGCTGCGGTCGGCGCGGCCCGGCGGCCAGGTCGGCTTCGTCGGGGTCCCGGCGGGCGGTCCGGAGCTGCCGGTGCGGACGATGTTCGACACCAACGTCGGCGTGCGCGGCGGCGTCGCCCCGGTCCGCGGGTACATCGAGGAGCTGCTGCCGGAGGTGCTCGACGGGCGCCTGCAGCCGGGGGTGGTCTTCGACCTCGAGCTCCCCCTCGAGGAGGTCGCCGAGGCGTACGCCGCGATGGACGAGCGCCGCGCGACCAAGGTGCTGCTGCGCCCCTGACGCGCGGCGCGGACGCGACCCCCGCCCACACCGGAGCGCGTCCGGTCACGCGCACCCGCGTCGCGACCTGCGTGGACGGTCCGACGCCGGCCGTTCGACGGCCCCTACGGTGTCCGCCGTGACCCGTCCGCTGCCGCTCGCCGCCGCCCTCTGCCTGCCCGCCCTGCTGCTCGCGGGGTGCTCGGGCGCACCGCAGGAGGCGGAGCCCGCGACGGCCGTCCCGACCGCGTGGCTCGACGCCGCCGCCGACGGCTGGCCCGGCTCGGCCGGCCACGGCAGCTCCGCGCCGGTGCTGTCGGGCGACGACTGCGTCCTCACCGACGAGGTCGTCGCACGCGGCGCGACGGCCCGCACCGACCTGAGCGGCTGGGGGCCGTACGGCGACGACGCGTCCACCGACGACGCCTTCCGCTACGTGTGCGAGTTCCGCGGCGACGACCTGAGCGCGCAGCTGCAGCTGATCCAGGCGGGCTCGTCCACCGACGCCGGCGCCACCGTCGCCCTCTTCCTCGACCAGCGCACGACGTCCGACCAGGAGAACGAGCCGTCGACCGTGCAGGTGGCCGGGGTCGACGTGCACGTCAACCAGCGCTGGTACCCAGGTCCGGGCTACGGCGAGGCGACCGCGCTGTTCCACGACGAGGACGCGGATGCGCTCGTCCAGCTCGAGGTCTCGTCGCTCGACGAGCACGCGTTCGAGGCGTACACCGCGCAGCAGGTCGCCGACGACCTCATGGAGCAGCTCGGCCGCGCCTGACCGCAGCGTGGGCCGCGCACCCCGCCTGGCCTGCGCCCGCCCCGTGACCGATCCCGCCGGGGGTCGTCAGGCGGCGGCCGGTACGGTCGGCGCGAACGGCCGGATCTCCTCCTCGCCTCCGTCGACGACCAGGCAGCTGCTCTCGGGCACCTCGAGCCACGCGCCGCGCAGGTCCCCGAGCGGCTCGGAGACGACGACCCGCGTCTCGTCGGACAGGTCGTGCAGCACGGGGTTGTCCGGGTACTGGTGCCGCAGGACGGCGACGTCCTGGTTGCGGAACAGGGAGCGGGACCGCCCCTCCGACGAGTAGCGGAAGGCCCACAGCCGCCGGCCGTCGGTCACCGCGACGGTGCCCTGCACGGGGTAGGTGACGCCGTGGCGCCGCCCGGCGTCCTCGACGAGCCCGATCGCGGCGGCGACGGCGGACGGCGGGTCGTCCTGGAGACCGCAGGTCAGCGCGAGGTGGAACAGCGTCTCTGAGTCGGTCGTGCCCTCGATCAGGGGGAACAGCGACGGGTCGACGGCGAGCTGGAGGTCGCGCTTGAACGTCGCGAAGCCGTCGACGAAGCCGTTGTGCATGAAGAGCCAGCCGTCGTGCCGGAACGGGTGGCAGTTGGACTGCTGGACGGCCGAGCCGCTGGTCGCGCGGACGTGCGCGAACACCGTCCCGGACCGCACGTGCTGCGCGATCTCGCGCAGGTTCCGGTCGCTCCACGCGGGCTCGATGCTGCGGAACAGGCCCGGCTGCGGCGCGTGCTCGTCGTACCAGCCCACGCCGAACCCGTCCCCGTTGGTGGGCTCGGCCCCGAGCCGGCTGTGCAGGCTCTGCACGACGAGCGAGTTGGCGGGCTTGTAGAGCAGGTCGTCGAGCGTGACCGGGGAGCCCGTGTAGGCGAGCCAGCGGCACATGGTCGGCCTCCTTGCCGGCGCCCGCGGGTCGGGCCCGTCGTGCTCACTCTGCGCCGGTTCACCGGCGTTGCCCAGCCCCGGCACCGGCTGCCGCGCGGGATGCGTCGTGCCGCGCGGCGGTGGCGGCCCCGCCGGCAACGTCGGCGCCCGGACGCGGCCTCGGAACTATCGAAAGTCGGCTGTGCGCGACTCGGTCCCGACGCGGCGACGGTCGATCGGGCCGTCGCCTCTTAATCGGTTCAGGTGTCCGCAGACCCCTCGGCATCGCCGTCGTCTTGGGCCACACTCGGCGTCGATAACGATATCGACGCTGCTGGCGCCTCCCGCGCCCCCGGCACGTCCGGCCGCCGACGCCCCGCACCGCGAGGACGCGACGGGTCCGGACGACCTCCGCCCGTCCCGACGATCGGCACGAAGGAGTGCACGATGACCGATACTTTCGTTCGAAGCCGTGGTGGCCCCCGCCACCGGCGACGCCGCCCGCTCACGGCGCTGACGGCCCTGCTGGCCGCCGGCGCGCTCGTCGCCGCGGGGCTCGCGATCGCCAGCCCCGCGTCCGCCGCCGTGACGTCGAACTCCACCGGCACGAACAACGGCTGGTGGTACTCGTTCTGGACCGACAGCCAGGGCACCGTCTCCATGGACATGGGGTCGGGCGGGAACTACTCGACCCAGTGGAGCAACACCGGCAACTTCGTGGCCGGCAAGGGCTGGCAGACCGGTGGTCGCAAGACCGTCAGCTACTCCGGCCAGTTCAACCCGTCGGGCAACGCGTACCTCACGCTCTACGGCTGGACCCAGAACCCGCTGATCGAGTACTACATCGTCGACAGCTGGGGCACGTACCGGCCGACCGGCACGTTCATGGGCACCGTCACGAGCGACGGCGGCACGTACGACATCTACCGCACGCAGCGCGTCAACAAGCCGTCGATCGAGGGCAACAGCTCGACGTTCTACCAGTACTGGAGCGTGCGCCAGCAGAAGCGGGTCGGCGGCACCATCACGTCCGGCAACCACTTCGACGCGTGGGCGTCCAAGGGCATGAACCTCGGCAACCACAACTACATGATCATGGCGACCGAGGGGTACCAGAGCAGCGGGTCGTCGAACATCACGGTCTCCGAGGGCTCGGGCGGCGGCGGCAACACCGGCGGCGGGAACACGGGCGGTGGCAACACCGGCGGGGGCAGCTCCGGCTGCACCGTGACCGCGACGCGCGCCGAGGACTGGTCCGACCGGTTCAACGTCAACTACACGGTCAGCGGCTCGAGCTCGTGGACCGTGAACCTCGCGCTCAGCGGCAGCCAGTCGATCCAGAACTCGTGGAACGCCAACGTCACGGGGAGCGGGTCCACCCGTACCGTCACCCCGAACGGCTCCGGCAACTCGTTCGGCATCACCGTCATGAAGAACGGCAACAGCACCACGCCGGCGGCGACGTGCAACGGCGGCAGCACGGGTGGCGGCACGACGACACCCACCCCGACGCCGACGCAGACGACGCAGCCGCAGTCGTGCTCCGCGGGCTACGTCGGGCTCACCTTCGACGACGGGCCGAACAGCGGGACGTCGAACCAGATCATCTCGGCGCTCAACCAGTACGGCGCGACCGCGACCGTCTTCCCGACCGGGCAGAACGCGCAGAACAACGCGTCGCTCATGCAGGCCTACAAGAACGCCGGCCTGCAGATCGGCAACCACAGCTGGGACCACCCGCACCTGGTGAACATGAGCCAGAGCGACATCCAGTCGCAGCTCTCGCGGACCCAGCAGGCCATCCAGCAGACGGCCGGCGTCACCCCGACGCTGTTCCGCCCGCCGTACGGCGAGACGAACGCGACCCTGAAGTCGGTCGAGCAGTCGCTCGGCCTGCGGGAGATCATCTGGGACGTCGACTCGAACGACTGGAACAACGCGAGCGCCGACCAGATCAGGCAGGCGGCCTCCCGCCTGACGAACGGCCAGATCATCCTCATGCACGACTGGCCCGCGGCGACGGTCCAGGCCCTGCCGGGCATCCTGCAGGACCTGCGCTCGCGCAACCTGTGCACCGGGCACATCTCGTCCTCGACCGGGCGGGCGGTCGCACCGTCCAGCGCCGGTGGCGGGAACACGGGTGGCGGCAACACCGGCGGCGGCAGCACGGGTTCGTGCACGGTCACCGCGACGCGGGCCGAGGAGTGGTCGGACCGCTTCAACGTGACCTACACGGTGAGCGGCTCGAGCAGCTGGGTCGTGACCCTGACGCTCAACGGCAGCCAGTCGGTGCAGAGCAGCTGGAACGCGACGCTGAGCGGCAGCGGCAGCACGCGTCAGGCCCGCCCCAACGGGTCGGGCAACTCCTTCGGCGTGACGTTCTACAAGAACGGGAGCAGCACGACTCCGGGTGCGTCGTGCGCGACCGGGTAGACGTCACCTGAACGGGAGGACTGACCGGCCCCTCCCGGACCGAGGCCGTCCGCGTACGTCACCGCGGGCGGCCTCGGTCGCGTCCGCGACCTGCCTTGCCGCATCTCTTGCGAAACGATAGTCTTCTATCGTTTCTCGATAGATCGACTCTCAGTGAGGTGCCCATGGGCCGTCTGGCCATCCTCGCCCTGCGCGTGGTGATCGTTCTCGCGTTCACCGGTCTGCTCTTCGTGCAGTTCTTCCTCATGCCCCTGCTCGGCATCGACCTGCAGGAGGCCGGCCCGGACGTGGCGCACCTGCGCTGGGCGCTGCCGATCATCGGCTTCCTGTTCGCCCTCGCCGCCGAGGTCGCGCTCGTCTGCATCTGGAAGCTCGTGACGATGGTCAAGAAGGACACGGTCTTCTCCACGCGCGCGTTCCGCTGGGTCGACGTCGTCATCGGCTGCGCGATCGCCGCGACGCTCCTCGCGGTCGTCCTGTCGTTCCTGCTCGCCCCCGGCGAGGAGGTTCCGCCCGGCATGGTCATGCTCGTCGTCGTCGGCGGCGTCGGCACCGCGCTCATCGCGCTCGTCGTGTTCGTGCTCCGGATGCTGCTCGCCAAGGCCGTCGCGCTCGACACCACCGCGACGACCCTGCGCGCCGAGCTCGACGAGGTGATCTGATGCCGATCGTCGTCGACATCGACGTCATGCTCGCGCGCCGCAAGATGTCCGTCGGCGAGCTCGCCGACCGCGTCGGCATCACGCCCGCCAACCTCGCGGTCCTCAAGAACGGCCGCGCCAAGGCCGTCCGGTTCACGACGCTCGAGGCGCTCTGCCAGGTGCTCGACTGCCAGCCCGGCGACCTGCTGCGCTGGGAGGCCGCCGCCGCGGGTGACCCCGACGACGACCTCCGCGCGACCGGCTGACCTGCACGGGACGGGCCCGGCTCCTCGACGAGGGGCCGGGCCCGTGCGTGCTCCGCGGCGGTCTCAGGACGTCGCGCGCGCCGACGCCGTCCCGGCCGGGTCGGCCGACAGGACGACCGTCGCACCGCCCGCCTCGACGGCCTGCAGCGTCCGCAGCTGGAGCAGGCCCGGCTGCCCGTCGAGCAGCCGCGCCGCGTTGGCCAGGGCCCGCGTGGCCGCGACCTCCGACCGTGCCCGCTCGAGCGCCGCGAGCCCCTGCGCTCGCGCCGTGACGACCTCGGCCGCGGCGCGCCGCAGCTCGGCCGGCACGATCACGTCACGCAGCGCGAGCCGCTCGACCGCGAGCCCGACCTGGGCGGCGGCCGGTGCGACAGCGGCGACCAGCTCCTCCGGCACGACGGTCCGGTCCGCGAGCAGCTCGTCGAGGGTCCGGCGGGCGACCGCCTCCCGCAGCGCGACCTGCGTCGCCGCGTGGAGGAACGCGTCCGGCCCGTCGACGGCCTCGAACCACGTGCGCGGCTCGGCGACGCGCACGGTCGACGTGAGGCTCACCTTGACCGCGAGCCCGTCGCCGGTGAGCACCTCCTGCAGCGGGACGTGGACCACGCGCGGCCGCACGACGACCCGGACGGTCCGGCGCCGCCACGCCGAGAGCCGGTGCCGGCCCGGGCCGAGCACACGCTCGAACCGCCCGTCCTCGTACACCAGGACCCGCTCCCACTCCTGCACGACCAGCCTCATCTGCTCGACCTCCTCCCGTCCGACGTCCCGGCGCCGACCGTCGGCCCGGGGATGCTGCGTCCTGCGGGGGCACCGGCCGGCGCGTGGTCGGGCCGGACGCGGGGGACGTCCCGTCGTCGACGGGAGTCGCAGACCGCGTCAGGCCCGCTCGACCACGCGCCGGTCGGCAGACTGGGAGTCGAACCCACAACGCCTCCAGAGGGCGCCTGCACCTGACGCAGGTGCTCCGGACGACGCGCAGGACCCGCGACGGCGACGCCGTCCGGCTGCTCCCGGAGCGTGGGCGAGCGTAGGTGCGGGCAGCCGAGCGACGCACCGGGTTATCCACAGTCCTGGCCCCGCCGCCGTCCGGGCACCGGGGGCGTCCGCCGCGCACGACGCCCCCGCGCTGCGCAACGTCGGCGGTCGGTCAGTTGAGCGACGCGTCCTCGGCGAACGTCGAGACGATCGCGAGGTCGCCGCCCTGCCGCCGCAGCACGCGCCGCCACAGCGTCGACGGGTCACGCGTGACGGCGTCGTCGGGCTCCGCGTCGAGCACGTACCAGGACCCCTCCTCGAGCTCCCCCTCGAGCTGCCCGGCACCCCACCCCGAGTGCCCGGCGAACACGCGGACGCCCGTCACGAGACCCGCGAGCGCCGCCGGGTCGGAGTCGAGGTCGACGAGGCTGAACGGGCCGACGAGCCGGTCCACGGTCGTGGGCAGGGGCGCGCCAGGCGGTGCCGTCACGACGCCGATCGCGCCGTCGAGGCCGACGGGGCCGCCCTGGAACAGGGTCGCGGGCGTGCTCACGTGCTCCTGCCACGCGGGCAGCACCACGTCGACGTCGACCGGGACGGGGCGGTTCAGGACGACACCGAACGCCCCCTCGTCGCCGTGGTCGAGGACCAGCACGACGGCACGGTGGAAGTTGGGGTCGAGCAGCCGGTTCTTCGCCACCAGCAGCCGGCCGCTGAGCGCCGGGTCGTCCGTCACCGTCCCATCATCCGCGACGCCCGCCGGAGCCGCAGCAGCCCGCGCGTCCGTCCGGGTGAGCGCGCGGGCCGCGGCCCGTCGACGACCGCGCTACGGGCGGCGGTAGACGGAGACGTGCGACGTCGAGTCCTCGTCGAACGGCGCTCCGTCCCAGTCCGCCCAGCGCGACTCGAGCTCGAGGCCGGCGAGACGCGCCATGAGGTCGAGCTCCGCGGGCCACACGTACCGGTGCGGGCTTCGTCCGAGGCGGACGCCCTCGTCGCCGCCGAACCGCACGTGGTGCGAGACGACGAGCTGCCGCACGACGTCCACGGTGTCGACCCCCACGTACCCAGGCTCGACGGCGAACACCGTCGCGTGCTGGCCGGGCGGGAGGATCCGCAGCTGCGGGACCCACAGCTCGACGACGAACCGGCCGCCGGGCTCGAGGTGGGCGGCCGCGTTGCGGAAGCACTCGACCTGCGCGTCCTGGCTCAGCAGGTTCGAGATCGTGTTGAAGACGAGGTAGACGAGCCGGAACTCGCCGTCGACGCGCGTCGTCGCCATGTCGCCGTGCACGACGGGCAGCGTCCGCTCGTCGGCCTTCTCGCGCAGCCGGGCGATCATCGCCCGGGACAGCTCGAGGCCCGTGACGGCCACCCCGCGCTCGGCCAGCGGGATCGCGACGCGGCCCGTGCCGACCGCGAGCTCGAGCGCGCGCCCGTCACCGGCCAGCGCGGCGAGACGGTCGACCGTCGGCCCGAGCACCTCGGGTGCGAACATCCCCTCCCCCGGGGTGTCGTACCGGGCGGCGACGTCGGCGTCCCACAGCTCGTCCTGGGTGAGGTCGAAGATCGAGCGCTCCATGCGGGCCAACCTCGCACGACGCACCCGACCCCGCGCACTCCTTTCCTGGCCACCGCCCGGTATTCGAGCGGCCCTGGGCGGACCGCGGTGGAAGGATCCGCCGGGTGACGCGCACGGACAGCAGCCCCGACACCGCCCTCGCACCGGCCCCCGCCACGACGGCGTCGGTGCGCGCGGGCCTCGACCGGACGCGCGCCGCCTTCTCGTCGCTGCAGGACCGGCGCTACCGGTGGTGGTTCTCGGGTCAGGTGCTGTCGTCGTCGGGGCACGTCACGCAGGCCGCAGGTCTGGCGTGGCTCGTGCTCGACCTGTCCGGCCGTGCGGTCGACCTCGGGCTCGTCACGACGGCGGCGATGCTGCCGATCCTGGTGGGCGCCGCGCCCGCGGGCACGCTGGTCGACCGGTTCGACCGTCGCCGCCTGCTGCTCGTCACGCAGGTGCTGCTCCTGTCCCTCGGGGCGCTGCTCGCGGTGCTCACCGCGACGGGCGTCGTCACGGTGCCGGTGGTCCTCGCGATCGCCTTCACCTCCGGGCTGGTCGCGGCCGTCGACGGTCCGGCGCGACAGGTGTTCGTGCTGGACCTCGTCGGCCCCGAGCGGCTCGCGAGCGCCGTGAGCCTCTACGAGGTCGTCATGAACGCGGCGCGCGTCATCGGACCGTCCGTCGGCGGCGTGCTGCTGGCCCTGGTCGGTCCCGCCGCCTGCTTCGCGTTCAACGCGGCGACGTACCTGCTGCCGCTCGGCGTCCTGGTCGCGCTGCGCGGGCTGCGCGCCCGGACCGCGGTGCACACCGGTGAGCGGCCCGCCGCGGGGTTCCGTGCCGGCGTCGCGTACGCCTTCGGGCAGCCGGTGATCCGCGCGTGCGTGCTGCTCGCCGCGGCCAGCACGATGATCTTCAACCAGGGCGTCATGGTGCCGGTCCTGGCGACCGACGCGCTCGGCCTGCCGCCGCAGGGATTCGGTGCGCTGATGGCCGCGTTCGGGCTCGGCGCGTTGCCGGGAGCGATCGCGGCGGCGGGCGGTGGCGCCCCGACGGGACGGCGCGTCGCCGTGCTGGCGTTCGCCACCGGGCTCGCGATCCTGCCCGTCGGGCTCGCTCCCGGCTTCGCCGTGGCCGTCGTCGCCGCCGCCGTGCTCGGGTTCGTCTCGATCTGGTGGGTGGCGGCGGCCAACACGCTCGTCCAGCTCGTCTCCGCGCCGCACCTGCGCGGTCGCGTCATGGGGGTGTGGACCGCGGCGCTCCCCGGCAGCGCCCTGGTCACCGCCCTCGCCCTCGGGGCCGTGACCGACACGTGGGGCGTGCGGTGGGCCTACGTGGCGCTCGCGGCGTCGTTCCTCGCCGCAGCGGCGGCGGGTGCGCGCGCGCTCGTCGCCCACGACCGGGCCGCCGCCGACGCCGATCGGTCCTGACGGGCGGGAGCCCGGAGCTCCGGCGGTAGGGTCGCGCACCGTGACGACGCTCGGCTTCCGCGGGGTCCTGCTCGACTGGCGCGGCACGCTCGTCGTCGCCCCCACGTACGCCTGGCTGGTCGCGACCGCGCTGGAGCGGCTCGGGCGGCCGCACGGCGACGACGCCGTCGAGCAGGTCCTCGCGCGCCTGCGCGCGACCGACAGCACACGCGTCGAGTCGTCGACGATCGACACCGACGCGGCCGAGCACCGCGCGGCGTACGCGCACTGGTTCCGCACCGCCGGGATCGACGACGAGCTCGCCGCGGCGCTGTACGCGGTCGAGTCGGACGTGTCGCTCGACCCGTTCGCGCACGACGTCGAGCCGCTCCTCGTCGCACTGTCCGACGCCGGGGTGCGAGTCGGCGTCGTGAGCGACATCCACGTCGACCTGCGACCGGTGTTCGCCGCGCACCCGCTGCCGGACGGACGGACGTGGGCCGACCTCGTCGACGTCTGGGCGCTGTCCTTCGAGCTCGGCGTGGCGAAGCCCGACCCTGCGATCTTCCGCGCCGCGCTCGACGGCCTCGGCCTGCCGGCTGCCGACGTGCTCATGGTCGGGGACCGCGGAGCCTGGGACGGGGCGGCCGCCGGGATCGGCATCACCACGCTCGTGCTGCCGCCCCTCGCCCGGCCGGAGGACGCGCGCCTGCACCGTGTGCTGGCGCTCGTGCTGGGCCGCTGAGACGCCCGTGACCGCGGCACGCCCGTCGACAGGACGTCACTCCTGTCGCTCGCGGCGCGCGGCGCTGTGGCACGCGCCTCGTCGGGCCCTCGCGACGTCCCCTAGCACCACACATACCAACTAGTCGGTTGGGTCTTCCGTGCGCGCCTCTCCGCGCGTAACGTCACCGATGACACGAGTCGTCGACTCGTCCGACTCCTGGGAAGGCACGTCGATGAAGATCCGACCCTCCGGAGGCCGTCTCGCCACCGTCCTGCTCGCCGCCGCCCTGGCCGGGATCGCCCCGGCCGGCGCCTCCCCTGCGCTCGCCGCCGACAACCCCTACGAGCGCGGCCCCGCACCCACCACCGCGTCCGTCGAGGCCGTGCGCGGGCCGTTCGCCACGTCGTCCACGTCCGTGTCCCGGTTCCTGGTGAGCGGGTTCGGCGGCGGGACGATCTACTACCCGACCGACCGTTCGCAGGGCACGTTCGGCGCCGTCGCCGTCTCGCCCGGGTACACCGCGCGGCAGTCGAGCATCGCCTGGCTCGGCGACCGGATCGCGTCCCAAGGGTTCGTCGTCTTCACGATCGACACCATCACCACGTCCGACCAGCCGTCATCGCGCGGCGACCAGCTCCTCGCCGCGCTGCGGTACCTCACCACGAGCAGCGCGGTGCGCGACCGCGTCGACGCCTCCCGGCTCGCCGTCGCCGGCCACTCGATGGGCGGCGGAGGCACGCTCGAGGCCGCGAAGGACGACCCGTCGCTGCGCGCGGCGATCGCGCTCACGCCGTGGAACCTCGACAAGACCTGGCCCGAGGTGAGCACGCCCACGCTGGTCGTCGGGGCGCAGAACGACTCGATCGCACCCGTGACGACCCACTCCGAGCCGTTCTACGCGTCGCTCCCGGCGACGACGCCGCGGACCTACGTCGAGCTGCGCGGCGCGAGCCACTTCGCGCCCAACACGTCGAACACGCCCATCGCCCGCAACACCATCGCGTGGCTCAAGCGGTTCGTCGACCAGGACACCCGGTACACGCAGTTCCTCTGCCCGCCGCCGTCCGGCCTCGCCTACTCCGAGGTCCGCAGCAGCTGCCCGTTCTGACGGTCCCCGTCTCCCCGCAGGGCTAACCTGCGGGGAGACGCACCGCGGACGACGGAGGACGCATGGACGACGCACCGGCACCACAGGCCGACCCACGCGCGCGCTGGGCCACGCTGCCCGAGCCGGTGCGGATCGCCGACACCATCACCTCGCAGGCCAGCAGCGACGCGCCCGACCCGGTGATGGGCCGCGACACCGAGACGGAGTTCATGCTCCGCAACGCCGGCTGACGAGAGTTCCCCGAACGCCCGCGCCGCGTGCGGTGGGGGCGCTACCTGCGGGTCCACGAGCACGCCACGGATCCCAGGGAAGGCCGGCGATGACGCGGACGACGCACCCGACCGTTCGCGTGCACGCGACGCCCGGCGATCGTCTCCTCAGGCGCTGGCTCTCGTTCGGCGGGCTGCTCACGGCGATCGGAGCGGGCAACCTCGTCGCCGCCCTCAACTGGAACGCGATCAGCCGCGGCACCGGGGACTTCCGGGCGGTCGCGGCGACGGACCGGTACGCGATCTGGGGCTTCCTGTTCCTGGTGCTCGGTCAGGCCGTCATGACGCGGCGGACGATCCTCGAGTCGCGACGTGCGGACGACGTCGCGGAGGTGCCCGTCGACGACGACACGGCCACCCGCGCCCGCGCCGCTGCGACCCCGCCCGGCGAGCCGCGCGTGCCGGTCGACGACCTCGACGCGGCTCCCCGCCTCGCTCCGGCGCGGTGGCGACGCGTCCTGACGGGCTGGGCGGTCGCGGGCGCGGTGCTGGCGGCGGTGAGAGGCGTCTGGTTGGTCGCCGAGTGGGCCAACCACTGGTACGTCGCCGAGCGTTTCTACGCCGTGCACCTCGATCCGTCGGACCCCGCGGACGCCGGCTACTCCGACATCGCGCGGCTGCTGGAGTCGGGCAACGAGGCGCTGGTCACAGGTGTCGTGCTGCTCGTCGTCGCCGGCGGACTCGTCGTCGCCGCTCGACTCCTGCGCCGCACGCGCACGACGCTCTGACCCCGACGGCCGCCGACGCGGGACCTCCGCGAGCGATATCTTGACGTCAAGATAAGTCTCGTCGACGTCGGAGGTCGGCTGTGTGGGACCCCCAGCAGTACGCGCTCTTCGCCTCGCACCGTGGGCGGCCCTTCGCCGACCTGCTGGCACGCGTGGGCGCCGAGCAGCCGCGGCTCGTCGTGGACCTCGGATGCGGCGACGGGCCGCTGACGCTGAGCCTGACGCGGCGCTGGCCCGGGGCACGCGTCGTCGGGCTCGACTCCTCGCCGCAGGTGCTCGACGCCGCCCGTGCGCTGGACACGGACGATCGGGTCGAGTGGGTGCAGGTGCGGGCCGAGGAGTGGGACCCGACGACGCTCGGCGCGCCGGTCGACGTGCTCGTCACCAACGCGGCGCTCCAGTGGGTGCCGGGACACCTGGATCTGCTGCCGCGCTGGGCCGACGCGCTTGCTGACGACGGCTGGTTCGCGATGCAGGTGCCCTCGAACTTCGACGCACCGTCACACGCGCTCATGCGCCAGGTCGCCGCCCGCCACCCGCGCGCCGACCACCTGCTCCCGGTCCTGCACCGCGCCGCCGCGGTCGCCGCACCGGCCGAGTACCTGGGGGCGCTCGCGTCGCTCGGGCTCGAGGTGGACGTCTGGCAGACGACGTACGAGCACGTGCTGGACCCCGGCGGCGCGCAGCGCTCCCCCGTGCTCGAGTGGGTGCGCGGCACGGGGCTGCGGCCCGTGCTCGACGTGCTCACCGACGACGCCGAGCGTGCCGCGTTCCTCGACGACTACACCGCCGCGCTCGACGCGGCGTACCCGCGCGAGCCGTGGGGCGTCGTGCTCGGGTTCACGCGCACGTTCGCCGTCGGGCACCGGCTGTCGCGTCCGTGACGACCGGTGCACGGGTCGGTGTCCGCGCAGCCACGCGGCGACACCACGACGCCGCGCCCTCCGGCGGCGGTGCGCATCGCCGGCCCTACGCTCGAGCGGTGCTCCGCCTCACCGACGCCCAGCTCGCGTTCGTCACCGAGCGCCATCTCGCGACGCTCACGACGCTGCGTGCCGACGGGACCCCGCACGTCGTCCCGGTCGGGTTCACCTGGGACGAGATCGCGGGCGTGACCCGCACGACGACCGGGCCGCGCAGCGTCAAGGCGGCCAACGTGCGCCGCGCGGCCGAGAGCGGTCGCGCCGCACGGGCCGCGCTCTGCCAGGTCGACGGCCGGCGCTGGCTCACGCTGGAGGGCGAGATCACCGTCGTCGACGAGCCGGGCGAGCTCGCCGACGCGCTCCACCGGTACGCCGAGCGGTACCGACCGCCGCGGCCGGGCGTCGAGCGCGTCGTCCTGCGCCTCGCGGCCGACCGCGTCATGTCGTCGCGCGACCTCCGCTGACCTGCTGAGCACCGGACACGCCTGGTCGCGCGCCGAGCGACGGCCGCGACGCCGGAAGGGCTCAGACGAGCACGACGTCGTCGCGGGCGACCACCCGGCCGCGCGACACCACGAGGGCGCGCGGCGGGACGCGGACGAGCGCGTCGGGGACGTTCTCGGCGTCGAGCAGCACGAGGTCGCCGGGGGCGCCGACGACGAGGTCGTGCACGTCGCGCCCGACGAAGGCGGCGGCGGACGACGTCGCGAGCCGGACGGCACCGGTGAGGTCGTCGTCGGTGCGCAGCCCGTGCAGGCGCGCGAAGCCGAGGGCGATGCGCAGCAGGTCCCCGTCGCCGAACGGGGACCACAGGTCGCGGATGCCGTCGGTGCCGAGACCGACGGGGATGCTGCGCTCACGCATGCCGCGCCATGGGAGCGGTGCGGTGCCGACGGGTGCGACGGTCGCCCAGCCGATCCCGGCGTCGCGGAGCTCGTGGAGCAGGTCCTCCTGGCGGCCGGCGGGGAGCTCGCCGAGCGCGAAGCCGTGCGACACGGTCACCTTGCCGTGCAGACCGGCGCGGCGCGTGCGCTCGACGATCAGCTCGACCTGGAACGCGCCGAGGTCGCCGCGGTCGTGCAGGTGCACGTCGACGCCGACGGCGCGCCGCTCGGCGATCTCGAACAGCCCGTCGAGCTGCGCGACGGGGTCGCGGTCGATGCCCGCGGGGTCGAGCCCGCCGACGTGCGTGGCGCCGGCGGCGGCGGCCTCGTCGAGCAGGCGGAGCACGCCGGGCCGCCGGACGACGCCGTCCTGCGGGAACGCGACGACCTCGACCTCGACGGCGCCGCCGAGCTCCTCGGCCGCGGTCCGGACGTGCTCGATGCCGCGCAGCCCGACGCCCAGGTCGACGTCGACGTGGGTGCGCGTGGCCGTCGTGCCGTGGCGGACGAACTCGCGCAGCACCGCGGCTGTCGACGCGACCGACGGGATCCCGTAGCGGTCGCGCTCGGCGCGCTCGTGCGCGATGCGGCCCTGCGTCGTCGCCTCGCCGCCGTAGGACACCCACGACTGGCCCCACCACGACTTGTCGACGTGCGCGTGCGCGTTCACGAACCCGGGCAGCGCGAGCAGGCCACGCCCGTCGACGACCTCGGCACCCTCCGGCGCGACGGCCGTACCCGCGGGGACGACCGCGCTCACGACGCCGTCCGTCACCACGACGTCGGACGGTTCGGTTCCCCACGGACGGACGTTGCTCACGACGAGGTGCATGCGACCGACGGTAACCCGGCCCGACGCGCGGTCCGGCGGGCCGCCGGGAGCCGGGCGGGGACGGCTCGCGAGCCGGACGACCGGGCACGACGGCCCGACGCCTGGTTCGCTACCGGGATGGCTCCCCCGCTCACCTCCCCGTCCGACGCCTGGAGCGTCGAGTGCCGCGGCGTGCTC
Source organism: Cellulomonas fimi (assembly GCF_028527925.1). Lineage (GTDB taxonomy): Bacteria > Actinomycetota > Actinomycetes > Actinomycetales > Cellulomonadaceae > Cellulomonas > Cellulomonas fimi_C. The sequence continues at coordinate 189,664 of NZ_JAPESW010000003.1, forward strand.
TTCGACGTCGACGGCACGCTCGTCGACTCGGCGGACGCGATCCGCTCGGCGTGGCGCTGGCTCGCGGAGACGATCGGGATCGACCCGGAGCCCATCGTCGCGGCGTCGGTCGCCGCCCGCGCGCAGGACCTGGTCGACCGGTTCGTGCCGCCGGACTTGCAGGCGCGCGCGCTCGACCTGTCCCGTGAGGCCGGTCTCGCCGCCGCGGCCTCGGTCGTCGCGCTGCCCGGTGCCGCCGCGCTGCTCGACGCCCTACCGACGACGGCGTGGGGCTGCGTGACGTCGGGCCGTGAGCAGATCGTCACGACCCGGCTGCGCGCGGCGGGGCTGCCGATCCCGTCGGTGTTCGTGACGTCGGAGGACGTGTCCCGCGGCAAGCCCGACCCCGAGCCGTACCTGCGCGGTGCGGCCGTCCTGGACCTCGACCCCGCGGACTGCCTCGCGTTCGAGGACACGACGGACGGCGTCGCGTCGGCGCGCGGGGCGGGCATGCCCGTCGTCGCGGTGGTGGGGACGTTCGAGGCCGATGCGCTGGCCGCGGCGGGTGCGACGTCGCTCGTGCACGACCTGCGCTGCCTGTCGGTCGACGCCACCGACGGCCTCCTCCGGGTGACCGCCCGATGACGCGCGGCTCGCTGCCGTCGTCCCGGAGCGGGCGCCCGACGACCCGCCGCACGCTGCCCGCGCCCGGCCGGCTGTCGCGCGGACCGCTCGGCGCCCGCGGCACGGTGCCCACGGCACGGCGTGTCGCGACGCTCGGGCCGTGGCGCGCGTCGGACGCCGAGGCGCTGGCCGCGGCCGTGGCCGAGAGCCCGGACCTCGTGCTGCAGCTGGGCGGCGGCGCGGTGCCGAGCGTCGACGACGCGCGCGACCTCATCGAGAGCCAGCTCGTGCAGTCGGCGGACCCGACGTGGGCCTTCGCGGTGCGCGTCGACGGGCGCGCGGTCGGGCACGTCGCGCTCGCGCACGTCGAGCACCGGCACGCGACGGCGTGGGTGTCCTACTGGCTCACGGCGAGCGAGCGGGGTCGTGGGCTCGCGACGCGGGCGGTCGCGTCGGTCGCGCGGTTCGCGTTCGACGACCTCGGGCTGTTCCGGCTCGAGCTCGGGCACCGGGTGAACAACCCCGCGTCGTGCCGCGTCGCGACGGGTGCCGGGTTCGCGCCGGAGGGCGTCGAGCGCGCGAAGCTGCGGTACGGCGACGAGCGCTTCGACGTCGAGACGCACGCGCGGCTGGCGTCCGACCCCGACCCGGGTGTGGCGCTCCTCACGCTGAACGCGGGGTGAACAGGCACCGACGCCGATTGCACTGAGTGCAACGGTGCACTTAGTGTCGCAAGCGTGACCATCGGACGACGCGCCGCGCTGCGGGAGAAGCACCACCGCGCGATCGTCGACGCCGCCGCGGCCCTCATGCAGGAGACGGGCGGCACGGCCTTCACCGTCGACGAGCTCGCGCACCGCGCGGACGTCTCGCGCCGCACCGTCTTCAACCACTTCGAGTCGCTCGACGAGATCGTCATCACCGTCTGCAGCGACATCCTCGGCACGGTCGTCGACACCTTCGAGTCGCACACCGCACCCGACGCCGACGCGACGATGTTCGACGAGCTCGCGCACGCGCTGCGGTCGACCGACCTCGTCACCCCCATCGCCTACCTGACCCGCGTGCTCGGCAAGGACTCCGACGACGAGCTCACCCCGCGCCACGCCGCCCTCATCGGGCGCGCGTTCACCGAGGTCAGCGGCCGCATGTCCGCCGAGCTCCTGCGCCGCCACCACGACGCCGACGAGCTCGACGTGCGCCTGCTCGTCGGGTCGCTCATGAGCGGCGCGCTCGTCCTGCACGGCTACTGGCACCAGGCCACCGGCGGCGCGGACGACGCCCGCTCCCGCCAGGTCTGGGCCGACCTCGTCGAACGTCTCCTCGCCGCCGCCCGCACGGGCTACGGCGCGGCGACCGGCACCCCGACGGGCACCCCGTCCGACACCCCGACGGGCACCCCGCCCGGCGCCCCCACGCCGATCTCGCACTGACCGACCGGCACCGCACCGACATCCGTCCGACCGGAGAGACCCACCATGGCTGAGCTCCTGTACCGCCTCGGGCGTGCCTCGGCGCGCCACGCGCGCGCCGTCGTCGCCGGCTGGTTCGCCGTCCTCGTCGTCGTCGGCGTCACGTTCGTCGCCTTCGGCGGCACGCTCGCGAGCGCGTTCACGATCCCCGACACCCCGACCGCCGAGGTCACCGACCAGCTCCAGCGCGAGCTGCCGTCCGCCGCGGGCGGCACGGGCACGGTCGTCGTCTCGACCGAGGACGGGTCCGCGTTCACCGACGAGCAGAAGGCCGCGATCGTCGACCGCATCGACGCCGCGCGCGACGTCGACGGTGTCCGTGACGTCGTGGACCCGTTCGCGACGCAGGCCGACCTCGAGGAGCAGCGCCAGCAGCTCGACGACGGCCGCGCGCAGCTCGAGCAGGGCCGCGCGCAGCTCGACGCGGGTCAGGAGCAGCTCGACGCGGGCAAGGCGCAGCTCGACGCCGCACAGCAGCAGCTCGACGCGGGCCGCGCGCAGCTCGAGGCCGCGGCGCAGCAGGCGGCTGGCGCCGGTCCGGTCGCGCAGGCGCAGGTCGCGGCCCAGCAGGCGCAGCTCGACGCGCAGCAGGCGCAGCTCGACGCGCAGCTCGCCGTCGTGACCGAGCAGCAGGCGACGATCGACGCGGGCCGCGAGGAGCTCGAGGCGTCGGAGCCGCAGCTCGAGGCGGGCTCGACGCTGCTCGACATGGCCTCCGAGATCCGCCTGGTGTCGTCCGACGGCAGCGCCGTCGTGGTCCCGGTGTCGTTCACCGAGGCGTCGATGAACCTGGCCGACTCGACCAAGGAGGGCCTGCTCGCCGCGTTCGACGAGCCGATCGACGGCGTCCAGGTCGACTACTCGTCCGAGATCTCGGGCGGCGTGCCGGAGCTGCTCGGCGTCGGCGAGGTCATCGGCGTCGTCGTCGCGGGCGTCGTGCTCGTCGTCATGCTCGGCACGTTCCTCGCCGCAGGCCTGCCGATCCTCCAGGCGCTGCTCGGCGTCGGCATCGGCGCGCTCGGCGCGATGTCCCTGTCGGGCGTCGTCGACATGGTGTCGGTGACCCCGATCCTCGGCGTCATGCTCGGCCTCGCCGTCGGCATCGACTACGCGCTGTTCATCGTCAACCGGCACCGCCGCCAGCTCAAGCAGGGCTACGACGTGCACGAGTCCATCGGGCTCGCGAACGGGACGTCGGGGAACGCCGTCGTCTTCGCCGGGTCGACCGTGCTCATCGCGCTGCTCGCGCTCAACATCACCGGCATCCCGTTCCTGGGCCTCATGGGCACCGTCGGCGCGTTCTCGGTGCTCGTCGCCGTGCTCATCGCGATCACCATGACGCCCGCGCTGCTGTCGATGCTCGGCACGCGTGTCCTCAACCGCCGCGAGCGCGCGGCGTTCGCCGCCGCCGGCTCGGGCACGGGCGACGTCGTCGTGGCCGCGCCGACCAAGCCGCTGCGCCCCATGACGACGTGGAAGGCCATGCTGGGCGCCCTGCTCAGCGTCGGTGCGCTCGTCGTCGTCGCGCTGCCCGCCGCCGAGCTGCGGCTCGGCCTGCCCGACGGGTCGTCCGAGCCGCACGACTCCACGCAGTACCGCGCTTACTCGACGATCGACGAGCGGTTCGGCGAGGGCCAGAACGGCACGCTCGTCGTCGTCGCGACGCTCCCCGAGGCGCCCGGCGAGGGCCAGGAGACCGTCGAGCAGGCGCGCATCGGCTCGGCGATCTTCGAGCAGGACGACGTCGTCGCCGTCGCGCCCATCGGCTCGTCCGAGGACGGCACGACGATCGCGTTCCAGGTCGTCCCGGCTGAGGGCCCGACGAGCGAGTCGACCGAGGAGCTCGTGCACACGCTGCGCGACCTGTCGGTCGACGGCGTGGACTCGATCGGCGTCGCGGGCCAGGCCAGCGGCAACATCGACGTGTCCGACACGCTCGCCGACTCCCTGCCGACGTACCTCGCGGTCGTCGTCGGGCTGTCGCTGCTGATCCTGATCGTCGTGTTCCGGTCGATCTTCGTGCCGGTCGTCGCGACGCTCGGGTTCATCCTGTCCTTCTTCGCCGCGATCGGCGGGGTCGTCGCGATCTACCAGTGGGGCTGGCTGTCCGGCGTCTTCGGCGTCGAGACGCCCGGCCCGGTGCTGAACTTCCTCCCGACGATCCTCGTCGGCATCCTGTTCGGCCTCGCGATGGACTACCAGCTGTTCCTCGGGTCCGGCATGCGCGAGGCGTACGCCCACGGCGCGCCCGCGCGGATCGCGGTCGTGCAGGGCCTGCGGGCCGGGCGGGCCGTCGTCACCGCTGCGGCGATCATCATGATCTCCGTGTTCGGCGGGTTCGTGTTCTCGCACTCGGCGATGATCCGGCCCATCGGGTTCGCCCTCGCGTTCGGTGTGCTCGTCGACGCGTTCGTCGTCCGCATGGTGCTCATCCCCGCGCTCATGCACCTCGCCGGCGACAAGGCGTGGTGGATCCCGCGCTGGCTCGACCGCCTGCTGCCGGACGTGGACGTCGAGGGTGCCGCCCTGGAGCGCCGCCACCCGCACGAGCACGAGGCCCACCTCGACCCGGAGCCGTCGCCGACCGCCTGACGCCCCACCGCCCCTCCACTCCTCGACAGCGCCGACCACAACATCACGCGCGCTTCCCGGGCTCGCAGCCGCCCTGATGTTGTGGTCGGCGCGCGTGTCGCCCGCGGGCGGCGAGCCGCGGTCGTTTGATGGGATGGGGTGCGTGAGCGAGTGGACCGTCCCCCAGCCCTCCGGACCCGACGACCCGCGTCGGGCGAACACCCCGTACGACCGTGTGCCGCCGCCGCTGCCGCCCGGGCAGGAGGCGCCCGTCAGCGGCCCGCCGACGACCGGGGCGGGTGCGTGGTGGTGGGGGCTCGGGCTGCTGCTGTGCGTGCCGATGCTGAGCAACCTGCTGGTGGTCGCCGGTGCGCTGGGCTACCGGGCCGCCGTCCGCAAGACACTGACGCCGACCGGTCACGAGGTCGTGCGTCGGGCGGTGAACTGGCACCTGAGCCAGCTGCTCTACACCGCGGTGCTGCTGGCGGTGCACGTCGTGCTGCTCATGACGTTCGCGAGCGACGAGCCCGTGCCGCTCGCGAGCCCGATCAGCACCGCGATGGGCCTGCTGGTGCTGCTGGTGATCTACGGGCTCGTGCTGTCGATCGTCGCGGCCAACCGTGCGGCGCGCGGCGACCTCACGCGCACGGTCGGCGCGATCCCGTTCGTGCGCGCCTGACGGACGGCCGTCCGCGCCGCTGACCGGGTCGAGGCACCGGCCGTCGACCGGTCGCGCGCCCTCCCCCCGGCGCGCACGCTGGACGGCAAGGAGTGGTGCGCGTGGAGTGGTTCGACGCCGAGGGCTACACCGTGGCGCGGGCGGCCGTGCAGCACGGGGTCGCCGCCGTGTACGTCGTCGCGTTCGTCGCGGTGCTGCGGCAGTTCCGCCCGCTGCTCGGTGAGCACGGTCTGCTGCCGGTGCCGTCGTTCGTCGCGCGCGTCCCGTGGCGGTCGTCGCCGAGCCTGCTGCGGCCGTACTCGGACCGGCGGCTCGTCGCGCTCGGCTGGGTCGGGCTCGCCGTCGCGGTCTCGCTCGTCGTCGGGCTCCCGCAGCGGGGGCCGTGGTGGGTCCCGATGCTCGCGTTCCTCGTCCTCTGGGCGCTCTACCTGTCGGTGGTCAACGTCGGGCAGATCTTCTACGGGTTCGGCTGGGAGTCGCTGCTGCTCGAGGCGGGGTTCCTCGTCGCGTTCCTCGGGTCCGACGGCGTCGCCCCGCCCGTCACCGTGCTGGTGCTGCTGTGGTGGCTGGTGTTCCGGCTCGAGCTCGGGGCAGGCCTCATCAAGTGGCGCGGCGACCCCGCGTGGCGGGACCTGACGGCGCTCTACTACCACCACGAGACGCCGCCGATGCCCGGGCCGCTCAGCCGCCTGTTCCACCTGCTCCCCCGCCCGCTGCACCGCGTCGAGGTCGCCGCCAACCACGTCGCGCAGCTCGTCGTGCCGTGGTTCCTGCTGGTCCCCGGACGCGTCGCGGCGGTCGCGGCGGCGGTCGTCGTCGTCACGCAGCTCTGGCTCGTGCTGTCCGGCAACTTCGCGTGGCTCAACTGGCTGACGATCGTGCTGGCCCTGTCGGCGATCGACGACGCGTCCTGGGCGGCGGTCCTGCGCCCGTTCGGCCTCGAGGTCGGCGGCAGCGCCCCGGCGCCCGACGAGCCGACCGCCTACGTCGTCGTCGCCCTCGCCGTCTCCGCGCTGTGCGTCGTGCTGTCGTGGTGGCCGCTGCGCAACCTCGTCTCGAAGCACCAGCGCATGAACGCGTCGTTCAACGTGTGGCACCTGGTCAACGCGTACGGCGCGTTCGGCACGATCACCCGGCAGCGCAGCGAGGTCGTCGTCGAGGGCACACGCGACGCCGTCCCCGGTCCGGACGCCCGCTGGGAGGAGTACGAGTTCCACGGCAAGCCCGGCGACGTGCGTCGGCTGCCGCGCCAGTTCGCGCCGTACCACCTGCGGCTCGACTGGGGCATGTGGTTCCTCGCCCTCGGGTCGTCGGCGCAGCTCCGCTGGTTCGTGCCGTTCCTGGTCAAGCTCCTGGAGGCAGACCGCCCCACGCTGCGGCTCCTGCGGCACGACCCGTTCGACGGCGAGCCGCCCCGCTGGGTCCGCGCCCGCACGTACCGCTACCGGTTCGCGCGCCCCGACGAGCGTCGCGCGACCGGCGACCGCTGGGTGCGCGAGGACACGGGCGTGATGATCGACGCACTCGACCTCGCGACGCTCGCCCGCCACCGCTGACGGCTGACCGGCCTGCCCGAAGGTCGCCCACACGGCACGATGGGCGGGCACACGGCGGACGGACGGGAGGCGCGGCGACGTGCGAGTGGTGTGGGCGACGATCTTCCTCGACCTGCCGGGAGACCGGTTCTCCGACGGGGTCACGTTCTGGCAGGCGGTCACGGCGACGCACCTGTCCACGCCGCGCGGGCCGGGCGGCGAGTTCGCGACGCTGCTGCCGCCCGACGGCGACGCGTTCCTCCGCGTCCAGCGGTTCGACGAGGGCCCGCGCGTGCACCTCGACCTGCACGTCGACGACGTGTCCGCGGCGGCAGCCGGCGCCGTCGGGCTGGGCGCGACCGAGCTGTACCGGGAGGAGCACGTCGTTCTCGCGTCGCCCGGCGGCTTCGTGTTCTGCGTCGTGCCCGACGGCGGCGAGCGGCGGCGACCCGCACCCGTCGCCGGCCCGCGCGGCGGGCGTGCGCGCGTCGACCAGCTCTGCCTCGACATCCCGGCGCCCCTCGTCGACCGCGAGCGCGCCTTCTGGTCGGCGCTCACCGGCTGGCCCGTCGCGGGCGACACGTCGCTCGAGCTCGTCGCCCTCGCGCGCCCGGACGGGATGCCCGTGCGGCTCCTGATTCAGCGGCTCGGCGAGGACGACGCGCGGACGGTGGTGACGGCGCACGTGGACGTCGCGGCGGCGGGCCCCGACCGGGACGACGTCGTCGCGGAGCACGAGGACCTCGGGGCGCAGGTCGTCGCGCGCTTCGACCAGTGGACGGTCATGCGCGACCCCGCGGGCCTGACCTACTGCCTGACGGGCCGCTCCCCCGACACGGGCGTCCGACCGGCCTGAGCGCCCGCGCGCGTCCACCGGATTTCCGTCCCCGGCCGCGCCGGCCGCGTGTGTAGCGTCGGCGCATGACTGCCGCTCCCACGCGCTTCCCCACCGACGCCGACGCCTGGCCGGCCTTCCTCGCGGAGACCGTCGACGCGTCCCTCGACACGGCCCGCGCCCACCTGGCGACCCTCAAGGACGGCACCCCGCGGACGACCGCGGACGTGCTCGCCCTGTGGGACCGCAGCGACCTCGCGCTGGGCCGCGCGTCGGCCGCGGCGCACCTGCTCGCCGAGGTCCACCCCGACGCCGACCTGCGGTCCGCCGCGGAGGAGCGCGCACAGGCCGCGGAGGACCTCGCGACGTCGCGCGGCCTCGACCGTGAGCTGTGGGAGGTCCTGGCTGCGACGACGGAGGACGGGCTCGACGACGACGCCCGCCGTCTGCGCGAGCACGTGCTGCGCGACTTCCGCCGGGCCGGTGTGGACCAGTCCGACGAGCAGCGCGCGAAGCTCAAGGCGCTCGCGGAGCGGTGCACCGAGCTCGGGCTCGAGTTCGCCCGCAACATCCGCGAGGGCACGCGCCGCATCCACGTCCGCCCGGAGCAGCTCGACGGCCTGCCCGACGACTTCCGCGCCGAGCACCCCGCAGGCGACGACGGCCTCGTCACGCTGACGACGGACTACCCCGACCTCATCCCGGTCCGGACGTACGCGCGCGACGCGTCGGTGCGCGCGGCCCTCACCTCGGAGTACCTGCGCACCGCGTGGCCCGAGAACGGCCCGGTGCTCGCGGAGCTGCTGCGGCTGCGCGACGAGCGCGCCCACCTGCTGGGGTACGCGGACTGGCCGAGCTACGACGCCGAGGTCAAGATGATCGGCTCGGGCGCCGCGATCCGGGACTTCGTCGACCGCCTCGACGGCCTCACGGCGGACCGCGCCCGCGACGACGTCGACGTGCTGCTCACCCGGTTCCGCGCCGACGACCCGTCCGCCGCCGCCGTGACCCCCGCCGACAGCCTCTACTACGACCAGGTCGTGCGCCGCGAGCAGTACGACGTCGACGCGCAGGAGGTGCGCCGCTACTTCCGCTACCCGCAGGTCCGCGACGGCGTGGTCGGCACGGTCAGCCGGCTGCTGGGCCTGACGTTCGTGCCGGTCGAGGCGCCGACGTGGCACCCCGACGTGGACGTGCTCGACGTCGAGTCGGACGGCGAGCGCATCGGCCGGGTCTACCTCGACATGCACCCGCGCCCGGGCAAGTTCAACCACGCCGCGCAGTTCCCGCTCGTGCCCGGCGTCGTGGGCGAGCACCTGCCGGAGGGCGTGCTGGTCTGCAACTTCCCGACGGGCACGATGGAGCACGACGACGTCGTGACGTTCTTCCACGAGTTCGGGCACCTGGTACACGAGATCGTCGGCGGCGCGCAGCGGTGGGCCGCGTTCACGGGCGTCGCGACCGAGTGGGACTTCGTCGAGGCGCCCAGCCAGCTGCTCGAGGAGTGGGCGTGGGACCCGGGCGTGCTGCGCACGTTCGCGACGGACGACGCGGGCGAGCCGATCCCGACCGACCTCGTCGAGCGGATGCGCCGGGCCGACGCGTTCGGGCGCGGGGCGTGGACGCGTCGGCAGCTCAACTTCACGGCGCTGTCGTACGGCCTGCACGCGGCACCGCCCGCGGACCTCGATGCGTACACGGCCGAGATCGACGCGCGCTTCGGGCCGTACGCGGCGCTGCCGGACACGCACCAGGTCACCGGCTTCGGGCACCTCGAGGGCTACGGGCCGGCGTACTACACGTACCTCTGGAGCCTCGTCATCGCGAAGGACCTGCGGACGGCCTTCGGCGACGACCTCATGAACCTCGAGGTCGGGCGCCGCTACCGGGACGCGATCCTCGCCCCTGGCGGCACCGCCGACGCCGCGGACCTCGTCGAGCGGTTCCTGGGACGCGCGACGTCCTTCGACGCGTTCGAGACCTGGCTCGCGACGCGTCCCTGACGTCCGCCCGCACGGGAGCCGGGGCCGCCGCCGCGCCGGTCAGGACGGCGGCGACCCCGGCGGTCGTGCGGCGCGCTCAGGGCGTGGTGCCGAACGTGCCCCACCGCTGCGGCCGACGGCCGTCGACGAGCGCGGGGAACCACGGCGTCTCGCCGACGGCCTGCTGGTGCGCGGTCAGCGCCATCGCGGCGGCGGCACGGCCGACCCCGTCGATCCCGCCGGACCGCGTGAAGCCGACCTGGCGGCCGCGCGCGTCGCGGTCGACCAGACGCGTGATGGTGACGACGGACCCGTCGGCGAGCTCGACCGCGCGGCTGCGCCCGTACCCGGGCCGGATGCCGACACCCTGCACGACCGTCGCGCCGTCGAGCGCCGCCTCGAGCCGCCGCAGGTCGCGCGCCGCGAGCGGCCGCAGCGCGAGCCACGTCGCGACCGTGCCGGCCGGGACCGCGACGGCGCAGCCCGTCAGCCACACGGCCACCACGGCCAGCGCCGCCGTCACGGACGAGCCCCGGGCGACGACGTCCAGGGCGGCCGTCGCCGGAGCGGCGTGCACCACCCCGCTCCCGGCGGCGCCCACTGCGAGCGCGGGGACCACGGCGAGCGACGTCGAGGCCACCACGACCACGCGCATGACCCGCGGGCCGAGCGCCGCGTGCAGCCGTCGGCGACCGTGGCGGGCTCCGCGCGCGACCGGCGTCGCGACGACCTCGGGCGCGACGACGCGCGCGACGGGGACGACGGCGAGCGGGGAGGGCGCGACGGCGACGGGCACGGCGCGCACGCTATCGGCGCCGATATGCCCGACTTGAGGGTTCGACGTCCGATTCGCCCGACCGGAGCAACATGCGCGTCGGGCCGGGACCTCGTCGGACGACGACCGCGCTGGTCAGGGGCCCGTCCATAGTCAGGCGACGTCACCCGACGGTGTGGTGGCAGCGACGGCTCAGGAGAGCCCGAGCACGCGTCCCAGGCCGGCGGTGACAGCGAGGCCGACGACGGTCCACGCGAGCATGCTGCCGCCGAGGTAGGCGACGAAGCGCCACCGGTGCGCCGCGGTGCCCTCGAAGCGCGGGGCGGGCGCCCAGCGGACGGTGTCGACCAGCGCGCGGACGCGCTGGCCGATCGGCTCGTCGTGGCGGGCGGTGACGGGGCCGGGCAGGGTGTCGGTGGCCATCGGGACGCTCCTCGTGAGTGCGCGGGGCGTCGCACGGACGCCCGGGGATTCGGGGTCGCCGGGGTCACCGGCTCGATCATCGTCTCACCATGTGGATGCGCTCGGCCTGGGCCGAAAGGGCCATCTTCGTCACACCCGGACGCGTGTCCAGGCACCTCGTCGTGCCGGCGCGGCCGGTCGCGGGTCACGGTCCGGCGACGAACCGGAGGATTGCGGGCGAACCGTCACAACCGGGCGGTACCAGGCAGTAGGTTGTGCGGCCGTGGCCGTCACCCTCCAGTACATCGCCGAGCGCCCGACACCCCTCGACCCCGAGGAGCAGTCACGGGTCACCCGCCTCGTCGAGCAGGGGAACTCCGGCGCCCCGGACGGCGCCCCGCGACTCGTGCCCGACGCCGACCTGCCCGAGGCCGTCGTGCTGCGCGGCCGGACCGAGCTCCCGGTGCACCCGCTGCACGCGCTGACCGCGCTGCTGCACTGGTGCTCGACGCTGACCGAGCTGCGCCGCGCCGTGCCCGACGCGTGGTGGTCGGTGCGCCTCGACCGCGAGCAGGTGCCGTGGGACGACGCGACGGGGTACGCCGTGCCGGGGATGGACGACCCGGAGCTGCTCGCAGCGCTCCGCTGACGCGGCGCTCGCACGCGGTCGGTCCGCGTGCGGCGTCGATCCGAGGAGGACCGGACACGACGTCGGGCGCCCGTCCCGCGAGCCCGCAGCAGGCCGTCGTCGGCTGACCCGCGGGCCACGTCCGCGGGACGCGACCCGGTTGGGAGCGTGACGGTACGCCGGGCTACCGTGCTCGCCGTGTCGTCGCGGATCGTCGAGTCCGTCGTCCCGCACAGGCTCGGCGCCGGGTTCCGGTGGCTGCTCGCCTCGTCGTGGACGACGAACCTCGGCGACGGCATCGTCCTCGCGGCCGGTCCCCTGCTCGTCGCGTCCCGGACCGACGACGCGTTCCTCGTGGCGCTCGCCGCGCTCCTCCAGTGGCTGCCGCCGCTCCTGTTCGGCCTCTGGGCGGGCGCGCTGACCGACCGGCTCGACCGCCGCCGCCTCGTCGTCACCGTCGACTCCGTCCGGGCCGTCGCCCTCGCGCTGCTCGCCACCGCCGTCGCCGTCGACGCCGCCCCCATCGTCCTCGTCCTCGTCGCGATGTTCCTGCTCGGCACCGCCGAGACGTTCGCGGACAACGCGTCGTCGACGCTCGTGCCGATGCTGGTCCGGCGCGGCGACCTGGCCCTCGCGAACTCCCGCATCCAGGCCGGGTTCGTCACCGTCAACCAGCTCGTCGGCCCGCCGCTCGGCGCCGCGCTGTTCGCGGCCGGGCAGGCGGTCCCGTTCGCCGCGGACGCGCTGCTCGTCGCCGCCGGCGCGGTCATGGTGTCGCGGCTCCGCGTCGCGCCCGTGCACACCGAGCGCAAGGCGACGCACATCCGGCACGACATCGCCGAGGGCGTGCGCTGGGTCCTGCACCACGCCGCCGTGCGCACGCTCGTCCTGACGATCCTCATCTTCAACGTGACGTTCGGCGCCGCGTGGGCGGTGCTCGTCCTGTACGCCCAGCAGCGGCTCGGGCTCGGGGCCGTCGGGTTCGGGCTCGTGACGACCGTGCAGGCCGTGGGCGGGCTCGTCGGGACGTTCTCCTACGGCTGGTTGACGGCCCGGATCAGCCTCGCGAACCTCATGCGCATCGGCCTGGTCATCGAGACGCTCACGCACCTCGCGCTCGCGCTCACCACGACCGCCTGGTTCGCGATGGTCGTGTTCTTCGTGTTCGGCGCGCACGCGTTCGTCTGGGGCACGACGTCCGTGACGATCCGGCAGCGGGCCGTGCCGACCGCGCTCCAGGGGCGCGTCGCGAGCGTCAACCTGGTCGGCGTGTTCGGCGGGCTCGTCGTCGGCGCCGGGGTCGGCGGGGTGCTCGCGCAGCACTACGGCGTGACGGCGCCGTTCTGGTTCGCGTTCGTCGGGTCGGCGCTGTTCGTCGTCCTCATCTGGTCGCAGCTGCGCCACGTCGCGCACGCCGACGAGCAGGACGCTCCCGAGCCGGAGTGACACCCCGAGCAGGACGGGCCCGCAGGTCGCGCAGCGCGACCACGCCCGTGACGGCCCGCGGCGACAGCACGACGACGCCCAGCAGCAGGGCCTCCCAGAACGCCCACGTCGACGGCCCGTGCACGACCACCGACTCGACGACCCAGCGCAGCATGAACCACGTCGAGGGCAGGAACACCGCGACGAAGAACGCCGCCGCGAGCGCGTACCCCGTCACGTGCACCCAGCGGTACCAGCGCGCGACCGCCAGGTCCCGCGCGGGTGCGGCCGCGAGCGCCGCCGCCTGCTCCGGGGTCAGCCGGCGGACCGCGCGCCGCAGCAGCAGGCGGGTCGTGCGGTCGAGCGACGTGCAGCCGAGCAGGGCCGTCATCACCGCGTAGACGTCGGACCGCAGGAACACGAACAGCTGCACGACGATGGCCGTGAGCTCGATCATGACGACCGCCGCGAGGAACGCGTCGGGGCCGACGCCCGCGACGCGCAGGGTGAGCGCCGCGCACAGCACGAACGCGTCGAAGCCCATCCCGGCCAGCAGCGGCCCGACGCGGCGACGCGGCGGCAGCGCCCACAGGCCCGTCAGGTTCGTCTCGAACGTGAGGAAGTACGTCCGGCGGGTCACACGGAGGCGTGCCGGGACGCCGAGCGCGGCCGCCGCCAGGACGTGCGCGAGCTCGTGCACGCCGGCCAGTACGTACGTCACGACGACGACCGCGGCGATGCTCTGCGCCGGGCTGGCCAGGAAGAACAGGTCGAGCGCGTCGGGGCGGACGCGCGGGACGGCGGCGACGAGGACGATCGACGCGAGCGCTGCGAGCGCGGCGAGGACGCCCGCCGCGCGGCCGAACAGCCACGGCAGCCGGACCCGCGGGGCGACGGCCCAGCCCGTGCCGGCCGGCCCGGCGTGCTCGGGGGCCGGTGCCGCGACCGCGGACTCGTCGACCGCCGCGACGAATCCGAGCAGGACGAGCGAGCGCGCGAACGACACGACGTCGACGGGCTCGGGCGCGTCGGGCGGGGTCACCGCACGCTCCACGTCGGCGACCGACCGGCCCGCGGCGAGCAGGGCCAGCGCCTGCGCACCGACCGCCGGCAGCGCCACGAAGCGGCCCGTCGCGGGGTGGCCGACGACGACGCGGTCGCCCTGCGGAGTCGTCGTGAGGTCGTGCAGGCGCAGGACCGAGGACGGGGTCACGAGGTCGGCGTCGGAAACCGAGGTGGTGACCGCGGGCGTCGTCATCGCACTCCTCAGGCCGCGCGTGCGGCGACGCGGGCGGGAGCCGTCGCGCACACCGGGCAGTCGGGGTCGGCTGGCCAGGGGTCCGTGCGGGTCGCGCAGTCGCCACCGAAGTCGAGGAGCTGGTAGCGGCCGGCCGCCGCCGGTGGGGTCAGGCCGGTGAGGTACCGCATCGCCTCGAGCGCAACCAGCCCGCCGAGCACCTGCGCGACCGGCCCGATCCCCCGGTTGCGGTGCTCCTGCCGCAGCACGAGGGGCCACTCCATCGCGACCCGGTCGACGCCCTCGGCGAGCCGCTCACGGTGCCGCACCAGGCACTCCTGACAGGCGCTGACGCCGGGGTCGACCGACCAGTACAGGCCCTGCGTGTAGGCGAGCCCGCCGCGCACGAGCGGCACGCCCGCGGCGACGCACGCGCCGTTGACCCAGCGGTCGATCTCGGCGGGGTCGTCGATCGCGTGCACCACCAGGTCGGGACGGACGCGTCGCAGCAGGTCCGCGACGTCCTCCTCGGAGTCGACGCGCCGGCGCTCGGCCGTGACGCGCAGCGACGGGTCGAACGCGCGCAGCCAGTCGGCCACCCGCTCGGCCTTCGGCTGCCCGACCTCCGCCTCCGTGTACGTGAACTGGCGCGCGAAGTTGCGGAGCTCGACCAGGTCCTGGTCGACGACCGTCAGCGTGCCGACGCCCAGCCCCGCGAGGCTCATGAGCGCGGCCGACCCGAGGCCGCCCGCACCCAGGACGAGCACGTGCGCGTCGCGCAGGCGGCGCTGCGGCTGCTCGCGCGGGACGTCGAGCGTCGTGAACGCGTCGAACCAGAACAGGTTGCTCGCGTAGCGCTCGCGGTCGTGCGCGTCGAACGTCTCGGGGGCGGCCGCGTCCTCGAGCCAGCCGAGGCCGTCGAGCTGACGGACGACGGTCGCCACGTCGTCGTCCGAAGTGGCGAAGCCCTGGGTCCGCAGCGCGGCGGCGAGGGCCGGGACGTCACGCGTCCCGTCGAGCAGCAGCCGCAGGAGCGCGAGGACCCGGCCGTCCGGGTCGGCGACCCGCACGCGGGTCTTCGGGTCGAGGCTGACGATCAGCTCGCCGTCGTGGGCGAGGCAGGTGAGCGACTTGAGTCGGGGAACCATGACGTCCTCGTTCGGGTCCGGGGGGTGGCGGCGCGGGCCGCCGGGAGGCGTCCGGGTCACGGCTCGTGACCGCGGGACGCGGTGGTCGCTGCGCGGGGACCGTCCGGGTCCGCCGGTGTCCTCGACCGGGTGCGTCGCGCCGCGCGTCGGGCGGGCGGCGAGGCGGGGCACGTCGGGCGCGGGGGGCCGTGACGCGCGGAGGCCGGCCCGGCGGTGGGCCGGGCCGGCCTCGGTGCGTCGTCAGGCGGCGCCGTAAACGTAGGCGTCCGGGTCGAGGTGGATCCGCGTCGCGGTGATCTCCTCGACCTCCATGATCTCGATGGTCATCTGCTGTTCACCCCCCTGCTGTCGTCGTCCGGTGCGCTGCCGTACCGGGCAGCAACACCCGACCAGGAGAGGCACCCCCTGGGGTTGATACTCGCGAGTACGTTTCTCACCCGGTGCGCCGTCGACCCGGCTCGTCGACCACGCTGCGGGACGGGCCTGGTCAGGCCGCGCGGACGCGGGGACCCTGGACGCGTGCGACGACGCCCACCCGACGTCCGGCCGTCCGCGCGTCCGGCGACACCTCGGTCGGTGCGGCACGTCGTCGTGCTGGGCGCCGGGATGGCCGGGCTCCTCGCCGCGGCGGCGCTCGCCCGGCCCGGCCGGACCGTCACCGTCGTCGAGCGCGACGACCTCCCGGACACGCCGCGCCCGCGTCGCGGCGTCCCGCAGAGCCCGCAGCCGCACATCTACCTGCACCGCGGGCTCGCAGCCATCGAGGACCTCCTGCCCGGCACGCGCGCCGACCTCCTCGCCGCCGGCGCGCTGGCCATCGACACCGGGGACCTCGCCTGGCTCGCGTCGGCCGGCTGGTCCGCGCCCGTCCCGCAGCTCGACATCCTGTCCGTGAGCCGGCCCGTGTTCGAGCACGTCGTCCGCGCGCGGGTGCTGCGGCTGCCGGGCGTCGTGCTGCGGACGGCGGCGCACGTCGACGGCCTCGCGCACGCGCCCGTCGGCGGACCCGACTCGCACCCCTGGGCCGTCGAGGTCGCCGGGGACGAGCCGCTGCTCGCGGACCTCGTCGTCGACGCCACGGGACGCTCGTCGCGGCTGCCCGTCTGGCTCGAGCACCTCGGCGTCAGCCCGCCGCGCACCGACCTGCTCGACGCGCGCGTCGGGTACGCGTCGTGGGTCGTCGACCTGCCGCACGACCGCGTCGGGGTGCCGGGCATCGTCGTCCAGGCGCAGCCCGGCGCACCCGGCGGCATCGCGCTGCCCGTCGAGGGCGACCGGTGGATCGTCGGCGTCGTCGGCGCCGGCGACCTGCGACCGCCCCGTGACGCCGACGGGCTCCGCGCACTCCTCGACGCGCTGCCCGACCCGGCGATCGCCGAGCTCGCCGACGCGGGCAGCGCCGTGAGCGACGTCGCCGTCCACCGGCAGACCGGCAACCAGCGGCACCGCTACGACCTGCTGCCCGACTGGCCCGACGGCCTGCTCGCGGTCGGCGACGCGCTGTGCGCGTTCAACCCCGTGTACGGGCAGGGGGTGACCGTCGCGGCGCTCGAGGCCGTGGCGCTACGCACCGCCGACCGCCGCGGCCGGCTCGCCCGCCCCGGTGGCACGAGGGCGCTGCTGCGCCGGTTCCGGCGGCTCGCCGACCTGCCGTGGGGCATCGCGACCGGCGTCGACCGCGACTTCGTGCCGACGGCCCGGCGCGCGTCGCCCGTCGACCGGGCCATGGGCCGGTGGATCGGCGAGGTGAATCGGCTCGGGACGCACGGCGACACCCGTGCGCAGCTCGCGCTCGGCCGGCTGTACCACCTGGTCGGCTCACCGCTCGCGCTGCTGCACCCCGCCCTCGTGGCCCCCCCCCCGCCCGCCCGCCCCCCGCTCGGCGCCCCCCGGTCAGGT
>NZ_JAPESW010000040.1 GCF_028527925.1 Cellulomonas fimi
CGGAGGTGCCGGCGGCGCAGCTGACGGGCTACGCGGTGGCGCCGGTCAAGCTCGGGACGACGTGGGCGTGCGGTGCGCAGCGGTACGTGGCGAGCGGTGGTGCGCTGCGTCCGCTGAGCGCGGCGGCTGCGGACGCGACGGGTCTGACGTTCGTGGCGATGGACCCGGTGACGTGCGCGTCGGTGCCGCGGTCGTCGAGCGTGCTGACCGGTCCGGTGTTCGTGCGCTCGACGGGTGCGGCGGACCTGTTCCTGGCCGAGGGTGGCAAGCGGCGTGCGGTGTCGAGCATGGACACGGTGTACGCGCTGGCCGCCGGTGGTCCGGTGACGGTCGTGCAGGTCGAGCAGGCGGCGCTCGACGCGATCCCGCTCGGACCGCCGGTCTGACCGGCTCAGCCGACGGGCAGCTCCTCGGAGACGGCGCCCGTCGGCACCCACACGAGACGCGCGCGCCACTGCGAGGGTGACCCGCTCGGCGCGTCCACCGTGACGCTCGGGCAGGCGGTGCTCGCCGCGTCGGCCAGCGACCGGCTCGACGCGCTCACCACCGACCCGCCGCCCAGGAGCTCGAACCGGCACTCGCCGTCGTCGACGACGACGCCGTCGACGTAGCCGGACACCTCGACCGAGGTGCCGACGACCACGGCCGACGTGACGACCGGGGTGCCGGCGGCGTGGTCCTGCCCGCCGCCCGTCGCCGGCGACGTCGGGGCCGCTCCGTCCCCGGGCTCACCCGCGGTCGGCGACGCCCCCGCGGGGGAGGAGGCGGAGGGCGTCGCACCTCCCGTGCCGTCCGCACCGGCCGCGGCCGTCGGCGTGTCGTCCGTCTCGTCGGGTTCGCCCCCGTCGGCGGTGCACCCGGCCACGAGCGCGCTCGCGAGGAGCGCGGTGAGCAGGATCGATGCGGTGCGGCGGCGCCGGTGGTTCGTCACGAGGCCTCGTCGGTGTGGTCGGGCGGGGGCGGGCCTCATGCTAGGTTGCCCGACCGGCCCGCACGGGGACGTTACCCTTGCGCGGTGAGCCGCCACGTCGAGCACCCTCCCGCCGCGCCCGCCGGCGCCGACGCGCCCACGCCGGTCGCCTCCGCACCGGCGGCGGCCGCACCGGAGCCCGCCGTCCCCGCCGTCGCCGACCAGCCGGTCGCGAGCGCGTCGCGCGGTGGCCGCTTCGACTTCCTCGACGCCCTGCGCGGCATCGCCGCGATGGCGGTCGTCCTGCAGCACTCCGCCGAGATGATCTGGCCGGAGTACCTGCGGTTCTCGATCGGCACCTTCCGGCTCGGCGAGTTCGGCGTCGTCATGTTCTTCCTCGTCAGCGGGTTCATCATCCCCGCGTCGCTCGAGAAGTACGGCTCCGTCGGCAAGTTCTGGGTCGGACGGTTCTTCCGGCTCTTCCCGCTGTACTGGTTCTGCGTCGTCGTCGCGCTGGTCCTCGCCGTCATGGGGCGCTTCTACGTCTCGCCCGAGTTCAAGGCCGCACCCTGGGCGTGGACCGCCACCAACGCGACGATGGTGCAGCAGTTCCTCGCCGGGCCGCTCGTCATCGGCGCGAGCTGGAGCCTCGCCTACGAGGTGGTGTTCTACCTCGGGATGTCGATCCTGCTCATCGTCGGCCTGAACAAGCGCAGCGTGCCGATCGCGGTGTCGCTGCTCGGTCTCGCGGGCGTCGCGGGCGCCTGGATCCCCGGCCGGCTCGACACCGGTCACGGGCTCCCCGGCCTGCTCACGGTCGTCAGCGCGACCGTCGCCGTCGGCCTCTACGTCTGGTTCCACGCGCGCGGCGGCGTCCGGCAGGCCGTCCTCGGCGTCGCGCTCGTCGCGGTCACCGTCCCGCTCGCGCTCAACCAGCCCGAGCGGGTGTGGTTCTCCCTGCTGCTGTTCGCGACCATGACCGTCGGCACCGTGATGTACCGGCTCATGCAGGGCGTGCTGCGCCCGTGGGTCGCGTGGGGCGTGTTCGGCGGCGCCCTGGTCGTCGTCGCGGTCGTGCACCGCGTGCTCGTGACACCGCACGTCGAGCCGATCGCGGGTGCCTTCGTCACGTGGCGTCCCGAGGCCGTCACCTTCCTCGCCGCGTTCGCCGTGTTCGCGCTCGGGTTCCTGCTGCGCGGGCGTCGGTGGCCGCGTGCGCTGACGTACCTCGGCACCATCAGCTACTCCCTGTACCTCACGCACACGATCGTGCTGTACGCGACGCCGTGGGTGTCGCCCGAGCTCGCCGAGACGCTGCGCATCACGCCGCAGGTCGGCACGTTCGTCGTCTGGGTCGGCCTCACGGTGCTCGTGTCCGCCGCGACCTACGCGTGGATCGAGAAGCCGTTCCAGCGGCTCGGGCACCGGTTCACCCGCCGGCCGATCGCGACGGGCACCACGCCCGAGGCGCCCTCGCAGCGGTCCTCCGGCGTCGCGCCCGCCTCCGGCGTCGCGGCGACCGCCGACGGCGGGGTGCCCGCCGCGGCGGTGCCGACGGGGGAACCTTCGGTCACCGAGCCTGCCGTGGCGGAGCCGTCCGCCACCGTGGCACGCACGGCCGAGCCGTCGCCCGAGGACGCCGCGGGCGCGGACACGGCCTCAGCGCCGCCGGCCCCGGTCCACGAGGGCGCCGGCGCCGCGCGCGACTGACCCCTCGCCGGGGGTCGCGTCCCGTCGGCCGGACCCCCTCATGACATGAGGGACGCCCGGGCACCAGGTGCCCGGGCGTCCCTCGTCCGTGATGGGGGAGCGGGTCGGTCAGGCCGGACCGCGGGTCGCGACGACCGTGTACTCCTGCGCCCCGAAGAGCACGTCGTTGAGCCGACCGAACCCGGTGCTCACCGCGGCGGCGACCTCGCCCAGCTCCGGGTCGACCGTCGGGAGGTGGTAGCCCTCCGCCGGGGAGTAGAAGTTCAGCCGGACGTCCCGGAAGCCCGCGTTCTCGCAGAGGAACGCGAGCAGCGACGGGTGCAGCGGGCGCACGTGCGTGGGGTCGAGGATGTAGCTGTTGCCCAGCACGATGAGCGACGCGGGGTTCGGCGTCTCGGCGACGAACAGCCCGCCCGGCCGCAGCCGCGACACGGCGAGGTGGATGAACTCGAGCAGGTAGTCGAGCTCGACGTGCTCGACGACGTGCGCCGAGAAGATGGCCCCGAGCGACCCGGGCTCGGCGTCGCGCAGGAACGCCACCGCGTCCGTCTCCGCGATCGTCAGGCCCCGGGCGCGCGCCTCGGCGGCCATGCCGGGCTCCGGCTCGACGCCGACGCCGTCGGTGCCCGCCTCGGCGAGCGCGGTGAGCAGCTCGCCCCGCCCGCAGCCGATGTCCACGACGGGACCGTGGCCCGCGAGGAGGGGCACGTACCGCTCGCGCTGGATGCGCAGCACCTCGTCGGGAGCGCCGCGGAAGCGCCGCTCGAAGCCGACGTAGTCGAACCCGGGCACGGGCTCGGCACCGGTGGCCGCGGGAGCGGGGGCGGCGGGCGCCTGCGCGTCGTCCGTCCGCGCCTGCACCGCGGCGGCCTGGGCGTTGACGCGCGAGTCGAGGACGCGCAGCCGCCGGTCGAGCGAGGAGATCTGCTCGCGCTGCTCGGCGAGGCGCACGGCCGCGCCGTCGATGCCCGTCGCGGGGGCGATCGCCATGCCGAGCTCGTCGAAGCGGCGCAGGACGTCCGCGAACTCGGCCTTGAGCAGCGTCTGGTTGATCGAGTTGGCGCGCACCTGCTCGACGAGCAGCGCGAGGTTGACGCGGTCGGGCGCACCGGCGGCCGTCCGGCCCTCGAGCGCGTCGAGGCGTGCGTTCGCGGCCGCGAGCTCGCGCTCGAGCTGCTCGGCGCGCCGCACCACGACCGCGAACAGGCGCGGGGCGACCCTGTCGTACACCGGCTTGACCGCGCGCTTGACGGAGGACTTGACACGGGTGCGGGCGTCGGCCGCGGGTGCCGGCTGGGGCCGGTCGACGGGCTGCTGGACAGGTTCGGGAGGGACGGGCGTGCCCGTCAGGACCCCCACGGCCTGCGTGCTGACCTCGGGAGGCAGCGTCATCGGTGACTCCTCAGTGAACGGAGAGCGTCGTGCGCACGGGCCCGCACGTTCGAGCCCGCGGGCGTGCCGAGCCCGTCGAGGGCGTCAGCGTACCCCGTCCGCCACGGCGAAGATGGACGGACGCCCAGGACCGTGGCCAGGGTGCGGACCGCGCCGTCCGCGTCGTACGTCCGCTCGTACGCCGCGCGGCAGGCGCGGGCGTGCCGGGCGCGCGCGACGGCGTCCGCGAGCAGCGACTCGGCCGCCGCCTCGAGGTCGTCGCCGACGTCCGGCAGGCCGACCTCGGCACGCACGTCGGCGGGGGCGACGACCGGTGCGGCCCACGCGGCGGCGAGCACCGCGGCGGGCTCGTCGTGCGCGACGACCACGGACGCCAGCGCGGCCGCGGTCGCGACGGCGTCGTCCGGGACGTCGGCGCCGTCCCACGTCCAGCCGTCGGGCCCGCCGTGCGCGACGGACGGCCCTGTGAGGCCCCGCGCGCGGCGCACCCGGTCGCGCGTGAACGGGGCGAGCGGCCGTGCCGAGGGGTGGCGGGGTGCGGGGCCCAGCGGCACCACCGGGACGGGCGCCGTCGCGGCGACGGCGTCCGCGGTGCGCGGCGCGGTGAGCACCGCGGACGCCCACGCCGGGACGGGGGCCTCGGGGTCGTCGAGCCACACGAGCGCACGCTCGCCGTGGGCGGGCGTCGACTCGGCGGTGCGCACGACCGCGTCGAAGCGGCCGCCGTCGGACACGGGCGCCACGTCGCAGCGCTCGGCGATCCGGACCAGCGCGTCGTGCAGCTCGTCGCTCAGCCCCGCGTGGACGGCGATGCCGATGCGGAGGTCGCTCATGCCGAGGCCGACAGCAGGCGCTCGACGACCGCGGGCCACGACAGCTCGGACGCGCGCCGGCGTCCCTCCTCGCCCATGGCGCGCGCGTTCTCCCGGTCCGCGGCGAGCCGCTCGACCGCGTCCGCGACGCCTTCGGGGGTCCCGTCGGTCACGTACCCGGTGACGCCGTCCTCGACCCACTCGAGCACGCCGCCCGCGTCGTGCGACGTGATCACGGGCTTGCCCGCGAGGAACGCCTGCAGCGTCACGTAGCCGTAGTCCTCGTCGAACGGCGCGTAGATGACCCCGAGCGCGCCCGCGTACTGCTCGACGAGGTCGTCGTCCGGCACGAAGCCCGGCAGCGACACGCGGTCGCCCAGGCCGCCGCGCTCGACGCGTGCCGCGAGGTCCGCCGTCATCGACCCGCGGCCGGCGACGACCGCACGTACCGGCGAGCTCACGTGCGACATCGCGTCGACGATGAGGTCGGGGCGCTTGTTGGTCTCGAGGCGCGTCGGGGTGAAGACGTAGTCGCCCATCTCGCCGGTGTGCAGGCGCTCCGCGAGCGGCGGCGGGTGGTACAGCGCCTCACCCTCGAGACCGTTGTAGCGGGCGAGCCGGTCCGCGACGACGTGCGACGTCGTGAACACGTGCCGGGCCTCGCCGAGCGCGCGCGTGTCCCACTCGGTCAGCTGGCGCTGCACCTCGAGCGCGTCGTCGTCGAGCCCGAGGTCGGACCACGGCGCGTCGATCGCGTCGTAGGCGCCGCGGTGCTGGTGGAACAGCCAGACGACCTTGCGGGGGTGCCGCGCGTAGTAGGACGGGAAGTTCGTCGAGATCACGACGTCCGCGTCGAGCGGCAGCATCCGCCACGCGAGCGGCGCGTCGAAGAGCCGGTCCTTCTCCCACGCGGTGGGCAGGTGGACGAGCTCGGCGCGGTGCCCCGCCTCCTGCATCGCCTTGACGATGTTGTCCATGTGGAGCTCGGCACCGCCTCGGACGAACGGCACCTGTGCGCCGCAGACGATCACATCCACCGGGGCTCGCTCCTCGCATCCTGGGCTCCGTCAGCGCCGGGCACCAGGGCGCCGGTCGCACGGTCGTCCACTCTAGCGGTGCACGTCGCGGCCCCGTGCTGTGACCAGCGTCCCAGGGGAGCGGGCCGTCCTCACGGTAGGATCCGACGTTCGTGCGCGACGACAGGAGCCTGACATGACGACGGCCGACCCGACCGCCGTCCGCTCACCCGCCCGCGAGGGCCAGGACGGACTCCAGCGGGTGTTCAGCCGTCCCCGGTGGTTCCGCGGGGCGGGGCGCGACTGGGCGGACGTCTGGCGCTACCGCGAGCTGCTGTCGAACCTCGTGCGCAAGGAGCTCAAGGTCAAGTACAAGGACTCCGTCCTGGGGTTCTTCTGGACGCTCGTGCGTCCGCTGCTGCAGCTGCTCGTCTACTCGGTCGCCATCGGCATCTTCCTGGGCTCGGGCAAGCAGATCCCCGAGTTCGGCATCTACCTCTTCACGGGCCTCGTCGCGTGGACGCTGTTCACCGACATCATCGGCGGCTCGACGGGCTCGATCGTGTCCAACGCGGGCCTGGTCAAGAAGGTCTACCTGCCGCTCGAGCTGTTCCCGTTCTCCGTCGTCGGCGCGAGCGCCGTCAACTTCGTGCTGCAGCTCGTCGTGCTGCTCGGCGCGTACGTCGTCACCGGCACGTGGCCGGCGCCGGGCGACCTGTTCCTCGTGCCGCTCGCGCTGCTCGTGCTCGTGCTCTTCGCGACGGCGCTCGGGCTCATCCTCGCGGCCGCGAACGTCTACCTGCGTGACGTGCAGTACCTCGTCGAGGTCGGCCTGCTGCTGTGGTTCTGGATGACGCCGATCGTCTACGACTGGACGAAGGTGCAGCAGAACCTGCAGGGCGCCCACGAGTGGCTGTTCCAGCTGTACATGGCGAACCCGATGACGAACGTCGTCCTCGCGTTCCAGCGCGCGCTGTGGCCCGGCGGCCGCACCGAGCAGGGGGCGCCCTTCTACTACGACGGCAACCTCGAGCTGCGGCTCGCGGTCGTGGGTGCCGTCAGCCTCGTCCTCCTCTGGTTCGCGCAGCGCGTCTTCGCGCGCGCCCAGGGCAACTTCGCGCAGGAGCTGTGACGGTGACCTCCGACATCATCCGGGTGCACGACGTCTCGAAGCAGTTCCGCCTGCGCAACGACAAGAGCCTCAAGGAGCGGCTGGTCAACCGGCGCTCGTCGCGCGAGCACGAGAACTCGTTCTGGGCGCTGCGCAACATCGACCTCGACATCCAGTCCGGGTCGACGATCGGGTTCGTCGGCCACAACGGCTCGGGCAAGAGCACGCTGCTCAAGGTCATCGGCGGCATCCTCACCCCGACCAGCGGGTACGTGGAGCGCCGCGGGCGGCTCGCCGCGCTGCTCGAGCTCGGCGCCGGGTTCCACGGCGACCTCACGGGCCGCGAGAACGTCTTCCTCAACGCGTCGCTCCTCGGCCTGACCCGCAAGCAGACCGAGCAGTACTTCGACGCGATCGTCGACTTCTCGGGCATCGAGGAGTTCATCGACACCCAGGTGA
The DNA here is from genome assembly GCF_028527925.1 of Cellulomonas fimi. GTDB lineage: Bacteria > Actinomycetota > Actinomycetes > Actinomycetales > Cellulomonadaceae > Cellulomonas > Cellulomonas fimi_C. The sequence continues at coordinate 7,411 of NZ_JAPESW010000040.1, forward strand.
AGTTCTACTCGAGCGGCATGTACGTGCGGCTCGCGTTCGCGGTCGCCGTGCACGTCGACCCCGAGATCCTGCTCGTCGACGAGGTCCTCGCGGTCGGCGACGAGCCGTTCCAGCGGAAGTGCCTCGAGCGCATCCGGCGGTTCCAGAGCGAGGGCCGCACGATCGTGCTCGTGACGCACGCGCTCGACCAGGTCCGTGAGCTGTGCGACCGCGCGGTCATGCTCGACCACGGCCACATGGTCGCGCAGGGGTCCGCGGTCGAGGTCATCCGCGCGTTCCGCGACGCCAACGACGACGCGGCCGCGGAGCTCGCGCCGAACGCGACGGACCGCCCCGTGTCCATCACGTCGCTGTCCGTCACCGCGCCCGACGGCTCGCCCCTGGTGACCGTCGGCCCGGACCAGCCCGTCACCTTCCGCATCGGCCTCGAGGCCCGCGAGCGCGTCGAGGACTACGTCGTCGGCATCGCGCTCACCGACCACATGGAGCGTCTTGTCTACGGCACCAACACGCACATGCTCGACGTCGCGACCCCGTCCGTCGACGGCCCACTGGAGGTCGCGTTCGCGGTCGACCGGCTGCCCGTCGTGGAAGGGCAGTACTACGTGACCGCCGCGGTGCACCCCCGACGAGGGCCCGAGTGGCACCGGGTCGACCGTGCGGCCGTCGTGCGCGTGCGGACCACGGTCTCCGAGGACGGCGTCGTGCACCTCGCGCCGCGGTTCGAGGTGGTCGCGTGAGCGCCCGGGCGGGCCGGATCGGCCTGGTCCCCGCGCGCTACGGCGACCGCATCGTCGGCGGCGCCGAGATCGTGCTGCGCCAGATGGCGTTCGGCCTGCAGGCGCGGGGCTGGGACGTGGAGATCCTCACGACGACCGCGCTCGACCACCACTCGTGGGCCAACGAGCTCGAGCCCGGTCTGCACGTCGAGGACGGCATGCCGGTGCGCCGGTTCCCCGTGGTCGACACGACCACGCCCGAGCGCGGGGAGCTCGAGCGCCGCATCCTCGCGGGCGACACGCTGACCATCACCGAGCAGCAGCGCTGGATGAACGGCGGGATGCGGGTCCCGGAGCTTTACCACCACATCCTGGACCACGCCGACGACTACCGGGCGCTCGTCTTCACGCCGTACCCGTTCTGGGTCACGTTCGCGTGCTCGCAGATCGCGCCCGAGAAGAGCGTGCTCTGGACGTGCCTGCACGACGAGCCCTACGCGTACCTGGACCTGTTCCGTCCGGTGTTCACCGGCAGCGCCGGGCTGCTGTTCCAGTCGGGTCCGGAGCAGGACCTCGCGCTGCGCATCGCGCCCGACGTGGCGCCGCACGAGGTCGTCGGGTGCGGCGTCGAGGTGCCGGAGCGGTACGACCCCGACGGCTTCCGCGAGCGCTACGGGATCGAGGGGCGCTTCCTGCTCTACGCCGGCCGGCGCGAGGGCGCGAAGGGCTGGGACGAGCTGCTCGAGGCGCTCGCGGCGATCAACGCGCGGCGCGACCTGCCGTTCACGCTCGTGACGATGGGCGCCGGCGAGGTCCGGCCGCCCCGCGGCATGGAGGGCAAGGTCGTCGACGTCGGCTTCCTCGACGACGACGAGCGCGACAACGCGTTCGCGGCCGCGGACGCCTACCTGCAGCCGAGCCGCTACGAGGCGTTCTCGCGGACGATCATGGAGGCGTGGCTCGCCGGGACCCCGGTCATCGCGAACGGTGGCAGCGAGGTCGTGCGGTGGCACTGCGAGCGCTCGGGCGCGGGCCTGACCTACGACGACGAGCTCGAGCTCGAGCAGTGCCTGCACTTCCTGGCCGACGCCCCGCAGGAGGCCGCCGCGATGGCCGCGTCGGGCCGCGGCTACGTGCTCGAGAACTACACGTGGGAGCTCGTGCTGGACCGCGTCGAGGCGCAGCTCGAGGCCTGGACGGAGGCGCCGTGAGGATCTTGATGGTCACGCCGTACCCGCCGCTGCGGGACGGCATCGCCTCCTACGCGCAGCAGTCCGTCGCGGCGCTGCGCGCGCAGGGCCACGACGTCGAGGTCCTCTCGCCGGGCCCGTCCGCGGCGCACCACCACCTCGACCTCGTCGGGCCCCGCGGCGGGCTCGCCCTGGCCAAGCGTGTGCGCGGCTACGACAAGCTCGTCGTGCAGTTCCACCCCGACTTCTTCTACCCGGTGCCCTCGTCGCCCACGCAGCGGGCGGAGGTCAGCGCGGCGCTCGCGGTGGCGTTCCGGCTCGCGCCGCGCGTCGAGGTCGTCGTGCACGAGATCGACTACCGGCACGGGCGCGGCGCGAGCCCGGCCGCGCGCGCGGCGCGCGCGCTGTGGCGCCAGGTCGACGTCGTGCAGGTGCACTCGGAGTCGGAGCGGCAGCGGTTCGTCGAGGCGTTCGGCGTCCCGGCGGGCCGGGTCCAGATCGTCGAGCACGGGGCGGCGTTCGTGCCGCGGTCGCGCGCCGACCGCGCCGGCGCGCGTGCGAGCCTCGGGATCGAGGCGGACGCGCGCCTGTTCCTGTCGATCGGGTTCATCCAGCCGCACAAGGGCTACGACCGGGCCATCGACGCGTTCCGCGGCCTGCCCGCGCCCGCCCGGCTCGACGTCGTCGGGTCGGTGCGCGTGGAGGAGCCCCAGTTCGTCGCGTACGCGCAGGAGCTCGAGGACCGTGCACAGGCCGTGCGCGGTGCGCACGTGCACGTCGGGTACGTGAGCGACGAGCTGTTCGACCGCTGGATCATCGCGAGCGACGTCGTCGTGCTGCCGTACCGCGAGATCTGGTCGTCGGGCGTGCTCGAGCGCGCGCGCCTGCTCAACCGGCCGGTCATCGCGACGCGCGTGGGCGCGCTCGAGGAGCAGGCGGCCGGCGTCGAGGGTGTGCGGCTCGTCGACGACGACGCGCAGCTGCGCCAGGCCGTCTGGGAGTTCGCGCAGGCGGAGGCGGAGCCGTTCACCGCGGCACCGTGGCCGTCGGCCGCGGCCGGCCGGGACGCCATCCAGGCCGAGGTCGTGGCGCGCGCCGCGCAGCGCCGGGGCGGTGCGGTCGGGGCCGTGTCCGCGCACAGCGCCTCCGCGCAGGACGTCGCGTTCGCGACCGCGCCGCTGCGGCGCGTGCGCGACGTGCACCTGCCCGACCCGGGGCCGGGCCGCGGCGTGCGCCCGTTCGCGCGACGCGTCGTGCGCAAGCTCACCGCGTGGCAGATGCAGCCGGTCGTCGACCAGCTCAACACGCTGACCCGCGCGACCGTCGAGTCGGTCGCACGGGCGACCGACGCGCACGAGGAGCGCGGCGAGCCGCGCGAGCGCGGCTGACCACCGTGCGGGTCGCGCTCGACGGGACGCCGCTGCTCGGCGCCCGGACGGGGATCGGCACGTACGTCGCGCACCTCGTCGATGGGCTCGCGGCCACGCCGGGGCTCGACGTCGTCGCGACGCCGTTCACGGGCCGCGCGGGGGTGCCGGACGACCTGCCGTCGACGGTCGCGTGGCGGTCGTCGCGCGTCCCGGCGCGGGTGCTGCGCGCGGCCTGGATGCGGGCCGACGTGCCGTCCGCGGAGCTGCTGTGCGGGCGGCACGACGTGTTCCACGGCACGAACTTCGTCCTGCCGCCGACCCGGGGGGCGGGCGTGGTGACGGTGCACGACCTGACGTACGAGCGCTTCCCGGAGCTCGTCGCACCGGCGTCCCGGCAGTACCGGACGCTCGTCCCGCGCGGCTTGCGTCGCGCCCGGCGCGTCCTCGTGCCCTCGCGGACCGTCGCCCGCGAGGTCGTCGAGACGTACGACGTGCGTGCGGACCGGGTCGACGTGACGCCGCTGGGCGTCGCACCGGTGTGGTCGCAGGCCCGGCCGCTGCCGGAGGCCCGGCTCGAGTCGCTCGGTGTGCGGGGGCCGTACAGCGTCTTCGTCGGGACGCGAGAGCCGCGCAAGAACCTCGCGACGGTCGTGGCCGCGCAGCGTCTGCACGAGCAGCGCGGGGGGAGCGGCTCGCTCGTGCTCGTGGGCGCCTCGGGCTGGCACGACGTCGCGCAGACGCCCGGGACGGTCGTGATGCCGCACCTGCCGGGCGAGGACGTACGCGGTCTGGTCGCGGGAGCGCGCGCGCTCCTGATGCCGTCGCTCTACGAGGGCTTCGGCCTGCCCGTCCTCGAGGGCATGGCGGCGGGGGTGCCGGTGGTCTGCTCGGACGTGCCGGTGCTGCGCGAGGTGGCGGGGGAGCACGCGCGGTTCGTCGCGGCGACCGACGTCGACGCCTGGGCGGACGTGCTCGCGGCCGCGGTGGACGGCCCGCCGGGCCCCGCGCACGCGCTGCAGGCGGCGCGTGCGCACGCCGCGACGTTCACGTGGGAGCGGTGCGCCGCCGCGACGGTCGCGGCCTACCGCCGCGCCGTGGAGGCGTAGACCTCGAGCGTGCGCTCGGCGGCGTGCCGCCACGAGAACTGCCGCGCGCGGGCGGTCGACGCGGTCGCGAGGGCGTCGTGGCGCTCGCCGCACGCCTCGACGAGCGCGTCCGCGACCGCGTCGGCGTCGGCGGGGTCGACGAGCAGCGCCGCGTCGCCCGCGACGTCGGCGCACGCGGTGCCGGCCGAGGTCACGACCGGCACCCCCGCGGCCATGCCCTCGAGGACGGGCAGGCCGAAGCCCTCGCGGTAGGACGGGAAGCAGAAGGCGCGGGCGCCGGTGTACGCGGCGTCGAGCTCGGACCGGTCGAGCGCACCCAGCACGCGCACGCCGGGCGGTGCGTCGTCGAGGCCGGTGTCGCCCCAGCCGCGCGGGCCGACGAGGACGAGCTCGGTGCCGGTCGTCCCGGCGGCGCGGGCGTGCGCGGCCAGCACGGTGCGCAGGTTCTTGCGGGGCTCACGCGTGCCGACCCACAGCACGTACGGCCGCGCGAGGCCGTGACGGTCCCGGAAGCGGTCGACGTCCTGCGGGGCCGCGGGCCGCACGTCGGTGCCGTGCGGGACGACGTGCAGGCGGCTCTCCTCGATGCCCGCGGCGAGGCACTCGTCGCGGGTCGTGGCGGACGGGACCACGACGGCGTCGGCGCGTCGGCGCACGTCGTCGAGGGCGCGCCGGAAGAACGCGGCGCCGCGGGCCGTGAAGTGCTCGGGATCGGCGAGGAACGCGAGGTCGTGCACGGTGACCACGAGCGGGCGTCGCGTCGGGGGGACGGCCCACGTCGTCGCGTGCACCACGTCGGCCGCGGGGACGCTCCACTCCGCCCGGGGCAGCCGCACGCGCTGCCAGGCCTCGTAGAGCGCGACGCGGGGGAGCGGCACGCGTCGCACGCGTCCCGTGGGCGCCCAGTCCGCGGGCGCCGGTCGACGGTGCCACGCGGCGAGGCCGGTGACGTCCGCGAGGCCCGCGAGCTCGCGCGTCAGCGCCGCGACGTAGGTGCCCGACCCGCCCGGCACCGGCTGCCACGCCTGCTCGACGGTCACGGCCACGTGCAGGCGCGGGGCGGGCGACGACATGGTGAGAGACTACGGCGTGCCCTGGACCCCGCCGCGCCGTCCCACGACCGCCTCCCGGCCCTGGTCGGGCCGCCGACCTGCGGGGTCGTGATGCGGGTCCTCGTGGACGGCACCGCGGTCCCGCCGGACCGCGGTGGTGTGGGGCGGTACGTCGACGCGCTGCTGCCCGCCCTCGCGCGCGCCGGGGTGCAGGTCGCGGTGGCGTGCCGGCCCGCCGACGCCGAGGTGCTCGGCGAGACCGGTGCGCGGCCCGTCGTGGTCCCCGGGGCTACGGACCGCCGCGCGGTGCGCCTCGCGTGGGAGCAGACGGGCCTGCCGCTGCTGGTGCGGCGCACCCGCGCCGACGTGGTGCTCAGCCCGCACTACACGATGCCGATGCTCTCTCCCGTGCCCGTCGTCGTCACGCTCCACGACGCGACGTTCTTCACCGACCCGCACCTGCACCTCAGCGTCAAGGCGCCGTTCTTCCGGACGGCGACCCGGCTGGCGGTGCGGCGGGCGTCCGCGCTCGTCGTCCCGTCGGAGGCGACGCGCGACGAGGTGCTCCGCCTGCTGCCGGCGGCCCGGCGCCACGCGGACCGCTTCCACGTCGCCTACCACGGTGTCGACCCGACGGCGTTCCGCCCGGCGTCGGACGACGACGTGGCGCGGGTCCGTGCGTCGCTCGGCCTGGACGGTCCGGCCGTGGTGTTCCTCGGCACGATCGAGCCGCGCAAGAACGTCCCGGCCCTCGTGGACGGCTGGGTCGCGGCGGTGCAGGGGATGGAGCGTCCCCCGGCGCTCGTGCTCGCGGGGGCCCGCGGCTGGGACGACACGCTCGAGGACGCGCTGCGACGCGTCCCGCCGGGCCTGCGGGTCGTCGTCCCGGGGTACGTGCCGTACGAGGACCTCGCACCTCTGCTCACCGGGGCGGACGTCGTCGCGTACCCGAGCCTCGGCGAGGGCTTCGGCCTGCCCGTGCTGGAGGCGATGGCCTGCGGCGCGACGGTGCTGACGACGCGCCGTCTGTCGCTGCCCGAGGTCGGCGGCGACGCGGTCGCCTACACCGAGCCGGACGCGCCGGCGATCGCCCGGGCCCTGCGCGCGCTCCTCGACGACCCGGTCCGGCGCTCCGCGCTGGGGGCGGCGGCGCGCGCCCGGGCGGCGGGGTTCACGTGGGACGGTGCCGCGCAGGTGCACGTGCGCGCGTTCGAGGACGCCCTGCGGGGGACCCGGCGCGGGCGGACGGTGCCCCCCGCGCCGGGCGGCGCTCAGTCGAGCAGCCCCAGCAGGTAGCTGCCGTAGCCGGACTTCGTGAGGAGCTCGGCGCGCTGCGCGAGCTCGGCGTCGGTGAGGAAGCCCCGACGCCACGCGACCTCCTCCGGGCACCCGATCTTGAGGCCCTGGCGGTGCTCGATGGTGCGCACGTAGTCCGACGCCTCGAGCAGCGAGTCGAAGGTGCCCGTGTCGAGCCAGGCGGTGCCGCGCGGGAGCTCCTCGACCTGGAGGCGGCCCTGCTCGAGGTAGGTCCGGTTGACGTCGGTGATCTCGTACTCGCCGCGCGCGGACGGCGCGAGGTCGCGCGCGATCGCGACGACGTCGTTGTCGTAGAAGTACAGGCCGGGCACCGCGAACTTGCTGCGCGGCTGCTGCGGCTTCTCCTCGAGCGAGAGCGCGCGGCCGTCCGCGTCGAACTCGACGACGCCGTAGGCGGTCGGGTCGGCGACGCGGTAGGCGAACACCGCCGCGCCGTCGATGTCGCTGAAGCGGTCGAGCCGCGAGCCGAGCCCCGGCCCGTAGAAGATGTTGTCGCCGAGGACCAGCGCCGCGGCGTCGGTCCCGACGAAGTCCGCACCCAGCACGAACGCCTGCGCGAGCCCGTTCGGCTCGGCCTGCACCGTGTACTCGATCGAGATGCCGAACTGCGAGCCGTCGCCGAGCAGACGCTGGAACTGCGCGGCGTCGTGCGGGGTCGTGATGACGAGCACGTCCCGGATGCCCGCGAGGATCAGGGTCGAGAGCGGGTAGTAGATCATCGGCTTGTCGTAGACCGGGACCAGCTGCTTGCTCACGCCGAGGGTGATGGGGTGGAGGCGGGTGCCGGAGCCGCCGGCCAGGATGATTCCACGCATGAGCCGACAGTCTGGCCCATCGGACGGCCGCGGGGGAATCCGGCGCCGGGGCGACGCCGGTACGATGTGCCCGACCTGTCCCCGACCGGAAGGCTGCTCGTGCTCCGCATCACCCACGCGACCCAGGACTACGCATGGGGGTCACGCACCGCGCTGCACCGGCTCTTCGGGGACGAGACGCCGGAGGTCCTGGCCGAGGCGTGGATGGGGGCGCACGCCGCCGCGCCGTCACGACCGGTCGACGGCGAGGGCACGCTCGGGGACCTGATCGCGGACGACGTGGCGCACACGCTCGGCGAGGACGTCGTGGCGCGGTTCGGCCCGTCGCTGCCCTACCTGCTCAAGGTCATCGCGGCCGACAGCCCGCTGTCGCTCCAGGTCCACCCGCACATCGACCGTGCCCGCGAGGGCTTCGCGGAGGAGGAGGCGGCGGGCATCCCCGTCGACGCCCCGCACCGCAACTACCGCGACCGCAACCACAAGCCGGAGCTCGTCTACGCGCTCACGCACTTCGAGGCGATGTGCGGCTTCCGGGCGCCGCGGCGGGCGGCCGAGCTGTTCGCGGGCCTCGACGCGCCGCTCGCGAAGGAGCTGCACGGCGTCCTCGCGGCCGAGCCGACCGCCGACGGCATCCGCGCGGCGTTCACCCAGCTGCTCGAGCCCGCGACCCGGCCGAGCGCGGCCGAGGTGGGGGAGGTCGCCGCCGCGTGCGGCGCGCGCCTCGCCGCGGGCTCGCCCTCGCCGCGTGCCGACCGGACGGTCGGCGTCCTGCAGGAGGCGTACCCGGGCGACCCCGGCGTCGTCACGTCGCTGCTGCTCAACCCCGTGACGCTGCAGCCGGGCGACGCGATGTTCGTGCCGGCGGGAGGCGTGCACGCGTACCTCAGCGGCGTCGGCGTCGAGGTCATGGCGAGCTCCGACAACGTGCTCCGTGCGGGCCTGACGCCCAAGCACGTCGACGTGCCGGAGCTGCTGCGCAACGTCGACTACGTCGCGGCGCCGCCCATCCGCATCGCACCCGAGGTCTTCCACGGCGCCACCAAGGTGTTCTACGCCCCGGTCGACGACTTCGAGCTCTCGGTCACCGAGATCGCCGACGACGAGGCGCACCCGCTGCCCGGGCGGGGGCCGCGCATCCTGCTGTGCCTGGAGGGCGCGGTGCAGGTCGACACGCTGCGCGACGGCGCGCTCACGCTCGCACAGGGCGAGGTCGCGTTCGTGCCGGCCGGCGACGGCTCGCTCACCGTGCGCGGTCGTGGCCGCCTCGTCCAGGCGGACGTGCCCTGACGCGAGCCGCCCGCCGCGTCCCGCCGGGACGGCGCCCGCTCGACGGTCAGGCGGGCACGTGCGCGCGCAGGGTGAACTCGTTGTAGACGAACACGTGGCCCGCGACGCGCGGGAACGGGAACGAGTACGTGCGGTCGACGACCAGCCCGAGGTCGTGCGCCAGCTCGACGAGCTCCTCGTGCCGCGCGAACGTCACGTGGGTCGGGTCGCTCCGGTAGCCCCGCTCCTGCGGCGTGATGAACGCCACCGTGCCGCCGGGGCGGACGAGCGGCACGTAGCGGCCCAGGACGGCGCGCGCGTCGGGCGGGCTCAGGTGCTCGACGAGGTGCGCGGCGAGCAAGCCGTCGTAGGTGCCGGGTGCGCTGGCGGCGGGGTCCGCGAAGAACTCGTCGACCGTGCGGGCGTCGAGACCGGCGCGACGCGCGATCGCGACCGAGTAGGGGTTGTGGTCGACGCCCACCGAGCCGGGTCCGAGCGACCGGAGGTTGCGCCCGATCCCGCACCCCACGTCGACGGCCCTCCCGAGGCGCAGGTGCCGGACGTGCGCCTGGTACACCGCCTGGACGTGCAGGAGGCGCTTCCACCGCACGCCGCTGATCGCCGCGAGCCGCTCGGCGTACGCACGCTGCGCGGTGGCGTCGCCGACGTCGCGCGCCCCCGTGTCGTCGTGCGGGCGTCCTCCCATGTCCGCAGCCTAGGAATCCGGCGCGCCCCCCGCGACAGGGGCGGGATCACACCAGCCGGTCGTCGGTGACGCGCTCCGAGGCCGCGAGCGACTCGCGGCGGCCGGGGTCGGCCCTGAGCGCGTCCGCGGCCTGCTCGGACGCGAGCACGAGCGACCCGCCGGCGGCGAGGACCGCGACGGCGGCGAGGAGCGCCCGTGCGTCGCCCCGCGCTCCAGCGGCCGTCAGGACCCGGTCGGCGCCCTCGGGCGCGTGGGCGAGCAGCTCCGCGTGGGTGAGGGTGCGCTCGCCGTCGGCGAGCGCGGCGGACCCCGGCTGGACGGCGGGGACCCACCCGAGCGCGTCGCCGTACGTCATGACGGCCGCGGCCGCGTCGATCGCGCGCGGCGGCAGGGGGTCGGGGAACCGGCGGGCGAGCGCGGGCAGCGCGACGGCGACGACCCCGGGCGCGGACGTCGCCGCCGCGGGGCGGTCGGTGACGACCACGTCCGCCGTCCCCACGACGCCCAGGTGAACGCACGCGCCGGCGCGCCAGGCGGCGAGCGCCCAGACGAGGGTCCTCCAGTGGCCCGGCAGGTCGACCGCGACGACCGTCCCGGGAGCCGCGTCGAGCTCCTCGACGAGCAGGTTCGTCGTCTTGTTGACCCAGTTCTCGAGCACCGCGCCGGAGAGCTCGACGCGCTCGCCGTCGTCGCCGTACCAGGTGATGCGCGGTCTGCCCGGATCGCGGGTCAGGAGGGTCATCAGGTCGGTGATGGTCGTCGCTGGCACCGTGCCACAGTAGGCGCGACACGCCGTCTTCACCCGTGTGCCACAAGTTCACCCCGACATATCCGGGCAACTACCACGGCTCGGCTTGACGCCCTCGAACGACACGCGTGTAATTCCTGAGAAGAGATTCATGCGCGAGCACCACCACGCGGCGTCCTCCGGGAGCCGCTCTGCCGAGCCTTGAACGAACCGCACGAAAGACCCGCACGGAGGCACGCCATGTGGAACCTGCTCGACGACGACGACGAGACCTTCCCGAGCGACGCCCGTAAGCCCGCGGAGCCCGCGTCGAACGTGCTGTCGCTGTTCGGTGCGCCCGAGGACGACGGCCCGATGGGCTGGCAGGAGCGCGCGCTGTGCGCGCAGACCGACCCCGAGGCGTTCTTCCCCGAGAAGGGCGGCTCGACCCGCGAGGCGAAGCGTGTGTGCACCGGGTGCGACGTCCGCTCGGAGTGCCTCGAGTACGCGCTCGCGAACGACGAGCGCTTCGGCATCTGGGGTGGTCTGTCCGAGCGTGAGCGCCGCAAGCTGAAGCGCCGGGTCGTCTGACGCGTGTCGGTCGAGGGGTTCGCGGACCCCGGACGGCAGGATGGCCCGAGCATGACCGAGACCCTCCCGCCCGTGGACGCGCCCACGACCACCGCACCCCTCCCGGTGACGACACCGGTGACGGCGGTCGTCGTGACCCGGGGCCGGACGCGTTACCTGGACGACGCGCTCGCGGCCCTCGCCGCGTCGACCCGTCGTCCGGCACGGGTGCTGCTGGTCGACGTCGCCCCGGACCCTGAGGTCGGGGGCGCGCTGGACGACGCCTTCGCCCGGCAGGCCGGCTCGCCGCGTCCGCAGCTGCGCACCGTGCACGTCCCGGGCGCGCGGACCTTCGGGCACGCGGTGCGCGCGGCGCTCGCGGACCCGCTCGTGCGCGCCGACGGCCCGCCGTCCACCTGGCTGTGGCTCCTGCACGACGACAGCGCCCCCGCACCCGACGCGCTCGCCGAGCTCGTGCGCGCCGTCGGGCACGCGCGCTCGGTGGCCGTCGCGGGCGTCAAGCAGCGCACGTGGACCGACCCCGAGCGGCTGCTCGAGGTGGGGCTGCGGACGTCCCCCGCAGGACGACGGCTCACCGACGTCGCCCCGGGCGAGCTCGACCAGGGTCAGCTCGACGCGCGCGAGGACGTGCTGGGCGTGGGCCTCGTCGGCGCGCTCGTGCGGCGCGACGTGTGGGACGAGCTCGACGGCCCCGACCCGGCGCTCGGCCCGTTCGGCGACGGCGAGGACCTGTCGCGTCGTGCGCGCCTCGCGGGGCACCGCGTCGTCGTCGTGCCCGCAGCCGTCGTCCGCCACGCACAGGCGACGTACCTCGGTCTGCGTGGGCAGGAGGGCCAGCCCGTCGACCGCGACGGCGACGGCCTCGACGACGCGGGCGACCCGCACCGCTCGTACGCCGCGCGGCGCCGCGCGGCGGTGCACCGGCACCTGGCCGCCGTGCCGCTGCCGTGGCTGCCGTGCGCGGCTCTGCTGTTCCTCGCGGCGGGCCTGCTCCGCTCGCTCGTGCGGCTGGGCGCGAAGCAGCCGGGTCTCGCGGTCGACGAGCTGCGCGCGCCGGTCGCGGCGCTGCTGCGTCCGGACGCGGTCGCGCGGGCGCGTGCCCGGGCCCGACGGACGCGCCGGTTGCCGCGGCGCACCCTGCGGCCCCTGCAGGCGCGCTGGCGGGACGTCTGGGCGCTCGACCGCGACCGGCGGCTCGCGCGTGCGGAGGCCCGCCGGGTCGTGCGCGCGCCGAGCGAGCTCGAGCTGCGTGAGCTCGCGGCCCTGGCGTCGCGTCGCCGCGTGACGCTCGTGGTGCTGGTCGTCGCGTTCGCGCTGGTCACGGCCGTCGCGCTGGGCCCGCTCGTGAGCGCGGCCGCGGGCGGCGCCTCGCTCGTGGGTGGCGCGCTGCTGGCCGCGGGCGCCGACCTCGGGGACCTGTGGCGGTCCGCGACGTCGGGGTGGGTCGCGGGCGGGCTGGGTGCCCCCGGCCCCGCGGACCCGCTGCTGGGTCTCCTGCTGGTGCCGAGCACGCTCGCGGCGGGGCACACCGCCCCCGCCGTCGCGGCGCTGCTGCTCGGCGGCGTGCTCCTGTCGGGGCTCGGCGCCTGGGCCGCCGCGGGGGCGGCGACCCGGTCGGTCGGGGCGCGCGCCTGGGCCGCCGTGGTCTGGGCGGCCGCCCCGATGCTCCTGCTCGCGGTCGGCGACGGCCGCCTCGGGCCGGTGCTCGCGCACGCCGCGCTGCCGTGGGTCGCGCTCGGCCTCGTCCGAGCGGCCGGCGTGCAGCGCGTCGACCAGGTGCTCTCGGGCCTCGCGACCGCGCGCCGCGCCGAGGACGACGACGAGGCGGACCCGGCGGACGTCGAGACGCCCGTGCGCGGCGTCCCCGCGGTGCCGACCGTGCCGACGCAGCGCGTCGCACCGGCACCGGCTGCACCGGTCGGTGCCCGCGTGGACGGAGCTCCCGACGCCCCCGGCCTGGTCGGGGCGCCCGACCCCACCGGGTCCCTGACCGCGGCGGCGGCCGCGGCGCTCGCCTTCGCGGTCGTGGTCGCGGCGTCGCCGTCGCTCCTGGTCCCGGGCACGCTCGCCGTCCTGCTCGTCGCGCTCGCGGTGCCGCGCCGTCGTGGGCGCCTGCTCCTGGTGCCCGTGCCCGCGGTGGTCGTCGCGGGCCCGCTCCTGGTGGCGGCGCTCACGCGTGGGCTCGCGGGCTGGCGCCTCGTGCTCGCCGACCCCGGCCTGCCGCTCGCGTCGACGGCCGCCGCCCCGGTCGCCCGGCTGCTCGGAGTCCCCGCCGACGCGGGCGCGCTCGTGCCCGACGCGCTCGGCGGCACGCTCGCCGACGCGTGGCCGTTCCTGCCCGGAGGCGCACTGGTGCTGCTGGCCACGCTCGCGCTGCTCCGCGGCCGGCCGGTCGCGCGGGGCGTGCGCGTCGCGTGGCTCGTCACGGCGCTCGGCCTCGCGGGTGCGACCGTGAGTGCCGCGGTGGCGGTGGGCGTCGACGGGCCGACCGCGGTGCACGGCTGGGCCGGCCCGACCCTGTCGCTCGCGTGGGCCGGCCTGCTCGCCGCGTCGCTGCTCGGCGCCGACCGGTTGCGCGAGCGCCTCGCCGCCGCGTCCTTCGGCTGGCGGCAGCCGCTCGCCGCGCTCCTGACGGCCGTCGCGGTGCTCGCGCCGCTCGCGGTGCTCGGCGGCTGGACGTGGCAGGCGCGCGAGGGCGACGCGGTCGTGCTGCGCGCTCAGGAGCGCGCGGTCGTGCCGGCCGTCGGTCAGCAGGCGCAGACGTCGCCGCTCGCGTCCCGCGTGCTCGCGGTCGAGGTCCGGGGGAGCGGCGACGACGAGCCGCTCGCGACGTGGCAGCTCATGCGCGCCGACGGGCCGCAGCTGGACGAGGTCGCCGCCGCCACGTCGACGCGTGCGCTCACCGGCGACCTCGACGCGCCGCAGGTGCGCAGCGCGGACCCCGCGACGCAGGAGGTCGACGCGCTCGTCGCACGGCTCGTCACGGCGTCCGGGGGTGACGTCGCGGGTGAGCTCGCGGCCCTCGCCGTCGCGGACGTCCTGGTGCCCGCCCTGCCCGACGCGGTGCGGACCGACCGTGCCGAGCGCGCGCTGCGCGACGACCTCGTGTCGCGCCTGGACTCGACGCCGGGCCTCGAGCGCGTGACGCAGACGCCCGCCGGGACCCTCTGGCGGGTCCGGGCCACGGCCGACGCCGGGCAGGTCGCACCCGTCGTGGTGCCGTCGTGGGCCCGGCTCGTGCCGGCCGGCTCCGACGTGCGCGACGTCACCGTCGCCGCGGTCGCCGTGGCGGCCGACGACCGCACGGTCGACGCGACCGTCCCTGCGGGGGCCGCGCAGCGCGTCCTCGTCCTCGCCGAGCGCGCGGACCCGCGGTGGCGCGCGTGGCTCGACGGGACGCCGCTGCGCGCGGTCGACACCGGGTGGCGCCAGGGCTTCGAGGTCCCCGCGGACGGCGGCCGGCTCGTCGTCCGGTACGACGCACCCGACCGTGCGCCGTGGCTCGCGGTGCAGGGCGCCGTGCTGGTCGTCACGCTGCTCCTCGCGCTGCCCGTGCGACGCCGGCGGGTGACCGCATGACCGCCGGGACCGAGCCCGCCGCCGTGGACGGAGGCGCGGTGAACCGGGGCGCCGTCTGGCGCGGCCGGCTCGTGCGCGCGGGGTCCGGGCTCGTGGTCGCGGGTGCCGTCGCGGCGGTGGTCGTCGGGGGCGGCGTCGTCCCCGGGACGGCCGTCGACGGCCTCGGCCCGTCGTCCGTGCCGGTCCCGCCCGCCGCGACGACCCTGGTGTGCGCGGGCCCTCTGCTGCTGCCCGACGACGTCGGTCGCGGCGACTCCGCGTTCGACCCGACCCCGGTCGACCCGGTGCCGAGCGTCTCCGTCGCGTCGTCGACCCCCGGCCCGGGCACCGTGACGACGCTGGACGGCGCGCAGACGCTCGCCCGGCTCGACGCCGGCGACGAGGCGGTCACCGTGGGCCAGGTCCCGGCGCCGCTCGTCGTGCGGGCCGAGCCCGGCGACACCGCGCCTGCGCGGGTCGGTGCCGTGAGCAGCGGCCTCGTCACGGCAGGGGATCTCCGCGGGCTGTCCGCGGCGTCCTGCCAGCACCCGACCGCCGACGCGTGGCTCGTGGGTGGTGCGACGGACCTCACGAGCACCGCGCAGCTCGTCCTCACGAACGCCGGCAGCACGCCTGCCGAGGTGGGCGTCGAGGTGTGGGGCCCGTCGGGTGCCGTGGACCTCACGGGTGAGCGCTACCTCGTGGCCCCCGGCGCGCAGCGCGTCGTCGCGGTGGGCGGGATCGCCGCCGAGCAGCGCCGCCTGGTCGTGCACGTCGCGACGACGGGCGGCCGCGTCGCCGTGCACCTGCAGGACTCCGCGCTCGACGGGTTCACGCCCGCCGGGACCGACCTCGTGGTGCCCGGCGAGGCACCCGCACGGCGTCAGGTCGTGCCCGGGGTGTCGGTCGTGGCGAGCGAGGTCGGCGACGAGGACGCGGGGGCCCTGCGGCTGCTCGTCCCGGGTGACGCGACCGCCGCGGCGTCCGTGTCGGTGCTCGGTCCGGACGGCCCCACCGCGCTGCCCGGTGCGGAGTCCGTCGAGCTGCGGCCCGGCGAGGTCACCGACGTCCCGCTCGGCGGGCTCGCCGCGGGCACGTACACGCTCCTGGTCGACGCGGACCAGCCCGTCGTCGCGGCCGCGGTCGTGACCCGGCCGGGCACGCCGGGCGAGCTCGACGACGTGCCCAGCCGCGAGCGCGCGTGGGCGGCGTCGTCCTCGCCCGCGGACGGCGGCGTCGCGGTGCTGCCCGCCGGCACCTCCGGGACGCTCACGCTCGCGGGGCTGCCCGCGCGGGGGAGCGCGGCCGACTCGGTCGACGGCGGCGGCGAGACGACCGCGACGGTCCGGCTGCTGGGTGACGACGGCCGCGTCGTGGGCGAGCGGCGCGTCTCCGTGCCGGTCGGGACGACGGGCGCGTGGTCGCTCGAGGCCCTGGTGGTGGGCGACGGCCTCGTCACGCCGAGCACCGCGCTCGCAGCGCCGACGGGCGAGCCGGTCGTGCGGGCGGTCGACCTGGTCGTGGACGAGGGGGACGACGTCGCGTGGTCGCTGGTCGCGGAGGCGGCGCGACCCGACGGCACGTTCGTCTCGGTCCTGCGCCCCGTCCCGGCGCTCGTGCGGGCGCCGGACGTCGCGGTGCAGCCGGACCCGCGGATCGGCACACGCTGACGCCCGCCGCGGCGCGTCAGCGTGCTGCGGCCCGCAGCTCCGACCGCTCGCGCAGCCGCAGGCCGAGCCCGACCGCGATCCGCAGCGGCCACTGCCAGACGTGCGGGTACCGACGGGCCACGTACCGCGCCGCGCTCGTGTGGTGCGCGGAGATCATCCGGGCGGGTCGCTCGCGCCACGACGTCCCGCCGACGTGCGTCACACGCGCGCTCGGGACGTAGAGGTTCGTCCACCCGGCGCGGCCGAGCCGTTCGCCCAGGTCGACGTCCTCGAAGAACATGAAGTAGTCGTCGTCGAAGCCGCCGACCGCCTCGAACGCCGAGCGGCGCAGCAGCAGGCACGCGCCGGAGAGCCAGCCCGCGGTCCGCTGCCCACCCGCGTCCTCGTGCTGCGCGCGGTACGCGCGGGTCCACGGGTTGCCCGGCCAGACGCGGACCAGCAGCGCGTGACCGGCGCCCTGGGTGAGCGACGGCAGGGCGCGCGCCGACGGGTAGACGGTGCCGTCGACGTTGAGCAGCGCGGGACCGAGCGCGCCGGCGTCGGGGTGCTCCTCGCCCGCGGCGAGCAGCACGTCGAGGGAGCCGGGCTCCCACTCGAGGTCCGCGTTGGCGACGACGAGCCACGGCGACTGCGCTCCGGCCGCACCGAGGTTCGCGCCGCGGCCGTAGCCGAGGTTGGCCCCGGACTCGACGACCTGGGCGCCGTGGCGGGCACCGACCGCACGAGCCACCGTGGGGTCGTCGCCGTTGTCGACGACGACCAGCTCGTAGGGGGCGGACGTCGCGCCGGCGAGCGTGCGCGCGAAGCGCTCGAGCTCCTCGCCGGGGTGGTAGACGACGCAGACGACTCGGACGGTGGGGGCGGGAGTGCTCATCGTGCGCCCAGGTTAGTGGGCGTCACCGTAGCCCGGGTCCACGTCCTCGGGGGCTCGGCCCAGCAGGTGCGCGACCTGCTCGACGACCACGTCGCGCACGAGGTCGGCGAGGTCGCCCGGGTCGGACGCGCGCGACTCGACGGGGCGCCTGTACACGACGATGCGCGCGGGCAGGCCGGAGTCGGCAGGGAAGTAGCGGCCGAGCGGCACGCCGCCGTGCTCCCACGGGGCCGGGTTGGACGGCGGGACGTCCTCGACCGCGAACTCCGTGCCGTCGAGCTGCCGCGTCCAGCGCCGCTCCAGCCGCTCGACCGCGTCGAGCACGAGGTCGTCGAACCGCTCGGCGCGCGTGCGGTAGGCGGGCATCGTCGAGGGCATCAGCGGGCCGCGCGGGCCGCGGCCGCGGCGGTCGCGCCGACGGACCGGCTGCACCGGCCCGTCGCCGAGGCCGGGGGTCGACCCGCGGCGCCCGAGGGCGCCCGTGCGGTGCCCCGAGGCGTGCGGGTGGCGGGAGGACGTCACGCGGGAAACCTTAGTCCGCGCGTGCGTGCCGGACCGGAGCGGGGGTGTCGCGTCGCGCCGTGCGGCGTGGGGGACGCCACGTGTCGCCGACGGGGGGTACGGTCACCCCGTGAGATCCGTCCGGCAGTGCTCGCGCACGGCGTGCGGCCGTGCCGCCGTGGCCACGCTGACCTACGTGTACGCCGACTCCACGGCCGTCCTGGGCCCGCTGGCGCACCACGCCGAGCCGCACTCGTACGACCTCTGCGTGGAGCACGCCGAGCGGCTGACCGCACCCCGCGGGTGGGAGGTCGTCCGGCTGACGCCCGACTTCACCCCGGCGGCCCCGAGCCGCGACGACCTGCTGGCGCTCGCCGACGCGGTGCGCGAGGCGGGCCGCGGACGGCACACGGCACCGGCCGCCTCGGCAGCGGCGGCGCCCGAGCCCGTCACGGACGCGCTCGCGGACGCCCCCCGCCGCGGGCACCTGCGCGTCCTGCGCGGAGAGGGCTGAGCGGTGCCGCGCCGCAAGGGGGAGCAGGCGGGGCAGCGCGGGTCGCTGCCGCCTGAGCCGCTCGGCTCGATGAGCCAGCCGACCGGCCCCCTCGCCCCCGGCACGGAGGTCTGCCAGCAGTGCGGCTCGCCGGACCTCACCCGGATCCGGATGACCCTGTCGAGCGGGCGGCCGGCGGTGTTCGTGTCGTGCCCCGCGTGCGAGCGCACGGGGTGGTTCGCGCTCGACGGCGACGGCACCCCGCTGCCGCGCGAGGAGGTCGTCGGGGGCGACGGAGGGCGCTGACCCGTCCACGCCGGCCGCGTCCCGGCCCGTGGCGGGCGTCGGACGGACCGCCGACGCTCGGTACGATGCCGACGTGACGACTCCTTCGCCCGCCCCTGTCGACCTCTCCGCCCTGATCAAGGCCTACGACGTGCGTGGCGTCGTCCCTGAGCAGCTGGACGCATCCGTGGCGCGCGCGATCGGTGCGGCGTTCGCCGACGTCGTCGTCCTCCCCGAGGCGACCGGCACGCCCCGGGTCGTGGTCGGCAACGACATGCGGCCGTCCGGCCCGGAGCTCGTCGGCGCGTTCGCCGACGGTCTCACCGCGCGCGGCGTGGACGTCGAGCTCATCGGCCTCGCCTCGACGGACGGCCTCTACTTCGCGTCGGGGTCGCTCGACATCCCCGGGGCGATGTTCACGGCGAGCCACAACCCGGCGGAGTACAACGGCATCAAGCTCTGCCGTGCGGGTGCGCGTCCGGTCGGCCAGGACTCCGGGCTCTCGACCATCCGCGAGCTCGCGGGCGAGTACCTCGCGGCGGGCGTCCCCGAGGTCGCGGACCACGCGCGCGGCAGCGTCACGGAGCGCGAGATGCTCGCGGAGTACGCGGGCTTCCTGCGCACGCTCGTCGACCTGTCGGGCATCCGCCCGCTCAAGGTCGTCGTCGACGCCGGCAACGGCATGGGCGGCTACACCGCACCCGCGGTGCTCGGCACGGGGGCCGGCCTCCCGGAGCTGCCGCTCGACGTCGTGCCGCTGTACTTCGAGCTCGACGGCACGTTCCCGAACCACGAGGCGAACCCGCTCGAGCCCGAGAACCTGCGCGACCTGCAGCGCGCGGTCGTCGAGCACGGCGCCGACATCGGCCTCGCGTTCGACGGCGACGCGGACCGCTGCTTCGTCGTCGACGAGCGCGGCGAGCCCGTCAGCCCGTCGGCGGTGACCGCCCTGGTCGGGCTCCGTGAGGTCGCCCGCGAGCGCGCCGCGGGCCGCACGCCGACCGTCATCCACAACCTCATCACGTCGATGGTCGTGCCCGACCTCATCACCGCCGCGGGCGCGAAGACGGTGCGCACGCGCGTCGGCCACTCGTTCATCAAGGCCGAGATGGCCGAGCACGAGGCCGTGTTCGGCGGTGAGCACAGCGCGCACTACTACTTCCGCGACTTCTTCTTCGCCGACACCGGCATGCTCGCGGCGCTGCACGTGCTCGCGGCCCTCGGCGGCCAGCCGCACCCGCTGTCGGCCCTCGCCGACCAGTACCAGCCGTACGTCGCGAGCGGCGAGATCAACTCGCGCGTCGAGGACGTCGCCGCCGCGCGCGCCCGCGTCGTCGAGGCGTACGTGACGCAGCAGGGGGGCGGCCCGGTCGAGGTCGACGAGCTCGACGGGCTGACCGTCTCGCACTGGGACGGCCACCCGCAGTGGTGGTTCAACCTGCGCGCGTCGAACACCGAGCCGCTGCTGCGGCTCAACGTCGAGGCCGCCGACGCGGACATCATGGAGAAGGTGCGCGACGACGTCCTCGCGCTCGTGCGCCAGGGGGAGGACGCCTGATGAGCACCGACGCCGCCCACCCGCTCGAGCCGTGGGCGCGCGACCTGCTGCGCTGCCCGGTGTCGGGTGCGACGCTCGTCGACGCGACGGGACCCGACGGCGAGCCGCTGCTCGTCTCGACGCACCCGACGGAGCCGCTCGCGTACCCGGTGCGCGACGGCATCCCGGTGCTGCTCGCCGACGAGGCGCGGCCCGCTCCCGCTCGCTGACGCGCCGACGCCGTCGGCGCGTACGCGGCTCGCCGGGCGGGCGGCGGCACGCCGCCGGCGGCGGGGGACGGACCGGACCTCCTGGGGCAGGATGGGCACGGGCGACGCAGCCCGGCTCGGCCCGTCCCATCCTGCGAGGTGCGCATGGCGAGGTTCAGCGAGGTCCCCGGTCGGTACCAGGTGCGCGACCTCGCGCTCGCGGAGGCGGGCCGCCACCAGGTCCGTCTCGCCGAGCACGAGATGCCCGGCCTGATGGCGCTGCGCGCCGAGCTGGGTCCGTCGCAGCCGCTCGCGGGGGCGCGGATCAGCGGCTCGCTGCACATGACCGTGCAGACCGCGGTGCTCATCGAGACGCTCGTCGCGCTGGGCGCCGAGGTGCGCTGGGCGTCGTGCAACATCTTCTCGACGCAGGACGAGGCCGCCGCCGCGGTCGTCGTGGGACCGGACGGCACGGTCGACTCGCCCACCGGTCCGGCGGTGTTCGCGTGGAAGGGCGAGACGCTCGAGGAGTACTGGGCGTGCACGCAGCACGCGCTGCTGTGGCCCGACGGGCGCGGCCCGGACCTGATCCTCGACGACGGCGGCGACGCGACGCTGCTCGTGCACGAGGGCGCGCGGTACGAGGCGTCGGGCACGGTGCCCGACGTGCCGGCACCCGGGGACCCCGAGCACTCGGCCGAGCTGGTCGTCGTGCGCGAGCTCCTGCGCCGGTCGCTCGCCGAGGACCCGCAGCGCTGGACGCGCGTCGCCGACGGGATCGTGGGCGTCTCCGAGGAGACGACGACCGGCGTCCACCGGCTCTACCAGCGCGCCGAGGCGGGGGACCTGCGGTTCCCGGCGATCAACGTCAACGACTCGGTCACGAAGTCGAAGTTCGACAACCGGTACGGCATCCGGCACTCGCTGCCCGACGGTCTCAACCGCGCGACCGACGTCCTGATCGGCGGCAAGGTCGCGTTCGTCGTCGGCTACGGGGACGTCGGCAAGGGTGCTGCCGAGGCGCTGCGCGGGCAGGGCGCGCGCGTGATCGTGTCCGAGGTCGACCCGATCTGCGCGCTGCAGGCCGCGATGGACGGCTACCAGGTCGCCCGGCTCGACGACGTCGTCGGCGAGGTGGACTTCGTCATCACCGCGACGGGGAACCGGTCAGTCGTCACGGTCGAGCACCTCGCCGCGCTCAAGGACAAGGCCGTCGTCGGCAACATCGGCCATTTCGACGACGAGATCGACATGGCGGGCCTGGCCGCCGTCCCGGGGATCCGGCGCACCGAGCTCAAGCCGCAGGTGCACGAGTGGACGTTCCCCGCCGACGACGGCACGGGCCGCGGCGAGCGGTCGGTCATCGTCCTGTCGGAGGGGCGGCTGCTCAACCTCGGGAACGCGACGGGTCACCCGTCGTTCGTCATGAGCACGTCGTTCGCCAACCAGGTGATCGCACAGGTCGAGCTCTACACGCGGCAGGGCGCGTACGACCGGCAGGTGCACCGCTTGCCGAAGGTCCTCGACGAGAAGGTCGCGCGGCTGCACCTCGACGCGCTCGGCGTGCGGCTCACGCGGCTCACGAAGGACCAGGCGGCGTACCTGGGCGTCGAGGTCGACGGCCCGTACAAGGCCGAGCACTACCGGTACTGACCGCGACGCGACCACCCGCCGACTCGTCGTGCCCCGCCCACGCCGGGCGCGGGAGGCGGGTCAGTCGACGGGGTCCGGGACGCCGTGCGGCAGCCGGTGGAGCACGCGCGCGTCGGAGGCGTCGCGGGCGTCGTCGCGCAGGCGCGCCACGAGCTCGCGCTCGCGCCGCTCGGCGAGCACGGCCGCGAGGAAGGCCTCGGGGTGCGTGCCGGGCGGCGGGCCGGGGTTCACGTAGCGCGCGACCTCGGACGACAGCCGCGTGCCGAGCTCGACGCGCGACGCCGGGTGCAGGCCGTTGGCGCGCGCGAGGAACTGCCGGACGGCGAGCGCGAGGCCGTCCGGGAGGCGGGCGACGTCAGCGCCCTGCGCCCACCCGGCGAGCCACGGCGGCATCTGGACCGGTGCCCGTCGCGCCCCGCCGCGCACCCGGACGGCGTACGTGCCGGCCAGGACGTCGCCGAGGCGCTTGCTGCGGGGGTGCACCAACGAGCACAGGAACGCGACCGAGCCGAACGTCATCCACAGCTCGATGACGCCCACGAGCGCGCGGATCAGCGCCTGCCGGAACACGAGCGGGCCGCCGTCGTCGCGCACGATGCGGATGCCGAGCGCGAGCTTGCCGAGCGACCGGCCCCGGCTGAGCGTCTCCATCGTCGTCGGGTACACGACCATGACCGTGACGAGCGCGAGGATCGTCGTGATGCGCGTGGCCTCCTCGGACATCGCGGCCGGCGCGGTGGTCGTCAGGACGATCGTGATCGCGATCAGCACGGTCGCGAGCGCCGCGAGGTCGACGAGCGCCGCCACGAGGCGGGTCAGCGCGGACGCCGCTCGGGTGTCGAGCAGCACGCCCTCGCCGATGAGGATCTCGTCCTCGACCATGGATGTCCCTCCTCCGCCGAGGGAACACTAACCGGAGACGGGCCTCCGAGATGGCAGGCTGTGGGCCGTGGACCTCGACGCCTTCCAGGTGGCCCGCGACGAGTCGTGGCAGCGCCTCGACGCGCTCGCGCGCAAGCGGCGCCGCACGGGCGCCGAGTCGGACGAGCTCGTCCGGCTCTACCAGTCCGCGGCGACCGACCTGTCGGTCATCCGGTCGGCCGCACCCGACCCGGACGCCGTGAGCCGGCTCTCGCAGCTCGTGGGGCGTGCCCGGTCGGCGATCGTGGGCGCGCACGAGCCGAGCTGGCGCGACGTCGCGAGGTTCGTGGGGGAGTCCCTGCCGGCCGCGCTGTACCGGATCCGCTGGTGGACCGTCGGCGTCATGGTCGCGTTCCTCGCGCTCGCGCTCGCGGCGGGCGTGTGGGTCGCGACGCAGCCGGACGCGCTGGCCGCGATGGGCACGCCCGCGGAGCGGCAGGAGTACGTCGACCACGCCTTCGCCGAGTACTACGACCCCGGGGCCGGCTTCGCCGCGATGGTGTGGACCAACAACGCGTGGATCACCGCGGTGTGCGTCGCGTCGGGCATCACCGGGATCATCCCCGTCTGGCTGCAGATCACGAACGCGGTGAACGTGGGCGCGACCGGCGGGATGATGGCCGCGCACGGCGAGCTCGCGCTGTTCCTGCAGCTCATCGCGCCGCACGGCCTGCTCGAGCTCACGGCCGTGTTCGTCGCGGGGGGCGCCGGCCTGCGGATCTTTTGGACCCTGGTCGACCCCGGCCCCCGCACGCGCGGGCGCGCGCTCGCCGAGGAGGGTCGCGCGCTGTTCACGGTCGCGCTCGGGCTCGTCGGCGTCCTGGCCGTGTCCGGGGTCGTCGAGGGCTTCGTCACGGGCTCGGGCATGGCCTGGTGGCTGAAGATCGTCATCGGCGTGGTCGTGCTCGTCGCGTTCTGGGTCTACACGCTCGTGCTCGGCGGCCGCGCGGTCCGGGCCGGGGCGACGGGGGACCTCGACCCCGACCGAGCCGGGTACGCGGTGCCGCTCGCGGGCTGACGCGCGGCAGCGTCCGTCAGCGCACGACGACGTCGTGCCCGACGGCGTCGTCGGCGAAGAACGCCACGAAACGCTCCGCCTCCGCCACGACGTCCCGCCGGTCGTGCGCCGTCAGCCCGCCGAACGGCTCCACGACGAGCGTCGCGCGCTCCCGACGACGCCGTGCACCTGTCTCCTCCACGCGCACCCGCTCGACGCGCCAGGTGGCCGCGACGACGCCGTCGACCAGCACCGTGCCGGGCACCACGCCGTTCGGGCTCTGGAGCGCCCGACGGTGCTCGTCGGCGACGACGCGTGTGCGGTCCGCGTGGCTGAGCAGCACGTTGTCGAGGTCGGGCAGGAAGCGCACGGGCGCGGGCACGTCCGCGGGCGGGCGCGGCGCGTCGGGCAGGTCGAGGACCTCGCGCGGGCGCACCTTCCCGGGCGACGGGTCGGCGGTGAACCGGACCACGCGGTCGCCGAGACGCGCGACGACCGCGGCCAGCCCGCTCAGCCCGGACCACGCCTGGACGTCGAGGACGCTCGCCGGGCCGAACGCCGCGAGGTACCGCAGCACCAGGCGCTCCTGCTCGGCGGCCAGGACGCCGGGGTCGGACAGGTCCGGTGCCGCGGCGGCGGCGTCCGGCCCGAACCACGCGGCCGTCGTCGTCCACGTCGTCGCACCCGACCGTCCCCACACCCCGCGCGGCGGGACCTGGACAAGCGGGAGCGTGCCGCGCGCGGCGTGCGCGAGCGTCTGCGGCGGGACGTGCGGCCAGCGCTCGGCGAGCAGCGTGCCGAGGGCCGTGCTCACCCGCGGCTCCGCCTCGACGAGCTCGCGCGCGAGCGCCGTCACCGCGGCCAGGTCGACCGTGCGCAGCGGCGCCGCGTGCAGCGTGTTGACCTCGAGGTCGCGCGCGTAGAGCGGTGCGACCAGACCGGGCAGCAGCAGCGCGTCCGCCGCGTCGACGAGGTGGATCGTGCCGCGCATGACCGCGATCCGCGCGAGCCGGCGGTCGAGCAGCGCGTCGCCGAGGTCGGCGTGCGTGAACCCCTCGACGCGGCTCCACAGCCCCACGTACGGCGACCACGCGTTCTGCGCCTGCATCCCCACGAGGTGCCCGACGACCTCGACGGCCGACGTGTCGGTCCGCTCGAGCAGGTGCTGACGCGCGAGGAGCGCACGGTTGAGCGCACGACGGTCCAGGAGGGGTGGCTCGGCCATGCCCGGACGCTACCGAAGCGGACCGACGGCGATCGGCGGACGCTGAGCGCGGCACCCGCGGAGCACCGGTCCGTCGCTCGGCACCGGTCCGGGCGCAGCGCCGGCCCGCGTCGCAGCACCAGCCCGCGTCGCGGCGTCGGCCTGCGGCGCCGGCGCCCGGTTCAGAGCCGGCCCGCGGCCTTGAGCGCGAGGTAGGTGTCCGCGAGGCGCGGCGCGAGGTCGTCCGGCAGCGCGTCGACGACCTCGACCCCGCGTCGGCGCAGCCGCACCGCGACCGCCGAGCGCTCGAGGTCGGCGCGCTCCGCGGCGGCCGCGTCGAACACCTCGCGGGCGTCCGCGCGTCCGCTGCGCAGCGCGTCCGTCTCCGGGTCCGCGACCGACGCGAGGACGACCTGGTGCCGCGACGTCAGCTGCTGCGCCACACCGAGCAGCCCTCGCTCGACCGCCGACGCGTCGAGCGCCGTCAGCAGCACGACGAGCGCACGCTGGCTCAGCCGCTCGCGGACCTGCGTCACGACGCCCGGCCAGTCCGTCTCGACGAGCTGCGACGACGTCGTGGCGAGCGCGTCCGCGAGCGCGGGCATCAGCCGGGGTCCCGCGGTGCCGGCGACGCGCGCGCGCACGCGGCGGTCGAACGCGAGCAGCTCGACGCGGTCGCCCGCGTGCGTCGCGAGCGCGCCCAGCAGCAGGGCCGCCTCGATCGAGGCGTCCAGCCGGGGCGCGTCCTGCACGCGCACCGCCGACGTGCGGCCCGTGTCGAGCACCATGAGCACCCGCCGGTCGCGCTCGGGGCGCCACGTGCGGACCACGACGTCGGCGCGGCGCGCGCTCGCGCGCCAGTCGATCGCGCGCACGTCGTCGCCGATCACGTACTCGCGCAGCGAGTCGAACTCGGTCCCCGGCCCGCGCACCTGCACCGCGGCACGGCCGTCCATCTCGCGCAGGCGTGCGAGCCGGCTCGGCAGGTGCCGCCGCGACGCGAACTCCGGCAGCACGCGCAGCCGCCCGGGCACCGTCAGCGACGCCTGCCGGCCTGCGAGGCCCAGCGGCCCCGCGGACCGGATCGTCACGCGGTCGGCCAGCGCGTCGCCGCGCCGCGTCGGGCGCAGGACGGTCCGCACCCGCGCCCCGTCACCGGCCGCGATCGCGAGCGGGTGCCGGTCGCGGTCCGCCGCGGCCGACGGCGGCCACGCGTCGCGGACGACGCCGCGCAGCCGTCGCCCGCCCACGTTCGTCAGCGTGAGCGT
>NZ_JAPESW010000041.1 GCF_028527925.1 Cellulomonas fimi
GCCACCCCCAAGCCGCCGGCACCTCGCCCGGCCCCGCGGCCCCGGCCGCAGGCCCCCGGACAGTCCGGCTGACCGACCTGATCACGCCGGCTCGGTTCCCCGCCGAGCCGCACGACGACGAGTCGCGCACGATCCGCGCGCGATGAGATGGACAAGGAGACACGGCAGCCATGCCGAAGAACAAGACGCACTCCGGTGCCAAGAAGCGCTTCCGGATCACCGGCAGCGGCAAGGTCATGCGTGAGCAGGCCAACGGCCGTCACCTCCTCGAGCACAAGTCGAGCCGTCGCACCCGCCGCATCGCCGGCGACGTCGTCGTCTCCGCCGCTGACACCCCGAAGATCAAGAAGCTGCTCGGCAAGTGACCCGTCCGGGGACGCGACGAGCGACCCCGGGGCACTCGAGCCCTAGACAAGCAAGGAGCATCACGTGGCACGCGTGAAGCGGGCGGTCAACGCCCAGAAGAAGCGTCGTTCGACCCTCGAGCGGGCCAGCGGTTACCGCGGCCAGCGCTCGCGGCTGTACCGCAAGGCGAAGGAGCAGGTCACCCACTCGCTCGTCTACGCCTACCGCGACCGCAAGGTCCGCAAGGCGGACTTCCGCAAGCTGTGGATCCAGCGCATCAACGCGGCGTCGCGCGAGCAGGGCCTGACGTACAACCGCCTCATCCAGGGCCTCAAGCTCGCGGGTGTCGAGGTCGACCGTCGTGTCCTCGCGGACCTCGCGGTCAACGACGCGGCGGCGTTCAACGCCCTCGTCCAGGTCGCCAAGGACGCGCTGCCCGCCGACCTCAACGCGCCGTCGGCTGCGTGACGACTGCCTCGCAGCAGCACAGCACCTCCCCGGACGCCCGGCCGATGCCCGAGCTGACCAACCCCCGCGCCGAGCGGGTGAAGGCAGTGCGGGCGCTGGCCGGGCGTCCGGCGCGTGCGCGGTCGGGGCGGTTCCTCGTCGAGGGGCCCCAGGCCGTGCGCGAGGCCGTGCGCGCCGAGCACGTGGGCGTGCACGACCTGTACGTCACCGACGCGGCCGCCGAGCGGTACGGCGAGATCGTGTCCGCCGCGAGCGACCGGGGCACCGTCGTCCGCACCGGCACGGCCGAGGTGCTCGACGCCATGAGCGCCGACGCGCAGGGCGTCCTCGCGGTCGCCGACCACGTGGACGTCGGCCTGGACGACGTGCTCGCGAGCCGGCCGCGCCTGGTGGCGCTGCTCGCGCACGTCCGTGACCCCGGCAACGCCGGCACGGTCGTGCGGGCCGCCGACGCCGCGGGCGCCGACGCCGTCGTCCTGACGCGCGAGAGCGTCGACCTGCACAACCCCAAGGTGGTGCGCTCCACCGCGGGGTCGCTGTTCCACCTGCCCGTCGCGACCGGCGCCGACCTCGGCGTCGCCGTCGCCGCGCTGCGGGAGCGCGGCATCACCGTGCTCGCGGCGGACGGCTCCGGCGAGCACGACATCGACGACCTCCTCGACGTCGCGGGCCACGCCGCCGACGGGGTGCCCGACCTGGCCGCGCCCACCGCGTGGGTGTTCGGCAACGAGGCATGGGGGCTGCGCGACGAGGACCGCGCGCTCGCCGACGCCGTCGTGCGGGTCCCGATCCGGGGACGCGCGGAGTCCCTCAACCTCGCGACCGCCGCGACGGTGTGCCTCTACGCGAGCGCCCGCGCGCAGCGCTGACACCGACGCGCGGACCACGCGCCGGCTCCCGCCCGCGCTACTCTGCTCGTCCGCGGTCGGGCAGCCCGACCTCTGGTGATGGTCCCGGCGTACCGACGAACGCCGTCACGATGCCCACAGCAGCGCCGCCGTCCGCCCCCGCGCCCCGGGTCGCACCACCCGGGGGCCCCGTCCCGAGCCGGCCGGTGGCGCCGTGAGGCTGTTCGCGGCCGTGTGGCCGCCTGACGACGTCCTCGACCACCTCGACCTCGCGCTGGCGACCGTCCGGGGCGGCCCGGCGGGGGCGTCGAGCGCGGTGCGCTGGTCCGCGCGTGAGACGTGGCACCTCACGGCGGCGTTCTACGGCGACCTCCCCGACGGGGCCGTGCCCGGTCTGGTCGCGGACCTGGCCGCCGTGGCCCAGGACCGCGCGCCGTTCGCGCTGGCGCTGCGCGGTGCGGGCGTGTTCTCGCACCGGACGATGTGGGTCGGCGTGGGCGGTGACGTGGAGGCGCAGCGGCGGCTGAGCGGCGCGTGCGTCGACGCCGGTGTCGAGGCGGGCGCGGTGCCGGACCGGCGCCCGCGGGAGCGGCCCCACCTGACGATCGCCCGGATCCGGCCCGGCGCGCGGCCGCCGCGGCGCGGGTCGTCCCGCCCGGCGCGCGGTCGCGGGCCGGGGGAGCAGGGCGGCGACGTCCCGCTGACCGAGCACGACGTCGCGCGCGGGGTCGCGCGGGCGCTGGCCGTGTACGAGGGGCCGTCGTGGACGGTGGACGAGCTGTGCCTGGTCGCGTCACGGCCGGGTGCCGGTCGCGGCGGCGGCCCGCTCTACGAGGTCGTGGAGCGCTTCGCGTTCGCCTGAGCGTGCGGTGGTGCGGCGGCCGCACGTCGGCGCGTGCTGCGGCTCCGAGCCCCACGGGGCGCCGGTCCGCCGGGGGCGAGCGCTCCAGGCCGACGGCGGTTCGAGGTCGTGGCGACGTGGGCCGCCGTGGCACGATGGGCGGCATGTCAACGCGTGCACGGGCGGCCGGTGGTCGCCGATTTCCGCGGCCCGTCCTCGGGCTGCGCTGACGCGCGCGTGACCTGACCGCCGACGAGCGGACGGGCACGAGGGCCCGGGACGGGCGCCACTAGACTTCCCTGCTGGCCGGTGCGCTGTCGCGCGCCCGGTCAGGGCCCGTCCGTCCGTGGCGCGGACGCGGGCTCCGGCTTCTCCCCTGGAAGGTCCGCATGACCGACACACCCCTGTCCCCGCTCGACGAGGCGGGCGTCGACCTCGCGGTGAAGGCGGCCCTGGCCGCGTTCACGGCAGCCGGCGACCTCGACGAGCTCAAGTCCGCGCGCCTCGCGCACCTCGGTGAGCACAGCCCGATCGCGCTCGCGAACCGCGCGATCGGTGGCCTCGCGCCGGCCGACAAGGGCGTCGCGGGCCGGCTGCTCGGCGCCGCCCGCGGGCGGCTGCAGCAGGCGCTCGCGGAGCGGCAGACGCAGCTCGAGGCCGAGCGTGACGCGCGCGTCCTGGTCGAGGAGACCGTCGACGTGACGCTGCCCGTCGACCGGCGCCCGCGCGGGGCGCGGCACCCGCTCGAGACGCTGCAGGAGCGCATCGCGGACATCTTCGTCGCGATGGGCTGGGAGATCGCCGAAGGCCCCGAGCTCGAGTCGGAGTGGTTCAACTTCGACGCGCTGAACTTCGGCGTCGACCACCCGGCGCGGCAGATGCAGGACACGTTCTTCGTCGACCCGCCGGAGTCCGGGCTCGTGCTGCGCACGCACACGTCGCCGGTGCAGGCTCGCACGCTGCTCGAGCGCGACCTGCCGGTGTACATCGCGTGCCCCGGCAAGGTGTTCCGCACGGACGCGCTCGACGCGACGCACACGCCGGTGTTCCACCAGGTCGAGGGCCTCGCGGTCGACAAGGGCCTGACGATGGCGCACCTCAAGGGCACGCTCGACCACTTCGCGCGGGCGATCTTCGGCCCCGAGGCACGCACGCGTCTGCGGCCGTCGTTCTTCCCGTTCACCGAGCCGTCCGCCGAGATGGACCTGTGGTTCCCGCAGAAGAAGGGCGGGCCCGGCTGGATCGAGTGGGGCGGCTGCGGCATGGTCAACCCGAACGTCCTGCGGGCGTGCGGCGTGGACCCCGACGTCTACTCGGGCTTCGCCTTCGGCATGGGCATCGAGCGGACCCTGATGCTGCGCCACGGCATCGCCGACATGCACGACATGGTGGAAGGCGACGTGCGCTTCTCCGCGCAGTTCGGGACGGAGATCTGATGCCCCGCGTTCCCCTGACGTGGCTCGCCGACCACGTCGACCTGCCCGCCGGTCTCACGGCCGAGCAGCTCGCCGCCGACCTCGTGCGCGTCGGGCTCGAGGAGGAGGCGATCCACGCCGCCGCCGTGACGGGCCCGCTCGTGGTCGGCGAGGTCGTCGAGCGCACGCCCGAGCCGCAGAAGAACGGCAAGACGATCAACTGGTGCCGCGTCGACGTGGGTGTCGAGCACAACGAGCCCGGCGGGGCACCGCGCGGCATCGTGTGCGGCGCGCACAACTTCGACGTGGGCGACAAGGTCGTCGTCGCGCTCCCGGGCGCGGTGCTGCCCGGGCCGTTTCCGATCACGTCGCGCAAGACGTACGGGCACGTGTCGGACGGCATGATCTGCTCGGCGCGCGAGCTCGGCCTCGGCGAGGACCACGCGGGCATCATCGTGCTGTCGACGCTCGGCCTCGACGTGCCCGTCGGCACCGACGCGCGCGAGCTGCTGGGCCTGGGTGACGAGGTCCTCGAGATCAACGTGACGCCCGACCGCGGGTACGCGTTCTCGATGCGCGGAGTCGCCCGTGAGTACGCGCACTCGACGGGTGCCGCGTTCACCGACCGTGGACTCACGACGCCCGAGCAGCGCGAGCCCGTGTCCGGCGGCGTCGCCGTCGAGCTCGACGACGACGCGCCGATCCACGGCGTGCCCGGGTCGGACCGGTTCGTCGCGCAGGTCGTGCGCGGGGTGCGGGCGAACGACCCGTCGCCGCAGTGGATGCAGCGCCGCCTCACGCAGGCGGGCATGCGGCCCATCGGGCTCGCGGTCGACGCGACGAACTACGTCATGCTCGACCTCGGCCAGCCGCTGCACGCGTACGACCTGGCCAAGGTCGCGGAGCCGATCGTCGTGCGGCGCGCGCGTGCGGGCGAGCGCCTGCTCACGCTCGACGGCGTGGACCGGGCGCTCGACCCCGAGGACCTGCTGGTCACCGACAGCCCCGAGGGTGCGCGTGCCGCGCGGATCATCGGGCTCGCGGGCGTCATGGGCGGCGGGGACAGCGAGGTCGGGCCGGACACGGTCGACGTGCTGGTCGAGGCCGCGCACTGGGACCCGGTCACGGTCGCGCGCACCGCGCGTCGGCACAAGCTGTCGAGCGAGGCCGCGAAGCGCTACGAGCGCGGCGTCGACCCCCAGCTGCCGCGCGTCGCGGTCGCCAGGGTCGTCGAGCTGCTGGTCGAGCACGGCGGCGGCGTCCCCGACGCGGGGACGACCGACGTGGACCGCACGACCGAGCCGCCCACGATCACGCTGCCCGTCGACCTGCCCGGCCGGCTCGTCGGTGTGCCGTACACGGCCGACGAGGTGCGCGACGTCCTCATCCAGATCGGCGCCGAGGTGTCCGACGCTGGCGAGGGCGCGCTCGCGGTCCGGGTGCCGTCGTGGCGGCCCGACCTGGTCGTGCCGGTCGACCTCGTCGAGGAGGTCGCGCGGCTGCGCGGCTACGACGCGATCCCGTCGACGCTGCCCGTCGCCCCCGCCGGTCGCGGCCTGACCGACGGCCAGCGCACGCGCCGCTCGGTCGCGCGGGCGCTCGCCGAGGCGGGCTTCGTCGAGGTGCTGACGTACCCGTTCGTCTCGACCGAGCAGCTCGACGCGCTCGCCCTGCCCGCGGACGACGACCGTCGTCGTGCCGTCCGGCTCGTGAACCCCCTCGCGGAGTCGCACCAGTTCCTGCGGACCAACCTGCTGGTCACACTGCTCGACGCGGCACGTCGCAACGTGGGTCGCGGCCAGACGGACCTCGCGGTGTTCGAGATCGGGCTCGTCACGCGGCCCGCGCCGGACGCCCCGGCGGCCCCGCGCCTGCCGGGGGGCGTGCGCCCGAGCGACGACGACCTCGCGGCGATCGAGGCCGCCGTCCCGCCGCAGCCGCGTCGCGTCGCGGGGGTGCTCGCGGGCGCCGTGGAGCCCGCCGGGTGGTGGGGGAGCGGCCGTCGCGCCGACCACACCGACGCGATCGCGGCGGCTCGTCGGGTGGCCGAGGTCGTCGGGGTGGACGTCGTCCTGAGCGCGGACAGCGAGCACCTGCCGTGGCACCCCGGGCGCTGCGCGCGGATCACGCTCGCGGACGGCACGCTCGTCGGGCACGCGGGCGAGCTGCACCCGAACGTCGTCGCGGCGCACGGGCTGCCCGCGCGCGCAGCGGCGTTCGAGCTCGACCTCGACGTGCTGCTCGCGGCGGCGCCCGCCGAGCCGACGCAGGCGCACCCGGTGTCGGCGTTCCCGCTCGCGAAGGAGGACGTCGCGCTCGTCGTCCCCGCGACGGTCCCGGCGGCCGACGTGCTCGACGCGGTGCGCGTCGGCGCGGCGGCGGGTCCCGCGGGGGACGTCGTCGAGGACGTGCGCCTGTTCGACGTCTACGTCGGCGACCAGGTGCCCGACGGGACACGCTCGCTCGCGTTCTCGCTGCGGCTGCGCGCCGCCGACCGCACGCTGACCGCGCAGGAGACCGCGGGCGTGCGGGAGGCGGTCGTCGCCGAGGCGCAGCGCCGGTTCGGGGCGACCCTGCGGGCCTGACGCCCCTCGCTCACCAGCAGCGACGGCCCCGCGACCCGACACCGGTCGCGGGGCCGTCGTCGTCCCTGGGCATCACTCGGGTGGACGCGCGGACCGGGACGAAGTCGTCGGACGTGGGACGAGTTCACCAAACGGTTACCGATGAGTAGTTGCCTCGAATCGGACGCACAGGTGAAGGTGACTGGTGGCCCGCCACGAGCGGGCTCCTCTTGTGCCCCCGATGAAGGAGAGCTCGACGTGCACGCAGGAGTGAAGTCGGCGACCGGGGGCCTCGCAGCCCTCGCGCTGGCGGCGGCCGGGTCACTGGCCGCGGCGACACAGGCGGCAGCGGCGCCGTCACCCACCGCGCCACTGGTGATCAACGAGGTGTACGGCGGGGGCGGCAACTCCGGCGCGCCGTTCAACCGGGACTTCGTCGAGCTGGTGAACGTCAGCACCGCACCCGTCAGCGTCGACGGGTGGGCGGTGCAGTACGCGTCGGCCACCGGGACGTCGTGGCAGGTCACCGGCCTGTCGGGCACCGTGGCGGCCGGCGACCGCCTGCTGGTCGGCATGGGCTCGGGCGCGACGGGGGCCGCGTTCGAGGTCGACGTCGAGGGCACGACGCTCATGGGGGCGTCCAACGGCAAGGTCGCGCTCACGTCGAGCGCGACCGCGCTCACGTGCGGTGCGGCGGCCAACCCGTGCAGCGCGCAGGCGGCGGTCGTCGACCTCGTGGGCTACGGCACCGCGACCGACTTCAGCGGGACCGGCGCGGCGCCCGCGGCGTCGAACAGCACGTCGGTGTCGCGGAACGCGACGCACACGAACACCGCGAACAACGCGGCCGACTTCACGGCGGGCACGCCCACGCCGGAGAAGTCCGGAGGCGGCGGCACCGACCCGGGCGAGCCGGGCGACGGCGAGTACACGATCGCCGAGATCCAGGGCACGGGCGCCGCGTCGCCGCTGCAGGGCGCGACCGTGACGACGACGGGTGTCGTCACGGCGGCGTACCCGACGGGCGGCTTCAACGGCTACGTCATCCAGACGGCCGGCACGGGCGGCGCGCTCGACCCGGCGCGCACGGCGTCGGACGCGGTCTTCGTGTTCTCCTCGGCGACCGTCGGGTCGGTCGCGATCGGCGACCACGTCGAGGTCACCGGTGTCGTGAGTGAGTTCAACGGGCTCACCGAGATCACGGTCGCGGCGGGTGGCGTCGAGAAGATCGCGACGCCGGGCACGGTCACGCCGCTCAGCGGCGGCTGGCCCACGTCGGCCGGGGGCCGCGAGGCGATCGAGTCGATGCTGCTCCAGCCGACCGGCGACTTCACGGTCGCGAACACCTTCTCGACCAACCAGTACGGCGAGGTCGGGCTCGCGGCCGGCACCACGCCGCTGCTCCAGCCGACCGAGGTCGGGCGGCCGGGTTCGGCCGAGGCGACGGCGACGGTCGCGGACAACGCGGCGCGCGGGGTCGTGCTCGACGACGGCGCGACGACGAACTTCCTGTCGTCGGCGAACCAGTCGCAGACGCCGCCGTACGTGTCGCTCACGAACCCGGTCCGCGTCGGTGCGGCCGCGTCGTTCCAGGCGCCGGTCATCGTCGACTACCGGAACAACGCGTGGAAGCTCAACCCGACCAGCCAGTACGTGGCCGGCAGGCCCGCGCCCGTGACCTTCGAGAACGACCGCACCGCGTCGCCCGCCGACGTCGGCGGGGACGTCAAGGTCGCGTCGTTCAACGTGCTCAACTACTTCACGACGCTCGGCGCGCAGGGCGCGACGTGCGTCCCGTTCCGCGACCGCACCGGTGACCCCGTCACGGTCGACACGGGCTGCGACCAGCGCGGCGCGTGGGACCCGGCGGACCTCCAGCGTCAGCAGGACAAGATCGTCGCAGCGATCAACGCGCTCGACGCCGACGTCGTCGGGCTCCTCGAGATCGAGAACTCCGCGGTCGTCGACGGTGTCCCGGACGAGGCGCTCGGCACCCTGGTCGACGCGCTCAACGCCGAGGCGGGTGCCGGCACGTGGGCGTTCGTCCCGTCGTCGGCGGACCTGCCCGCCGTCGAGCTGCAGGACACCATCACGAACGCGCTGATCTACCGCACCGCGTCGGTCGAGCGGACGGGCGACGCCCACGCGCTCGGCACGGCCAGCGCCGACGGTCAGGCGTTCGCCAACGCGCGGGAGCCCATCGCGCAGGCGTTCACGCCGGTCGCGGGCGGCGAGCCCGTGCTGGTCGTGGTCAACCACCTGAAGTCGAAGGGCTCGGCCGGCCCGTGGCCGGGCGACGCGGACACGGGCGACGGGCAGGGTGCGTCGAACGAGTCGCGGGTCCGCCAGGCGACCGCGCTGCGCGACTGGGTGCCGACGATCCAGGGCGACACCGAGGCCGTCGCGCTCGTCGGCGACTTCAACGCCTACACGCACGAGGACCCGCTGCAGGTGCTCTACGACGCCGGCTACGTCGACGCGGTCGACCAGCTCGCGCCGGGGCAGTGGTCGTACACGTTCTCCGGGCTGTCCGGGTCGCTCGACCACGTCCTGCTCAACGCCGCGGCGCGCGAGCGCGCGACCGGGGCGGACGTCTGGGAGATCAACGCCGAGGAGTCCATCGCGCTGGAGTACAGCCGGTACAACTACCACGGCACGCTCTTCTACGCGGACGACGTGTACCGCTCGTCCGACCACGACCCGGTCGTCGTCGGCCTCACCGCCGGGGACAACACCGGCCCGGTCGACCTGACGTTCCTCAACATCAACGACTTCCACGGGCGCATCGACGCCAACACGGTGAAGTTCGCGGGCACGGTCGAGAAGGAGCGTGCGGCGGCCGCCGGCCCGGTCGCGTTCCTGTCGGCGGGCGACAACATCGGCGCGTCGCTGTTCGCGTCGGCCGTCCAGCAGGACCAGCCGACGATCGACGTGCTGAACGCACTCGAGCTGCGCGCCTCCGCGGTCGGCAACCACGAGTTCGACGGCGGGTTCGCCGACCTCACGGACCGCGTGGTCCCGGAGGCCGACTTCACGTACCTCGGCGCGAACGTCTACCAGAAGGGCACGACGACCCCGGCGCTGCCGGAGTACGCGCTGCTCGACCTGGGCGGCGTGACGGTCGGCGTCATCGGCGCCGTCACCGAGGAGACCCCGACGCTCGTCACGCCGGGCGGGATCGCGACGCTCGACTTCGGCGACCCCGTCGAGGCGGTCAACCGCGTCGCGGCGCAGCTCACCGACGGCGACGCCGCGAACGGCGAGGCTGACGTCGTCATCGCCGAGTACCACGAGGGGGCCGGGGCGGGTACGCCCGACGGCGCCACGCTCGAGGAGGAGGTCGCCGCGGGCGGCGCCTTCGCGGCGATCGTCGAGGACACGTCGGCCGCGGTCGACGCGATCTTCACGGGCCACACCCACAAGCAGTACGCGTGGGAGGGCCCGGTCCCCGGTGACGCCGACCGCACGCGGCCGATCGTCCAGACCGGCTCCTACGGCGAGTTCATCGGCAAGGTCGTGCTGACGTACGACCCGGAGACCGACGAGGTCACGGCGCACACGCAGACCAACGTGCCGCGCACCACGGACGCCGACGCGACGCTCATCAGCACCTTCCCGCGCGTCGCGGCGGTCAACCAGATCGTCACCGACGCGCTCGCGTACGCGGCCGTCGTGGGCAACCAGCCCGTCGGCTCGGTCACCGCGGACATCACGACCGCGTACTCGGGCGGCTCCTACGTCGACGGCGTCTACGTCGGCTCGGGCCCGCTGCCCAGCACCGGCCGCGACGACCGGTCCAAGGAGTCGACCCTCGGCGGCCTGGTCGCGAACTCGCTGCTCGACACGCTCGCCGCACCCGAGCGCGGCGGCGCCGAGATCGGCGTCGTCAACCCGGGCGGCCTGCGCAACGAGCTCTTCTCCGCGCCCGACGGCGTCATCACCTACGCCGAGGCCAACGCGGTCCTGCCGTTCGTCAACAACCTCTGGACCACGACCCTCACGGGCGACCAGGTCAAGACGATGCTCGAGCAGCAGTGGCAGACCAACCGGGACGGCACCATCCCGAGCCGGCCGTACCTGCAGCTCGGCCTGTCGTCGAACGTCACCTACACGTACGACCCCGACGCGCCGCTCGGCTCGCACATCACGTCGGTCACCGTGAACGGTGAGCCGCTCGACCCGGACGCCGAGTACCGCGTCGGCACGTTCTCGTTCCTCGCGCAGGGCGGTGACAACTTCCGGGTGTTCGAGGACGGCGCCGACACGGCGGACTCCGGCCTCATCGACCGGGACGCGTGGATCGCCTACCTCCAGGCGCACCCGAACCTGTCGCCGGACTTCGCGCGGCAGGCCGTCGGCCTGGCCGACGTGCCGACGACCGTCGAGGCGGGCGGCCAGCTCGCGTTCGACGTCACCGGGCTGGACCTGACGAGCCTCGGCTCGCCGCTCAACACGTCGCTCGACGTGCGGGTCGACGGCCAGTCGATCGGCACGGCGACCGTGACGAACGGCGCGGCGACCGTCGCCGTGACCGTCCCGGAGAGCGTGCCGGCGGGCGAGCACGTCCTCACGCTCGTCGCGAGCCCCAGCGGCACCACGGTGACGCTCCCGCTCACGGTCGAGGAGGGCCGGGCGTCGTCCACGACGACCCTCACCGCGAAGCCGACCAGCCAGGTGTTCGGCAAGTCGAAGGTCACGTTCACGGCGACGGTCACGTCCGAGGCCTCCGTGACGGGTGCCACCGTCGAGTTCGTCGCCGGTGACACGGTGCTCGGCTCGCAGACGCTGTCGAAGAAGGGCACGGCGACGTTCACGCTCCCGGCGAGCACGCCTGCCGGGACCTACGAGGTCGTCGCCCGGTTCGCCGGCACCGCCGACGTCGCGCCGTCGCAGTCCGACCCCGTGACCGTGACCGTCACGCAGGTCAAGACGCACACCGGCCTGGTCGCGACCCGGACGACGCAGAAGCAGGGCTCGCTCCTGCCGACGCTGCTCGTCGCGGGCGTCGTCCAGGAGAACCTGCGGATCCCGTCCGGGAAGGTCGAGATCCGCGAGGGCTCGACCGTGGTGAGCCGGCACGACGTCGTCCTCGGCGTCGCGGTCGGCCGCGTGCCGCACGACGCGAGCGTCGGCTCGCACACGTACACCGCGACCTTCGTGCCCAGCGACCCGAACGTCGCACCGAGCACGAGTGACCCGGTGACCGTGCGCGTCACGCGCTGACGCACCGGCCGGAGGCCCGGCCGCCCGCCCACGACGGCGCGGCGGTCGGGCCTCCGTCGCATTCCGGCCTTTCGTCCCATGTGCCGGAAGCGACAGACGGAGGACGCTGGACCCATGGCCGACCCGTCGCGCACCGACCGACGCCCCCTGCCGCTCGCCACGCACGGGCCGCAGCCGTGGGAGCCGCCCGAGCTGCGGCACACGCCCGGCGGCGTCTGGGCTCCCGACCCGCTGGCCGTGCCCGCCGTCGCCGGGTGGGTCGACCCCGACGACCGCGTCGTCTGGTTCGAGCACCGCGGCACGGTGTCCGGGGGCGGCACCACCTGGGGCACCGTCCGGTAGCCCGTCCGCACGACCCGCCGGCACGATCTGCCGGCACGACCTCCGACGACCCGTCGGTCCACCTGGTGAGCGGTGGGCCGACGGGTCGTCGGCGTCGTGGCTAGCCTGAGAGCACTGACACGGGGTGCCCCGCGCCGCCCGACCCGGGCGGACCAGGGGCTGAGATCACACCCGCCGAACCTGATCTAGTTCGTACTAGCGAAGGGATGTCGTCGCGATGACGTCTGCCTACCCGTCCACCGAACCGCACGGCGACGCGCTCGCGCTCGCCCATGCCGCCGGCGAGGCGCTCGCCGCGGTCCGCGCGGCCACGCCGCTCGTCCAGTGCCTGACGAACGAGGTCACGACGAACCTGGTCGCGAGCAGCCTGCTGGCGGTGGGTGCGTCGCCCGCCATGGCGGCCGTGCCCGGCGAGGCGGAGGAGCTCGCGGGCGTCGCGGGCGCCGTCCTCGTCAACCTCGGCACGCTCGACCCCGACCTGCGGGCGTGCGTCGAGCCGACCGTCGCGACCGCCGTCGGGGCGCGCACGCCGTGGGTGCTCGACCCGGTCGCCGTGGGCGTGCTGTCCGTCCGCACGCGACTCGCGTCGCGGCTCGTGGCCGAGCGCCCCGCCGTCGTGCGCGGCAACGCGAGCGAGGTGCGTGCGCTCGCGGGCCGGTTCTCCGCGGGCCGCGGCGTCGACGCGCGCGACGGAGTCGACGCCGCCCGAGAGGCGGCGGCCGGTCTCGCGGGACGGCACGGGACGGTCGTCGCCGTCTCAGGTCCGGTCGACCTCGTGACGGACGGCGAGCACGAGGTGCGGCTCGCGGTCGGCCACCCGCTGCTGACCCGGATCACGGGCGCCGGGTGCGCGCTCGGCGGGCTGACCGCCGCGTTCGCCGCGGTCACCGAGCCGCTCGTCGCCGCGGTCGGAGCGACGACGCTGCTGGGCCTCGCCGCCGAGCGGGCCGCGGTCGCCGCCGCCGGTCCCGCGTCGTTCCAGGTGGCGCTCGTCGACCACCTCGCCGGCGTCGCTCCCGACGACCTCGCGGCCCGCGTCGTGTCCGCCGCGACGGTCGAGCGCGCCGGGGTGCCCGCGTGAGCCGCGTGCTGCCCGACGGGCCGTACCTCGTCGTCGACGCGGACACCTGTGCGGCCGCGGCGCGCCGCCCCGCCGACGTCGCCCGGGTCGCGGTCGGCGCGGGCGTCCGCGTGCTGCAGGTGCGCGCCAAGCGCGCGCCGGTCCGCGACCTGGTCGCGCTCACCGTCGACGTCACGCGCGCGGTCGAGGGCACGGACGCGCTCGTGATCGTCGACGACCGGGTCGACGTCGCGCTCGCCGCCCGTTCCCGTGGCTGCGCGGTCGCCGGGGTGCACGTGGGCCAAAGTGACCTCGACGTCGCCGACGTCCGCCGGCTCCTCGGCCCCGACGCGGTCGTCGGCGTGTCCGCGGCGACCGCCGAGCACCTCGCGGAGGTCGACCCCGCCGTCGTCGACTACGTCGGCGCGGGGCCCGTGCGCGGCACCCCGACAAAGCCGGACGCGGGCCCGCCGCTCGGGTTGGACGGCCTGCGTGCGGCCGTCCGCCGCAGCCCCCTGCCCGTCGTCGCGATCGGCGGGCTCGGGGTCGCGGACGTGGCCGACGTGCACCGCGCGGGGGCCCACGGCATCGCGGTCGTGTCGGCGGTCTGCG
Organism: Cellulomonas fimi; assembly: GCF_028527925.1. Lineage (GTDB taxonomy): Bacteria > Actinomycetota > Actinomycetes > Actinomycetales > Cellulomonadaceae > Cellulomonas > Cellulomonas fimi_C. The sequence goes on from NZ_JAPESW010000041.1 coordinate 13,719, forward strand.
CGGCGGCGGACCCGGCGCGCGCCGCGGCGGACCTCGTCGGCGCGTGGAGGGCGACGGTCCGTCGGAGCGCGTCCGGCGTCGACGGCGAGCCGGTCGTCGCCGTCGACGACGGTGTCGGGCGGGAGGACGTCGCGCGCGGGGTCGCCACGACCGGTGCGGCGGGCGCGCGAGCGGAGGCCGTGCGATGAGCGGGCCCGGTACGGCCGCCTCAGGGTCGCGCCCGCGCGTCCTGTCGATCGCCGGGACCGACCCGACCGGCGGGGCCGGCATCCAGGCCGACCTCAAGTCGTTCGCCGCGCACGGCGCCTACGGCATGGCGGTCGTCACGGCGCTCGTCGCGCAGAACACGCACGGCGTCCGCGAGGTGCGCGTGCCGGACGTGGCGTTCCTGCGCGCGCAGCTCGACGCGGTGTCGGACGACGTCACCGTCGACGCGGTGAAGATCGGCATGCTCGCGAACGCGGCCGTGGCCGACGAGGTGGGGGACTGGCTGACGCGTCACCGGCCGCCGTTCGTCGTGCTCGACCCCGTCATGGTGGCGACCAGCGGTGACCGGCTCCTCGACGACGACGCGGTGGCCGCAGTGCGCCGTCTCGTCGCGCTCGCGGACGTCGTGACGCCCAACCTGCCCGAGCTGGCGGTGCTCGCCGACGAGCCGGTCGCGAGCACGTGGACGGACGCGGTCTCGCAGGCGGGACGGCTGTCCCGCACGGCGGGCGTGACCGTCCTGGTCAAGGGCGGCCACCTCTCGGGGCCGCAGAGCCCCGACGCGCTCGTCGACGGCGCCGGCGTCGTCGAGCTCCCGGGCACGCGCGTGGCGACGACCAGCACGCACGGCACCGGCTGCTCGCTCTCGGCCGCGCTCGCGGCGTTGCGTCCCCGGCGTCGCGACTGGGCGTCGGCGGCCCGCGACGCCAAGCACTGGCTCGGTGGTGCGATCGCGGCGGGCGAGGCGCTGCAGGTCGGTTCGGGGCACGGGCCCGTCGACCACCTCCACCACGTGCCCACGCTCGGGCTGCCCCCGTTCACCGACGAGGTCGACGGCGTGCTCGTCGCGGCCTGCGCCGAGTCGCTCGACCAGCCGCTCGTGCGCGGCCTGGCCGACGGCACGCTCCCCTTCGAGGCGTTCGCCGAGCAGCTGCACCAGGACGCGCTCTACCTCACCGCGTACTCGCGCGTGCTCGCGCGGGCGTCCACGCTCGCGCCGACGCCGGACGCGCAGGAGTTCTTCGCCCGCGGTGCGCACTCGTGCCTCGCGGTCGAGCGCAGCCTGCACGAGACGTACCTCGCCCGCGCGGACGTCCGCCCGTCGACGCCGACGTCGGCGGTCACCCGCGCCTACGTGGACCACCTGGCGGCGGTCGCGGCGCACGGGTCGTACGCCGAGGTGGTCGCCGCGGTGCTGCCCTGCTACTGGCTGTACGCCGAGGTCGGCGTGGCGCTGCTCGCCCGGGCGGACGGCGTCCCCGGGCACCCCTACCGGGACTGGGTCGCGACCTACGGCAGCGCGCCGTTCACCGACCACGCCGCGCACGCGTGCCGGCTCGCCGACGCGGCGGCCCAGCACGCGGACCCGGGGACGCGCTCGCGGATGGTCGCGGCCTTCGCGACGTCGTGCGCGCACGAGGTGGCCTTCTTCGGCCAGGTCGCGGTCACGTCGGTGGGCCACGACGAGCCGGTCGGGGTCGCGCCGGCGGCGCACGACGAGCCGGTCGCGCTCGCGGTCCCCTGATGCGGGTGCGCGGCCCGGGTCCGTCGCCCGGGCCGCGCCCCCCGCGTCAGACGTACTGGTGGTACGCGGGCAGGTCGAGGATGCCGTTGCCCGACAGGCCGATGACGATCGTCTCCGCCTCGGTGGCGGCACGCGCGTGCGCGAGGGCGCCGGCGACGGCGTGCGTCGACTCGGGCGCGGGGATGATCCCCTCGGCGCGCGCGAACTCGACACCCGCGGCGAACGCGTCCTCCTGCTCGACGGCGATCGCGGACAGCAGCCCGAGCTCGTAGGCGTGCGACACCATCGGCGCCATGCCGTGGTAGCGCAGGCCGCCCGCGTGGATCGGCGGCGGCACGAAGTCCTTGCCGAGCGTGTGCATCTTGAGCAGCGGGGTGAGCCCGGCGACGTCGCCGAAGTCGTACCGGTACTCGCCCTGCGTCATCGACGGGCACGCCGCGGGCTCGCACGCGACGACGCGCGTGGTCGCGCCGTCGCGCAGGTTGCGGCCGAGGAACGGGAACGCGAGCCCGCCGAGGTTCGACCCGCCGCCCGCGCAGCCGAACACGACGTCGGCGGTCTCGCCGAGCTCGTCGAGCTGCGCGAGGGCCTCCTGGCCGATGACGGACTGGTGCAGCAGCACGTGGTTGAGCACCGACCCGAGCGCGTAGTGCGCGGCGGGGTTCGTCGCGGCGGCCTCGACGGCCTCGCTGATCGCCATGCCGAGCGACCCGGTGGTCTCGGGATCGGCGGCGAGCATCGCGCGACCGGCCTCGGTCAGGTCGGACGGGGACGGGTGGCACGCGCCGCCGTACGTCTCCATCTGCATGCGGCGGTACGGCTTGGCGTCGTACGACGCGCGCACCTGCCACACCTCGCACTCGAGCCCGAGCAGCGAGCACGCCATCGACAGCGACGCGCCCCACTGGCCGGCTCCGGTCTCGGTCGTGAGCTTCGTGATCCCCTCGACCGCGTTGTAGTACGCCTGCGCGACGGCCGTGTTCGGCTTGTGCGACCCGACCGGGCTGACGCCCTCGTACTTGTAGTAGATCCGCGCGGGCGTGCCGAGCGCGCGCTCCAGCCGCACGGCCCGGACCAGCGGCGACGGCCGCCACAGCGCGTACAGCTCGCGCACGGTCTGCGGGATCTCGACCCAGCGCTCGGTCGTCACCTCCTGCGCGATGAGCGCCATCGGGAACAGCGGGGCCAGGTCGTCGGGCGTGAGCGGCTCGCGCGTGCCGGGGTGCAGCGCAGGCGGGCACGGCTCGGGCAGGTCGGCCGCGAGGTTGTACCAGTGGGTCGGCACGGACGAGGGGACGACGACCCCGAGCGGGTCGGTCCGGGGGGCGGGGCGCACGTCGTCGGGCGTGGTGGTCATGGCGTGACCCTAGGCCGGACGACGGCGCCCCGGGAGGGGATCGGCGCTCAGATCGCGCAGGAGTCGTCCGTGCACGCCGCCGCGTCGGGGTCGCCCAGCACGGTGAGGGGGTTCGCCTCGCGCCACGCGGCCTCGAGCAGCTGCGTGAAGACGGCCGCGGGCTGCGCGCCGGACACGGCGATGCGCCGGTCCACGACGAAGAACGGCACGCCGGTGACGCCGAGCAGGCGCGCCTGCGCCTCGTCGGCCCGGACCGCGTCGGCGGCGCGGTCACCGTCGAGCACCTCCCGGACGTCGTCGTCGGACAGCCCGGTCGCGCCGAAGCCCGCGGCGGCGGCGAGCTCGACGAGGGTCGCCGGGTCGCCGAGGTCGCGCCCGTGCTCGAAGTGCGCCGAGAACAGCGTCTCGACGAGCGCGTCCGCGAGCGGCGCCCCGCCGGCCTCGGCGGCGACGTGCACGAGCCGGTGCGCGTCGAACGTGTTGAACGCGAGCGCGCGGTCGAAGTCGTACGCGAGGCCCTCGCCCGCGGCCACGGCCGTCACGTGGGCGAACATCTCGCGCACGCGGTCGGCGGGCAGGCCCTTGTGCTCGACGAGCGCGTCGACCTCGGGACGTCCCGGCCCGGTGGGGGTGTCGGGGGAGAGCTCGTACGACCGCCACGTGACACGGACGTGCGCGCGGTGCGGGAACGCGGCGAGCGCGGAGGCGAACCGGCGCTTGCCGATGAAGCACCACGGGCACGCGATGTCGGACCAGACCTCGACGTGGAGCGCGCGCGGGCCGACGACGGACCCGTCGACGTGGTCGAGGGTGGGGAGGGTGGTCACGGGAGGATCAAGACCTTTCCGGTGGTGGCGCGCGACTCGAGCGCGCGGTGGGCGTCGGCCGCGTCGGCCAGCGGGAACGTGGCGCCGATCCGCACGTCGAGCGTCCCGGCGAGGACCGCGTCGAACAGCTCGCGGGCGCGCCAGTCGAGCTCGTCACGCGTGGCGGTGTGGTCGCCGAGCGTCGGACGCGTGAGGAAGAGCGAGCCGCCGGAGTTGAGCCGCTGCGGGTCGAACGGCGGCACCGGGCCGGACGACGCGCCGAACAGCACGAGCGTGCCGCGCCGGGCGAGCGCCGCGAGCGACGCGTCGAAGGTGTCCTTGCCGACCGAGTCGTAGACGGCGTGCACGCCGCGGCCGCCGGTGAGGCCGCGCACGAGCGCGGGCAGCTCGGCGGTGAGGTCGTCGAGCTCGCGGTAGCGGATCACGTCGGAGGCGCCGGCCTCGCGCGCGAGCGCCTCCTTCTCCGCGGTGCCGACGGTCGCGATGACGCGCGCGCCCCGCTGGGCCGCGAGCTGCGTCAGCAGCAGCCCGACGCCGCCCGCGGCGGCGTGCACGAGCACGTCGTGACCGGGTGCCACGGGGAAGGACGACGTGACGAGGTAGTGCGCCGTCATGCCCTGCAGGGGCAGCGCCGCGGCGACCTGGTCGTCGACGCCCTCGGGGACGACGAGCACGTCGCGCTCGGCGACCAGCGCGAGCTCGGCGTAGGCACCGGGCGAGGACGCCCACGCGACGCGGTCGCCGGGGGCCACCAGCGTGACGTCCGCTCCGACGGCGACGACCTCGCCGGACCCTTCGGCGCCCACGACGTGCGGGAACGGCACGCGGTACAGCCCGCTGCGCCGGTAGGTGTCGATGAAGTTCACGCCGGCGGCGGCGACGCGGACGAGCACCTGGTCGGGGCCTGGCTCGGGGTCGGGCACGTCGCGGAGCTCGAGGACGTCGGGACCGCCCGCGGCGGTGGCGAGGATGGCGCGCACGTCAGCCGCAACGCCGTCCTCGCGGCGCGTCATCCCGGAATCGTGCACGTATCTTCGTGCACCACCGTGTATGTTCATGCACATGACGTTCAGCGTGGCGGTCGCGGGGGCCAGCGGGTACGCCGGGGGCGAGATGCTCCGGGTGCTCCTCGCGCACCCCGAGGCCCGCATCGGTGCCCTCACGGCCCACTCCAACGCCGGCGCGACCCTCGGCGGCCTCCACCCGCACCTGCGCTCGCTCGCGGACCGGGTCCTCGAGCCGACGGGTGTCGACGCGCTCGCGGGGCACGACGTCGTCGTGCTCGCGCTGCCGCACGGTGCGAGCGGCGCCGTCGCCGCCGAGCTCGCCGAGCGCGGGGACGGCGCGATCGTCGTCGACCTCGGTGCGGACCACCGCCTCGTCGACCCGGTCGCGTGGGAGACGTACTACGGCAGCGCGCACGCCGGGACCTGGCCGTACGGCCTCCCGGAGCTCCTGCACGCCGGCGAGCACACGGCCGTCGCCCAGCGTGCGACGGTCGCCGACGCCCGGCGCATCGCCGTCCCCGGATGCAACGTCACCGCCGTGACCCTGGGCCTGCAGCCCGGCGTCGCGGCGGGCCTGATCGAGCCCGTCGACGTGGTCGCGGTCCTCGCCGTCGGCTACTCGGGCGCCGGCCGCACCCTCAAGACGCACCTCCTCGCGAGCGAGGCGCTCGGCTCCGCGCAGCCGTACGCCGTCGGCGGCACACACCGGCACATCCCGGAGATCGCCCAGAACCTCCAGGCGGCGGGCGCGCCCGACGTGACGATCTCGTTCACGCCGACGCTCGTGCCGATGTCGCGCGGGATCCTCGCGACGGCGACCGCCCGGCTCGTCGAGGGCACCGACCCGGCGGCCGTGCGCGCCGCGTGGGAAGCCGCCTACGCCGACGAGCCGTTCGTGCACCTGCTCCCCGAGGGGCAGTGGCCCACCACGGCGGCGACGCTGGGCGCCAACACCGCGCTCGTGCAGGTCGCGGTCGACGCGCGCGCCGGCCGCGTCGTCACGGTCACGGCGATCGACAACCTCGTCAAGGGGACCGCGGGCGGCGCCCTGCAGTCGCTCAACCTCGCGCTCGGGCTGCCCGAGACGCTCGGCCTCCCGGTCGAGGGGGTCGCGCCGTGAGCACGCGCGCAGGAGCAGGAACCGCCCGCCCGACCGTGGACCAGGAGGACTGATGGCTCAGCAGACAGCCGTCGACACCGACGACCTCGCCTCGCCAGGTGTCACCGCCGCCGCGGGCTTCCGCGCGTCCGGCGTGACCGCCGGGCTCAAGGCGTCGGGCCGTCCCGACCTCGCGCTCGTCGTCAACGACGGTCCGCTGCAGGTCGGCACGGCCGTCTTCACGACGAACCGCGTCGTCGGCGCGCCCGTCGTGTGGTCGCGCCAGGTCGTCGCCGACAGCACGGTCTCGGCCGTCGTCCTCAACTCGGGCGGCGCGAACGTCTGCACGGGTCCCGACGGGTTCGCCGACGTGCACCGCACGGCCGAGAAGGTCGCCGACGTGCTCGGCGTCTCCGCGGGCGACGTGGTGGTCGCGTCGACCGGCCTCATCGGCGAGCGGCTGCCGATCGAGAAGCTGCTCGCGGGCGTCGACGACGCCGCAGCGGCGCTGCACGGCGCGGGCGGCCCCGATGCCGCGACGGCCATCATGACGACCGACACCGTCGCGAAGACCGCGCACGTCACGGTCCCCGGCGACTTCGGCACCTTCACGGTCGGCGGCATGGCGAAGGGCGCGGGCATGCTCGCGCCCGGGCTCGCGACGATGCTCTGCGTCATCACGACGGACGCGGTCGTCGACGCGGACGTCGCAGCCGACGCGCTGCGCACCGCGACGCGCGCGACGTTCGACCGCGTCGACTCGGACGGCTGCATGTCGACGTCCGACACGGTCGCGCTGCTCGTCTCCGGCGCGAGCGGCGCCACGCCCGACCCCGCGGGCTTCTCCGCCGCGCTGACGGCGGTCTGCGGCCAGCTGGCCCGCCAGCTCGTCGCGGACGCGGAGGGCGCGACGCACGACATCGCGATCACGGTGGTCGGCGCCGAGACCGAGGACGCGGCCGTCGCCGTCGGCCGGGCCGTGGCCCGCTCCAACCTGTTCAAGGCCGCGATGTTCGGCAACGACCCCAACTGGGGCCGCGTGCTCGCGCAGGTCGGGACGGTGCCCGAGTCGGTCGCCGCGTTCGACCCCGACCTGCTCGACGTCACGATCAACGGCGTCCAGGTCTGCCGGGCCGGGGGAGCGCACGCACCCCGCACCGAGGTCGACCTCGCGGCGAACCGCGAGGTGCACGTCCTCATCGACCTCCACGCGGGCGCCGAGCTCGCGACGATCTGGACCAACGACCTCACGCACGACTACGTCCACGAGAACAGCGCGTACTCCACATGAGCGGCGTCCCCGACGACTTCCACTTCGACACCCGGACGGACCTGCGCCCGGACCAGAAGGCCGAGGTGCTGATCCAGGCGCTGCCCTGGCTGCAGAAGTTCAGCGGCGCGCTCGTCGTCGTGAAGTACGGCGGCAACGCGATGATCGACGACACGCTCAAGCGCGCGTTCGCCGAGGACATGGTGTTCCTGCACCAGGTCGGCCTGCGGCCCGTCGTCGTGCACGGCGGCGGCCCGCAGATCAACGCGATGCTCGACCGGCTCGGGATCGAGTCGGAGTTCCGCGGCGGCCTGCGCGTGACGACGCCCGAGGCGATGGACGTCGTGCGCATGGTCCTGACCGGGCAGGTCTCGCGCGAGCTCGTCGGGCTGCTCAACGCGCACGGCCCGCACGCGGTCGGCCTGTCGGGCGAGGACGGCGGCCTGTTCCAGGCGCGCCGGCGCACCGCGGTCGTCGACGGCGAGCACGTCGACGTGGGCCTCGTGGGCGACGTCGTGCACGTCAACCCGGGCGCGGTGCAGGACCTCCTCGACGCGGGCCGCATCCCCGTCGTCTCGACCGTCGCGCCCGACATCGACGACCCGACCCAGGTGCTCAACGTCAACGCCGACACGGCGGCCGCGGCGCTCGCGGTCGCGCTCGGCGCGCGCAAGCTCATCGTCCTCACGGACGTCGAGGGCCTCTACACGAGCTGGCCGGACCGCACGTCGCTCGTGCGCCGCCTGCGGGCCCGTGAGCTCGCCGAGCTGCTGCCGACCCTGGACTCGGGCATGCGCCCGAAGATGGAGGCGTGCTGGCGCGCCGTCGAGGGCGGCGTCGGCCGTGCCCACGTCATCGACGGCCGCGCGCCGCACTCGATCCTCGTCGAGGTCTTCACGTCCGACGGCATCGGCACGATGGTGCTGCCGGACGAGGAGCCCGCCGACGCCCCGTTCACCGCCCCCGTGCCGGCCGTCCGGCCCACCCCGGAGGTCCCCGCATGAGCACCGACGTCACGCCCTCGGGCGCCCGGCACCGGGCCCCCGCGGCCCCCGACGCGTCGCTGCCCGTCCAGGCCGTCGACGGCTCGGTCGCGCAGTGGACCGAGCGCTACACGCACGCGCTCATGGACACGTTCGGCGCCCCGCAGCGCGTCCTCGTGCGCGGCGAGGGACCGTACGTGTGGGACGCCGACGGCCGCCGCTATCTCGACCTGCTCGGCGGGATCGCGGTGAACTCGCTCGGCCACGCGCACCCGACGCTGACCGCGGCGATCAGCGCGCAGCTCGGCACCCTCGGCCACGTGTCGAACTTCTTCGCGAGCCCGACGCAGATCGCGTTCGCCGAGCGGCTCCTGTCGCTCGCGCAGGCGCCCGAGGGGTCGCGCGTGTTCCTCACGAACTCCGGCACGGAGGCCAACGAGGCGGCGTTCAAGCTCGCCCGGCGCAACGGCGGCCCCGACCGCCCGCGCGTCCTCGCGCTCGAGGGCGCGTTCCACGGGCGGTCGATGGGTGCGCTCGCGCTCACCCACAAGGCCGCGTACCGCGAGCCGTTCGAGCCGCTGCCCGGCGGCGTCGAGTTCCTGCCGTTCGGCGACGCCGCGGCGCTCGAGGCCGCGTTCGCCGACGGTGCGGGTGCGCAGGTCGCCGCGCTCGTCGTCGAGCCGATCCAGGGTGAGGCGGGCGTGCGGCCGCTGCCGCCCGGCTATCTCGCGCTCGCGCGTCGCCTGACCGCCGAGCACGGCGCGCTGCTGATCCTCGACGAGGTGCAGACCGGCATGGGCCGGACGGGCTCGTGGCTCGCGTACCAGCAGCCGGAGATCGGCGGCGGCATCGTGCCCGACGCCGTGACGCTCGCGAAGGGTCTCGGTGGCGGCTTCCCGGTCGGCGCGCTCGTCGCGTACGGCGAGCGCACCGCGACGCTGCTCGGCCGCGGCCAGCACGGCACGACGTTCGGCGGCAACCCGGTCGCCGCGGCGGCGGGCCTCGCGACGATCGCGGTGATCGAGCGCGACGGCCTGCTCGACCACGTCCGGACGCTCGGCGCCGCGCTCCGCGCGCGGATCGCCGGCCTCGGGCACCCGCTCGTGACCGACGTGCGCGGCGCGGGTCTCCTGATCGCGATCGAGCTCGCCCGGCCCGTCGCGCCGCAGGTCGCCGCAGCAGCGCTCGAGGCGGGCTTCGTCGTCAACCCGTGCACGCCGACCACGATCCGCCTCGCGCCGCCGTTCGTGCTGACCGAGGAGCAGGCCGGCACGTTCGTCGACTTCCTCGCCGCGGTCCCGGCGGACCTGGGGGCCGAGGCATGACCCGGCACTTCCTGCGCGACGACGACCTGACGCCCGCGGAGCAGCGCGAGGTCCTCGAGCTCGCGCTCGCGTTCCGGGACGACCGCTACGTCCGCCGCCCGCTCGTCGGGCCGCGCGCGGTCGCGGTGATCTTCGACAAGCCGACGCTGCGCACGCAGGTGTCGTTCACGACGGGCATCGCGGAGCTCGGCGGCTACCCGCTGCTGGTCGAGGGCACGCTCGCGCAGATCGGCGTGCGCGAGTCCGTCGCGGACACCGCGCGGGTGCTCGGCCGGCAGGTCGCGGCGGTCGTCTGGCGGACGTACGAGCAGTCGCGGCTCGAGGAGATGGCGGAGCACGGCGGAGTCCCCGTCGTGAACGCGCTCACCGACCTGTTCCACCCGTGCCAGGTGCTCGCGGACCTCGCGACGGTCGCGCTGCACCGCGGCGGCGTCGGTCGCCTCGCAGGCCAGACGCTCGCGTACGTCGGCGACGGCGCGAACAACATGGCGCACTCGTACCTGCTGGGCGGCGCGACGGCCGGGCTGCACGTCCGGATCGGCACGCCTGAGGGCTACCAGCCCGACGCCGGCGTGCTGGCCGACGCGACCGCGATCGCGGAGCGCACGGGCGGTTCGGTGGCGGTCGTCGGCTCGCTCGCCGAGGCCGTGAAGGGCGCCGACGTCGTCGCGACCGACACCTGGGTCTCGATGGGCCAGGAGGGCGAGGCCGCCGAGCGCGAGACGCCGTTCGTGCCGTTCCGCGTCGACGCCGCCGCGCTCGCGCTCGCCGCGCCGGACGCGATCGTCCTGCACTGCCTGCCCGCCTACCGCGGCAAGGAGATCACCGCCGACGTGCTCGACGGCCCGCAGTCGGTCGTCTGGGACGAGGCCGAGTTCCGCCTGCACGCGCAGAAGGCGCTCCTGACGTGGCTCCTGGAGCAGTCGTGACCGTCGCGTCCGGGCCGGTCCCGTCGACCAAGGCGGCGCGCCAGGCGCTCGTCCAGTCGCTGCTGACCCGCGGCACCGTGCACTCGCAGCAGCAGCTCGCGGAGCTGCTCGCCGCCGAGGGCGTGTCCGTCACGCAGGCGACGCTCTCGCGCGACCTCGTCGAGCTGCGTGCCGTGAAGGTGCGGACCCCCTCGGGTGCGCTCGCCTACGCGGTCCCGGCCGAGGGCGGACACCGCACCGCGACGACGGGGGTCGACGAGGAGATGCTCGCCGCGCGGCTCGCCCGTCTGTGCGCGGAGCTCCTGGTCACCGCCGAGGCGTCGGGCAACCTCGTCGTCCTGCGCACCCCGCCGGGTGCGGCGCAGTTCCTCGCCTCGGCGATCGACCACTCCGTGCTCCCCGCGGTGCTCGGCACGATCGCCGGCGACGACACGGTCCTCGTCATCGCCCGCGAGGGCGACGACTCCGGCGGCCCGGCGGCCGCCGGCACGGCGCTCGCGGCCCGCTTCCTCGCGCTCGCGACCGACGCCCGGCCCGAGCCGCGTCCGCGCCCCCTCGACTGAGCACCCCAGACCCGCACACCCCCTGAGAAGAGAGAAGTTCCATGACTGAGCGTGTCGTCCTCGCGTACTCCGGCGGCCTGGACACGTCCGTCGGCATCGGCTGGATCGCCGAGGCCACCGGTGCCGAGGTCATCGCCGTGGCGGTCGACGTCGGCCAGGGCGGCGAGGACCTCGAGGTCATCCGCCGGCGCGCGCTCGACTGCGGCGCGGTCGAGGCGTACGTCGCCGACGCGCGCGACGAGTTCGCCGCCGAGTACTGCATGCCCGCCCTCAAGGCGAACGGTCTGTACCTCGACCGGTACCCGCTGGTCTCCGCGCTGTCCCGGCCGGTCATCGTCAAGCACCTGGTGCGTGCGGCTCGCCAGTTCGGCGCGACGACCGTCGCCCACGGCTGCACCGGCAAGGGCAACGACCAGGTCCGCTTCGAGGTCGGCATCACGTCGCTCGCGCCCGACCTGACGTGCCTCGCGCCCGTCCGCGACCTCGCCCTGACCCGCGACAAGGCGATCGACTTCGCCGAGAAGCACAACCTGCCGATCGCGACGACCAAGCACAACCCGTTCTCGATCGACCAGAACGTGTGGGGCCGCGCGGTCGAGACGGGCTTCCTCGAGGACATCTGGAACGCCCCGACGAAGGACGTGTACACCTACACCGACGACCCGACGTTCCCGCCGGTCGCCGACGAGGTCGTCGTCACGTTCGAGGCCGGCGTGCCGGTCGCGCTCGACGGTGTCCCCGTGACGCCGCTGCAGGCCATCCAGGAGATGAACCGCCGTGCGGGGGCCCAGGGCGTCGGCCGGATCGACATCGTCGAGGACCGCCTCGTCGGCATCAAGTCGCGCGAGGTGTACGAGGCGCCGGGCGCGATCGCGCTCATCGCCGCGCACCAGGAGCTCGAGAACGTCACCGTCGAGCGCGAGCAGGCCCGCTTCAAGCGGGGCGTCGAGCAGCGCTGGACCGAGCTCGTCTACGACGGCCAGTGGTTCTCGCCGCTCAAGAAGTCGCTCGACGTGTTCATCGACGACACGCAGAAGTACGTCTCGGGCGACATCCGCCTCGTGCTGCACGGTGGCCGCGCGACCGTCTCGGGCCGTCGCTCCGACGCGTCGCTCTACGACTTCAACCTCGCGACGTACGACACGGGCGACACGTTCGACCAGTCGGCCGCCAAGGGCTTCATCGAGATCTACGGCCTGTCGTCCAAGCTCGCCGCCGCGCGCGACGTGCGCTTCGGCAACGCCGAGGACCTCGGCTCGCAGGGCGGGATCGGCAGTGTCTGACGAGCAGGCGCCGCTCGCGCTGTGGGGCGGCCGGTTCGCGTCCGGACCGGCCGCCGCGCTCGCCGACCTGTCGCGGTCGACCCACTTCGACTGGCGGCTCGCGGACCACGACATCTCGGGGTCGGTCGCGCACGCGCGCGTCCTGCACCGTGCGGGTCTGCTGACCGCCGACGAGCTCGACGGCATGGTCGACGCGCTCGAGCGCCTGCGCGCCGACGTCGCGTCCGGGGCGTTCGGCCCCGCGCCCGACGACGAGGACGTGCACACGGCCCTCGAGCGCGGCCTGATCGAGCGCGCGGGCACGGACCTCGGCGGCAAGCTGCGGGCCGGGCGCTCGCGCAACGACCAGATCGCGACGCTCGTGCGGATGTACCTGCGCGAGCAGGCGCGCGTCCTGTCGGGGCTCGTGCTCGACGTCGTCGACGCGCTCGTCGCGCAGGCGTCCGCGGCGGGCGACGCGCCCATGCCCGGACGGACGCACCTGCAGCACGCGCAGCCCGTCCTCCTCGCGCACCACCTGCTGGCGCACGCGTGGCCCCTGCTGCGCGACGTCGGCCGGTGGGTCGACTGGGACGCGCGCGCCGCGCGCTCGCCGTACGGCTCGGGTGCGCTCGCCGGGTCCTCGCTCGGCCTCGACCCGGCCGCGGTCGCCGCGGAGCTCGGGTTCGACGGTCCGGTCGAGAACTCGATCGACGGCACGGCGTCGCGCGACGTCGTCGCCGAGTTCGCGTTCGTCGCCGCGATGGTCGCCGTCGACGTCTCCCGGCTCGCCGAGGAGGTCGTGCTCTGGTCGACCAAGGAGTTCGGCTTCGTCCGGTTGCACGACGCCTACTCCACGGGGTCGAGCATCATGCCGCAGAAGAAGAACCCGGACGTCGCGGAGCTCGCGCGCGGCAAGGCGGGGCGCCTCGTCGGCGACCTCACCGGGCTGCTCACGACCCTCAAGGGCCTGCCGCTCGCGTACAACCGTGACCTGCAGGAGGACAAGGAGCCGGTGTTCGACCAGGTCGACCAGCTCACGGTGCTGCTGCCGGCCTTCGCCGGGATGGTCGCGACCCTGACGTTCGACACGGCCCGCATGGCGGAGCTCGCCCCGCAGGGCTTCTCACTGGCCACGGACGTCGCCGAGTGGCTCGTCCGCGAGGGCGTGCCCTTCCGCGTCGCGCACGAGATCGCGGGCGCGTGCGTCCGCGCGTGCGAGGAGCGGGAGCCCGCGATCGAGCTGTGGGAGCTCACCGACGACGACCTCCTCGCGATCTCGCCGCACCTCACGAGCGGCGTCCGGTCCGTGCTGTCCGTCGAGGGCTCGCTCGCGTCGCGCGACGCCGCCGGCGGGACCGCCCCGGTGCGCGTCGCCGAGCAGCTCGCGGCCGCCCGGGACGCGGCGACGGCCCTGCGCGAGCGGTTCGCGACGGACTGACCCGGGCGGGCTCCTCATCTCCGGGCCTCGTCGGCCGATGGGTCCGGCGACCTTCACGCCGGCACGCGTCAGCCCCTGGCGTGGTCGGCACGACGAGGAGCGACACCCGAGTGAGCACCACCAGCACGGCCGTGAGTCCTGACGTCCGCTCGGCGCAGCGGGTCGCCCGTTCGGCGCGACGGGCGGCCGCGCTGGACCGGCCGTACCTGAGCACCCTCACGGGCTTCCAGCGGTGGTTCGCGAACATGTCGATCCGCGCGAAGGTCCTCACGCTGGCGCTCGTCATGCTCACGATGGTCCTGGCCGTGCTCGTCGTCGCCTGGGTGGACGGCGCCGAGGTCGTCGCGCTCGCGGGCGGCGACCCGGCGGTCACGGAGCACGTCGGTGCGACCCGCCGCACGCTCCTCGGCCTCGCCGCCGCGGCGACCGTCCTCGCGGGCGGCCTCACGACGTGGGGCGCGCACGCGATCGACCGCGAGCTCCGCCGGGTGTTCCGGGTGTCGGCAGCGCTCGAGGCGGGCGACCTCACCCAGCGCACGCGCCTCGACAACCGCGACCAGATCGGGCGAGCTGGTCGAGCGCTCGACGCCGGCCTCGACGCGCTGCACGGGTCTCTGAGGGCCGTCGCCGACGAGGTGGTCGTCCTGCACGACGCGACGCAGCAGCTCGACGACGGCAACCGGACGCTGTCGGCCACGGCCGAGCGTGCCAGCTCGGACGCCGGCGCCGCCGCGACGGCCGCCGAGCAGGTCGCGCAGACCGTGAGGTCCGTCGCGGCCGGTGCCGACCAGATGGGCGCCTCGATCCGCCAGATCGCGACCAACGCAGGCGAGGCGCTCACCGTCGCGACCGAGGCGACGACCGCCGTGGACGAGGCGGTGCGCACCGTCGGTCGCCTCGGGGACTCCTCGGAGCAGATCGGTGCCGTCGTGCGGCTCATCACGTCGATCGCGGAGCAGACGAACCTGCTCGCGCTCAACGCCACCATCGAGGCGGCGCGTGCCGGCGACGCGGGCAAGGGCTTCGTCGTCGTCGCGAACGAGGTCAAGGAGCTCGCCGGCGAGACCGCGCGCGCGACCGAGGAGATCGCACGCCGGATCGAGACGATCCAGGTCGACACGACGGCCGCGGTGGACGCGATCGGGCGCATCACGCAGGTGATCGCGGCGATCAACGACTACCAGTCCACGATCGCCGCGGCGGTCGAGGAGCAGTCCGTGACGACCGCCGCGATGTCGCGCGGCGTCGGTGAGGCGGCAACGGGTATCGGGGAGATCGCGACGTCGGTGTCGTCGGTCGCGAGCGGCGCCGGGGAGACCAGCGACGCCCTCGCGCGCGAGAGCGTCACGGTCGGGTCGATCGCGGAGGTGTCGGAGCGCCTGGCGTCGTCGACGGCGGCGTTCCGCATCTGACCGGCATGATGTGGGGTCCCGCGAGAGGAGACCCCGTGACCGCCGACCTCCCGGTGCCCGAGCCCGAGCCCGGTCTCGAGCCCGAGCCCGCGGCCGAGACCGAGACCGCGACCGGGCGTGACGCCGTCGACGTCGTCGTGACGCGTGCGCGAGACGCCCGCCCCCGTCTCGGCGCCGTCACGGTGGTGTGCGTCGACGGCCCGGCCGGCTCCGGCAAGTCCACGCTCGCGCGGCGGGTCGGTGCGGCGCTCGGGGCGGCCGTCCTCCACGTCGACGACCTGCTCGAGGGGTGGGACGGCCTCGAGGGTGTCTGGGACCGCCTCGCCGCCCAGGTGCTCGAGCCCCTCGCCGCGGGCCGGCCCGGTCGGTACCGCCGCTACGACTGGACGGCGGGAGCGTTCGCCGAGTGGCACGACGTCCCGGTGCCCGACGTCCTGGTCCTCGACGGCTGCGGCTCGGCGCGGACCGCGGCCGACGCGGTCGCCGCCGTCAAGGTGTGGGTCGAGGCGCCGCGGGACCTGCGCCTGGCGCGCGGCCTCGAGCGGGACGGCGACGCCGCGCGTGCGCACTGGCTCGCGTGGATGGTCGCCGAGTCCGAGCACTTCGCGCGGGAGCGGACGCGGGAGCGCGCGGACGTCCACGTCGACGCCGTCGGCCGCCTCGTCGAGCCCTGACCGCACGGGACGGAAGCCGCCGCGACGCGTCCGCGACCCGGATCAGCGAGCCGGTCGCGCAGCGCGTGCGGCAGGATGAGCGCGTGACCCAGCCCAGCGAGGTACCGACGACACCGGACGCGGCCGACCCGCGCGTGGTCGTCGCCGTGCCCGCCCGGGTCTGGTACAGCCGCGACGTGCACGTCGTCGCACGCGACCTGCTGGGTTCCTACCTGACGTCGCGGTCGCCGGAGGGCGACGTGACCGTGCGCCTCACGGAGGTCGAGGCCTACGGGGGCGCCGACGACCCCGGCTCGCACGCCTACCGCGGCCGCACCCCGCGCAACGCGGTGATGTTCGCCGAGCCGGGACGCCTGTACGTCTACCGGCACCTCGGCCTGCACCACTGCCTCAACGTCGTCGCCCAGCCGACAGGCAGCCCGGCCGCGGTCCTGCTGCGCGCGGGCGAGGTCGTCGAGGGCGAGGACCTCGCGTGGGAGCGCCGCGAGCGTGTCGGCGTCGTCGACTCGCAGCGGCAGCTCGCGCGCGGACCTGCCCGCCTCGCGGTGTGCCTGGGCCTCGACCTGCGCGCCAACGGCGCGGACCTCACGGAGGCGGGCGGCGCGACCGTGCTGCACCGGCACGCGGGGTCGTCCCTGTCCGCGCACGCGTCGGGCCCCCGCGTCGGGGTATCCGGCGCCGGAGGCGAGGCGCACTTCCCCTGGCGCTACTGGCTGACGGGGGAGCGCACCGTGTCGGCGTACCGGCCCGCGTATCGACGGCCGGCGTCGGTAGACGTCCCGTGAGGACGACGACGTCGGCCCCGTGCTCTCCGCGCTCCGCGACCCTCGCGCTCTCCCGGTCGGTCCGGCACGTCCCCGACGTGCCCGCCCGGGCCGTGCAGCCCGTCCGGAGCGCCCCGCCTCTCGCGGGCGCCGCGACCGCGGCCGCCCCGACCTCTGCAGGAGAACTGTCGTGACCCACATCCTCGACGAGCTCGCGTGGCGCGGCCTCGTCGCCCAGACCACCGACGCCGACGCGCTGCGCGCCGCCCTCACGGACGGCCAGGTGACGCTGTACTGCGGCTTCGACCCGACCGCGCCGAGCCTGCACATCGGCAACCTGGTCCAGATCCTCACCGTGCGCCGCCTGCAGGACGCCGGCCACCGCCCGCTCGCGCTCGTCGGCGGTGCGACCGGCCTCATCGGCGACCCGAAGATGACGGGGGAGCGCACGCTCAACTCCCCGGAGATCGTCGCCGGCTGGGTCGACCGCATCCGCCGCCAGATCGAGCCGCTGCTCCGATTCGACGGACCCGCGGCCGCCACCATGGTGAACAACCTCGACTGGACCGCGCCGCTGACCGCGATCGACTTCCTCCGCGACGTCGGCAAGCACTTCCGCCTCGGCACGATGCTCGCCAAGGACACCGTGGCCCGCCGGCTCAACAGCGAGCAGGGCATCAGCTTCACCGAGTTCAGCTACCAGATCCTGCAGGGCATGGACTTCCTGGAGCTGCACCGCCGGCACGGCGTCACGCTGCAGACGGGCGGCAGCGACCAGTGGGGCAACCTGCTGTCGGGCGTCGAGCTCATCCGCAAGGTCGAGGGCACCGCGGTCCACGCGCTCACGACGCCGCTCGTGACGAAGGCGGACGGCACCAAGTTCGGCAAGACGGAGTCCGGCACGGTGTGGCTCGACCCCGAGCTCACGACGCCGTACGCCTTCTACCAGTTCTGGCTCAACGCCGACGACGCCGACGTCGTGAGCTACCTGAAGATCTTCACGTTCCGCTCGCGCGAGCAGATCGAGGAGCTCGCCGAGGCCGTCGCCCAGCGTCCGGCCGCCCGCGAGGCCCAGCGCGCGCTCGCCCACGACGTCACGTCCCTCGTGCACGGCACCGAGGCGGCCGACAAGGTCGTCGCCGCGAGCCAGGCGCTCTTCGGCCGCGGCTCGCTCGCCGACCTCGACGAGGCGACCCTCGCGGCGGCCGTCGCCGAGCTGCCGACGGCCCCGGGCCGCGCCGGCGACCCGGTCGTCGACGTGCTCGCGGCCTCGGGCATCGTGGCGTCGAAGGCGGCAGCTCGCCGAGCGATCGGGGAGGGCGGTGCGTCGGTCAACAACGTCCGCGTGGAGGCGGACGACGCGGTCCTCCGCGCGGAGGACCTCCTCCACGGACGCTGGGCCGTCCTCCGCCGCGGCAAGCGCACTCTCGCGGTCGTCGACGCACAGGCCTGAACCCCCGCGCGCGCAGCGCGAACTTGGACCACCCCGGATGCCCGGACCCCTCGTGGGGCCGGGCATCCGCCGTCGCAGCGACTCGCGCCTCGGTGCGGGCCGACCGATCGGCCGACCGGGTGCCGGCCGCACCTCCGGGCGGCGCCCGCACCCGGGTGCGGCCTGCCCGGGCCGACGCGGGCGCTCTCCGTGCCGCCCGGACGCCGCGCGGCCCTGCGCAGCTGTCTCGATGGAGACGGTCGCCCGCACCCGACGAGGTGCACAGCGGACGGAGAGACGAGATGCGCAGGGGACGGAGAGGACATGCCGGACGGGCCGCTGGCTCTCTCAGCGGACTGCAGCGCGGTCGAAGGCGGCCGGCTGGTCGCGCACGACGGCGTCGTCGCAGTTCAGCGGGCCGTTTCGGCCCTGGACGACGCTCGCACGAGGACTGGTGACGGGGGTCACCGCAACCGGATTTGCCTCCGGCGCCAGAGCCCGCGTAATGTTCTCGATGTCGCCCGGCAGGGAGGAACGGACACCGAGGAACGATCCCGGTGGCTGGTCCCGAGGGTGGCCGCCCCCGAACAGTACGCAGGAGCTCAGTGCGCCTGCTGCTCGTCCGGGAGGGCCTGAGCCCGCGACCGCGAGCCCTACGGGGCGGACGGGAGCGGCCGGAAGGTCCGCTAAGATGGAGAACGACAAAGCCTCTGACGAAGAGCCGAAAGGCTCGAGCGGATGCGCGTCTGTTCCTTGAGAACTCAACAGTGTGCCAAGTAGTCGATGCCAAGATGGTCCATCGCACAGTGTGTGGTGGGTCTTGGTTGAGATTGAGGAGGCTCGTCCACCCCCGTGGATCGGGTCTTCTTTTGACAGCCGAATCTGATTGGCCCTTCGGGGCTGTTTCGTGTGTCGGTTGCTCGCCTGCTTCGGTGGGTGGGTGCCATGTAGACATTTACGGAGAGTTTGATTCTGGCTCAGGACGAACGCTGGCGGCGTGCTTAACACATGCAAGTCGAACGGTGACGACCAGCTTGCTGGTCTGATCAGTGGCGAACGGGTGAGTAACACGTGAGCAACCTGCCCCTGACTCTGGGATAACGACCGGAAACGGTCGCTAATACCGGATATGAGACGTACAGGCATCTGTTGCGTCTGGAAAGTTTTTCGGTCAGGGATGGGCTCGCGGCCTATCAGCTTGTTGGTGGGGTAACGGCCTACCAAGGCGACGACGGGTAGCCGGCCTGAGAGGGCGACCGGCCACACTGGGACTGAGACA
>NZ_JAPESW010000042.1 GCF_028527925.1 Cellulomonas fimi
TGGACGGCGCGGAAGTCGGCCACGAGCCGCGTCGACCGGAGCGGGTAGCCCGCGTCGAACAGCGCCCGGAACACCTCGACGATCCGGTCGGCGCCGTCCGCGTACGTCGGCACGGTGAGCGCGCTGACCCCCGAGGTCGTCGCGCGGATGTCCGCGTCGTGGCGGCCCGGGTGCCCGGTGCCGCTCGAGGACCTGCGGTACGTCACGGTGACGCACCACGGGTTCGACGGGGAGGTGCTGCAGGGCGAGCTGGTCGTGCACGCGGACGTCGCCGACGGGATCGTCGAGGTGTTCCGGGCGCTGTTCGACGCGGGCTACCCGATCCGGTCGATGCGGCTCGTGGACGACTTCGGCGCCGACGACGACGCGTCGATGGCGGCCGACAACACGTCGGCCTTCAACTGCCGCGCGATCACGGGCGGCACCGCGTGGTCGGAGCACGCCTACGGCAAGGCGATCGACGTCAACCCCGTCGAGAACCCCTACGTGGTCGGCCGGCACGTCGCGCCGCCCGCCGGCCGTGCGTTCGCGTCCCGCACGCCGGCGCCGGGCGTGATCGTGGCCGACGACGCCGTCGTCCGGGCCTTCGCCGCGGCGGGCTGGCAGTGGGGCGGCTACTGGGACTCGCCGGTCGACTACCAGCACTTCTCCGTCTCGGGCCGCTGATCCCGCCGTCGCCCGACCGTGGGCGGACGCCGCGCGTTCAGCGGTCACGGTGCACCACGGGGGCGACGGCCTCGACCACCGTGCGGGTCACGCGCCGGGCGTCGCGCGTGGCGGCGGTCCCGACGAGCACCCCGAGCGCGATCGAGAACAGGGCGAGGACCGTGTCGACCAGGTCGGAGATGCCGAACGAGTAGCCGGTCGCCAGCTCGGAGACGCCCCGGAACCCGAGCGCGCCGGGGACCAGCAGCCAGAAGGCCGGGAGCATCGTGACGACGGCGGGCGGGCCGCTGCGGGCGCGCTGGATCGCCTGCGAGACCGGGACGACGACGAGCCCGCCGACGAAGCCCGACAGCTGCGCGTCCAGCACGAGCCCGCCGACGGCCTGCGCGGTGTACGCGGCGTAGAGCGCGAGCAGCAGCCACCAGAACGTGCCGCGCGGTGGCGACGAGAAGAACCGGTGCCCGACCGCGACGCACAGCACCCCGAGCCACGGTGTCCACGCGCCGAGCAGCTCGAGCCGGGTCTCGGTCGCGAACGGGCCGGCGACGCTCACGGCGGCGACCACACCGAACGCGAGCAGGAGCAGCTGCGCGCCGCCGAACACGAAGCGGCTCGCGCCCGCCACGACCTGGTTCGACGTCAGCTCGATCGCCGCGACGGTGAGGACGGCGCCGGGCAGGAAGCTCACGAGCGGCGGCGCGAGGATCCGGACCGGGTCGCCGCCGAGCGCGGGCGAGACGAGCGTGATCGTGACGACGGTGACGAGGAACGACGCGGCGACCGGCAGCGCCGCGCCCAGCGTGGGCCAGCGCCCGCCGAGCAGCCGGAGGACGCCGACGACCGCCCCGAGCACGAAGAACACCGGGAGCGTCGCGGCGCTCGGGTAGAGGATCAGACCGAAGCCGACGGTGAGCAGCGCGTGGCCGAGCACCACGAGCAGCGGGCCGAACCGGGCCGGCGTGGCGAGCACCTCGCGCAGCCGCACGCGCGCCGCGGCGAGGTCGGCGTCGCCGCGCACGAGGTCGCGCACGAGCCGGTCGACGCCGCCGATCTGGTGCAGCGGCAACGTGCCGCTCGCGCCCGGGCCGGTGAAGTCGCTCAGCGTGCCGCGAGCCGTCTCGACCTGCACGAACACGCCCGTCGGCAGGACGATCGTGCGCACGTGGTCGGCGCCGTACGCGGCCGCGACCTCCCCGATCTGGCGTTCGGTGTCGACGACCGACTGGCCCGACGACAGCAGCGCGGCACCGAGCTCGCGCAGCAGGGGGACGAGGTCGGGCGGAACCTCGGGCGGCTCGACGGGCTCGGGCGGTGCCGATGGAGCGACGGGCTCGGTGAGCGCGTGCGCCGCGCGTCGGAGTCGTGCCGCGAGCGTGCGCCGGTGCGCGACGGCTGCCGGTGCGCGCACGACGGGCGTGCCGGTCGACGACGTGGTGGGTGCGCCGACGACGGGCGTGCCGACGGGGGAGGTCGCCGGTCCGCGGACCGCGGGCGTCCCGGCGGCGGAGGTCGGCGGAGGGGAGACGGCTGGTGTGCCTGTCGGGGACGTCGCGGGCCGGCCCGCCGCCTCGTCGCGCATGCCGCCTCCCGCGTGCGCCCGGCCTGTCCCGCCGGGCCGGTCCCGTCGTGCCGGTCTCCTCGGATCGTACGGACGGGCCGGTCACGCGTCCCGGTGGGCGGTCCCGCTCGCGCTCCCGACGACGGCGAGCTCGACGAACTCGTCGACGTGCAGCACGCGCAGCGCCGCGCGGACGGGCGCGGGCACCAGGCGCGTCCCGGCGTCGCCGCGGAGGCGGACAGGGTCGTCGAGGACCAGCACCTGCCCCGCGCGGACGAGCCGTGCACCGCCGGTGGCGTCGATGTTGTGCAGCCACTGCACGTCGGGGCCGTAGGTGAGCGCGATGACGACGCCGCGCGGGGTCCGGAACGCCATGACGGGCGTCCGGTACCGGCGGCCGGACGTCCGTCCGACGTGGTGCAGCGTCGCGAGCGGCGGGACGCGGTCGGAGAAGAGCCCCATCACCGGGTTGGTGACGGACCGGTTCACGCGCGTGATCCAGTGCGGGATGGGCATGGGGTGGACCGTACCGAGGCTCCGGCGGCGGGGCACGCGGGGTCGGCGTGATGCGACCCGCGACCCGCCCCGGGCCGTCGGACGCGCCTGCGGACACGTCGGGCGACGACGGCAGCGGGCCGCGTCCGAGGCGGCCGGATGCGGACCGTAGGGTCCGGCGCGCGTCGTCGCGACCGGGGCGCCCGGCGTGTCGCGATCGGTCTCGCTGGGCGGGACCCGACTTGCCTCCCGCTGCCGGTCCCGCCCACGGTGGAGAGGTCCGCAAGCGCTGCCCCGGCGTCGCGCGGCCCTCGGGTCGACGGTGACGGGGTGGTGTTCCCCGGCACGAGAGGAGCCACCTGTGCTCACCCTGACCGAGAACGCCTGCACCGCCGTCCGGACGCTCACCGAGCGGGCCGGCCTGCCCGACGAGACGGGCGGGCTGCGCATCGCCGAGCAGGACGCGGGAGGTTTCGAGCTCGCGCTCGTGGCCGCCCCCGTCCCCGGTGACGACGTGGTGTCCGACGCGGGTGCCCGCGTCTACGTGGACCAGCGCGCGGCGACCACGCTGTCCGGCCAGCGGCTGGACGTGGAGCCGACGGCGAGCGGCTCGAGCTTCACGCTCTCGCCGCAGTGACCCCGGGTGCCGCGGTGAGTCCGCGGCCCTGGCCCGTCCCCGCTCGCTGAGCGGGACGGCGTCCCCGACGGCGGGGCGGGAGGCGTCACTCCCGCCCCGCCGTTCGCGCGTCCGGGTTGGCGACGGTCAGCGCGCCGGTGGGTCGGGTGCCGCGAGGCCCTTGCCGACCGTGAGCAGCAGCTGCGTCACGACGTCGTGCGGGCCGCTCGTGCCCTGGGCGAGCTCGCTCCACGCCGCGTAGAGCGACGCCCACACGGTGGTCTGCACCCACGCGGCGCTCAGCCGGGTGTCGAGCGACCCGTCGGCGAGCCCGCGCGTGCACGCGGCGTCGAGCGCGTGCGTGAAGCCGTCGGCGGGGTCGCACTCCTCGAGCGGCACGAGGCCCGTGAACACGAGCGTCAGCAGGTCGCCGAGCCGCAGGCACTCCTGGCACGCCCGCAGGATCGCGTCGAGCCCCGGTCCGTCGTCGAGCCGTGCGCGGTCGGCGACGGCGGCCAGTCGGGTGCCGGCCTCCTCGGCGACGGCCGCGAGCAGGTCGCCGCGCTCGGGGAAGTAGCGGTGGAGGGTCGTGCGGCCGACGTCGGCGGCGTCGGCGATCTGGCCGAGGCTGGCGCCGGCGTCCTGCGCGAGGGTGCGGATCGCCGCGTCGACGATCGCGCGTCGGGTGCGTGCGCGTGCCCCGCTCGCGATGTCCGTGCTCACGCTGGGACAGTAGCACCGTGTTCCACAGTGGAATCGCTGTTGACCGGGATGGAACACCAGTGTTCCACTGGGCGCATGCCGACGACGCCTTCGCCCCTCGCCGAGACCCCCGACACCGCCGACCCGCCCGCCGACGCCACGGCCCCACCCGCCGAGCCGGACCTGCCTCGTGGCGAGCGGCTGCGGATCCTCGTCTCGTTCGCCCGCCCGCACGCGCGCTCGCTGTCCCTCGGGCTGGTCCTCGGGCTTGCCGCGACCGCGATGGGCCTGGCCACACCGATGG
Organism: Cellulomonas fimi; assembly: GCF_028527925.1. Taxonomy (GTDB): domain Bacteria; phylum Actinomycetota; class Actinomycetes; order Actinomycetales; family Cellulomonadaceae; genus Cellulomonas; species Cellulomonas fimi_C. The sequence goes on from NZ_JAPESW010000042.1 coordinate 4,342, forward strand.
TCACGAAGTGGGTCCTCGACTCGCTCACCGCGTCGGGGGACCTGGCGGCCCCGGTCGGCGTCCTGCTCGCGCTGCTCGTGGTCGGCTCCGCGGTCGGTCTCGCGCAGTGGATCCTCATGGGGACCGTCGCCGAGCGCATCGTCTACGACGCCCGGCGCTCGCTCGTCGACCACTTCCTGCGCGCGACCGTCCCGGCGATCACCCGCCGGCCCGTCGGCGAGCTCGTCACGCGGACCACGTCCGACACCGTGCTGCTGCGCGAGGCCGCGTCGTCGAGCCTCGTCAGCCTGGTCAACGGCACGGTCTCGCTCGTCGGGACGCTGGTCCTCATGGCCGTGCTCGACCTCGTGCTGCTCGGCACGACCATCGCGGCGATCGTGGTCGTGGGCGCCGTCATGGCCGTGCTGCTGCCGGGCATCGGCACCGCGCAGCAGGCGTCCCAGGAGTCGATGGGCCGCCTCGGCGGGACGCTCGAGGGCACGCTGCGCGCGGTCCGCACCGTGAAGTCGAGCCGGGCCGAGCGGCGCCAGGGCGACAAGATCCTCGTCGACGCGCAGGGGGCGCGCGACCACGCGATCCGCGCCGTGCGGACGACCGCCGTCGCCTGGACGGTGTCGTGGGGCGGCATCCAGCTCGCGATCGTCGTCATCCTCGGCCTCGGCGCGTGGCGCGTGTCCGAGGGGCTGCTCGCGGTGTCGAGCCTCGTCGCGTTCCTGCTGTACGCGTTCAACATCGTCGGCCCCATCACCGAGCTCACGCAGAGCTTCACGCAGCTCCAGTCGGGTATCGCCGCCGCGGCGCGCATCCGCGAGGTCACCGCGATGGAGACGGAGGAGGCACCGGCCGCCGGCACCGATCGCGCCACGTCGTCGACCGCCGACCCCAGCGACGGGCCGACGACCCCGGACGGACACCGTGCGCGCGACGGCCGCCCGGCCCGGACGCCGGTGGGACCCGACGGCGCCGTCCCCGTCGTCGAGCTGCGCGGCGTGACCGCCGCGTACGGCCCCGACGCGCCGCCTGCGGTCCGCGACGTGTCGTTCACGATCCCGCGACGCGGCCACACCGCGCTCGTGGGCCCGTCGGGCGCGGGCAAGACGACGATCTTCTCGCTGCTGCTGCGGTTCCTCGAGCCGCAGGACGGGACGCTGCTGCTCGACGGCGTCCCGTTCGCGGAGGTCGGCCACGACGCGTTGCGCGCGCGGTTCGCGTACGTCGAGCAGGAGACCCCGATCGTGCCCGGCACGATCCGCGACAACCTGCTGTTCAGCGCCCCCGACGCGACGCAGGAGGAGGTCGACCGCGTGCTGCGGGCGGTCCGGCTCGACGGCGCGTTCGACGGCCTGCCCGAGGGGCTCGACACGTCGTTGTCGTCGACGTCGGTCTCGGGCGGGCAGCGGCAGCGGATCGCGCTGGCCCGCGCGCTGCTGCGGTCGCCCGACGTGCTGCTGCTCGACGAGGCGACGGCGCAGGTCGACGGTCTGACGGAGGCCGCGGTGCACGACTGCATCCGCACGGCGGCGGAGACGGGCGCGGTCGTGACGGTGGCCCATCGGCTGTCGACCGTCGTCGACGCGGACACGATCCTCGTCATGGAGGACGGCCGGGTCCGCGCACGGGGCACGCACACCGACCTGCTCGCGACCGACGACCTCTACCGCGACCTGGTCGAGGCCCTGCGCATCGGCGTCGAGCTCCCGGCCCGCACGTCCGTCTGACCCGCCCGCACGCCCGGCCCCTTGCCCGGACGCGACGAGACCGCGGCTTCCGCTCCAGAAGGCGACATGGATGTCGCCTTCTCCGCGCGAAGCCGCGGTCTCGGTGGCGGCCGCCCGCCGGGGTACGTCGGGCGGCCGCAGGGGAGAGGGCGGGCGTCAGCCGCCCAGGAGGTCCTCGAAGGACGGGACCGCGTCGTACAGGCCCGCGGGCGCCGACGGCTCGCGGTCCGCGACCTCCTCGGCCAGCTGGCGGCCGGCGCGGCGGATGCGGTCGGGCAGCGGGTTGACCCGGTCGCTGCCCGCGTCGGCCCAGTCGTCCGTCGCGGCGAACACGCCGGTCGGCACGACGTCGGCCCGGAGGTAGGCGAACAGCGGCCGCAGCGCGTACTCGAGCGCGAGCGAGTGCCGCGCGGTGCCGCCGGTCGCGCCGAGCAGCACGGGCCGCCCGACGAGCGCGTCCTTGTCGAGCACGTCGACGAAGGACTTGAACAGGCCCGAGTACGACGCGGAGAAGACGGGCGACACGGCGATGACGCCGTCGGCCCGGTCGACCTTGTCGAGCGCCTCGCGCAGCGGCCCGGACGCGAACCCGGTGAGGGTCATGTTGACGATCTCGTGGGCGAGGTCCCGGAGCTCCACGGTCTCGACCTTCGCGGTGATGCCGCGCTGGGCGAGCTCGGCCACGGTCGCGTCGGCCAGCCGGTCGGCCAGCAGCCGCGTCGAGGAGGGCTGGGAGAGCCCGGCCGAGACGACGACGATCGAGCGGTCGCTCATCGTGTCCTTCTTCCTGTACGTCTGTGAGGGGTCTGCGTCTGTCGGAGGTTCCGACTGCTCAACGCGCGACGGCGTCCGCTGCTTCCACGTCGTCCTCCGCGGTCCGGCCGGTCCAGCGGTCGGCGGCCGCGCCCGTGTGCGCGGCGGGCAGCGTGCCGGCGGCGCGCGCGGCGGCGACGCGCTCGGCGTGCGACGGCGGGTTCGACGGCACGTGCGCGGGGCGGACGGCCTCGGCCTCGCGGCGCAGCACGGGCACGATCTCCTCGGCGAGGAGGTCGATCTGCTCGAGGACGGTCTTGAGCGGCAGGCCGGCGTGGTCGACGAGGAACATCTGCCGCTGGTAGTGGCCGACCTGCTCGAAGAACTTGCCGTACCGGTCGATGACCTGCTGCGGCGAGCCGACGGTCAGCGGGGTGTCGCGCGTGAACTCCTCCATCGACGGGCCGTGGCCGTAGACGGGGGCGACGTCGAAGTAGGGGCGGAACTCGTCCCACGCCTTCTGCGAGTCCTTGCGGACGAAGACCTGCCCGCCGAGCCCGACGATCGCCTGGTCGGCCTGGCCGTGCCCGTAGTGCTCGAAGCGCTGGCGGTAGAAGTTCACCATCTGCGCGGTGTGCTCCATGGGCCAGAAGATCGCGTTGTGCAGGAAGCCGTCGCCGTAGTACGCGGCCTGCTCGGCGATCTCGGGGGAGCGGATCGACGCGTGCCACACGAACGGCGCGACGCCGTCGAGCGGGCGCGGGGTCGAGGTGAAGCCCTGCAGCGGGGTGCGGAACTTGCCGGACCAGTCGACGACGTCCTCGGTCCACAGCTTGCGCAGCAGCGCGTAGTTCTCGATGGCGAGCGGGATGCCCTGACGGATGTCCTGGCCGAACCACGGGTAGACGGGGCCGGTGTTGCCGCGGCCGAGCATGAGGTCCATGCGGCCGTCGGAGATGACCTGGAGCATCGCGTACTCCTCGGCCAGCCGGACGGGGTCGTTGGTCGTGATGAGCGTGGTCGCGGTCGACAGGACGATGTTCTTGGTGCGGCCCGCGAGGTAGCCGAGCATCGTCGTGGGCGACGACGGGACGAACGGCGGGTTGTGGTGCTCGCCCGTCGCGAAGACGTCGAGGCCGGCCTGATCCGCGTGCTCCGCGATCGTGAGCATGTTCCGCACGCGCTCGGTGTCGTCCGGCGTGTGCCCGGTGGTCGGGTCGGTGGTGACGTCGCCGACGCTGAAGATCCCGAACTGCATGGTGCGCCTCGTTCCTGCTGCCTCGATCCGGGGGACGCGCCCTCCGGAGGTTCATGCGTTTGCATGTATCGACCCGCTCAACCGAGGGGCTCCCCGACCTATTCCCAGGGTGCCGTGCGGCCCGTCCCGGCGACAGCCGAGCCGGCGCGGCGCGCCGACGAGACCGCTCGGAAGGCTTGTGCGGTTGCCCGCGGTTACGGTGTGAACGGAAGACAGTCGGGGGTGGGGGAGGGCCGGCGAGCGTGGCCGACGACCAGGTGAAGGTGCTCGTCGTCGAGGACGACGTCGACACCGCCCAATTCGTCCGGACCGTCCTGGAACGTCGCGGTGGCATGGCGGCCACCGTGGTGCACGACCCGATGTCGGCCCTGGCCGAGGTCGCTCAGCAGACGTTCGACGTGGTCCTCACGGACATCCAGATGCCCGGCATGAGCGGGCTCGAGCTGCTGGGCGAGCTGCGCTCACGTGCCCCCGGCGTGCCGGTCGCCGTCATGACCGCGTTCGCGAGCGTCGACTACGCGGTCGAGGCGCTGCGCCGCGACGCCGACGAGTTCCTCGTCAAGCCCGTCGGCGCCGCGATCCTCGTGGAGAAGGTCCGCGCACTCGCCGCCGAGGGCCGCAGCCGCCGCGACGCCGCCGGACCGACCGAGACCGTGCTGGCCGTCGGCGCGCACCCCGACGACGTCGAGATCGGCGTGGGCGCGACGCTCGCGTCGCACCGGGCCGCGGGTGACACCGTCGTCGTCCTCACGCTGTCGAGCGGCGCGATCGGCGGCGAGGTCAACGCGCGCCGGCACGAGGCGCTCGCGGCGGCCGCCGTCATCGGCGCACGGCTGTACCTGCACGACTTCGAGGACACGCGGCTCGACCCCGCGGGCGGCCTCATCACCACGATCGAGGAGACGATCCGCGAGGTCGGCCCCTCGATCGTCTACACGCACTCCGTGCACGACCGGCACCAGGACCACCGCGCGGTCCACCAGGCCGTGCAGGTCGCCGCGCGCCGGGTGCCGTCGCTCGCGTGCTTCCAGAGCCCCTCGTCGACGGTCGACTTCCAGCCCGACACGTTCGTGCCGGTGGACGGCTTCGTCGAGACGAAGCTGCAGATGCTCGCGGCGTTCGAGTCGCAGGCGCACCGCGACTACATGGAGCCCGAGCTGGTGCGCGCGACCGCGCGGTACTGGTCGCGGTTCGGCACGGGCCGGTACGCCGAGCCCCTCGAGACCGTCCGGGTCGCCGCGATGATCTCCGGGGCCGGGCGCGGGGGCGGCATCGCGTCCGCGGCGCACGAGCCCGCGCCGCTCACGCACGACGACACGGGAGGCACGTGATGACCAGGGTCCTCGTCACCGGGGCGGGCGGGCCCGCGGGCGTCGCGGTCATCCGCTCGCTGCAGCGCCGGGGCGATGTCGAGGTGTACGCCGCCGACATGGACCGGTGGGCCAGCGCGATCTACCTCGTCCCGCCCGAGCGCCGCCGGCTGGTCCCCGCGGGCCGCGCCCCCGAGTTCGTCGACGTCGTGCGCGCGCTGTGCCGCGACGACGGGATCGACGTGCTCTACCCGACGGTCGACGTCGAGCTGCCGCGGCTGGCCGCCGCACGCGACGACCTCGCCGCCGACGGGACGCTGCTCGCGTCGCCCACGCTGGGCACGATCGAGACGTGCCTCGACAAGCTCGCGCTCGCCCGCGCCTGCGCGCGCACCGTCCGCGTCCCGCGCACCGAGCTCGTCGGGACGCCCGAGGCCATCTCGGGCTGGGACTTCCCGGTCATCGTCAAGCCGCGCCGTGGCGCCGGGTCGCGCGGGGTCCGGACGGTGTTCACCGCCGCCGAGCTCGACGCCGTGCACGCCGAGGAGGACCTGCTGGTCCAGGAGATGCTGCCCGGCGACGAGTACTCGGTCGACGTGCTCGCCGGGCCCGACGGGCAGGTCATCGCCGCGGTGCCCCGCGCGCGTCTGCGCGTGGACTCGGGCGTCGCCGTCGCGGGCGTGACCGTGCGGGACGACGAGCTCGTCGCCACCGCGTCGGCCGTCGCCCGCGCGGTCGGGCTCACGAGCGTCGCCAACGTCCAGCTCAAGCGCGACGCCGACGGCACGCCCGCGCTGCTCGAGGTCAACCCGCGGTTCCCCGGTGCCATGCCGCTCACGATCGCCGCGGGCGTCGACATGCCGTCGCTCACGCTCGACGCGGTGCTCGGGCGGCCCGTGCCCGAGCGCGTCGACTTCGCCGAGATCGCGAACGTCCGGTACCTCGAGGACGTGTTCCTGCCCGTCGACGAGGTGCTGCCCGCGCCCGACGGCACGCACGTCCCCGGCGGCGCCCACGCGGGCGCGGACGCGGGCGGCGCGTGACCGCCGGACCGTCGCTGCACGGCGACCACCACGTGCACTCCGCGTTCTCCGACGACGCGGTGAGCACGCCCGCGGAGAACCTCGCCGCCGCGCGCGCCGCGGGGCTCGACACGATCCGCATGGTCGACCACGTCCGCGAGTCGACCACCTACGTGCCCGACTTCCTCGCGGTCGTGCGCGGACTGCCGCAGGTCGAGGGGCTGCGCGTCCTGACGGGCGTCGAGGCCAAGATCCTCGACGCCGACGGCACGATCGACGCGCCGCCCGAGGTGCTGGCCGCGCTCGGCCGTCCCGACGGAGCGGACCGCGTCCTGCTGGCCGACCACCAGTTCCCCGGACCCGACGGGCCGTGGAGCCCGCGCGTCGTCGTCGAGCACCTCGCGACGGGTGCCCTGACGCGCGAGGGCGCGGTCGAGACCCTCGTGAGCGCCACGGTCCGGGCCGTGCGCCGTGCCGGGCGCGCGCAGCTCGCGCACCCGCTGTCGCTCCTGCCCAAGATCGGGCTCACCGAGGACGACGTCCCGGACGACCTGCTCGACGAGCTCGCCGCCGTCGCGGTCGCGACCGGCACGCCTGTCGAGGTGAACGAGAAGTGGCGTTGCCCGGGACCGCGCGTGCGGGCGCGGTGGGCGGCCGCGGGCGTCGCGCTCGTCGCGTCGACCGACGCGCACGTCGCGGACGACGTCGGCCGGTACGCGTGGCTGCGCGAGGCCGTCCGGGAGGACGCGTGACCACCGGACGCGCGACGTGCCGGGCCACGACGCGCCCGATGTGCTGCGGCGCGACGCCGAGGACGGGCAGGCTGGACGCATGACCGACGACGACACGACCGTGCGCACCACCGAGGCGGTCGCGAGCGCCCGCGTGCTGGTCGTCGACGACGAGCCCGACGAGCGCGCGCTGCTCGCGACCCACCTGCGCCGCTCGGGCTGCGAGGTGCTCGAGGCGCCGTCGGCGGAGGCCGCGCTCGCTGACGAGTCGCAGCTCGACGTCGACGTCGCGTTCGTCGACCTGCGGCTGCCCGGCATGGGCGGCTGGGAGCTCGTCGAGGAGCTGCGCCGGCTGCGACCCGGGCTGCCGGTCGTCGTCACCTCGGTGCTCGACGCGCACGACTACCCGGACGTCGAGGCGACCCTGCCGAAGCCGTTCGTCGGCGAGAACGTGCGTGCCGCGCTCGACCAGGCGCTCAGGCACGGGGAGCCATGACGTCCTCCTTCCGCACGCGTGTCCCGGCGGTCCCCGCCGGTGGCGGGTCGCGGCTGCTCACGAAGATCGCGTCGCGACTCGGCGACGACGCGAACGTCGTCGAGCGTCAGCTCCCGTTCCTCGGCGTGTACCTCGTCGCGGTCCTCACGCTGTGGATCCCCACCATCCCCGTGACGGCCCCGTGGGCGGTGTGGGTGTCGGCCGGGATCGCGGTCCTGCTGGCCGTCGTCGCGCGCCTCGTGCACTGGCGGGACGAGCCCGAGTGGACGCAGGACCTCCTGCCGATCCTGCAGATCGTCTGCGTCGGCTTCCTGCGGTTCGGCACGGGCGGCATCGGCTCGATGTTCACCGTGATGATCTTCCTGCCCGTCCTCGCGCTCGCCGCGCAGCGCGGGTGGCGCGGACCGATCATCTCCGTGATCGGCGTCAACCTGGTCATCCTCCTGCCCGCGGCGCTCGACCCCGACATGCCGCTCGACACGCTCGTGCTCGCCCGCGGGCTCTTCGTGTCACTCGTCGCCCTGGTGGTCGCGGTCACCGCGCACGAGGTCACCGAGCGGCTGCGCGCACGCACCGAGGCGGTCGCGGTCATGCGCGACCGCGAGCAGGAGATGGTCGAGCGGATGCGCGCCGACGCGTTCGAGCTGGCCCGCGTCGCCGACGCGCGCCGCGCCGCGCGCGACGAGCTCGTCTCGATCATCGACTCGGCCACCGAGCAGGCGATCATCGCGACCGACGCCGCGGGCACCATCCGGGTCTTCAACGCCGGCGCCGAGCGGCTGCTCGGGTACGGCCAGGGCGAGGTGGTCGGCAAGAAGCGCATCACCGACCTGTACGCCGAGATGGTCGAGATGCCGGCGTCCCCACCGCGCGCGCCGGGCTCGGTCGCGGCACGCCTGCTCGAGTCGATCGTCACGCCGGAGGGTGGCAGCGGTGCGCGCGACGCGAGCTACCGCCGGCGCGACGGCACGGAGGTCACGGTCCGCCTCGCGGTCACGCGGCGCCTCGACGTGGACGGCAGCGTCGCCGGGTACGTCGTCGTCGCGACGGACGTGACGGCCGAGCGGGAGGCGTCGCGCCTCAAGGACGAGTTCGTCAGCCTCGTCAGCCACGAGCTCCGGACGCCGCTGACGTCGGTGCTCGGCTACCTCGAGCTGCTGCTCGACGGCACCGACGAGCTCACCGAGGAGCAGCGCAGCTACCTCACCGTCATCGAGCGCAACGCCCGCCGCCAGCTGCGCCTGGTCGGCGACCTCCTGCTGACCGCGCAGGTCGACGCGGGGACCTTCGCGATCTCGCCGCGCGGCATCGACCTCGCGGACGTCGTCACGGGGTCCGTCGCGTCGCTCGGACCCGTCGCCGAGCAGGCGGGCATCCGGCTGACGACGTCGATCGAGCCCGCCCCCGTGACCGCGGACCCCGGGCGGCTCTCGCAGGTCGTCGACAACCTCGTCTCCAACGCCGTGAAGTTCACGCCCGCCGGTGGCGAGGTGCACCTGTCGGTCGGCCCGACGCCCGACGGTGGCGCTGCCCTGTCGGTGCGCGACACGGGCATCGGCATCGCGCCCGACGAGCTGAGCCGACTCACGACCCGGTTCTTCCGCGCGACGTCCGCGACGCGGCGCGCGATCCCCGGCGTCGGCCTGGGCCTCGCGATCGCGCGCGCCGTCGTCGACGCGCACGGCGGCCTGCTCGACATCGAGAGCACGCTCGGCGAGGGCACGACGTTCGTCGTCACGCTGCCCGCCGCACCCCCGCCGGACGCGCGCGCCTGACGCCGTCACCGCGCCCGCGCCGGCGCGGGCGAACCGGGTGTATCTGGACACCCGCCCGGGATTCCTTCTGCCCGTGCGCCGGCCGCGGCGCCTCCCGTGACAGCGCACGGAACCCCGTGCAGGACCCCGAAGGATCTCCCATGTCGTTCGTCAGCCCCGCCCTCGGACAGGACACCCGCCCGACCGGCGCCGCCGCCGTCCGCGCCCTGCGCGACGTCGTCGCCACCGTGCACCTGCCCGGCACCGACGACTACGCGCGCCTCACCGCCACCTCGAACCTGACGCGCCGGCTGAGCCCGCTCGCGGTCGTGGCGGCCACCGGCCCGGCCGACGTGAGCGCGACGCTGAGGATCGCGGCCGCGTTCGGCGTGCAGGTCGCGGTCCAGGGCACCGGTCACGGCGCGACGGAGGAGATGCGCGACGCGATCCTCGTGCACACGGGCGCGCTCGACGAGCTCACGGTGCACGCCGACGAGCGGTGGGCGCGGATCGGCGCGGGCGTGCGGTGGGAGCGGGTGCTCGAGGCGACCGCGCCGCACGGTCTGGCCGCGCTGTGCGGGTCGTCGCCCGACGTCGGCGTCGTCGGGCTGCTCACGGGCGGCGGTCTCGGACCCGTCGCCCGGTCGCACGGGCTGTCCTCCGACACCGTCCGCGCGTTCGACGTCGTCACCGGCGACGGCGTGCTGCGCCGCGCGACGCGCGACGAGAACCCCGACCTGTTCTGGGGCCTGCGCGGCGGCAAGGGCACCCTGGGCATCGTCACCGCGGTCGAGATCGACCTCCTCGAGCTGCCCGAGCTGTACGCGGGCGGTCTGTGGTTCGCCGAGCCCGACGTCCCCGGCGTGCTGCGCACGTGGGCGCAGTGGTGCGAGCTGCTGCCCGAGGAGGGCACGACGTCCGTCGCGGTCATGCGCCTGCCCGACATGGACCCGTTCCCCGCGCCGCTGCGTGGTCAGGTGACGCTGCACGTGCGCTTCGCGTGGACCGGCGACCCCGCGGTCGGCGAGGAGATGATCCGCGCGATCCGCGCCGTGGCCGCGCCCGTCCTCGACACGGTCGGCGTCATGCCGTACTCCGCGCTCGGCGCGGTCCACGCCGACCCGGTCGACCCGATGCCGCTGCACGAGACGCACCACCTGCTGCACGGGTTCGGCGTCGCCGGTGCCGACCGCCTGCTGGAGCTCGTCGGGCCCGGGGTCGACTCCGCGCTCGCCGCCGTCGAGATCCGCCAGCTCGGCGGGCGCGTCCGCGTCGGCGACCCGTGCGCGTACGCGCACCGCGACGCCGCCTACAGCGTGTTCGCGGTCGGCCTGATGATCCCCGAGGTCGCGCAGGTCGTGACGCGGGACGCCGCACGCGTCGCACAGGGGCTCGAGCCGTGGGCGACGGACGGCGGCCTGCCCAACTTCACGGACGCGGCCGGGACGGCGTGGGCGGACCGGGTGTTCACCCCGCTCGTCGCGCGTCGGCTGCGCACGCTCGCGCGCACCTACGACCCGGCGGGCGTGCTGCTCGCGGCCCGCGGGGTGCGCGCCGCCTGATCAGTCGGGTGCGTCGCCGCGCGTCGGCCGCTGCCCGCCGGGCGGCCGGGGCGCGGCGGGGCCGTTCGCCGGCGCGTCCGCCCGGTCGGCCTCGGGCGCGAGCCGCGGCGTGCGGCCCTGGACGGTGCGCGACACCGGGGCCGGGGCGTCCACGCCCGACGCCGCGGGCGGGGTCGGTGCGGTGCCCGCGCCCGCCGCCGGGTCGGTCGCCGGATCGGTCGTGGGGTCGGCGGACGGGGTCGGCGTCGTGGTCGGACCCACCTGGTAGCGGATCTCGACGGTCGCGTGGTCGGTGAACTGCGCCTGCGTCGACCCGACGAAGGGGGCGACGAGCGCGGCGGCGGCGAACGCGAGCACGACGCCCAGCCGCACCCACGACCCGCGGTCCGCCTCGAGGAACGGGTGGCGGCGGGCCGTGGTGGCCGTGTCAGTCGAGGAGGAGGTCATCGAACCTCCTCGCGTCGGCCTGGGCGCTCGCGGCGGCGGCGCGGCGCTCACGGCGCCCGTCGGCGACGGCCAGGAGCTCGAGCGTCGCGAGCGCGAGCAGCGGCGGCACGAGCATCACGGCCCGGCCCGACGGGGACGTCGACCACTGCAGCACCCAGCCCCACCCGCGGTGCACGTCGAGCACGACGCCGCGCACGCGCGTGATGGGGATCGCGTTCGGATCCGCCTCCGCGTTGGCGTCGCCCTTGGTGAACACGTACGGCTTGGTGACGGGCGCGCCGTCCGCGCCGATCTTCGGGACCCGCTCCCCGGTCTCGGGGTCGTCGACGAGCTCGGGGAGGTGGCGCAGGGCGACGATCCGGTGCGTCACGAGCTGCTGCGAGCCGACGGGCCAGAAGGACACGACCTGCCCGACCTTGAGGTCGGACTCGCGCGTGATCGCCTGCAGCACCACGGCGTCGCCGGCCTCGAACTTGGGCGCCATCGACCCGGACGTGACGATGAGCAGCCGCTCGTCGTTGACCTGGTACCAGAGCGGGACCAGGAGCGACGCGGCGTAGGCGGCCCCGCACACCGCGACGACGGTCCACAGCGCGGCGGACAGCACGCGGCGCCAGGTCGGACGCGGGGCGCGCGCCGTCCTGGTGCGTGCGGGCACGCTCGGCATCCGTCGGTCGACGGCGGGCGCACCGGGGGTGCGCCTGCGGAACCTCATCGCACGGGACCTCAGGAGGCCGGCGTGCCGTCGTTGTTCGCGACCTGCTCCGCCTGCATGCGCAGCGAGAGCGCGAGCGCCGTGTCCTGGTAGCTGTTGTCGGCACCGATCGGCAGGTGCACGCGCACGCACAGGGTCTCGTCCGTGCCCGCGCCGAGGTCGCGGTCGTCGGTGTCGGGGCCCGTCGCGGCGCTGCCGACGATCGCGGTGAAGTCCGTCGCGAGCGGGGTCGTCGCGCCGTCCACGGCGCCGAGCTGCCGGGCGCCTGCCACGCCGCCCGCGTCGCACTGACCGGTCTCGAAGATCGCGAGCTGCACGACGTTCCCGAGGGACTGCGGCGTCGCCCCGTCGGCCAGCGTGGGCGCGGGGGCGGGGCCGGTCGCGAGGGTCTCGGCGCGGTACTCGATCGCGTAGCGCAGCTCCAGCGAGCCGTCGTTGCTCACGGTGACCGGCGTGTAGACGGTGTCGCCCGGCGCCATGCCGCCCGGGGGGAGCGGGAACGAGGTCGCGCCGACCGCGAGGTCGACGGTGCCCGTCGAGATCTCGGCGCTCGTCGAGTCGGTGTCGCTGAACAGGGCCGACGTCGTGAGCGAGGTCGCGCCGACGACCGCGAGCCCGACGATGCCGACCGTGGTCCACATGCGGCGACGTCGCGGCCGGTCCCGCTGCGGCGGGGCGGGGTCGATCATCTCCTGGAGCAGGTCGTCCATCATCGGGGGCACTCCTCGGGCATCGTGCGCAGGCAGGTACGGGCCGGACGAATCACCATCGGCAAACGGGTGGCGCGGGTTGAGGCATCCGGGTGAGATTCACTCGTTCGAGTGATGAGAGGTGTGCGCCGTCCGGGGGCGGCGACGCCCGCCCGGCCGCGAACCCGCAGGTCGCGTGGACTCGTCGGCCCCCCGGCGGGGTGTCGGGACCAGGGTGCCGAACGTGAGGTCCGCGGGAGGGACCGCGCGCGAGTAGAGGAAGCCCTGCGCCTGGTCGACGCCGAGCCTGGCGAGGATCTCGGCGGTGTGCTCGTCCTCCACGCCCTCCGCGACGACGCGCAGACCGAACGAGTGCGCGAGGTCCACCATCGCGCGGACGACGACCTCGGACCCCTCGCGCCCCCCGGCCTGCAGGTCCGCCACGAACAGGCGGTCGATCTTCAGCTCGTCGACGGGCAGGTCGCGCAGCTGGGAGATGGACGTGTTGCCGATGCCGAAGTCGTCGATCGCGACGCGCACGCCGAGCTCGCCGAGCCGCTCGAGCACCGGCACGACGCGCGACCGGTCGGCCACGAGCGCGGTCTCCGTGATCTCGACCTCGAGGAGCTCCGCCGACACCTCGTGCTCCGCCAGCAGCCGCTCGATGAGGTCGACCACGTCCGTCGTGGCGACGTCGTGCGCCGAGAGGTTCACCGCGACCGGCGTCGTCCGGCCGTCCTGCGACCACTGCGCGAGCTGGCGCACGCACGCCGTCAGGGCGTACCGCGTGACGTCGTGGATGAGCCCGGACTGCTCGGCGAGCGGGATGAACGCGGCGGGTGCGAGCAGCCCGCGCGTCTCGTGCCGCCAGCGCATGAGCGCCTCGAGCCCCACCGTCCGGCCCGTCGTGAGATCGACCTTGGGCTGGTAGTGCATCTCCAGCTCGTGCGAGTCGGGGCTCGCGGCGTCGAGCGCGCGGTGCAGGTCGCCCAGCAGCACCAGGCGCGCGGGGGAGGAGTCGTCCTCGTCGAGCGAGTAGACGGCGACGCCCGTGCGGCGGTGCTTCGCGGCGTACATCGCGACGTCCGCGGTGCGCATGAGGGACGACGCGTCGTTCGCGTGGTCCGGCAGGCACGCCACGCCGACCGACGTCTCGACGTGCAGCGCCAGGTCGCCGAGCGGGAACGGCGTCGCGAACAGCCCGCGCACGCGCCGCGCCAGCCGCTCGGCGTTCTCGACCGAGCGCACGTCGGGCAGCAGGACCGCGAACTCGTCGCCGCCGAGCCGCGCGACGACGTCGTTCTCGCGCAGCGCGCCGCGCAGCCGTTCCGCGACCTGCTCGAGCAGCTCGTCGCCGCGGTCGTGGCCGAGCGAGTCGTTGATGTCCTTGAAGTGGTCGATGTCCAGCATCATCAGCCCGACGCGCGTCCCGTCCTGCTGGGCCTCGGCGATCGTGCGGCGCATGCGGTCCGCGAGCATGCGCCGGTTCGGCAGGCCCGTGAGCGAGTCGAGCAGCGCGAGCCGCGCGTTCTCCAGCGCGGTGGCCTGCAGCCGGCGCGACGTCGTGAGCACCGTCCGGAACAGGAGCACCCACAGCAGCACGAGCCCGACGCCCACGACGATGCCGACCGTGCGGACCGCGTCGCCGACCGCGGCGGCCGAGCCGGTGTGGTCGAGCATGACCTCGGCCGCACCGACGACCTCGTCGGCGTCCGCCGCCTGCGGGTCGGCGGTCAGCGTGTCGCCCGCCGTGACCGGCACGTACACGTCGAGGACGTCGGTCTGCGTGCCGCTCGCCTCGCCCTCGTCGCCGCGCACGTCGGTGACGACCTTCGCGTCCGGCTCGCCCGTGCTCATCGCCGCGTCGAGCCGGTCGCCGTCGGGGAACCCGCTCGTCGTGCGGTCCGCGGTCGAGAAGATGAGGGTCCCGTCCTGCGCCCACAGCCGGACCTCGACCACGCTGTCCGCGAACCCGGCGACGGCCGCGCGCACCGCGGCGTCCTGCTCGGGGGTCAGCGCGGTGGCCAGCACGAACGAGTCCGTCGGCACCTGGCCGGTCGCGTACGACTGCACCGACTCCGCCGACGCCATCCCGTCGCGCGTGGACTGGCGCTCCATGACGTTCGCGGAGACGACGACGAGCGCGAGTCCGAGGACCGTCATGGCGACGACGCTCACGACCGCGAAGTAGCGCGTCAACGACCACGGTCGACGGGTACGGGGCACGCGGACCTCACGGGCGGGAAGGACGACCGGGGGCGAGTCGGTCGGGTTCGGCGGCTTTCGGTCAGCGCGGGAGGAGCGTGCGCTACGGGGCACGGTAGACCGAAGTGCCGAGGAACTGCGAGACGCGCTGGTCAGGGACCTGTCCGGCGCGTCGGGAACCGCCGCGGCCCGCGGCGTGTTGCACCCGTCGGGCGCCGCACCGCGCGGTTCCCACGAGGAGGACGAGATGGGCTACGAGGTCGAGAAGACCGACGAGCAGTGGGCCGCCGAGCTCGCGCCGCAGGAGTTCGCGGTGCTGCGCCGGGCGGGCACCGAGCGCGCCTGGACGGGCGAGCTGCTCGACGAGAAGCGGGTCGGCGTGTACCGCTGTCGCGCGTGCGGCAACGAGCTGTTCCGGTCCGAGACGAAGTTCGACTCGCACTGCGGGTGGCCGAGCTTCTTCTCGCCGCTCGCCGAGGACCGCGTCGAGCTGCTCGTCGACCGCAGCCTCGGCATGGTGCGGACCGAGGTCCGCTGCGCGCGCTGCGGGTCGCACCTGGGGCACGTCTTCGACGACGCGCCGCAGACCCCCACGGGTGACCGCTACTGCATGAACTCGGTGAGCCTGACGTTCGAGCAGACGGCCTGACCAGACCGCACGAAGCCCCCGTCGCGGGACGATCGGGGATCACCCCGACGGGGGCCGTCCGGATGGTCGACACGCCTGAAGTCGAGGGCCGTTCCTGCCGATAATGCTGACGTGGACGAGCTGCTGACGGTGAGACGGTGGCGCCGTTACGGCGCCGACCGTCTTTTCGTCACGCAGGAGACCGGCGCACCGGTCGGTTCCGTCGACCTCCAGTCGGGCGAGGTCGTGGTCGAGCACCCCGCGCTCGAGGACGGCGTCCGCAAGGCCGCCCAGGCGTGGCTGCGCGCCGACCTGCGCACCGACACGGGCGCGCTCGTGCTGCCGGTGCCGGCCAGCGCGACCGACGCGCTCGACGCGCTCGACCAGGCCGCGCTCGAGGCGTGGCTCGGCACCGTCTCCGCCGACGCCCCGTCGCTGCCCGCCTACCGCGGCGAGCGCGGCAGCTCGGTGCGCACGCGCCTGTCCCGCCTGGTCGACGAGGGCTGGCAGGTGCTGCACGACGTGCCGGTCGGCCGCCAGGGATCGGTGCTGCAGAACCTGCTGGTCGGACCGGGCGGCATCCTCACGGTCTCCGAGCGCGACCTCTCCGGCTCCGAGGTCGTCGTCGAGGGTCGTTTCATGACGGTCGACGGCGAGCCCGTCCCGTACCTGCGCGACGCCCGGCTCGAGGCGTCGCGCGTGCAGAGCGCGCTGCTCGCGGCCGCGTGCGCGGGCGTCGTGGTGCGCGCGGTCCTGGTCGTCCAGGGCCGTGTCGAGGTCCGGTCGCCGGGCGGCGCCGACGACGTGCTCGTCGTCCCGCGGACCGAGGTGCCCGGCATCTTCCGCCGCATGGCACCCCGGCTCGGCGCCGACCGCGCCGCCGCGATCGCGACCATCGCGGGACGACGGACGACCTGGTCCCGCTGACCCGCCTAGGTGCCAGCACCTAGTCCGTCCGGCGTGTCGGGCAGCTGTCCAACGATTTCGCCCGCCCGGGTACCCCCGGTGGGGCGAGGATGGGTTCGTGGTCGAGGAGAACTTCGCGAGGCTCGAGCGAGAGCTCGGTCTGCTGCTGCGCCGCGCGCACGCGTCGTCCGCGGCGCTCGCACGCGACGTGCACCCCGACCTGGAGCCGTCGGCGTACGTGCTGCTCAGCCACATCGAGTCGACGCCCGGCGTGCGGGCCAGCGACCTGGCGACCTACATCGGCGTCGGACGCGGCACGATCTCGCGTCAGCTCGCCCGGCTGGGCGCGATCGGCCTGATCTCGCGGCGCCCCGACCCCGACGACTTCCGCGGTCAGCTGCTCGACCTGACCGACGAGGGCCTGCGCCGCCTCTCCGCCGCCCGCGCGGCCCGGCGCGAGTTCCTGCTGCGCGCGCTCGACGGCTGGAGCGCGGGGGAGGTCGACGCGCTCGCCGAGCAGCTCGACCGCCTCAACTCGGCGCTCGCGGCGATCCGCCAGCACGACTGACCCCGCGCACGCACGGACGCGCCGCCCCCCGGTGTCCCGGGAGGCGGCGCGTCCGTCTGGGTGCGGTGAGGTCAGGCGACCGCGGCGGGCGTCTTCTCCTCGACGTCGGCCTCCTGCTCGAGCCGCTGCTCGATGCCGGACTTGCGGCCGAGCGGCACCTCCTTGAGGAACAGCACGGCGACGAGCGAGACGAGCGCGACGGGCGCGGCGACGAGGAACAGGTCCGCGATCGCGTCGCCGAACGCCCGCTCGACGACGACCCGCACGGGCTCGGGCAGCGTGGCCAGGTTCGGCAGCGTGCTGGTGCCGCCGGCGCCGAGCGCGCTCGCGTCGATGCCGATGCCCTTCAGGCCGGAGACGATGAGGTCACCCACCCGGTTGGCCAGGACGGCGCCGAGCGCAGAGACGCCGATCGCGCCGCCGAGCGTCCGGAAGAACGCGACCGTCGAGGTGCCGGAGCCGACCTCGCGCACGTCGAGCGTGTTCTGCACGGCGAGGACGAGGTTCTGCATGAGCATGCCCACGCCCGTGCCGAGGATGACCATGTAGAGCGCGACGAGCGCGAAGCTCGTGTCGTAGTGGATCGTCCCCATGAGCACGAGGCCCGCGGTGAGGACGGTCGCGCCGGCGACCATGAAGCCCTTGTAGCGCCCGGTGCGGCTGATGATCTGGCCGGACAGCGTCGACGCGACGAACACGCCGACGACCATGGGGATCGTGAGCAGGCCCGACTCGGTCGGCGTCTTGCCGCGCGCGAGCTGCATGTACTGGCTGAGGAACACCGAGGTGCCGAACAGCGCGATGCCGACCGCGACGGACGCGATCACCGACAGGACGAGCGTGCGGTTCCTGAACAGGTGCAGCGGGATGATCGGCTCGGCGGCGCGGGACTCGGCCCACACGGCGAGCGCGAGCAGCGCGATCGAGCCGCCGACCATCGTGGCGGTCTGCCACGACGCCCACGCGAACGAGTCGCCCGCGAAGGTCACCCACAGGAGCAGCAGGGCGATGCCCGCGGAGATCAGCAGCGCGCCGAGGTAGTCGATCTTCACCTGACGGCGCGTGAGCGGGGGGAGGTGCAGCGTGCGCTGGAGCACGATGATCGCCGCGACCGCGAAGGGCAGGCCGACGAAGAAGTTCCAGCGCCAGCCCGGGCCGTCGGTGATGAGGCCGCCGAGCAGCGGGCCGCCGACCATGCCGATGCCCATGACGCCGCCCATGAGCCCCATGTACCGGCCGCGCTCGCGCGGGCTGATGATGTCGGCGATGAGGACCGTGCCGAGCGCGGTCAGGCCGCCGGCGCCGATGCCCTGCAGCGCGCGCATGCCGATGAGCATGCCGGTGCTGTGCGAGAGGCCCGCGAGCGCGGACGACACGACGGAGATGACGAGCGCGAGCTGGATGAGCAGCTTGCGGTCGACGAGGTCGGCCAGCTTGCCCCAGATCGGGGTCGTGATCGTCGTGGTGAGCAGAGTCGCGGTGACGACCCAGGTGAACGCGGACTGCTCGCCCTTGAGGTCGGAGATGATCCGCGGCAGCGAGGAGGACACGACGCTCGTCGCGAGGATCGAGACGAACATGCCGAGGAGGATCCCGGACAGCGACTCGAGCACCTCGCGGTGCGTCATGCGAGGGGCCTCGGCGGAGTCGGGCGCGGCGGTGGGGTCGAGGGGCAGGCCCGCGGCGTCGGCCGAGGTCTCGACGAGGCGCGTGGCCTCGTCCTCGGCGGGCGCCACGGGCGCGGGCGGTGCGGTGCGGTCGGTCATGGTCTCGCTCTCGTCGATCTCGGGTCGTGCGGTGGTGGACCCGACGTCGTGGGCAGGTCGGTGGGTGGTGCGGGTCGGGGCAGGTCCGCGACGCGGGGGTCGCGGCGCCCCGTCACCCGGTCACGGCGAGCGCGGGCGCCTGCTCGCGCAGGCGGGCGGCGTCGATCGTGGCGGCGATGCGGTGCAGGACCGCGGCTGCGTCGTCGATGTCGTCGGGCGCCCAGTCGCCGAAGACGGCCTGCATGGCGCCGTCGCGGACGTCGAGCATGCGGGCGGCGAGGGCCTCGCCGTCGGCGGTGAGGCGCAGCGTGCGGGCGCGGCGGTCGTCAGGGTCGACGGTGCGCTCGACCCAGCCCTCGTCGACGAGGTGGCTCACCTGGCGGCTGGCGACCGAGACGTCGACGCGCATGACGTGCGCGATCTCACCCACACCGAGCGCACCGCGGCGGGCGAGCAGGCGGATGAGCGGGACCTCGCCGCGCGAGCAGGGGAACTGCTTCGACATGACGTGGGACGCCTCGCGCAGCGACCGGGTGAGCTCCTCCATGGCGCGCAGCAGGAGGCGGGTGGGCGTCTCGGGTGCGTCGGCGGTGCCGGTCATGGGGTGCTCCTTGCTTGCGTGACGCAATAACTGTAAGACACAGCATTTGCGCGAGGCAACTTATTCCCCGCTGCTCGCACCCGGGGACGACGAAGGCCCCCGGCGCGCGCTGCGCCAGGGGCCTCCGGGACGTGCGGGCCGTGTCAGCGGGTCGTGCTCGCCGTCCCGCGCGTGCGCCGCTCGACCTTGACCGACTCCATGTCCTCGAGCTGCACGCCCTTCGTCTCCGGCACCTTGAACAGCGTGAAGAAGAAGGACAGCGTCGCGAAGATCGCGTACATCAGGTAGGGGATGGACGCGCCGAACCGGTCGAGCATCGGCGGGAACGAGATCGTGATGAGGAAGTTCGCGATCCACTGCGCCATCGCGGCCACCCCGAGCGCGGCGGCACGGATGCGGTTCGGGAACATCTCGCCGAGGAGCACCCAGACCAGCGGGCCCCAGGTCGCGCCGAAGAACACGACGAACGCGTTCGCCGCGACCAGCGCGATCGTGCCCCACGAGCCCGTCAGCGTGAGGTCGTCGCCCGTCCCGGTCGACTGCGTGAACGCGATCGCCATGATCGCGAGCGACACCGCCATGCCGGCCGAGCCGATGAGGAGCAGCGGGCGCCGGCCGATCTTGTCGATGAGCGCGATCGCGATGAAGGTCACCGCGACGTTCGTCACCGACGTGATCGTCGAGACCATGAACGCGTCGGACTCGTCGAACCCGACGGCCTGCCACAGCGTCGTCGAGTAGTAGAAGATCACGTTGATCCCGACGAACTGCTGGAACACCGACAGCAGGATGCCGACCCAGACGACGGGCAGGAGCCCGAACCGCGGCCCGCGCAGCGTCGCCTGCTCCTCGAGCTTCTTGTCCGACTCGATCGTGCGCTCGATCTCGCGCACGCGGGCTGCGGCGTCCTCGTCGGGACCCAGCACGTCGGACAGGATCTTCTGCGCCTCGTCGCGTCGGCCGCGCGCCACCAGGTAGCGCGGAGACTCGGGGATCCTCAGCGCGAGGATCCCGTAGACCGTCGCGGGGACCACGGCGACGAGGAACATCCACCGCCACGCCTCGAGCCCGAACCACAGCTCCTCCGACGCGCCGCCCGCGGACGTCGCGAGCAGCTGGTCGGACAGGAGCGCGGCGAAGATGCCGAGCGTGATCGCGAGCTGCTGGAGCGAGCCCAGCCGGCCGCGCATCGCCGCGGGCGCGATCTCCGCGATGTACGCGGGGGCGATGACGGACGCGATGCCGATGCCGACACCCGCCATGAAGCGCCAGAGGATCAGGTCCCAGACGCCGAACGCGATCGCCGACAGGATCGACGACACGAAGAACAGGACCGCGCCGAAGAACATGACCTTCGTGCGGCCCCAGTGGTCGGCGAGCTTGCCGCCGGACCAGGCGCCGAGCGCGCAGCCGAGCAGCGCGACGGCGACGGCGAACCCTTGCAGGGCGGACCCGAGGTCGAACTGCTCCCCGATCGCGTCGACCGCGCCGTTGATGACGGAGCTGTCGAACCCGAAGAGGAACCCACCGACCGCCGCCGCGACGGCGAGCGCGATGGCCTTGTTGTGGTGCGGGTGGCGCACCTCGGATCCTCCCGCCGCCCCCTGCGGCGGCCGTGTCGCGTCGGACATCGTGTGGCACCTCCGTCACCCTCGGGGCCGTCCCGGGGAGTGAGAACCACTGTGACCCCACCTGCACGGACACGCATGTCGAGCCCGGACGGCCGACCCGGACGGGCGACGGGCGGCGCGCGCGACCGGGGCGCCGAGGAGGCAAGATCGTCCGACGGGTGAGCGCCGGCCCCGCGGCCCGCCCGCGCGAGGAGGTGCGCGATGACCGGTCCGACCAGCGGTGACGAGCCCCGTCGCCCGCGTCGCCCCGCGATGCTCGACCCGCAGCAGGCCGACGCCATCCCCGGCGACCTGTCGCCCGCGCTGCGTGACGAGGTCGCGCACACGACGGCGCAGGCGCTCGTCCGGCGCGGCCGCGCGCAGCCCGACCCCGACGTCGTCGCCCGGCTCGTGGCGCTCGTCGAGCACGAGGGCCTCGACGTCGTCGCGGGGCTGTGGGCCGACAGCCAGCCCGACACCCTGCCCGGGGCGTTGTGGCGCCTGTACGTGCTGCGCGAGTGGGTGCGGCGCGACCCCGTGACCATCGCCGACCGCTACCGCGCTGGTGTCGCGGCGGCCCCCGTGCACGGCGTCGTCGCGGGCGTCGCCGACACCCCCGGGCCCGAGGACGTGCGAGCCGTCGCCGACGCCGTCCTGTCGGGCGTGTACGCGGGCGACCTCGCGGTCGCGCTCGAGCGGGCCGCCGCGTTCTGCCAGGTCCTCGCGACCGGCGCCGCGTTCGACGCCGACCACCTCGACCTCGTCGACCCGCGGGGAGCGCTGCGCACGACGCGCGGGGCCGCGTCCCTCGTCCGCACCGCCGAGGAGCTCACGCACGCCGCCGCGCTGTGGCGCGCCGACCGGCTCGAGTGACGCACGGCCGCGCCGTGCCCGGTCCGTCCGGTCCTGCCGGACGGGTGTCGTGAGGTTCCGCACAGCGCACGGCGGGCCCGGGCGACGTAGGATCGACGAGGCGCCGGGCCGCGGTAGCCCCGGGCTCCATCTCAAGCCGCTTCGAGCGGCCACGCGCCGAGAGGCGCTCCCGGTCCGGCGCCGCCCCACCTCCCACCTGCGCGAACGCGTGTCGTCGCTGCGGGTGGGACGTCGTCGCGGCGGCTCCCGCGTGGCGCCCGGCGCGTCGCCACCCGGACGGGCGCACGGCGTTCCCCGGACCGTCGTCGGGCTGTCACCATGTGTCCACGAGCCCGTCGGCCGCCGTTAGGCATCCGGGCTCGGGTGACCTAGCCTGAACCACGTCCGTCCCCCCGTCCCGGAGATTCCCGTGCGCCTGCGCCTCACCCCGCGCGACACCACGTACTTCGACCTCTTCGCCGACTCGGCGAAGCACCTCGTGACCGGGGCCAACCTCCTGGGCGAGATGCTCGGGGCGGACCGCGCCACCCGCAAGGAGATCGGCAAGCGGATCGCCGACGCCGAGCACGCGGCCGACGACGCGACGCACACGATCATGCGGCGCCTCAACCAGACGTTCGTCACGCCGTTCGACCGCGACGACATCTACATGCTCGCGTCGCACCTCGACGACTGCATGGACCTCATGGACGAGGCCGCGGACCTCATCGTGCTCTACAAGATCGACGAGCTGCCCGCCCGGGTGTCCGACCAGGTGCAGGTGCTCCAGCGCGCGGCCGAGCTCACGGCCGACGCGATGCCGCGGCTGCGCTCGATGGACTCGCTCTCGGAGTACTGGGTCGAGGTCAACCGCCTCGAGAACCAGGCCGACAAGTCGCACCGCAAGCTCGTCGCGCAGATGTTCGACGAGGTCACGGACCCCGTGATGATCATCAAGCTCAAGGAGATCATCGACACGCTCGAGGACGCCGCCGACGCGTTCGAGAAGGTGGCCAACGCGGTCGAGACGATCGCGCTCAAGGAGTCCTGAGCCCACGTGGACGTCCTGCTCGTCGTCGTCGTGGTCGCGTTCGCCCTCGGCTTCGACTACACCAACGGCTTCCACGACGCCGCCAACGCGATCGCGACCTCCGTCTCGACGCGTGCGCTGACGCCGCGGGTCGCGCTGCTCATGGCGGCGTTCTTCAACCTCGTCGGCGCGCTGCTCGGCACGCACGTCGCGACGACGATCGCCGAGGACATCATCAGCATCGGTGACGTCGGGCCGCACGAGGGCCTGATCATCGTGCTGTCGGGCCTGATCGGCGCGATCACCTGGAACCTCATCACGTGGTGGCTGGGCCTGCCGTCCTCGTCGACGCACGCCCTCATCGGCGGCCTCACCGGCGTCGGCGTCGCGTCGGGCATCACCGTCCACTGGAGCGCCATCTGGGACAAGGTCGTCCTGCCGATGGTGTTCTCGCCGCTCATCGGGTTCCTGTTCGCGTTCGGCCTCATGGTCGGCGTGCTGTGGCTCGTGCGGAACCGCGCGCCCGCCCGGACGATGCGCCGCTTCCGGCTCGCCCAGACCGCGTCGGCGGCCGCGATGGCCCTCGGGCACGGCCTCCAGGACGCGCAGAAGACGATGGGCGTCATCGTCCTCGCGCTCATCGCGGGCGGCTTCCACGACCCGGACAACATGACGATCCCGCTGTGGGTCAAGCTGTCCGCCGCCGCGGCCATCTCCGCCGGCACCTACGCGGGCGGGTGGCGCATCATGCGCACGCTGGGCCGCAAGATCATCGAGCTCGACCCGGCGCGCGGCTTCGTCGCGGAGTCCGTGGCCGCCATCGTGCTCTACGCCAACGCGTACTGGCTGCACGCGCCCGTCTCGACGACGCACACCATCACCTCGGCGATCATGGGCGTCGGCGCGACCAAGCGGCTGTCGGCCGTCCGGTGGGGCGTCGCGAAGAACATCGGCGCCGCCTGGGTCCTCACCATCCCGGCCGCCGCGCTCGTCGCCGCGCTCATCTACCTCGTGCTCAACCCGATCCTCACCTGACGGGCCGCGACTGCCCCAGCGGGCCGTCGGCTGCCCGCGGGACTCCGTGCCGGACCGGTCCGGACGGCTCAGGCGGCGGGGCCGTGCACCTCGACCGCGACGACGCGCGGACCCTTCGGACGGTGCGCCACGTGCGCGACCAGGATCTGCCCCGGCTGCAGGTACGGGTCCTCCGCCGGCAGGTGGGCGGCGACCCCCTTGCGCGCGCGTGCCGCGAGCGCCTGGAAGGCCGTGCCGAGCACGGGCCGGTGCGTGCACACCACGCCGTCGCCGGGCCAGTGCAGCAGCGCGTCGACGTGGCCCGTGACCAGGCCCGGCGCCTCCTCGTGCGCGTCCTCCGACCACGCCTCGACCTTCTGCTCGGGCATGCCGACCGCGCGCGCGTACGGGCGGACCGTCTCGACGCACCGCCGCCACGGGCTCGTCACGACGTGCGCGACGCCGAACGCCGACAGCAGCGGCACGAGCGCGTCGGCCTGCCGCGCCCCGTCCGAGGTGAGCGGTCGCTCGGCGTCGGGCCCCTTCCACGCGCTGCGCTTGCGGGCCGACCCGTGCCGCGCGACGACGAGCGCGTGCGTGTCGAGCCGGCCCTTGCGGTACGCGGCCACCAGCGCGGCCAGCGGCGCGCGGTCGGCCGACCGGGTCAGGCGGCGCGCGGCCGTGCCGACGTCCATCCACCGCACGCGGTCGATCTCGGAGCGGGACGCACGCGGCACCGGCGGGCGCGCCCGCAGGGCCACGGCGTCGCGGCGTCCGGCGACCTGCGCGGCCCAGTAGTGGACGCGCTTGGTGCGGCCGTCGGACAGGCGGTACTCGAGCCCGGGCAGCGGGATCCCGAGCACGACGTCGTGCCCGGTCTCCTCCGCGACCTCCCGGACCGCCGCGGCGACCGCGGTCTCGCCCGGGTCGAGCTTGCCCTTCGGCCACGACCAGTCGCGGTACCGCGGCCGGTGCACGAGCGCGACCTGCAGCCGACGCAGGCGCACGCGCCACACGAGCGCGCCGGCCGCCTCGACGACGGCCGGACCGGCAGAGCTGCTCACCGGCTGGCGCCGGGGCGGCGCCGCTGCCGCTGGATGAGGGCCGCCTGCAGGTCGACGAGCGGGTTGCCCTCGTCGTCCACGTGCCGGCGGTGCCAGTCGCCCGCGCCGTCGAGGTGCCACGACGACGTCGCGTCGTCCATGGACTCGTCGATGAGGTCGACGAGCTCGCCCACCTGGTCCGCGTCGGACACGCGGACGAGCGCCTCGACGCGCCGGTCGAGGTTGCGGTGCATGAGGTCCGCCGACCCGATGTAGACCTCGGGCCCCTCGAACGCGTCGTCGTCGCCGGTCGCGTGCGCGAACGCGAAGATCCGCGAGTGCTCGAGGAACCGGCCGAGGATCGAGCGCACGCGCACGTTCTCCGAGAGCCCCGGCACCCCCGGCCGCAGCGCGCAGATGCCGCGGACGACCAGGTCGACCTGCACACCCGCCTGCGAGGCGCGGTACAGCGCGTCGATCGTGGCCTCGTCGACCATCGAGTTGACCTTGATCTTGATCCACGCGGGCTCGCCCGCGCGCGCCGCCGCGGCCTCGCGCTCGATGCGCTCGATCAGGCCCGCGCGCACGGACCGCGGCGCGACGAGCAGGCGGTGGAACCGCGACTTCGGCGCGTACCCGGACAGCTGGTTGAACAGGCGCGTGAGGTCCTGCCCAACCTCGGGGTCGGACGTCAGCAGGCCCAGGTCGGTGTAGAGCCGGGCCGTCTTCGGGTGGTAGTTGCCCGTCCCGACGTGGCTGTACCGGCGCAGGCCGTCCGCCTCCTGGCGGACCACGAGCGAGAGCTTGCAGTGCGTCTTGAGACCGACGATGCCGTACACGACGTGCACGCCCGCCTGCTCGAGCTTGCGCGCCCACGAGATGTTGTTCTGCTCGTCGAACCGCGCCTTGATCTCCACCAGCGCGAGCACCTGCTTGCCCGCCTGCGCGGCGTCGATGAGTGCGTCGACGATGGGGGAGTCGCCTGACGTCCGGTACAGCGTCTGCTTGATCGCGAGCACCGCCGGGTCGGCCGCGGCCTGCTCGAGGAACGTCTGCACCGACGTCGAGAACGAGTCGTACGGGTGGTGCAGCAGGATGTCGCGCTCGCGGATCTTCGCGAACACCTCGGCCGGCGTCGCGCTCTCCACCTCGGCGAGCTGGCGGTGCGTCGTCGGCACGAACCGCGGGTACTGCAGCTCCGCGCGGTCGAGGTCCGCGATGACGTTGAGACCCGTGTAGTCGAGCGGCGCGGGCAGCTCGTAGACCTCGTCCTCGGCCATCCGCAGCTCGCGCACGAGCAGCTGACGGATGCGCGGGCTGATGCCCTCCGCGATCTCCAGGCGCACCGGCGGGCCGAACCGGCGACGCAGGAGCTCCTTCTCCATCGCCTTGAGCAGGTTCTCGGCGTCGTCCTCCTCGACCTCCACGTCCTCGTTGCGGGTCACGCGGAACGTGTGGTGCTCGCGCACCTCCATGCCGGGGAACAGGTGCTCGAGGTGCTCGGAGATGACGTCCTCGACCGGGACGAACGACATCGGGCCCTTCTCCGGGGCGGCCGCGCCCGCGTCGGGCGCCGACGGCCGGCCGCTCGCGTCGACCGCGATGAACCGCGGCAGCAGCGGCGGCACCTTCACGCGCGCGAAGTGCTCCTTGCCCGTCACCGGGTTGGCGACGACGACCGCGAGGTTGAGCGACAGCCCCGAGATGTAGGGGAAGGGGTGAGCCGGGTCGACCGCGAGCGGCGTCAGCACGGGGAAGATCTGCCGGCGGAAGAACTTGCGCAGCCGGTCCTGCTCCGCGTCGCCCAGCTCGTCCCAGCGGACCAGCGTGATGCCCTCCGCGCGCAGCGCCGGCTGCACCTGCTCGGCGAACACGCGCGCGTGCCGGTGCTGCAGCTCGTGCGCCTTCTCGCTGATCGCCTCGAGCACCTGGCGCGGCGACAGGCCCGACGCCGCCGTCACGGCGATGCCCGTCGCGATCCGCCGCTTGAGCCCCGCGACGCGCACCATGAAGAACTCGTCGAGGTTCGAGGCGAAGATCGCGAGGAACCGCACGCGCTCGAGCAGCGGGACGTTCGGGTCCTCCGCGAGCTCCAGCACGCGCTGGTTGAACGCGAGCCACGACAGCTCGCGGTCGAGGAA
The DNA here is from genome assembly GCF_028527925.1 of Cellulomonas fimi. GTDB lineage: Bacteria > Actinomycetota > Actinomycetes > Actinomycetales > Cellulomonadaceae > Cellulomonas > Cellulomonas fimi_C. The sequence continues at coordinate 31,161 of NZ_JAPESW010000042.1, forward strand.
CCGGTCGTCGGGGAGCGGTTCGGGCTCGACGACCGGCAGCTCCTCCTGCGGGGCCACGTGCGAGGCGAGGTGCTCCTCGAGGGAGTCGAGCGCGGGTGCGTCGGTCATGACCCCATCGTGGCACCCGTGGGTGAACCCTCGGTATCGGAAGCGAGCATCACGTCGGTCGCGGCCCGCACGAACCCCTGCGCGTCGTACGTCCGGACGGCCGCGGTGTTGTCCGCGTCGACGTACAGCACGACCGTCGCGAGGCCCCGCGAGGCCAGATGGTCGAGCCCTGCCGAGGTGAGCGCGCCGCCCAGGCCCGTGCCCTGCGCGTCGGGGTCGACGCCCACGACGTAGATCTCGCCGACCGGCTCGTCCGCCTCCGTGCCCGCCGGGTGCACCTTCGTCCACACCGACCCGACCAGCACGCCGTCGCGCTCGGCGAGCAGGAAGCCCTCCGGGTCGAACCACGGCTCGCGCTCGCGGGCCTGCACGTCCGCGACCGTCAGGCGGCCCTGCTCGGGGTGGTGCGCGAACGCGCGCGCGTTGACGCGGCGCCACGCCTCCTCGTCCTGGCCGGGGACGAACGCGCGCAGCGTCGTGCCCGCCGGGAGGGGGCGGCGCGTCGCGTCGGTCCGGCTCGCGAGGTCGAGGCGCAGCTTGCGCAGCTCGCGCACCACGACGAGGCCGGTCATGGCCGCGAAGGCGCGCGCGGCCGGCAGGTCGCCGTGCGCCCAGACCTTCAGCCCGGTGCCGGTGGCGGTCGCGGTGTGCGTGCGGGCCGCGTCGAGCAGGGCGCGGCCGGTGCCGCGGCGGCGGTGCGCCGGGTCGACGACGAGCTCCGCGGACGCCGTCTCCGTGTCGACCTGCGCGTACCCGACGAGCTCGCCCGCGGGAGTCCGCGCGGTCAGGTGCACGACCGGTGCGGCCGCGTCCGCCAGACGGAGCAGCGGCTGCTCGGACAGCGGCGCGACGCCGTCCACCTCGTGGGCGCGAGCGGCCAGCCCCCTGACCTGCGACGCCGCCGCGTCGTCCGGACGGCCCGTCGTCGCCGTGATCGTGACCTGCACGTTCGCGCCCTCCACCATGCGGGACATCCCACCACGGACGGGGGACGCGCGCCCTGCGCGCACAGGCGGAGCGGGTACGTTGGACCGGCCATGGACGACTCGACGCGCACCCTCGCCGAGGACGCCCCGACCCCGCAGACGCGCCGCTCGCGGCGTGCCCTCCGCGAGGCCGGAGCGTCCGCCGCACGGGCGACGCCGACGACCTCCGCGGACGTCGTCGACGTCGA
>NZ_JAPESW010000043.1 GCF_028527925.1 Cellulomonas fimi
GCGGGGACGAGCTGCACGCGCACGGGCTTGGGCAGCGAGCGGATGGTCGCGGTGACGAGCTCCTCGCGCAGGCCGGGCACCATCCAGTCGAACCCGTCGGGGGTCAGCCGGGCCAGGGCGGTGATCGGGATGTGCACGGTCACGCCGTCGGCCTCGGTGCCGGGCTGGAACTGGTAGGTCAGCGGCAGGCGCAGGTCGCCCTGCGGCCAGCGGGACGGGAACGCGGACTCGTCGATCGCGTCGGCCTCGTCGGCGACGAGCAGCTCGCGCGTGAAGGTGAGCAGGTCGGGGTCGCGTCGTCGGGCGCCCTTCCACCACTGGTCGAAGTGCCGCGCGGACACGACGTCGGAGGGCACGCGCTCGTCGTAGAACGCGAACAGGACGTCGTCGTCGACGACCAGGTCCCGGCGGCGAGCCCGCGCCTCGAGCCCTTCGGCCTCGGCGAGGAGCCGCCGGTTCTCGTGGAAGAACTGGTGGTGCGTCGTCCACTCGCCCTGCACGAGCGCGTGCCGCACGAACAGCTCGCGCGCGTGCTCGGGGTCGACCTTGGCGTACAGGACGCGACGCTGCGCGACGATCGGCACGCCGTACAGCAGGACCTTCTCGGACGCGGTCGCGGCGCCCTGCTTCGACGACCACGCCGGCTCGGAGTAGGTGCGCTTCACGAGGTGCGCGCCGACCTCCTCGGCCCACTCGGGCTGGATGCGCGCCGCGTCGCGCGCCCACAGGCGGGACGTCTCGACGAGCTCGGCGGCCATGACCCACGCCGGCGGCCGCTTCGCGAGCCCCGACCCGGGGAAGATCGCGAACCGTGCCCCGCGCGCGCCCAGGTACTCGTTGCGCGCCCGCCGGTCGGGCCGTCGACCGCGCCCGCCCTGCTGGCCCCGCGCCGGTGCGGCGACCTCGGTCGCCTCCTGCATGCCGATGTGCGACAGCAGCCCGGACAGCACGCTGACGTGGATGCGGTCGGCGTCCCACTCGAGCCGCAGCGCGCCGCGGGCGGTGTCGTCGAGAGCGCGACTTCCGCCGGAAGCGGAGGCATCGTCGTCGACTCCTGGAGCGGATGTCGCGCCGTTGCCGGCGGACGTGGTCGCAGGAGCAGCCGCAGCCGGGCGTGACGACGACGAGCCCGGGCGCAGCGGCGACACGTGGATCCCCAGCGGCTTCGCGAGCTCGCGCAGCTGCGTGACGACGTCCTGCCACTCGCGGATGCGCAGGTAGTTGAGGTGCTCCGACCGGCACAGCCGGCGGAACGCGTTGCCGGACAGCTCGCGCTGCTGCTCGCGCAGGTACTGCCAGAGGTTGAGGTAGGCGAGCAGGTCGGACGTCGGGTCGGCGAAGCGGCCGTGCAGCTGGTCGGCGCGGTCGCGCTCCTCGGCGGGCCGCTCGCGCGGGTCCTGGATCGACAGCGCGGCGGCGATGACCATGACCTCGCGCGCGACCCCCCGACGGCCGCCCTCGACGATCATGCGCGCGAGCCGGGGGTCCATCGGCAGCTGCGCGAGCGCCCGCCCGGTGTCGGTGAGCCGCGTGACGTTCGTCGTCCGCCCGGACGCGTCGGTGACCGGCACCGTCTCCAGCGCACCGAGCTCCGTCAGCAGCTGCACGCCGTCGCGCACGGCCCGCACGTCGGGCGGGTCGACGAACGGGAAGTCGGTCACGTCGTCGGGCGAGGCGGCGACGCCTACCGCGATCATCTGGAGGATCACCGAGGCCAGCGACGTGCGCAGGATCTCGGGCTCGGTGTACATCGGCCGCGACGCGAAGTCGTCCTGCGAGTACAGCCGGATCGCGATGCCGTCGGCGACGCGCCCGCACCGCCCGGACCGCTGGTTGGCCGACGCCTGCGAGATCGGCTCGATCGGCAGCCGTTGCACCTTCGTCGCCTTCGACCAGCGCGAGATGCGGGCGGTGCCGGGGTCGACGACGTACCGGACGCCCGGCACTGTCAGCGACGTCTCGGCGACGTTGGTCGAGAGCACGACCCGCCGGGCGGCGTGCTGCTCGAACACCCGGTGCTGCTCGGCGGCGGACAACCGCGAGTAGAGCGGCAGCAGCTCGACGGCCTGCGGGTGACGCGGATCGGTGACGCGGGCGCCGAGCGACGTGCGCAGCGCGTCCTCCGCGTCGCGGATCTCCCGCTCGCCGGACAGGAACACGAGGATGTCGCCCGGCCCTTCGGCGGAGAGCTCGTCGACCGCCTCGGTGATCGCGGTCATCAGGTCGCGGTCCTCGGTCGCCTTCGCCCGCACGCGGCGTCCGGCGTCCCCCGCAGGAGCCTCCACGTCCGGCGACAGGGGCCGGTACCGGATCTCGACGGGGTACGTGCGGCCGCTGACCTCGACGACCGGCGCGGGCATGCCGTCGGGGTGCTCGGGCGTCGGCGGCCCGGCGAAGTGCTGCGCGAACCGCGCGGAGTCGATCGTCGCCGACGTGATGACGACCTTGAGGTCGGGCCGCTGCGGCAGCAGCCGCGTCAGGTAGCCGAGGATGAAGTCGATGTTCAGCGACCGCTCGTGCGCCTCGTCGATGATGAGCGTGTCGTACGCCCACAGCATCGGGTCGCGCTGGATCTGCGCGAGCAGGATGCCGTCCGTCATCACCTTGACGAGCGTCTCCTCGGACGACGTGTCCGTGAACCGCACCTGGTAGCCGACGAGCTCGCCGAGCGGCGTGCCGACCTCCTCGGCGATGCGCTCCGCGACCGACCGGGCCGCGATCCGGCGCGGCTGCGTGTGGCCGATCTGCCCCGCGCGACCCCGGCCCAGGTCGAGCGCGATCTTCGGCAGCTGCGTCGTCTTGCCCGACCCCGTCTCGCCCGCGACGACGACGACCTGGTGGTCGCGGATCGCGGCGGCGATCTCGTCCCGGCGCGCACTGACCGGCAGGGCCTCGGGGTAGGCGATCGGCGGGACGACGACCTGCTCGCGGACCGCCGCGGCGCGGGCTCGACGGGCCTGGGCACGCTCGTCGTCGCGGCGCCGGTCGTGCTGCTGGCCGCCGCCGCGCCCACGCTGGCCGGGCTGCCGGGCCTCGTCGGGCCGCCGCGCCTCGTCAGGGCGTCGACCGCGCCCACCACCGCGACCCCCGCGCCGGCGCGGGCCGGACGGGCGCCCGGTCGACGGCTCGCTGGTGGTCACGACGCACGATTCTCCCAGGTGCTCCGCGCGGACCGCGCGCTCATTGCTCGAGCAGCACCAGCGCCTGGATGACGGGACCCGCGACGGCGACGTACATGACGGCGAAGAACAGCGCGTAGAGCAGCGTGAACGCGGTCGCCTGACCTGCGGCGCGCGGCTCGCGCAGGTGTGTGACCGTCTTGCTCACCACGCGCCACGGCCGCGCGACGTCCCAGGAGTTGAGGCGCAGGTGCCGGCCCAGGAACATGCCGAACGACACGAGCAGCAGGACGACCGCGACGAGCGCGAGCGTGTCGCCCGCGAGCAGCGGCGCCGCGACGTCGCCGTACCGCGCGATCGTCCACTCGAGCTGCACCAGCAGCACGTTGAGCACGGTGTTGAGGACACCGGCCATCGCGAGCGAGACGACGAGCACGACGTCGAACCACATCGGCACGCCGTCGCCCTCGCGCCGGTGGCTGAGGTTGAGCTCGGTGACGAGGTAGCCCGCGTTGGGCAGGAGCAGCAGCCAGACGAGCAGGAGCAGGCCGATGAGCGGCAGCACGACGGAGCGCGGCACGCCGACCGGGATCAGGAAGATCAGCGCGTACGACAGCAGCAGGACCAGGAGCGGCGCGGCCGACAGCGCGAGGTTGAGCAGCATCGGCCGGTACACCCGCGTGCCGAACACCGGGCCGCGGGCCACGACGAGCCCGAGCGCGAGCACGTTCATGAGGAGCACTCCCAGCAGCAGGCTCGCGATCACGGGCAGCGTCCGGGGGCGGTCGGCATGGCGCCATGGTCGTGCGTCGCGCCTGGTCGGGCCACCGGACGCGCGGGCGGCGGGTCGGGTGCGCCGGCCGCGGCGCTGACCGCCCTCGGGGACGCGCGACCGGCGCGAGCGGATATCCGGTGGCGCGAGCACGTCGACCGTGCCTACCGTGCCCGGGTGCTGATCTGACCGCCGCGCCGAGTCCCTCTCCCGACTCCCGCGCCCGTCGTGCTGCCACGACGCGCGCACCCCCGGTGGTGATCGCATGACCCCAGTCCTCCGTGCCCGTGCCCTGACCCGTTCCTACGACGGGCGTCCCGTGCTGTCCGGCGTCGACCTCGACGTCGACCCCGGGCACCGCCTCGGCGTCGTCGGGGAGAACGGCATCGGCAAGTCGACGCTGCTGCGCCTGCTCGCCGGCGTCGAGCCGGCCGACAGCGGCGACGTGACGCGTCCCGCGGCGCTCGAGCTGCTCACGCAGGAGCCGACGTTCGCCCCGACCGACACCGTCGCCGACGTGATGGCCGCTGCGCTCGCCGACGTGCGGGCCGTCGAGCACGCGCTCGAAGCGGCGTCGTCGGCGCTCGCGGACGACGTCCCGGGTGCCGACGACGCGTACGCGTCCGCGCTCCTCGACGCCGAGCTCGCGGGTGTCTGGGACGCCGACCGCCGGGCCGAGCTGGCCCTCGTCGGGCTCGGTCTCGCGGACGTCGAGCCGGATCGGCCGACCGCGCGCATGTCCGGCGGCCAGCGGTCCCGGCTCGCCCTCGCGGCGCTGCTGGTCCGCAGCCCCGCGGCCGTGCTGCTCGACGAGCCGACCAACCACCTCGACGACGCGGCCGCCGAGTACCTCGCCGGGGCGCTGCGCGCGCTGCCGGGGGCCGTCGTGCTGACGAGCCACGACCGCGTGTTCCTCGACGAGACGTGCACCGAGATCCTCGACCTCGACCCGTCCCTCGACGGGCCCACCCGGTACGGCGGCACGTTCACCGACTACCTCGCGGCCAAGCGCGTCGAGCGTCAGCGCTGGGAGGAGCGGTGGAAGAGCGAGCGCGAGGAGCTGTCCCGGCTCCGGCACGCGGTGCGGGTCACCGCCCGGCAGATCGGCTACGGACGGGAGCTCGGCAACAACTTCAAGATGGACTACGACGCCCAGGGCGCCCGCGTCGAGCAGCAGGTGTCGCGGCGGGTGCGCGACGCGCAGCGGCGGCTCGACGAGCTCACGCGCGACCACGTCCGCAAGCCCCCGCCGCCGCTGCGGTTCGCGGTGCCGTCGTCCTGGTCGGGCGCGGCGGGCGGGCTCGTGCTGCAGGTGCGCGACGCGGAGGTGCCGGGACGGCTCGTCGTCCCGTCGCTGGATCTCGCCGCGGGCGCCAAGGTGCTGGTCAGCGGGCCGAACGGCGCGGGGAAGTCGACGCTGCTGCACCTGCTGGCCGGCGACCTGGCCCCGTCGCGGGGGTCCGTGCAGCGGGCGCGCGGCGTCGAGGTCGCGCTGCTCGAGCAGGACGTCGGTCTGGCCGACGACGCGCGCACACCCCGCGCCCTGTACGACGCGGTCACCGCCGACCTGCCCGATGCCGTGCGCCTCGTCGACCTCGGGCTGGTCGCGCCGCGGGACGTCGACCGGCCGTTGCGGGAGCTGTCCGTCGGGCAGCGTCGCCGCGTCGTCCTCGCCCTCCTGGTGGCCCGGACGCCCGGGGTGCTCCTGCTCGACGAGCCGACGAACCACGTGTCGGTCCGGCTCGCCGACGAGCTCGTCGACGCGCTCGAGGTGTCGCCCGGGGCGGTCGTCGTCGCGACGCACGACCGGTGGCTGCGGCGGCGCTGGACGGGGGCGCACCTCGTCGTGCGGGACGGACGTGCGCGCTGGGCCGACGCCCCTACAGTGGCCGGATGAGCGAGACGGCCGGGTCGCGGGACGGGCAGGGGGCGGCCGACGGCGCTGCCGCCGTGGTGCACGAGGCGGCTGACGCCGCCGGGGTGCACGACGTGTCCGACGGGGAGCGGCGCTCGGCGGCCGCGCTCGAGGCGTCCGGCGTCGGGTACACGGTCACGCGGCACGGGCCGGTGCGGTCGCTCGCCGAGGCCGCCGCGGCGCGAGGGGTCGAGCCCGCCGACATCGTCAAGACGATCGTCGTGCGACGTGGGGACGACGACTTCCTCTTCGTGCTCGTGCCGGGCGACCGGACCATCTCCTGGCCGAAGCTGCGCGCGCTGCTGGGCGTGAGCCGGCTGTCGATGCCCGACGCGGAGACGGCGCGCGACGTCACCGGGTACGAGCGCGGCACGATCACGCCGTTCGGGTCGCTCACGGCGTGGCCCGTCGTGGCGGACTCCCGGGTGCCGGGCCGCTCCGTCTCCATCGGCGCGGGCGCGCACGGCGTCGCGGCGACGATCGACGGGTCGGACCTCGTGCGGGCGCTGTCCGCGACGGTGGCGGACGTCACCGAACCGGAGTCCTGAAGGCCCTCGGACCGGCCGTCGGTGTGCCGATTTTCTGTGGACTTGGCGGTGCTTCCATCGTTCGCTGACCGGCTCTTGACCTGACGCTGGTCGAGGTCGATGCTGGGCGGACGCGGCGGAGCGGACACGCGCCACGGGGAACGGATCCCGCTCCGTGGCCGTTGGGCGTCTCGAGTGGCGACGTCGGCGCAGGCCGGTACCGTCATCAGGCCGCCGGGCCCCCTGGCCCGGACGTGCAGGAGTGAGGAGCCATGGAGCTGAGCGAGCACACCGCAGCCGCGGGGACGATCCGGGTCGACGAGCAGGACGGCCGCACGGTCGTCGTCCTCGTCGGGGAGGTCGACGCCGCGCTGCGCGACGAGGCGAGCGCGACCATGGCGCAGGCGCTGATCAGCGGCGACCCGGTGGTCGTCGACACGACGCACGCGACGTTCATCGACTCGTCCGGCATCGCCTTCGTCCTGCAGCTGCACCTCGCGGCCCGGGAGGCCGGCATCCCCGTCTCGCTCCAGGACCCGCACCGCGTGCTGCGCGACGTGCTCGAGATGATCGGCATGGGCGACGAGTTCGTGTCCGAGCCCTCGCTCGCGGTGCCCGAGCCCGCCTGAGCCGTCGGGCCGCGCGCGGCTGGGCCTCCGGGGTCCAGCGAACCGTCCACAGCCCGGTGTGACGACGGTCGCCGCACGACGCTCCGGTCCGCCTCGGGCGTCGTGTGGGAGGCGGCGGTTAGCGTCCTCGGCATGCGGATCCTGCACACCTCCGACTGGCACCTCGGTCGGACGCTGCACGGGGTCGACCTCCTCGACCACCAGGCGGCGTACCTCGACCACCTGGTCGAGGTCGTGCGCTCCGAGGCGGTTGCCGCGGTCGTCGTCGCGGGGGACGTGTACGACCGTGCGATCCCGCCCGTCGAGGCCGTGACGCTGCTGTCGGACACGCTCGCGCGGCTCGCCGAGCACACGACCGTCGTCGTCACGTCCGGCAACCACGACTCGGCGACCCGGCTCGGCTTCGGGTCCGCGCTCATGCGCGAGCGGGTGCGGCTGCGCACGCGGGTCGCGGGCCTGCACGAGCCCGTCGTGCTGCCGTCCGACGACGGCGACCTCCTCGTCTACGGCCTGCCCTACCTCGACCCGGACACCGTGCGGACCGACCTCGTGGAGGACGGCCCCGACGGTGAGCGGCAGGTCCCCGCGCGCTCGCACGAGGCCGTGGTCGGCGCGGCGATGCGTCGCGTGCGTGCCGACGTCGGTGCCCGGCGTCGTACGACCGGCGGTCGACGGGTGCGCAGCGTCGTCGCCGCGCACGCGTTCGTGGTCGGCGGCGTCGCCAGCGAGTCTGAGCGCGACCTCGCCGTCGGCGGCGTCGAGCACGTGCCGGCCGGCGCGTTCGCCGGCGTCGACTACGTCGCGCTCGGCCACCTGCACGGCCCGCAGCGCGTCGCCGGACCCGACGGCACGACGCTCCGCTACTCGGGGTCGCCGCTCGCGTACTCGTTCTCCGAGCTGCGGCACACCAAGTCGACCGCCCTCGTCGACCTCTCCGGCGACGCGCCTGCGGTCGAGCTCGTCGCAGCCCCGGTCGCGCGTCGGCTCGCCGAGGTCACCGGGACGCTCGACGAGCTCCTCGGGGCCGCGGGCGAGCCGCACGTCGACGACTGGGTCCGGGTCACGGTGACGGACGCGCAGCGCCCGACGGACCTCTACCGCCGCGTCACCCAGCGGTTCCCGCACGCGCTCGTCGTGCAGCACCGGGCGCCCGAGCGTGGCGCGTCGTCGGCGGCCGCGCTCGTGACCGCCGCGCACGACCCGGTCGACGTCGCCGCGCAGTTCGTCCGGCACGTCACGGGCGCGGAGGCGACGCAGGTCGAGATCGACGTGCTGCGCCGCGCGTACGAGGACGTCCTCGCCGCCGAGCGGAGCGCCTGATGCAGCTGCGCACGCTCACCGTGCAGGCCCTCGGACCGTTCGCCGGCCGGCACACCGTCGACTTCGCCGCGCTCGCGGCGTCGGGCCTGTTCCTGCTCGACGGGCCGACCGGGTCCGGCAAGTCGACCCTCATCGACGCGGTCGTGTTCGCGCTCTACGGCAAGGTCGCGTCCGCCGACGCGAGCGACGACCGGCTGCGGTCCGCCTACGCCGCCGACGACGTGCCGACCGTCGTCGACCTGACCTTCGAGGTCGCGTCCGGCGTGTACCGCGTCCGCCGCAGCCCCGGTTACGACCGCCCGAAGAAGCGCGGGACCGGCACCGTGCGACAGCAGCCGTCCATCACGTTGTGGCGGCTGTCGCCCGACGACCACGGCAGCGGCGACGTCGACGACGTGCCCGCAGGTGAGGTGCTGTCGACCCGGCTCGACGAGGCGGGGGCGGAGCTCCAGCGGGTCGTGGGGCTCGACCGCACGCAGTTCGTCCAGACGATCGTGCTGCCGCAGGGCGAGTTCGCGCGGTTCCTGCGCGCCGACCCCGAGCAGCGGCGCGGGCTGCTGCAGAAGATCTTCGGCACTGAGGTGTACGACCGGATCGGACGGCGGCTCGTCGAGCTCAAGCGCGAGTCGGCCGACGCGGTCGCGACCGCACGCACGAGCCTGACCACCGCCGCCGCGCACCTCGTGGGCGCCGCACGCCTCGACGAGGACGCCGCGGCCGTGCTCCGGGTCGACCTGGACGAGGCCGTCGCCAGCGGCACGGTGGACGCGGTCGACGCCGTCGTGGGGGCGCTCACCGCGACCGTGACCGAAGCGGCCGCGGCCGCCGAGGCGCGCGCCGCTGCAGCCGAGCAGCGCCGCTCCGAGGCGCGCACGGTGCTCGACGAGGCGACCCGCACGGCCGACCTGCTGCGCCGGCGCGACGCGCTCCTGGCTGAGCGCGCCGCCCTGGACGAGGCGGAACCCGTGCACGGGGCGGCCGTGGCCCGGCTCGGGACGGCCCGCGCGGCGCAGGCCGTCCGGCCGCTGCTCCGCCGGTCCGACGAGGCGCGCGCCGCGCTGGAGTCGGCGTCGAAGGCGCTCGACGCCGCCGTCGACGTCGCGCCGGCCGACCTCGCCGACCTCGCGCGCCGGTCGGCGCCCGACGGTGCGGTGAGCGGTGACGAGTCGTCGGGCGGCGAGCCGGCACCCGGCGCGCGCTCGGGGCGTGGGCTCGAGCCCGGTGGGACGCGAGGGTTGCGCGGTCCGCGTGGTGGTCTGCCGGACGGGCGCTCCGCCGCGGGTGCCGGTGGTGCGGCGGACCGTGGTGCGGGCGCGCTGCACCCGACGCTGTTCGACGACCTCGTGGTCGAGGACGTCCCGTCCCGTGACGGACGGCGTCGTCTCGACGTGGCACGCGAGGAGTCGGTCGCGCAGGCCGCGGCGGTCGAGCGGCTCGTCGCCGTCGAGGCGGGGCTCGAGGGTCGGCGGATCGAGGTGCGCGCCGCCCGCGCGACCGTCGACGACCTGCGCGCGGAGATCGCCGCGCACGACACGTGGCTCGCGGGCCGACCCGACGAACGGGCCGTCCTCGTCGCGGCGCACCGCGAGGCGGCCGACCTCGCCGCGGGCGTGCCCGAGCGGACCGCGGCCGTCGACGCGCTGACGGAGGTCGCCACCGCGCTCGTCGCGCTCGACGACGCGAGCGACCGCCACGCGGCTGCCGAGCGTCGGCTCGCGACCGCGGCGCGCGCCGCCGCATCCGCGGTCAAGGCCGAGGCGGCGTTGCGGACCGCGCGCATCGCCGACCTCGCCGGAGAGCTCGCGTCGGCCCTCGCCGACGGTGACGCGTGCCCGGTGTGCGGTGCCGTGGAGCACCCGGCGAAGGCCGCGCTCGGCTCCGACCACGTCACGGCCGACACCGTGCAGGAGGCCGAGGACGCGCGAGTGGCGGCCGAGCACGACGTCCGGGCCGCCGAGGGCGACGTCGTGCGGTGCGCCGAGCAGGTCGCCGCGCTCACGCGACAGGTCGACGGCGCGACCGCGCGGGACGTCGCGACCCGCCTCGCCGCCGCGCACGAGCAGCTCGCCGCCGCGCGGGACGCCGTCGCGGAGGCCACCCGGCTCGCCCGCGACCTCGAGACGCACGACGCCGCGACCGCACGGCGCGCCGCGCAGCGGCAGGAGGCCGTCACCGGGCTCGCCGCCGCCGAGGTGCGGATCGAGGCGCTCGTCCAGCAGCTCGACGCGGCGGAGGCGGAGGTCGTCGCCGGGCGCGGCGAGCACCCCACGGTCGCGGCCCGGCACGCCGCTCTCCGCGGACGTGCAGCCGCCGCGGCCACGCTCGCCGACGCGCTGCTGGCCGTCGAGCGCGCGCACGCCGACGACACGGTGCGCCGGGGCGAGCTCGCCGACGGGCTCGCCGAGCACGGGTTCGCCGATGCCGCCGAGGCGCGGGACGCCCTGGTCGACCCGGCGGTGCTGGCCGAGCTCACGACGACGGTCGAGGCCTACGTCGCCGCCGTCGCCCGCGTGCGTGCCGGACTGGCGGACGAGGCGATCGCCGCCCTGCCCGACGACCTCGTGGTCGACCTGGCCGCCGCGCGGGAGGCCGAGCGCCTTGCACGCGTCGAGCACGAGGCGGCCGCCGGTGAGTCGCGCAGCGCGCGGGACCGGGCGCGCGCCGTCGCCGCCGCCACGGCGGCCGTCGTGGAGGCCTCGCGCGTGCTCGTCGAGCGGACCCTCGCGCACGCGCCGGTCGCCCGGCTCGCCGCCGTCGCGGGCGGGACGGGCGGCGACAACGCGCACGCGCTCTCCCTCGCCACGTACGTGCTCACGCGTCGCTTCGAGGACGTGGTCGCCGCCGCGAACGACCGGCTGCTGGGCATGTCCGACGGGCGCTACGAGCTCGTGCGCAGCGACGTGAAGGAGGACGTCAGCACGCGCCGGACCGGCCTCGCGATGCGCGTCGTCGACCACCGCACCGGACACCAGCGCGACCCGCGCACGCTGTCCGGCGGCGAGACGTTCTACGTGTCGCTGTGCCTCGCCCTCGGCCTCGCCGACGTGGTGAGCGCCGAGGCGGGCGGCATCGACCTCGGCACGCTCTTCGTCGACGAGGGGTTCGGGACGCTCGACCCGCACACGCTCGACCAGGTGCTCGCCGAGCTCGGCCGGCTGCGCGCCGGTGGGCGCGTCGTGGGCGTGGTGTCGCACGTCGAGACGCTCAAGCAGGCGATCGCGGACCGCATCGAGGTCCGTCCCACGACGCACGGCCCGAGCACCCTGACCGTCCGCGCCGGCTGAGCACGACGCCTCCGCGTCCGCCGTCGGCGCATGGCGACGCGGCCAGGTCGGAGAGGGCCGCCGACAGGTCAGGTCGGCTCGGAGAAGGCCTCGGAGAAACTGTGGCGTGGCCCACATGCGCGACCTAGCCTGAGAGGAAGCGTCGACGAAGGACCTCACGATGTCGTGGGTATTGCTGGCCGCAGTCCTCTTCGTGCCGGCGCTCGTCTTCAGCGCGCTGTGGTCGCTCCTCCCCGGCGCCGACGAGCCGCCGCGGTGGCGGGTCGCGCTCGCCGACAGGCTCGAGAGCTGGGCGCACCGGCTCCGACCCGCTCGGCCCGTCCCGCCGAACCCGTTCGACGCGCTGCGCGTGCAGGAGCGGCTCGGCGCCGTCGCCGACCACGTGCGCGAGCTTGAGCTCGACCCGCGCACCTTCGCCCGCGCGGAGCGGATCATCGCCTCACAGCTCGCCTACGACCAGCTGCTCGCGGAGGCGTGCCGGCTCGCGGGCGTCGAGGTGCTCCCGCGGCCCAAGGGTGACCCGGCCGAACGGTTCCGCGAGGAGGTCGAGCTCGCCGCGCGCGGCTGGACCTGGTGAGGCCGCTCCGCGAGCACCGGTAGGCCTGGTCGGCGAGCACTGGTCGTCCGGTCGCTTTCGGAAGCGGCGGGCCTGGTCGGTGCCGGCGCTGGCGGGCACGGCCGCGCGAGCACCGGTTGACCGGTCGCTCCCGGCGTGGGTGCCTGATCGATGCCCCACCGGTGAGCAAGTCTGCGGATGTGCACCGAGGTCGCCACCCCTACGGTGGGCGCGTGCGCACCAGGACCGAGCCCTCACCCGCCCCCCTCCTGACGGCCACGGCGGCGTCCCTCGTGGCGTCCCGACCGCGGACCGGCGCCGGCCAGGCACGCCCGGCCGAGGGTCGCCGGTGAGCGCGCGGGCGGTCGTGGCGGTCGTGTCGACGGTCGTCGTGCTCGGCGCCGGGCTCGTCGTCGCCGACCGGGTCGCCGCGGCGACGGCCGAGCGGCGGGCCGCGGAGTCGGTCGCGGCGAACCTCGACGTCACCGGCACCCCGACGGTCGAGATCGACGGGTTCCCGTTCCTCACGCAGGTGCTCGCCGGGTCGCTCGACCACGTGAGCGGCAGCGCGGACGGCGTGACGCTCGACGGCGGGCTGACCGCGACGGACGTCACGTTCGACGCGCACGGCGTGAGCACGTCCGAGCCGTACACGGTCGCGACCGGCTCGATCACCGGGACGCTGCCCACGGCGACGATCGAGCAGGTCGTCGCGGAGCAGGCCGACCTGGACGTGACCGTGGCGGTCGACGGCGACGCGCTCGTCGCGTCGGGCGAGGTGCTGGGTGTGGCGCTGTCGGCGGCGCTCGAGCCGCGGGTCGAGAGCGGTCGGCTGCTGGTGGACGTCGGGCAGATGTCGCTCGGCGGGCTGACGATCACCGTCGACGACCTCCCGGAACGCGGCGCCTCGCGGCTGCGCGGGCTCGAGGTGCCCGTCACCGGCCTTCCGGAGGGCCTCGTCCTCTCGTCCGTCGAGGTCGTCCCCGACGGCGCGCGCGTCACCGCCACGGGCGACGACGTGACGCTCACCGCCCAGCCCTGAGCCGCCGCCGGTAGGGTCCCCCTGCCCGCGGACGCGCCTCGGGCGGGACGCCGAGGAGTGCCGTGGACTGGTGGAACGAGACGTGGCAGGCCGTCACGACGCCCCTGCCCGTGCCGGAGACGATCGTCGTGGTGGGCACGGCGGCGGTCGTCCTGGTCGTCCTCGTCGTCCCGCAGCTCTGGCACCTCACGCGGCACGCGCTGACCATCGTCCACGAGGCCGGCCACGCGGCCGTCGCGGTCCTCGTCGGTCGTCGCCTGTCCGGCATCCGTGTGCACTCCGACACGTCGGGTCTCACCGTGTCGGTCGGCAAGCCGCGCGGTCCCGGCATGGTCGCCACCGCGGCCGCCGGTTACCCCGCACCGGCGCTCCTGGGGCTGGGGGCCGCCTGGCTCCTCTCGCAGGGTTACGCGGTCGCGCTGCTGTGGCTGCTCGTGGTCGTCGTGGCGCTCGTCCTCGTGCAGATCCGCAACTGGTACGGCCTCTGGTCGGTGCTCGTGAGCGCCGCCGTGCTGGTCGGGGTCACCGTGTGGGGTTCCCAGGTCGTGCAGTCGACGTTCGCCTACCTCGTCACCTGGTTCTTCCTCCTCGGCGCTCCGCGCGCGGTGCTGGAGATGCAGTCCGGGCGCCGACGCGTCCGCCGCCGCGGCGGTTCCGACGTCTCGGACGCGGGCATGCTCGGCCGTCTGACCCACCTGCCCGGCCTCTTCTGGGTCGGTGTCCTCCTCCTCGTCTGCCTCGCGTGCCTCGCGCTCGGCGGTGCGTGGCTCGTGGGCCTCCAGCTCGCCTGACGGCAACCCCGCAGCTCGCCCGACGGCCACTTGCAGCCCCCGCCCCGCTCCCCGCGGCCTCGCCCCGCTCCCTGCGGCCTCGGCCTGCTCCGCCCACCACGGTCCAGCGCCGCTGCGCACGATCCGACGTTCAGGACGTCACGCAGCCGTCGAGGGCGTGCGCGAGGGCTCGCCGCTCGTCGCGCGTGACGGACAGCCGGTACGCCGACTTCACGAGCACCTGACGGACCGCGTACGCGCACCGGTAGCCGACGTTCGGGGGCAACCACCGCGACGCGTCGTCCGCGCCCTTGTCCTGGTTCGCGCCTCCCTCGACGGCGAGCAGGTTGGCCGGGTCGTTCGCGAAGGCGGTGCGTGCGGTGCCGGACCATCCGGCCGCGCCCGCGACCCACGCGTCGCCGAGCGCGACGACGTGGTCGACCTGGACGTCGGCCGACGACGGACCGCGCTCGAACACCAGACGGCGGCCGGTGTACGGGTCGTCGAGCACCCCGCTCAGGACGAGGCAGCCGCGCGTGCCCGTCTTCGTGACGGGGTCGTCGAGGTCGCGCCGAAGCACGTCGTTGCGGGTGTCGCAGCCGTTGCGGTCGACGTCGGCCCACGCCTGCCCGAACGCGGCGCGGTCGTACGGCTGCGGCGGCGGACGTGTGCGTACCTCGAGCTCGTCGAGCACCGCGTGCGCGACCGCGAGGTCCTGCGCGAGGACCGGATAGCGCGCCGACGACCGTGCCTGCGTCCACGCGGGCACGCCCGTGCCGATCGCGACCGTCAGGACGAGCACCCACAGCGACGTCCGACGTGCGCGCAGGTGCCGTCGTGCGGCCCTGACCGCCGCCGTCAGGGTCGCGAGGACCGGGTCTGCGCGGGTGCTCATGCGGGAAGGATCCGGCCCCGGCGGTCACGGGTGCACGGGCCACCGCAGGTCCGGTGGAGCGGGCTGAACGGGGACGGGCTGTGGACGGCTCGAGGCCCCGGGTCGACGTGAGGGATTGACTTCGAGTGCACTCCAAGGTCCACCATCGGTCGCATGAGCGTCGTCGTCGAGCGCGTGAGCCTGAGCATCGCCGAGGCAGCCGAGGCCACCGGCCTGACCGCCCACACGCTGCGCTACTACGAGCGGGACGGGCTGCTGCTCGACAGCGTCGACCGCGCGGCGTCGGGCCACCGCCGGTACACCGAGCAGGACCTCGGCTGGATCCGGCTGGTGACGAAGCTGCGCGCCACGGGCATGCCGGTCCGGGAGATCCGGCAGTACGCCGCGCTCGTCCGCGCGGGCGAGGGCAACGAGGACGAGCGGCTCGCGCTCCTGCGCGCGCACCGCGACCGGGTCCGGGCGCAGCTCGACGAGGTCGCGACGCACCTGCTCGCGATCGAGAGCAAGATCGCCGTCTACGAGGGCTCGTCGGACACCTGCACGTCCGCCTGACGGTCGGGTCCCGCGCCGCCGCGGAGCCCACGCGCGCGAACGGGTCGTGGACGTGACCTGCACGGATCCTGCACGCGCCCTCCGGTGAACCGCGCGAGCGGCCTGCCTAGGGTGTCGGCGTGCTCGCCCGTCCCCGCGCCGTCCTGCTCGCCGCCGTGGTGGTCGTCGTCGCCGCCGGCCTCGTGGTCGCGACGTCGGCCTCGGGACCGCTGGCCGACCCGGCCGGTGACGCGCTGTACGCGGTGCTCGTCTACGTGCTCGTGCTCCTCGTCGTCCCGCGGCTCGCGCCGTGGCGGGCGGGCGTGGTGGCGACGGCGGTGTGCGCAGCGGTCGAGGTCGCGCAGCTCACCGGCGCTCCGGCCGCTCTCGTGCAGGCCGTGCCGGTGAGCCGGTTCGTCGTGGGGACGACGTTCGTGCCGGTCGACCTGGTCGCGTACGCGGTCGGAGCGGGCCTCGCGATGGTGGTGGACGCCGGCGCTGTGCGCATGGTGCGCAGGTCCCGGGAGGGGCGTCCGACCCGCTGACACACTGAGCCGTCCACAGCCCCAGGCACGTGCGCCGGCGTTCACCGGCCGACCGCGCCGGGGTGCCGAGCACACGCATCCCCGGCATGCTGTCCCACGTCAGCGCACGCCGGTGAAGGGGCTGAGATGGCGACGTCGACGAGCATCTTCCGACGCAAGTCCGTGGAGGACTCGCTCGCCTCCGCGGAGGACCCGGACCGGCATCTCAAGCGGAACCTCACCGCGTGGGACCTCGCGATCATGGGCGTCGCGGTCGCGGTGGGCGCGGGCATCTTCTCGGTCGGCGCGACGGCGGCCGCGAACTACGCGGGCCCGGCGGTCATCCTGTCGTTCGTCATCGCCTCGATCGTGTGCGCGCTCGCCATCATGTGCTACGCGGAGTTCGCGTCGACGCTGCCCGTCGCCGGGTCGGCCTACACGTTCTCGTACGCGTCGATGGGCGAGTTCGTCGCGTGGATCATCGGCTGGGACCTGATCCTCGAGATGCTGCTCGCCGCGGCGGTGATCGCGAAGTTCTGGGGCGTCTACCTGTCCGACGCCTTCGGCCTGTTCGGCATCGACGTGCCCACGACGCTCGCGCTCGGACCGGTCGACGTCGAGTGGGGGCCCGTGGTCATCGTCGCGGTCTTCACGACGCTGCTCGCGATCGGCACGAAGCTCAGCGCGCGCGTGAACAGCGTGTTCACGATCATCAAGGTCGGCATCACGGTGTTCGTGATCGTCGCCGGCTTCTTCTACGTCAACGCCGCCAACTACACGCCGTTCGTGCCGCCGTCGCAGCCGGCCGAGGGTGCGACCTCCCTGGAGCAGCCGCTCACCGCGTTCCTGCTCGGCATGGACCCCTCGATGTACGGGGTCATGGGCATCCTGTCCGGCGCGGCGCTCGTGTTCTTCGCGTTCATCGGCTTCGACGTCGTCGCGACGACCGCGGAGGAGGCGCACGACCCGCAGCGCACCATCCCGCGCGGCATCCTCGGCGGCCTCGCCGTGGTAACCGTCCTCTACATCCTGGTGACCATCGTCGTCACCGGGATGGTGTCCTACACCGACCTCGCCGCGTCGGACTCGCCGTCGCTCACCACCGCGTTCGTGCTGGTCGGCGCCGACTGGGCGGGCCGGATCATCAGCGTCGGCATCCTGGTCGGCCTCACGTCGGTCCTCATGGTGCTGCTGCTCGGCCTGACGCGCGTCGTCTTCGCGATGAGCCGCGACGGCCTGCTGCCGCGGGGCATGTCGCGCACCTCGCCTCGCTTCCGGACGCCCGCGCGTCTGCAGATCGGTGCGGGCGTGGTCGTCGCGCTCATCGCCGGGCTGTCCGACGTGGAGCTCCTCGAGGAGATGATCAACATCGGGACGCTGTCCGCGTTCGTCCTCGTGAGCTTCGGCGTGCCGATCCTGCGCAAGCGGCGGCCCGATCTCGCCCGCGGCTTCAAGGTCCCGTGGTCGCCCGCGCTGCCGATCATCGCCGGCGTGGCGTGCATCTGGCTCATGCTCAACCTGACCGCCCTGACGTGGGTGCGGTTCGCGGTGTGGCTGCTCGTCGGGATCGTCATCTATGCGGTGTACTCCTACCGGCACTCCGTGGCCGGGCGTGAGTCGAGCGACGTCCCCGTCACGAGCGCCACGCCCTGACCACCACCTGACGCCCGCGCCGGACGCCGGTGCGGGCGCCGAGCGAGCCCGCCGAGGAGAAGCATCCGATGGACCCGTCCTACGCGCTCTGGATCCGCGTGACGTGCGAGTTCATCGGCACCGCCATCCTCATCATCCTGGGCAACGGGACCGTCGCGAACGTCCACCTCAAGGGGTCGAAGGGCTACCGCGGCGGGTGGTCGCTCATCGCGATGGGCTACGGGTTCGGCGTGATGATCCCGGCCGTGATGTTCGGCGGCATCAGCGGCAACCACATCAACCCGGCGTTCACGCTCGGGCTCGCCGCCTGGGGCCTGTTTCCCTGGTCGAACGTGCCGTACTACATCGCCGCGCAGATGCTCGGCGCGATGGCGGGGCAGCTGGCCATCGTCGTCACGCACAAGCCGTACTACGACGCGACGACGGACCCCGACGACATCCTCGCGACCTTCTCCACGGTGAACGCCGCGCGCTCGCGGCCCAACGGGTTCGCCAACGAGCTGCTCGGCTCGGTGATCCTCTTCTCGTGCGCGCTCGGGATCGTCAACTCCCCGCTCACGACGACCGAGCCCGGGCTCGCGCACGTCGTCATCGGCTTCCTCGTCTGGGGGCTCGTCGCGGGGCTCGGCGGGCCGACCGGACCCGCGCTCAACCCCGCGCGCGATCTCGGGCCGCGCATCGTGCACGCGCTGCTGCCGCTGCGGCACAAGGGCGGCTCCGACTGGCGGTACTCCTGGGTGCCGGTCGCGGCGCCGATCCTCGGAGGGCTGCTCGGCGTCGGCGGCTGGCAGCTCCTGCTCGGCTGAGGGGAACGCAGCCTCGGTCGGAGCGCCATGCGGCGGGCTGACGCGGACGTCAGGCCGACGCGGAACGTGGACGTCAGGCCGACGCGGAACGTGGACGTCAGGCCGACGCGGAACGTTGACGTCAGGCTGGGGGCCGGCCGGACGAGCGTGGCGGGAGGGCTCAGACGGGACGGGCCGGCCGGACGCAGGTGTGCGTCGCGGCCGGCCCGTGAGCCGGTCGTCGAGGGGTCAGGGCTCGATCGGCGTGAGGACGAAGAGCGGGATCTGGCGGTCCGTCTTCTTCTGGTAGTCGTCGTACGCCGGCCACACCGCGGTCGCCCGCGCCCACCACTCGTCGCGCTCGGCGCCGGACACCTCGCGGGCCTCGTAGTCGCGCTTCACGGCACCGTCCTGGAGCTCGACGTGCGGGTGCGCGACGAGGTTGTGGTACCACGCGGGGTTCTCGGGCGTCCCGCCCTTCGACGCGACGACCGCGTAGCGGCCCTCGTGCTCGACGCGCATGAGCGCGTTCTTGCGGAGCTTGCCGCTCGTCGCCCCGACGGAGGTCAGGACGATGACGGGCTTGCCCTGCAGCGTGTTGCCCTTCTGGCCGTCGGTGGCCTCGAAGAGCTCGGCCTGCTTGCGGGCCCACTCGGACGTGCTGGGTGCGTACTCACCGGTCAGAGGCATGTCCGTCGCAACCTCTGGTCGCCCGGCGCCATTCCCGCCGATCCCGGACGGTCGCTCGTCAGTGCTTCTTCTGCTGGTCGAGGAAGTCCTTGGCCTTCTCGACGACGTCGTCGACCTTCGCGTCGGTGCCGTCGTCCGTGCGCGACTTCACCACGCCGGCGGCACGGTCGAGCGCGTCCTTCGCCTGCTCCTCGTGGCCCTGCAGGGCGCCCTTCGCCTTGCTGACCAGGTCGTCGATGCCCATGTCGTCTCCTGCCGGCTCGTCGGGTGCCGGTTCGCCCCGGCACCCGCCAGTGTGCGTGCCGCGTCGCCGACTCGCGCGTCGGCAGGCGTGGTGGCCGGGCGCGCGGGTGTCTAGCCTGGAGGACGAGGTGAGCGACGATGCACGCTGAGGTGGGTGACACGGTGGTCGTCCACGGCCGGACGGTCGGGACGACGGATCGCCGCGGGACGGTCGTGGAGGCGCGAGGCTCCGACGGGCCGTACCTGGTGAAGTTCGACGACGGGCACGAGAGCCTCGTCTTCCCCGGGCCGGACGTGTCGGTGGAGGCACGGGCCTGATCCCCGCGTCGGACGGTCGGCCGGCACGCCTACGCTGACGCGCATGGGTGAGCGGTCGGGCGGCGACGGGCAGGACGACGGGTACCGGATGACGGGGTTCGCCGTGCGCGACCACCGGGTGCGCGTCCCGGTCGACCGTGCGGACCCGAGCCGGTTCGGGGAGATCGACGTGTTCGCGCGGGAGGTCGTCGACCCCCGCCGTGCCTCGGAGGACCTCCCGCTGCTGCTGTTCCTGCAGGGCGGGCCCGGCGGCATGGGTCCGCGTCCGGCGCAGGGCGGCTGGCTCGCGCAGGCGCTCGAGAAGCACCGGGTCGTGCTGCTGGACCAGCGCGGAACGGGCCGGTCGTCGAGGGTCGACGCACGCACGGTCGAGCGCATGACGGCGGGTGGCGCCGACGCGGCGACCGTCGCGGACTACCTCGCGTGCTTCCGTGGCGACGCGATCGTCGCCGACGCCGAGCACCTGCGCGCGACCGTCTTCGGCGGGCAGCGGTGGGCGACGCTCGGGCAGTCGTACGGCGGGTTCCTCACGATGACGTACCTGTCGCGGCACCCCGAGGCGCTGACGCGCTGCTACGTCACGGGTGGTCTGCCCCCGCTGACGGTGGACGCCGAGACCGTGTACCGGCACACGTTCGACCGGCAGGAGGCGCGCAACCGCGAGCTCGCGCGTCAGCACCCCGGCGACGTGGCCCTGCTCGGCGCGCTCGCGGATCGCGCAGCCGCCGGGGACGTGGTGCTGCCCGGGGGTGACGTGCTCACCGTCGAGCGGCTGCAGACCCTCGGCATGTCGCTCGGCATGAGCACCGGGATCAGCGGCCTGCACTGGCTGCTCGACACCGCGCTCGACGACGCGACGGGCGAGCCGTCGGTGCCGTTCCTCGCCGAGGTCGCGGCGCGCACGGGCTTCGAGACGAACCCGCTGTACGCGGTGCTGCAGGAGGTCATCTACCACCAGGGCGACCGCGCGGGCGGGTGGGCGGCGGCCGGGGAGCACGACCGGCGACCGGCGTTCGCGTCGTCGGCGCGCCCGCTGCTGCTCACGGGCGAGGCGATGTACCCGTGGATGTACGCGCAGCAGGCGGCGCTGCGCCCGTTCGAGGCGGCCGCGCACCTGCTGGCCGAGCGGACGGACTGGCCGGAGCTGTACGACCTGGACCGGCTCGCGTCGAACGACGTGCCGGTCGCGGCGGTGCAGTACTACGACGACCCGTACGTCGACCTCGACCTGGCGCTGCGCACCGCGGACGCCGTCGGGAACGTGCAGGTGTGGATCACCAACGAGCACCTGCACGACGGCCTGCGCGTCGCGGGCGACACGATCCTGCCGCGCCTCGTCGACCTGGTGGACGGCGTCTGGTCGGTCACCGGCCGCTGAGGGACGCTCCGGTCTGACGCCGGGGTCGTCGCCTAGCGCCGGTGGGCGGTCCCGACGTCGACGGGCCTCACCGGTCCTCCATGATGTCGAGCAGCGCGGCCCCGTCGTCGAGCGTGACGCCCGGACGCAGCCCGGTGTTCTCGGACGACGCGGTCCGCGGCGTCCAGCCGAGGTGGGGGGCGACCGACGTCGCGACGTTCTCGAGGATGCGGCGGCTCATCGCGTGCGATGCGTTCGCGGGCAGGACCACGTCGAGGCCGGTGGCCTCGCGCAGCGCGACGTCGGCCCGGAGGCTCTCGACGACCGCGTCGGACGGGCCGTGGTGGGTCGGCGAGAACACGCCGAAGCCCGTCCCGGGGTGCGGGCGACCGCGCGCGTCGAAGCGGCCCGCGTACCAGGCGACGTACTCCGCGAAGAGGTCGTCGTCGGCGGGGCTGACGCTCGGGAGCACGATGCGGCCGGCGACGACGCGCGGCGTCCGGCCGGGCACGTCGAACGCGTCCTTGTAGGCGAGGATCTGGTCGCGCTGACCCTCCTCGAACGACCGGCCGTCGTCCTCGGTGTTGAGGGTCGAGACGAGCAGGTCCATGCCTTGCTCCGCGGTCCGGACGGCTGTCGCGCGCGAACCCGGGCCGTACCAGACGCGATCGGCCAGACCAGGGCTGTGCGGGGTGACGGTCAGCGGTGTGCCCGGCTCGGCGATCGGGAAGCCCGACGAGGGCGCGACCGCCACGGGCTCGCCGCGCAGCGCGGCCCGCAGCCGTGCGATCCGGTCCTGGGACTCGTCCTCGAACGAGCGCTCGCCCGCGCCGTACACGCCGTCGAGGACCGCGGCGGCGGGCTTGATCCCGCCCGCGACGCCGAGCTCGAGCCGCCCGCCCGACAGCAGGTCGACGGTCGCGGCGTCCTCCGCGACGGACACCGGGTCGGCATACCGCATCGGCAGCACGGCCGTGCCGAAGCGCAGCCGGGTCGTGCGCTCGGCGATCGCCGAGAACAGCGGGAACGGCGACGACAGGAACCGTTCGAGGTGCCGGACCCGGACCCAGCCGACGTCGTAGCCGAGCTCCTCGGCGAACCGGAACAGGTCGACGGCGTCACGCAGCGACCGGCCGGCGTCGGCGGGGTCGTCGTAGGGGACGAACGTGAGGAACGAGAGCTCGAGGCGCGGCGTCACGGTCGCACGCTACGACGCGAGGCGCGTGGTCGGAGCCGCGCGGGCCGTGCGTTTCACCGGTCGGGCGGGGTCAGCCCCACCAGCGCCACCAGCGAGGCCCCGCGGGAACGCCCTCCGGACGCGGGCGTGGGCCGGCATCGTCGGGCGTCGCGACGGAGCCCGCGGGAACGTCCTGCGGGCTCGACCCGGGACCTGCATCGACCGGCACCTGGACGTCGCCGTCGCCCGCCTCGGTCGCCGCGCCGCTCGCGTGGTCGGCCGGTGGGCGTGCGCCGTCGCGCGCCAGGTCACCGCGGTCCGGCCACGTCGCGCGCTCGCGTGCTTCCCCGCCGTGCGTCGGTGCCGTCTCCATGTGCGCCAGCGTGGACGGGATCGGGGTGGGTGGCCAGCGGAATCGTCCGCGACCACCCGCCCGGCGTCGCTAGACGCGTGTCCTCGTGCGGTCCGCGTACGCGTCGCGGACGGTGGCCTCGGCGGCCTTGCCGTACGGGCAGTAGTCGTCGTTCGTGGCGGCGTCGGCCTCGTCGTACAGCGACGCGGGCCAGTCCCACAGCATGAAGCCCTGGACCCACGGGCGGCGGGCGCTCGCGGTGAACGCGGACTCGTACCAGGCGACCTGGGCCCGCTGCGATGGCGCCCCGCGCAGCGACCAGTCGTTGGGCAGCGCGGGCGACCCCTCGCGGCTGGGGCAGCCGGCCTCCATGAAGACGAACGGCTTGCCGAACCGCTCGACGACGGGCTCGATACGGTCGAGCTGGTTCTCCCAGTCGTCGACGGGGTAGTAGCCGGAGGACGAGATCACGTCGACCGCGTCCCACCAGGTGACGCGGTCCTCCTGGTACTTGTCGCAGTTGTACGTGACGAGGCCCGGGTAGACCTCCCGGACGGCGGCGACCAGCGCGCGCCACTCGTCGGCGCGCCGGTCCGTCTGGACCATCTCGCAGCCGATGCAGAGCATCTCGACGCCCTCCTCGGCGGCGATCCGCGCGTGGTGGACGACGTAGGCGGTGTAGGACGCGAACCAGTCGCGCCACGTCGGCTCGCACGGCACGTCGTGGTCGAAGAAGTTGATGTGCGCGCGCCAGGTGCCGTCGGCGACGTTGACGACGGGCTTGAGGACGACGCGCAGGCCGCGGGCCTTCGCGGCGCGGACCGCCCAGCGGATCTCGTCGTCGGTCACGGTGGGCGGCTCCGTCCAGCGGACGTCGACGGACTGCGCGGTGTCCTGGTAGGCGGCGAACGTGATCGCGGTCCAGGTGACGCCGAGGCGCTCGACCATGAGGTCCATCGACCGCTCCGCCGCCGCACCGCCCCACGTGCCCCGGACGCCGGTCCAGCCCCACGTCATGCCGGCGACGTACCCGCCGGGGATCTGCTCGCTCACGTCGCCTCCTGTGGGGCGTCGCTCCGTCGCGACGTCCGCGGACAGCCTAGACGACTTATTCAGTCCACTGAACTTAGTGCCGGGCGTGTCACGCGAGTGCCGCCGCTCACGCGCCCTCGGCGAGAGCGCGGGCCCGCTCGAGGACCGCGTCGAGCATCACCGGCGTGAGCCGGCCCGTGAAGGTGTTCTGCTGGCTCACGTGGAAGCAGCCGAGCAGCGTCAGCTCGGTCCGCGCACCACCGACGTCGGGCCGTCGCAGCCGCACCTCGACCCCGTGACCGAAGGCCGGCCGCGGCCGCGGCACGTCCCACCCCTGCTCGGCCAGCGTCGTGAGCACGGCCTGCCACCCGAAGCCGCCCAGCACGACCATGACGGCCGCGTCGACGAGCTCGATCTCGCGCGCCAGGTACGGCCCGCACGTCCGGCGCTCCGCGGGTGTCGGTGCGTTCTCGGGAGGCGCGCAGCGCACCGGGGCCGTCACGCGGATGCCGGTGAGCGTCAGGCCGTCGTCGGCACGCGCCGACAGCGCCTGCGAGGCGAACCCGGTCCGGTGCATCGACGCGAACAGGAAGTCGCCCGACCGGTCGCCCGTGAACATCCGGCCCGTGCGGTTCGCGCCGTGCGCGGCCGGGGCCAGGCCGACGACGAGGACGTCCGCGGCCGGGTCGCCGAACCCGGGCACCGGTCGCGCCCAGTACGTCTCGTCGCGGAACGCGGCGCGCTTGACGTGGGCCACCTCCTCGCGCCACGCGACGAGCCGCGGGCACGCGCGGCAGCCCACGACGAGCGCGTCGAGGTCGTCGAGGGTCGCGGCGTCGCGCGCGAGCAGCGGCCGTCGTGCGTCGTCGGGCACGGCGTCGTCCGACGCACCCGACGGGGTCGGCCCGGTCGCCGGAGGCGGCGTCCTGAGCCGCGCCGGCTGCGGGTGCGGCGCGTCGGTCCGGTCCGTCACCGGCGCCCGCCGAGCAGGTCGTCGACGGCTTCCAGGGCGGCGCGCGCGTCGGGCACGTGGTGCACCGCGGGCCGGCCCGACGAGCCGCCGGTCAGACGCTCCGCGGTGACGCCGGGCGGCGGTCCCGGCTCGTGCCCGTCCGCGGCGCGGACGACCCAGCCGCCGACGGCGACGACCGGCACGCCCGTCCCGACGGCGAGGGCGACCTCGCTCAGCGTGCCCCACGACCCGCCGACGCTCACGACCACGTCGCTCGCGCGCACGAGCAGCGCGTTGCGGACCTCACCCAGCCCGGTCGGGAGCGCGACGGTGAGCCAGCGGTTCCCGGCGGCGCGGTCGTCGCCCGGTAGCAACCCGACGACCGTGCCGCCCGCGTCGTGCGCGCCGCGGGACACGGCGCCCATGACGCCGCCGAGCCCGCCGCACAGGACGACGTGACCGCGCGCGGCGAGGCCCGCCCCGAGCGCCTCGGCGACGTCGAGGTCCACCGCCGACGCCTCGCCGGGTCCCACGACGCCGACGTGCCTGCCGCTCATGCCGCCTCCCGCCTCGCTCCGTCCCCCCATCGGACCACACCGCGACCGGATCGGGACCTCTTCGTGACCTGGGACGCTTCCCTGGCAGCGCGTCCACCGCGCATCCTTCCGGCACGTCGAAGGAGGCGAGACATGGAGCGAGCCGTCACGGGTTCGTCCGAGGGGCCGGCCGGTCGGGTCGACTGCTACTGCGGGTGCCCGACGTGCCCGGGGACGGGCAGCGCGCCGGCGGACGGTGCCGACGCCGCCTGGCTGCACACCGTGCTGCCCCCCGCGACGTCGCAGCCGTGGGTGATCCTGCCGTTCGGCGCCGTCTGGTCGGGCCGCACGGCGGTCGACGTGAGCGACTGAGCCGTCGGCCGTCGGCCGCCGGTCACCGCGCCGCTCAGGCGAACCGCGACGCGTCCCCCGCGCCCTCGCGGACGACCTCCGGCACACCCTCGGTCCAGTCGACGACGGTCGTGGGGACGGTGCCGCAGTCCCCCGCGTCCACGACGGCGTCGACCAGGTGGTCGAGCTCCTCCTTGATCTGCCAGCCCTCGGTGAGCGGCTCGTCCTGGCCGGGCAGCAGCAGCGTCGACGACAGCAGCGGCTCGCCGAGCTCGCGGACGATCGCCTGCGCGACGCGGTTGTCGGGGATGCGCACCCCGACGGACCGCTTCTTCGGGTGCGCGAGCCGGCGCGGGACCTCGGGCGTCGCCTGGAGGATGAAGGTGTACGGCCCGGGGGTGGCCGCCTTGATCGCGCGGAAGGCCGCGTTGTCGAGGTGCACGAGCTGCCCGAGCTGCGCGAAGTCGGCGCACACGAGCGTGAAGTGGTGCCGGTCGTCGAGGTGCCGGATGCGGCGGATCCGCTCGGCGCCCTCCTGGTCGCCGACCCGGCAGCCGAGCGCGTAGCAGGAGTCGGTCGGGTAGACGACGAGGCCGCCGTTCCGCAGCAGGTCGACGACCTGCGCGATCGCCCGGGGCTGCGGGTCGTGCGGGTGGACGTCGAAGTAGCGGGCCATGCGCCCGAGCGTAGGGCCGTCGCGGTCCGGACGTCCGGGTCAGGCGGGGACGAGGTGGTCGGGGCAGACCTCGAACCGGTCCGGGGTCATCGTGAGCTCGGCGCGGCCGCCCGTGAGCGAGCGCAGGTCGAGCGCGTACCGGGCGAGCTCGGCCTCCGGCACGGACGCCTCGATCCGGACGGTGCCGTCGTCGAGCGACGTCGTCGCGGTGATGCGGCCGCGCCGCGACGACAGGTCGCTCATGACGTCGCCCTGCGCGGCCGTCGGGACGACGACCGAGACGTGGCAGATCGGCTCGAGCACGACGGTCCCGGCAGCGGCGAGCGCCTCGCGGACGCCCGTCGCGGCCGCGGTGCGGAACGCCATGTCGGACGAGTCGACCGAGTGCGCCTTGCCGTCGTACACCTCGACGCGCAGGTCGACGACGGGGTACCCGTGCGGGCCGCCGTGCTCCATCGCCTCGACGACGCCCTTCTGCACCGCGGGCAGGTAGCCGCGCGGGATGGCACCGCCGACGACCTTGTCGACGAACTCGAAGCCCGACCCGTGCGGCGCGGGCGAGACGCGCAGCTGCACGACGGCGTACTGCCCGTGCCCGCCCGACTGCTTCTTGACCTTGCCCTCGGCCTCGACGGGCTTGCGGATGGTCTCCCGGTAGCCGACCGGCACGGGCGACGTCCGGACGTGCACGCCGAAGACGCGCGCGAGGCGCTCGAGCGCGACCGCGAGGTGCGTGTCGCCGAGGCCGCGCAGGATCGTCCGGTCGGTGCTGCGGTCGACGGTGAGCGTGGTGTCCTCGGCGACGAGCCGGGTCAGGGCCGCGGAGAGGCGGTCGTCGTCGGACTGCGTGACGGGCTCGAGCGCAAGGGCGTACACGGGCGGACGGGTGCGCGGCGGGACGGCCGTCATCGACGCGCCGGGGCCGGTCCGGTCGGCGAGCAGCGATCCCGACGGGGTGCCCGTGAGCTTCGCGACGGCCGCGACGTGCCCGGCCGGGACCGCGTCGACCGGCACGTGGTCCTTGCCGCGCAGCCGGAAGAGCCCGGGGATGCGCTCCTCGGTGCGGGTCGTCGTGTTGACGAGCTTGTCGCCGGGGCGCAGCGTGCCGGACAGCACGCGCAGGAGGGTCACCTGCCCGACGAACGGGTCGGCGAGCGTGCGGAACGCGTGCACCAGCACGGGCCCGTCCGGGTCGGCGGCGACCTCGACGACCGTCTCGCCGGCGAGCACACGGGCCGTGCGGTCCGCGGGCGACGGCGCGAGCTCGCACAGCAGGTCCGCGAGCCGGTCGACGCCGACCCCGGTGACCCCGGAGACGACGAGGACCGGGAAAGCCTCCCGGTCCCTGACCTCGTGCGCGAGCGTCCGCTCCAGCTCGGCGGCGCTCGGTACGTCGCCCGACAGGTAGCGCTCCAGCTGCTCGTCGTCGTGCGCGACGATCTCCTCGGTCACCTCGTCGTGCAGGCGGTGCTCCTCGTCCACGACGTCGGCCGGCAGCGGCTCGGTGTGGTGGTGCCCCTCGGCGTCGTACGCGAGGCCCTCCTCGGTGAGCACGTCGGCCACGCCCGTGAACGCCGACTCCTCGCCGAGCGGGAGCTCGAGCGGCACGAACCCGTCGCCGAACGCCGCGCGCAGGTCGGCCAGGACGTGCCGGAAGTCCGCGCGCGCCTTGTCCTCCTTGGTGACGACGACGATCACGGGCAGCCCTGCCTCGGCCGCGGTGCGCCACGCCGCGTGCGTGCCCGCCTGCACGCCGTCGACCGCGCTGACCACGACGAGCGCGAGGTCCGCGGCCGACACCGCGGCGTCGCACGCACCGACGAAGTCCGGCGACCCGGGGGTGTCGAGCAGCGTCACGTCGTAGTCGCCGTCGGGGGCACGCCATCGGAACGGCGCCACGCCCAGCCCGAGCGAGATGCCGCGGGCGACCTCCTCCGGCTCGTGGTCGCTCACCGTCGAGCCGTCCTCCACGCGACCCGGCCGGGTCAGCACCCCGGCCTGGTGGAGCAGCTCCTCGACGAGCGTCGTCTTGCCCGCGCCGGCGGCGCCCAGCAGGGCCACCGTGCGGATCCTCGGCGTCGTTGCCTGGTCCATCGTCGTCTCCCGGCCGCCTCCCGGCGGTTCCCCGGGGGCACGTGCGACCACACTAGCCAGACCCGCCCGGCCGCGGCAGGACGAGAGGCCCTGGCGTCCGCAGCGGTCGCGTGCCCGCTGCCGACGCGGGTCCGGCAGCGGCTCCGGGGCAGACGGCGACGGCCCGGGACGCACCCTCGCGAACAGGGGCGTCCCGGGCCGCCGGGAGCGTCGTGCGTCAGCGCGCGTCGAGGATGTCGACCACGAAGACGAGCGTCGAGCCCGCCGGGATCGAGCCCTGCGCCTGGTCGCCGTAGCCCTGGTCCGGCGGGACGACGAGCAGGACCTGGCTGCCGACCGTCTGCCCCTGCACGCCCGTGTCCCAGCCCTGGATGACCGCGCCTGCGCCGACCTGGAACTCGAAGGGCTCGCCCTTCTCCCACGCGGAGTCGAACTGCGTGCCGTCCCACAGCCAGCCGGTGTACTTGACGGTGACGAAGTCGTTCTCCTCGACCGTCTTGCCGGTGCCCGTGATGAGCGGCTGCGTGACGAGCGTCGTCGGGGCGTCGCCGCCGACCGGCGCGATCGACGGCGCGCCGTCCTCGCCCAGCGTCACGGCGGGCAGGCCCGCGGCCGGGGCCACGGCCTCGCCCTCCGCGCGCGTCGGCAGGCTCGCGGGGTCGGCGCCGTCGACCGCGTCGACGACCTCCATCGCGTACACCTGCGTGTTGTTCTCGCCCGACGACAGCGCGACGAGCACGCGCGCGCCGACGTGCGCGCCCTTCAGCTCGGTGTCGAGCTCGGCGATGCTGGTCTGGCCGACCTTGATGCGCTGCGGGGTCTCGGTGTCGTACGTCGAGCCCATCTTCGAGCCGTCGGTGCCGTTGAGCATGAGCATCTGGACGGACATGATCTGCCCGTCCGTCAGCTCGTCACCCGTGCCGTCCTCGACGAGGTGCGCCACGAAGGTCGTCACGTTGAACGGCGTGCTCGGGAGCGTGACGGTCGGCTCCTTGCCGGCCTCGCCCTCGATCTTCACCTTGGCGAGCGCGGCCTTGTCGGCGGCGACCGCGGCGTTCGCGGAGGCGGACGCGTCGGCCGACGGCGAGTCGTCGGAACCGCCGTCGCCGCTGCACGCGGCCAGCGAGAGGGACAGGACGAGCGCGGTCGCCGTGGCGACGACGGCGCGAGCGGTGGTCGTGCGGCGCACGAGGGTCCTCCGTCGTATCGGGTCCCGCCCGGGGTCAGGCGGCGGACCCCGGCACGGTACGCGACTTTCCTGGGCGTCCGCTGGGCGCGACCGTCCGAAACCCTTCAGCACCGGTGTCGGCGTGGCTCGGTCCTGCTTGCGCGGAGGTGCTGCGGCGGCAGTGACGTGCGCGGGCTCAGCGGGTGCCCAGCGCCGCGGCCAGGTCGTCGGGCGACGTCGTCGGCCGGTCGCACACGAAGCCGCGGCAGACGTACGCGGCGGGACGGCCGCCGACGAGCGGGCGGTCGCGCAGCAGCGGGACGACGGGGGCGTCCGGTGCACCCGCACCGCGTGAGCCTGTGCTCGCGTCGCCGCCGACGGCCGGCGCGCCGGGCGGACCCACCGCGACGACGAGTCCCGGTGCCGGTGAGCGCAGCGCGACGCGGTGGAGGGTGCGCGTCGCCTCGTCGTCGGACGGGCCGACGACCGCGACCTCGCGCGGCCCGTCGAGCACCGCCTCCGCGACCGCGAGCGCCCACCCCGCCGCGCGCGGGTGCTGGACGGCGATGCGCAGCGGCTCGGCGAGCGCGCGCTCCGCGGCCTCCCGGTGACGCGTCGAGCCCGTGAGCGCCGCGTAGGTGAGCAGCGCACCCGCGGCCGCGGCCTGACCCGACGGCGTGGGCCCGTCCGCGGGGTCGTGCGGGCGTCGCAGACGGGCCAGCACCGGGTCCGTCTCGTCGTCCGCGGTGTCGTAGAAGCCGCCGTCGCCGTCGGGGAAGCGGTCGAGCACGGTCGCCAGCAGCCCGCCCGCGTCCCGCACCCAGCGGGCGTCGCCGGTCACGGCCGCGAGCGCGAGCAGGCCCTCGGCGACGTCGGCGTAGTCCTCGAGCACGCCCGCCGCCGTGCCAGCGACGCCGTCGCGCGACGCGCGGACCAGCCGGAGCGACGACGGCCCGTCAGGGCGGACGTGGAGCTCGACCAGGAGCGTCGCGGCGGCGACCGCGGCGTCGACCCAGTCGGGACGGTCGAGGAGCGCACCCGCCTCGGCGAGCGCGGCGATCGCGAGTCCGTTCCAGGCGGACACGACCTTGTCGTCGCGGCCGGGCTGCGCTCGTGTCGCCCGGTGCGCGAGCAGCCGCGCGAGGACCGCGGCGGCGCGGTCCTCGTCATCGGGGTCGGCGTGCAGCGTCGGGACGGACGTGCCGTGCTCGAACGTGCCCGTGTCCGTGACGTCGAGGAGCGCCGCGGCCCAGGCCCCGTCCTCGTCACCGAGCACCTCGCGCAGCTCGGCGGGGGTCCAGACGTACGTCGCGCCCTCGGTGCCGTCGGTGTCGGCGTCGAGCGACGACGCGAACCCGCCCTCGGCGGTGCGCAGGTCGCGGAGCAGCCAGTCGGCGGTGCCGGTGACGACGCGGTGCGCGAGCGGGGAGCCCGTGCTGCGCCACCAGTGGGCGTAGGCCCGCAGGAGCAGCGCGTTGTCGTAGAGCATCTTCTCGAAGTGCGGGACGGTCCACGTCGCGTCGACCGCGTACCGCGCGAACCCGCCGCCGAGCTGGTCGTGGATCCCGCCGCGGGCCATCGCGTCGAGCGTGTGCTCCGCCGCCTCGAGCGCGCGCGCGTCGCCCGTGCGGGCGTGCCTGCGCAGCAGCCACTCCAGGACCGTCGACGGCGGGAACTTCGGGGCGCCCCCGAACCCGCCGTGCGCGCGGTCCTGCGAGACGAGCAGCCGGTCGAGCGCGCGGTCCAGGAGTGAGTCGTCGACGACCGCCGCCGGCGCGGCGACGAGCGGGGCGCCGTGGTCGACGGTCGCGCGCGGCTCTCCGTTCACGTGCGGCGCCGCGGGGTCGGCGGCCGGGGCGGGGCCGGAGCGCGGGGCGGCGAAGGCGTCGCGGATCGTCGCGGCGCTCGCGTCGACCTCCGCGCGCCGCGTCTGCCAGGCGGCGGCGATGCCCGCGAGCACCTCGGGGAACGACGGGACGCCGTGCACCGGCCGCGGCGGGAAGTAGGTGCCGCAGAAGAAGGGCGTGCCCTCGGGCGTCGTGAAGACCGTCATCGGCCAGCCGCCCTGGCCCGTGAGTGCCTGGGTCGCGGCCATGTAGACCGCGTCGACGTCCGGCCGTTCCTCGCGGTCGACCTTGACGTTGACGAAGTGCGCGTTCATGAAGGCGGCCGTCGCGTCGTCCTCGAACGACTCGTGCGCCATCACGTGGCACCAGTGGCACGCGGCGTACCCGACGGACACGAGCAGCGGGACGTCGCGTCGGCGGGCCTCCGCGAAGGCGCCGTCGCCCCACTCCCACCAGTCGACCGGGTTGTCGGCGTGCTGGCGCAGGTACGGGCTGGTGCTGGCGGTCAGGCGGTTCGTCATGACGCTCCCTCCGCGGGGCGTCCGGCTCCCCGGGAGCGTCCGACGCTACGCGCGGACCGGCGACGCCGCGCGGGCGGCGGGACCCGCGCGGCGTCCGGGATCAGCGCGCGGCGCCCTTGAGGGTGCCGGTGACGAGCTCGCCGTCGGTGTCGAGGACGCACTGGATGACGCGGTCGTCGACCGTCTCCCAGCCGCCCTGCGAGGGGGTCAGCGGCCACAGGTACAGCGCGGAGTCGTCGTAGGGGATGCCGACGAACGCCTCGAACTCGGCGCTGCAGAACTCCTCGCCCTGCGTCATGAGCGCGTCGTCGCCGGGGAAGTCGCCCTCGGGGAGCTCGGTCTGGGCGTAGATCTCGCCGTCGTGCGGGTCGGCGCACGGGACGACGGGCAGGGACTCCATCGCGGTGTCCTCCTCGATCCCGTTCATGTTGAGGCAGTCACCGACCTGGACGGAGAAGACGTCGGCGTCGGCCGACGCCGTGATCTCGCCACCGGGGGACTCGCGGGGGGCCTCGTCGGGGCCGAGGAGCGCGCAGCCGGACAGCGCGAGGAGCAGGAGGGCGACGGGCGTCGACGGACGCCGGCGGAGGGACGCGTCAGGCGTCGGCCCCCGCACCCGACCCGGCGATGTTGACGAGCCACGTCGTGCCGAACTTGTCGACGACCATGCCG
>NZ_JAPESW010000044.1 GCF_028527925.1 Cellulomonas fimi
GCCCGGGTACGCCGAGACGTACGGCCGCGACCTCGTGACGGGCGCGCCGTTCGAGGCCGACCAGTACAAGGCCCTCAACCCGGAGGGGCGGGCGCTGCTGCGCGCCGTGCCGTACGTGCCGCCGCACGACCGGCATCGTCACGTCAGCGCGTGGTGCAGGGGGTGCCGTTGAGCGAGAAGCTCGTGGGCGCCGGGTTGCTGCCGCTGTACGCGCCGTTGAACCCGAACTCGACGGTGCCGCCGGTCGGGATCGTGCGGTTGTAGTCGACGTTCCGCGCAGTGACCTGAGCACCGTTCTGCGTGGGCGTCGTGCTCCACGCCTGGGTGATCGTCTGGTTCCCGGGCCACGTCCACGTGAGCGTCCAGCCGTTGATCGGTGCGCCGTTGTTGGTGATCCGGACGTTGGCCGTGAAGCCGACCTGCCACTGCGACGGCGCGGAGTACGCGACCGTGCACGCCCCCGTGGGCTGCGGCGTGGTCGGTGTCGGGTTCGGCGTCGTCGGTGTCGGGTTCGGCGTCGTCGGCGTCGGGTCCGGCGTCGTCGGCGTCGGGCTGGGCGTCGCCCGGTTCAGCGTGTCGAGCACGGAGGTGTAGGCGGCCTTCTTGTTGCCGGATCCGTCGAACAGCAGCGGGGTGCCGTACGAGCGCCAGGAGTCGGTGTCGCGCACGCCCCACACGGTGATGCCGGTGCACCGGGCGACGTTGAGGCAGGCCTGCACGACCCGCTGGTAGGCCTGCGCCTGCGAGGAGCCGGAGCCCTCGATGTCGAGCTCGGTGATCTGCACGTCGACCCCGAGGGCGGCGAAGCTGCGCAGCGTGGTCTCGTAGTTCGACGGCACCGGGCTCTGGGCGTTGAAGTGCGACTGGAACCCGACGCAGTCGATCGGCACACCCCGCGACTTGAAGTCACGCACCATGGTGTAGACGCCCTGGGTCTTGGCGTGCGACCAGTCGTCGGTGTTGTAGTCGTTGTAGCAGAGCTTCGCGGCGGGGTCCGCGGCGCGGGCGGCGCGGAACGCGGCCTCGATCCAGTCGTTGCCGGTGCGCTGCAGGTTCGAGTCCCGACGCGCCCCCGAGGACCCGTCGGCGTAGGCCTCGTTGACCACGTCCCAGGCGTAGATCTTGCCCTTGTAGTGCGTCGCGACCTGGGTGACGTGGTTGAGCATCGCGTTGCGCAGGTCCGTGCCGGACAGGTTCTGCATCCAGCCCGGCTGCTGGGAGTGCCACGCCAGCGCGTGCCCGCGCACCCGCTTGCCGTTGCTCTGCGCCCAGTTCAGGATCCGGTCACCGCTGGCGTAGCTGAACTGGCCACGGTTGGGCTCCGTGGCGTCCATCTTCATCTCGTTCTCGGCCGTGATCATGTCGAACTCACGGTTCGCGATCGTCTGATAGGTGCTGTCGTTCAGCCGGCCCGCCGCGATCGCGGTCCCGAAGTACCGGCCGCTCTGCTGCGCCGCCGCACCGAGCGTGCTCGCCGCCGCCTGGGCGGGAAGTGCGGCCGTGAGGCCGACGACGGTCGTGGCGACGGCCAGCGTCGCGGCCGCGAGAGCTGTCCTCCCGCGGCGCTGGGTCCCTGTCATGTGGCGCCTCTCCGTGGGTACCCGCGCACGGCGGGTGGGGCTGGCGACGAGCGGCTCCGGTACGCCCGCTCGTCGGCCCCTTCACCGGTGAAGAAGCGCTCGCGGTGCCGCGTCGTCGTTGTCGTGGCTCACCATGCAGTCGCACCGCCCCGCAGAGCCATGCTCTAAACCTTTCGGGAGCAGGTCGGCACGACCTCCGTGCGCCAGGACGCGGCCGGGGCGACGCACCTCCCGAGGCGGGACCCCTCGAACCGGCCCGTGACCGACGTCAGCGCGGCAGGGCGACACCCGTGAGGTCGGCCAGGGCCGCGAGCAGCGTGTCCTGTACCTCGACGTCGGAGGCCGCCGGGTTCGCGTCGAGCTGCTCGAACCGCTTGAGGTAGACGCCGCTGACGCGGGCCGCCGCGTCGTCCGACGTCGCGAGCCACACCTGCGTCGCGGCGCCGTCGGCGACCTCGTCCCACGCGTCCGGACCGCCGAGCTTGGTCTTGATCCAGCCGGGGTCGACCGCCGTCGACAGGACCTCCGGCCACAGCCGCGCGACGGCGAAGGCGAGCACCACGTCGTACAGCTTCGAGTCGGAGTAGGCCTGCATGCCGTCCCACGGGCGCCTCGACCACTGGAGGTCGTCGAACGCGACCCGCCCCTGCGCCTCGAGCCCGGACGTCAGGTACACCAGACGTGCCGGACGCGGCGCGAGCGCCGTCAGGACGTACGGGGCGACGGTGTTGACCTGCAGGATGCGCTCGATCCCGTCGGCGGTCTCGACCCGCTCCGGAGCCCCGCCACCGATGCCGGCGTTGTGGACGACGGCGTCGAACGGGCCGGCGTCGGCGATCGCGGCGGCCAGCGCACGCGTCTGCTCGAGCGACGCGAGGTCACCGATGACGACGTCGCTCAGCCCCGGCAGCCCCGCACGCAGCTGCTCCGCCCGCGCCTCGTCGCGCGCGTGCCCGACGACCTCGTGGCCGGCGTCGAGCAGCTGGCGGGCGGTCTCCCGGCCGATCCCGTCGGACGACCCGGTGACGAGGACACGCGACATGACCACTCCTTCGTGACGGGACCCCCGACCGCGGACTGCCGCACGGCCACCCGGGACCACCGGTGGGACGACGAAGGCCCGGACCGTGTGGTCCGGGCCTTCGTCTTCTTGTAGCGGGGGCAGGATTTGAACCTGCGACCTCTGGGTTATGAGCCCAGCGAGCTACCGAGCTGCTCCACCCCGCGTCGGCTCGACTACCTTACGACACCCCACGGGTGACACCAAATCGTCGCAGGTGAGGCCGCTCACAAACCGGGCCAGGCACCGCGGGAAGCCCCACGACGCCCGGCCCGGCCGGCGGTCACCACGACGGTCAGCCGCCGGCGGCCTCGAGGTCGGCCTCGGCCTTGATCGCGTCCTGCACGGCCCGCGACAGCCGCTCCTGCGCCTCGCCGTACGCCGCGAAGTCGCTGGTCTGGAGCGCCGCCTGGCTGTCCTCCAGCGCCTGGCGCGCCTGCTGCAGCGCGAGGTCGAGCGACGCCCGCGCGGCCGCCGCGTCCGGCGGGACGCCGTCCGTCGGGTCCTCCGTCGGTGTGTCCGTCGGCTGCTCACCCGGCTCCTCGGCCGGTGGTGTCGTGCCGTCGTCCGGGTTCGTCCCCGCGTCGCCCGCCTCGGCGCCTGAGTCGCCGCCGAAGACCTGGTCGAGCGCGCCGTCGAGCGTGCTCGCGAAGCCGATCGAGTCACCCCAGGCCACGAGCACGCGCTGGAGCAGCGGGAACGCGGTGCCCGACGCGGCCTGCACGTAGACGGGCTGCACGTAGAGCAGACCGCCGCCGACGGGCAGCGTCAGCAGGTTGCCACGGACCACCTGCGAGTCGCCGCGCGCCAGGATGTTCAGCTCGTTCGACACCGTGGGGTCGGCGTTGAAGTTGTTGTTCACCTGGCCGGGTCCGGGCACGGTCGAGTCGCGTGGCAGCTCGAGCAGCCGGAGCTTGCCGTAGTCGGGGGACGGCTTGCCCGCCTCCGACCCCGCCTCGGCGTCGACCGCGAGGTACCCGGTGAGCACCTCGCGCGCTCCCGAACCGCCCGGGATGAACGTCGACATGAGCGAGAACCGCGCCTCGTCCTGGTCGGGCATGCGCAGCGTCAGGTAGTACGGCGGCTGCGGCACGTTGACGTTCGGGTGCGTCGGGTCGAGCGGGTTCGCCCAGAAGTCGTTGCCGGAGAAGAACTGGTTGGCGTCCTCGACGTGGTACCGCGTGAGCAGGGCGCGCTGCACCTTGAACAGGTCCTCGGGGTAGCGCAGGTGGCTCATGAGCGGGCCGCTGATCTCCGACAGCGGCTTGAGCGAGGTCGGGAAGACCTCGGACCACGCCTCGAGGACCGGGTCGGACGGGTCCCACGCGTACAGGTCGACCGACCCGTCGTACGCGTCGACCGTCGCCTTCACCGAGTTGCGGATGTAGTTCACGGTCTTCGGCTGGAGCGCCTGGATGGTCTCCGTCGTCTCGGTGAGCGCGTCACGCGTCGCGCTCTCGAGCGACCGCCCGGCGGAGTACGGGTACTGGTCGCTCGTCGTGTAGCCGTCGATGATCCACTTCACGCGACCCTCGACGACCGCCGGGTACACGCGCCCGTCGAGCGTCAGGTACGGCGCGACCTTCGCGACGCGGTCGCGCGGGTTGCGGTCGTACAGGATCTGCGACACGTCGGTCACGCGGTTGGAGAAGACGAGCTGCTCGTCGCCGAACTTCAGCGCGTACAGCAGCTTGTTCCAGGGGTTGCCGATGCTCGGCCCGGCCGAGACGTCCTGCGTGGGGAAGCGCGTGAGCTGCTGGCCCTGCGCGTCGTCCGACGGGTAGTCGAACTCCCACCCGTTGCCGCTCGGCGCGCCGACGATCGAGTACGCGGGCGCCTGCGGGCTGAAGTAGATGCGCGGCTCGTACTCGCCCATCTGCCCCTGCGAGGGGATGCCCCCCTCCCAGAAGTCGGGGGCCCCGCGACCGGCGGTGGTGTTGCCGTAGGCGGCGACGACGCCGAACCCGTGCGTGTACACGGTCGTGTCGTTGGTCCAGTTGCGCTGCGCGGAGTCGAGACCCTCGAGGTCGAGCTCGCGCACCGCGATGACGGTGTCGCGGCTCTCGCCGTCGACCTCGTAGCGGTCGACCGAGAGCGAGTCCGGGAAGTGGTAGAAGCCGCGGATCTGCTGGAGCTGCTTGAACGACGGGCTCACGACCTGCGGGTCGAGCAGGCGGATCGACGCGGTCGTCTCGGCGTCGGACCGCAGCGCGCCGGCCTCGGCGGTCACGTTCGCGTCGTACTCCGCCGTCTGCACGTCCTCGAGCCCGTACGCCGCGAGCGTCGCGTCGATGTTGCGCTGGATGTACGGCGCCTCACGGTCCTGCTGGTTGGGCTGCACCTGGAAGCGCTGGACGACCGCCGGGTAGATGCCGCCGACCGCGATCGCGGCGATCACCATGAGGCCCACGCCGATGGCCGGCAGACGCCAGTTCCCGCGGACCGCGGTGACGACGAACATGATCGCGACGAAGACCGCGATGCCCGCGAGGATCGCCTTCGACGGGATGACGGCGTGCACGTCGGTGAACGCCGCACCGTGGAACTTCTCCCCCGCCTTCGTGAGGATCGAGTACCGGTCGAGCCAGTAGTTCGCGGCGATGAGGAGCATGAGCACCGCGCCGATGACCGACAGGTGCACGCGCGCGGCGCGCGTCGTCCGCGGACCGCTCCCCCGCCCGCCGCCGACGCGCAGCCCGCCGTACAGGTACTGCGTCGCGAGGCCCGCGATGCCGGCCAGGATCGTCACGGCCATGAGGAACGACACGACGAACCGGATGCCCGGCAGCGTGAACAGGTAGAACCCGAGGTCGATCCCGTACTGCGGGTCCTCCTCACCGACCGTCTGGCCGTGCATCCACAGCTGGACCGTCGACCACTGCTGCGACGCGGCCGCGCCGGCGAACAGGCCGAGCACGGCCGGCCCGACGATCATCACGAGCCGGCGCAGCGGCTCGATGGCCTCGCGGTACTGGTCGAGGTTCGCCTGCTCGGGCGTCGACGGCGCGTACACCGGGCGCGAGCGGTAGCCGAAGCTCAGGCTCGCCGCGACGGCGCCCGCCATCAGCCCGAACCCGAGGACGAACAGCACCGCGCGGGTGCCCCACTCGGTGCCGATCACCTGCAGGTAGCCGAGCTGGTCGAACCACAGCACCTCGGTCCAGACCTGGGCGAGCACCAGGACGAGGACGACGAGCACGCCGAGGACGACGAGCGTCGGGGCGAGCGCCCCGCGTCGGCGCCGACCGGCAGGTCGTGGGCGGGGTGGGCTGGCGAAGGTCACGGAGCGTCCTCGTCGTCGTGGGGCACGGCTGACCACGGCGGACCGCGGCCGGGCGGCACGCGCACGCGCGGACCGCTCGCCCGTGTGAACGTGCTGCTCGAGGCCCAGGTTCCCACACGGGTGCGACCATGGTCCGGTGACACAGCCCCCCACCCCTCCGCACCCGGGCGAGCGTGCGCTCGCCGACGCCGTCCGCGAGGTCGAGCACCACGTCGCCGCCGCGGGGTGGGACGCTCCCGTGCGGGTGTTCGCCCTGGTCAGGACGCAGGCGGCGCTCGCGACCGAGCCCGGGCTCGCCGACCAGCTCGCGCACGACGTGCTCGACGCGGCTGCCGCCGACCCGTGGCACCTCACGTCCGTCGAGCAGGAGGGTCTGCCGTCGGCGCCCGACCTGGAGACGCTGCTGGCCGGGCTGTCGTGGCCCGACGCCGTCGACGGCGTCGCGGTGACCGTCGAGCGCGTCGTCCTGCCGCCCGCCGCCGAGGCGGACATGCCGCAGGACCCGGACGCCGCGCTCGCCTACCTGCTCGCGCACCCCGACCGCGCCGACGTGCGGCTCGCCGTCGGTGTGCTGCGCGACGGCCCGTCCTGGTGCGCGGTGCGCACGCGCGAGCACGACGCGGACGACCAGGTCGGTCAGGGGCCGGACCTCGTGCCCGGGCTCGTGTCGGCGCTGCGCTCGACGCTCGACTGACGCCGCGCCGCGCCCGCCCGGCCGCGATCGGTCAGCCGGAGGCGGGTCCGGGCGTGGTCGCGTCCTGCGTGCACGTCGGCAGGTCGTCGGCCTCGCCGGAGCCGATCGCCTCCATCGCGACGCGCGCGTCGTGCAGCGTCGCGACCCGGACGACGCGCAGCCCGTCCGGCACGTGCCCGACGACCTCGTCGCAGTTGCCCGCGGGGGCGAGGAACCAGTCGGCGCCGTCGCGGCGGGCACCCGCGAGCTTCTGCCGGATGCCGCCGATCGGTCCGACCTCGCCGGTGACGTCCATCGTCCCCGTGCCCGCGATCACCTCGCCGTCGGCCTCGTCCTCGGGGGTGAGCTTGTCGATGATCCCGAGCGCGAACATCGTCCCGGCGCTCGGGCCGCCGATGTCGTCGATGCTGATCGTCACGTCGACGGGCATGTCGAACGTCGGGTCGATGAGGACGCCGATCTGCGCGCCGCCGCCCTCGCGCTCGCTCGTGACGACGTCGACGTCGACCTCCTGCCCGTGCCGCTGCACCGTGAGCGTCACGGTGTCGCCCGGCTGCACGTCCTCGAGGTCGTCGACGAGCGACTGGTAGTCGGGCAGCGGCTCGCCGTCGAACCCGACGAGCACGTCGTTCTCCTCGAGCTTGCCCTCGGCGTCCGTGCCCTCGACCGTCCCGGCGACGAGCAGCGTGGCAGGCACCTCGTACCCGAGCTCGGTGAGCGCGGCGACGGTCGCGTCCTCCTGCGAGGACACCATCTCCGCCTGGTTGGACTCGTCGATCTGCTCCTGCGACACGTCCGGCGGGTAGACCTGCTCGACGGGCAGCACGACGGACGACGCCGAGAACCACCCACCCAGGACGCCCAGGATGCTCGACGGGTAGCCCGGGCCACCGGTGCTCGACACGGTCGTGAGCCGCAGCTCACCCGTGGAGTCGTGGGTCTCGGCCCCGGAGATGTCGATCATCGGCGTGCCGTCGTGCTCGCCGAGCACGTCGCGCGTCGGGCCGGGGCTGTTGACGGCGTAGGGCGTCGGCAGCACGACGAGCACCGCGAGCAGCGTCGCGCCGGCCAGGAGCGACGTCGTGAGCGTCACGGCGCGCGGCGACAGCGGCCGCGGGGCGGGCTGCTCGTCGTCGTCGAGCGGCGGGTCGGTGGCGTCGAGCACGGAGCCGATCATCCCCTACCGCGCTGTGTGCCGACGACGACGCCCGACCGTGGCGCCTCAGCCACGACGGCGGGCCCGCGCCTGCCGCCAGACCGCGGCCGTGCCGATGAGTGCGACCGCCGCACCAGCCGCGCCGAGTGCCGCCGCGTCACGTGAGCCCATGCGCCGGCCCGCGACCGCCACGCGCCCCTGCACGCCCTCGAGCAGCACGTCGAGGCACTCCCGGCTCGACCAGCGCGCGGACCACCCGGCCGCGGTGAGCCGGTCCGCGCCGACCGTCCACGGGTAGACGACGAACGCGAGCTCGGACGCGGGCGACGGCAGCACGCCGACGCGGTGCAGCCGCTCGGCCGTGCCGAACGCGGTCGCGGGTGCGAGCTCGACACGCCGCATGCCTGCCGCGGCCTCGACCTGCGACGGCGTCAGGACGTCGGGCGCGCCGACCGTGAGCGCGCCGGTCAGCCGGTGGTCGACCGCGAACCGCGCCGCGGCGGCGACGTCGTCGACGTGCACGAACTGCCACGGCCGCACCGCGCCGCGGACCGTGAGCAGCCGCGGCGCCTCGAAGTGCCGCGTGACGAACGTGTCCACGCCCGGCCCGACGATCGCGGCGGGCCGCAGCACCGTGAGCAGGGGCGTGCGGCGGCGCGACGCGCGCGCCACGACGGCCTCGACCGCCGCCAGGTCCCCGACGAGCCCGTCGCGCGCGGCGTCGGCGCCACGCGGCAGCGGGTCGTCGTCGTGCACGACCGGGCGGTCC
This sequence comes from Cellulomonas fimi, assembly GCF_028527925.1. Lineage (GTDB taxonomy): Bacteria > Actinomycetota > Actinomycetes > Actinomycetales > Cellulomonadaceae > Cellulomonas > Cellulomonas fimi_C. Next base: position 8,543 of record NZ_JAPESW010000044.1, read on the forward strand.
GGCCACGCGCCGTGCACGACGGCGGAGCTCACCACGACGACGTGCCGCACCCCGACCGCGCGCGCGGCCGCGAGGGTGTGCTGCGCGCCCGCGACGGCCGCGGCCTGCCGGTCACGGGGCGCGACGCCGGCGTGCTGCGCGAGGTCGGCCGCGTGCGCCACCAGGACGACGACGTCGGCGCCGACGAGCGCCGACTGCGGCTCGCGCTCGGGCAGCACCTCGACCGACCGCGTCCCGTCCCACGCGCCCCGCAGGGCCGCCGCGACGGGTCCCGAGCCGACGACCACGACACGGTCGCCGGGCTCCTCCCCGCCCGCCCGCGGTACCTCGGGGGTCGCCTCCGGTGGCCGGCGCGGCGTGCGCACGGTCGACGCGGCGCGCCGTTGCGGGCGTGCCGGACCCGTCCCCGACGCGTCCGTGCGCCCTGAGCGAACCTGCCCGTCCACCCGTCCCTCGTTCCTGTCCTGCGTGGTTACCGTGGTCCCCGCCGGCCCCATCGTCGCAGGAGGTCCCCGTGAGCCCCGACAACCCCGCCGTGCCCGGGCCCGACGGGCCGCAGACGCCCGCGTGGGAGCAGATGCTCCGCGCCATGCTCGGAGACGGTGCCGACGCGGCGATCCGCGAGATGCGCGAGCGCGGGTTCGACCCCGCGCAGCTCGCGGGCGCGTCCGGCCTCCCGGACGACCCGCGCCTCGTCGAGCAGGCGGTCGCGCAGGTGCAGCGCCTGCTGGCCGCGGCCGGCGACGACCCGGTGAACTGGCGGATGGCGCACGACCTCGCGCGTCAGCAGGCGTCCGTCGGCGGGGACCCCGCCCTGTCGCCCGGGCGGGCGCGCGACGTGCTCGACGCCCTCTCGGTCGCGGAGCTGTGGCTCGACGCCGTGACCGACCTCCCGCCGTCGTCCGGCACGCCGCACGCGTGGAGCCGCGCCGAGTGGGTCGAGGCGACCCTGCCCACGTGGCGCACCCTCACCGAGCCCGTCGCCGCGTCGCTGTCCGGGGCGCTCGTCGACGCTCTGGGCGCGAGCCTTCCCGAGGAGGCCGCGGGCGCCCTGCCGGGCGGGCTCGACCCGTCCCACCTGCTGCGCCAGCTCGGCTCCGCCGTCTTCGGCATGCAGGTCGGCCAGGGCGCCGGGACGCTCGCCCGTGAGGTGTTCGGCACGACGGACATCGGCCTCCCGCTGCTCGACACCCCCGCACCCGCGCTCGTCCCTGCCAACGTCGACGCGTTCGCCGAGGGCCTGGACGCGCCGCTCGACGAGGTGCGCCTGTTCCTCGCGCTCCGCGAGGCCGCCGCGACCCGGCTGTTCACGCACGTCCCGTGGCTGCGCGCGCACCTGCTCGCCACGGTCGAGGCGTACGCGCGCGGCATCACGATCGACGTCGACCAGCTCGAGGAGGCCGTGAGCGCGATCGACCCGACCGACGCGGCCGCCCTCCAGGAGGCGCTGTCGGGCGGGGTGTTCGCACCGCACACGACGCCCGAGCAGCGCGCCGCCCTCGAGCGGCTCGAGACGGCGCTGGCCCTTGTCGAGGGGTGGGTCGACGAGGTCACCGCCGCCGCCGCGATCGCGCACCTCCCGCACACCGTGCCGCTGCGCGAGATGGTCCGCCGCCGCCGCGCCGCGGGCGGCCCCGCCGAGCAGACGTTCGCGAACCTCGTCGGCCTCGAGCTGCGACCCCGCCGGCTGCGCGACGCCGCCGCGCTGTGGGCGCAGATCACGCGCGACGGCGGGCCGTCCGCGCGCGACGCCGTCTGGGACCACCCCGACCTCCTGCCGACGACGCAGGACCTCGACGACCCCGCCGGCTACGCCGCCCGGCGCGCCGCCGCGGTGGACGAGACCGCCGAGGTCGACCGCGCGCTCGCCCAGATCCTCGGCGACGCCCCGACCGCCGACAGCCCCGACGCGACCGACCCGTCCGGCCACGAGGACCCGTCCGGCCACGAGGACCCGTCCGGCCACGACGAGCCGCCCGCCCGCTGACGCGCCCGCACGCGCGGCGGCCGGCAGCGCAGACCGGGTGCGTGGGTCGTCAGCCGCGGGCGCGTGCCGCGGGTCGCACCCGCCCGCGCGCACCGGCCCCGTCGAGCGCCACGACACCGTCGCCGGGCTCGACCTCGCCGTCGTCGTCCGCGCCCTCGAGCGCGACGGCCACGTCGGTCGCCTCCAGGGCGGCCGCGTCGTCGTCGACCTCGTCGACCTCGCCGGACGCGTCGCCGTCGACGTCGGTGGGCCCGCCGGCCCCGACCCGGTCGCTCGCATACGCGACGCCCTCGAGGAAGCCTCGCGCGCGCTGCGTGCGCGGGTACGCGTCGAGCTCGGCCCAGAAGTCGGGGCCGTGCCCCGCGTGCAGCAGATGTGCGAGCTCGTGCAGCAGCACGTAGTCGACGACCCATCGCGGCATGCCGCGCAGCCGGTCGGAGAGCCGGATCGTGCCGTCGCTCGGCGTGCACGACCCCCACCGGCGGCCCTGGTTGCTCGACCACGCGACGCTCGTCGGACGGGCTCGCCCGCCGAGGTAGCGCGCCGACAGGTCGGCGGCGCGCGCCGCGAGCTCCTCGTCCGAGGGACGACGGCGGCGCTCCTGCGCGGCGAGGCGCGTCAGCATCCGACGGACCCACTCCTGCTCCTGCGCGCGCGTGAACCGGGCGGGGATCGCGACGATCGTCCGGTCGCCCTCGCGCCACGCCGTCACCGTGCGCGCACGGCGGCGCGAACGGCGGACCTCGACCTGTGACAGGTCGTCCGTGGGCTGCACACCTGCACGCTAGCCCCCCGGGGCGTGCCAGTCCCGCTCTTCACCCGCTCGCGCGCGGCGTGTTCCGCATGATCACGGGGTCGCGGGGGTCGTCCGCCGCTACTGTGGACGACGCTCGGGCGCACCCGTCGGGATCGCGGCCGGCCGCCGGAACCGTCCCCCGGTCCGGTGCTCGAGACCGAGGGAGGGAACCCGATGGCGGAGACCTATGCAGGCGAGTTCTACTGCGTGAAGTGCAAGGAGAAGCGCGAGGCCGAGGGCGAGGTCGTCGTCTCCGACTCCGGCCGCCGCATGGCCAAGGCGACGTGCCCGGTGTGCGGCACCAAGCTGAACCGCATCCTCGGCAAGGCCTGAGCTCCATCTCGCAGAGGGCGCCGTCCGGTCGGGCGGCGCCCTTCGTGCGTCCGGACCCGGGCACCTGTGGACGGGCCGCTCGGCAGGGCGACGGACGGTGCCAGAGTGACGCGACCGTCCGAGGGAGGAGCCCATGCGTCTGCGACCTGGCCTGCGCGTGCTGCGGCGCGGCGGCACCGAGGTGCAGGTCGGCACCGACCCACGCTGGGCGGTCCGCCTGACGGACCTCACCCCGGCCGAGGCGGGCGCCCTCGTCACGCTCGACGACGCGGCGCGACCCGACGCCCCGGGGTCACGCTCGTCCGCGGGCGCGGACCTCGCACCCGTGCTGTCGCTCCTGACGGAAGCGCGCCTGACCCGCGACGACCCCGGCCGCCGCCTCGACGGCCCTGCCGACGCCGACGCCGCCGCGTGGTCCCTCCTGCTGCCGAACGATGACGGCACGCGGCTCGTCCAGGCCCGGTCGCTGCGGACCGCCGGGGTCGTGGGCCTCGGCCCCACCGGGCTCGGCGTGGCGGTCGCGCTCGCCGCCGCGGGAGTCGGACGGGTCCTCCTCGACGACGCCCGACCCGTGCGCTCGTGCGACGTCGGCGTCGGCGGCTACCGCTGGGGCGACGTGGGGTCGTGCCGGGAGGTCGTCGCCGCGCGCGTGCTCCGCGACGCCGCGCCGCGCGTCGACGTCGAAGGCACGTCGCATCCCGACGTCGTGGTCGTCGTCGAGCACGGTGCCGCGGACCCCGTCCGCGCGACGTTGCTCGTCGGGTCCGGCGTCCCGCACCTGTCCGTGGTCGTGCGGGAGGGTGACACCGTCGTCGGTCCGCTCGTCGACCCGGGCCAGGGCCCGTGCCTGCGCTGCCTCGACCTGCACCGCACCGACGCCGATCCCGCCTGGCCGCGGCTCGTCGCGCAGCTCGTCACCGCACCGGCCGCCCCGGACCGGCCCGAGGTGGGAGTCGTCGCCGGGGTCGCGGCGTCGCTCGCCGCCGCGTGGGCGCTCACCGTGCTCGACGGCACCGCAGCCGCGGCGGCTGGGACCACCTACGAGGTGGGCCTGCCCGACGCCCTCCCCCGGGTACGCGAATGGGCGGTGCACCCGGACTGCGGGTGCACCGCCCTGCCCGTCGCGGGACGGGTACCGGTGCCGACGGCCTGAGCGGTCGGGAAGTCCGACGGTGAGGCCCGCCCCGGAGGAGGGGCCTCGCCTCGGCGTCAGGCGGCCGGGAGCGGGTTCTTCCGCGGGCGTCCCCGGCCACGCTTCGTGGCGACGACCACACCGCCGATGAAGACCTGACCACCCCAGACGCCCCAGGGCTCGGCCCGCTCGATGGCGCCGGCGAGGCAGCCCTCCATGAGCGGGCACTCCCGGCAGAGCGCCTTCGCGCGCTCCACGACCGCCGTCTGCTCGGCGAACCACAGCTCCGGGTCGTGCGTGCGGCACGGTATGAGGTCGGCGACGAGCGCGTCGAACTGGGTGTCGTCGGTGGTCGCGGTGCTGCCCGTGGGAGGCCAGGCGCCAGATCCGCCCTGGTTCACGGTGTCGAGCAGCGTCGTGAGCCGCACGATGTCCTCCTGATGTCCTCGCTGATGAGCGTGTCGTTCGTGGTCCGGACCGGACCGACACGTTCACCCCGGGTCATCGGGGAAATGTGAAGGCCGCGGATCCGATGTACGGACTCCGCGGCCTGGGCGACCTCAGTGGGTCAGACCTAGGGAGTCCTGAGACGGATGTAGCGATCGGTGGTGGGACGCTTGCGCCACGTCGGAAGGAGCTCGGTGCCACCCGTGGGGATCCGGTCGGCGACGACCGTCATCCCGGAGATGGACACACCACGCCCCTCGAAGCCGGCGCCGGTGGGCGCGGCGACATGTGCGCACGCCTGAGCGACGCTCGAGGTGACGATCAGGTTGGTGTTCATCGCGACTCCCACCTCCTTCCGGCTCCGGGCTCTGGCCTTCCGGCGCAGCCCACGTTCAAGGACGAGGATCACAGTAGGGCGGGGGCGAGACGCGGGACAACCGAATTAACGACATGTCCTCGACGAATCTCGGACGGTCGCCCGTTCAGCCCTCCCGAGCCGCCGCCGCTCGGCGCTGTCGCGCCCGTCGTCAGCCGCGCGCGCCGCTCCCGGCGGCGCGCGCGACGACCGCGAGGACGTCGTCGCCGAGCGTCGCGAGCGTCTGCGCGCCGACTCCCGGCACCCGCCCGAGCTCCTCGCGCGTGCGGGGCTGGTGCAGGCCGATGAGGGCGACCGTCGCGGACGTGAGGACGCGCGCCGGACTGACGCCCGTCGTGCGGGCGTGCTCGTCCCGCCAGCGGGTGAGCTCGGCGACGATCCGGCGCGCGCGCGGGTCGTCGTCGTCCGCCGTCGGGGCTGTCTCGGCGGGGCGGCGCGCCGACGGCGACCGGGCCGGGCGGCGGTCGTCGGGCCAGAGGTCGTCGAGGAAGCGTGAGCGGGTGCGGTTCGGCCGGCCGCCGGGGAGCCGGGAGCGGGCGTACGACAGGTGCAGGTGCTCGCGGGCGCGGGTCACGCCGACGTACAGCAGCCGGCGTTCCTCGGCGACGGCCGCGGCCGAGTCGGCGAGCGACGTCGGGAGCAGCCCCTCGCTGAGCCCCGCGAGGAACACGGCGTCCCACTCGAGGCCCTTGGCGGCGTGCAGCGACGCGAGCGTCACGCCCTCGACGGTCGGGGCGTGCTGCGCGGCGGCGCGCTCGTCGAGCTCGGCGACCAGGTCCGCCAGCGTCGCGGACCCGGTGGCAGGCGTCCGACCGTCGGGCGTCGTGCGCGTGCCGTCCGCGGCGGCCGCGGCGAGCTCGTCGGCCAGGCCGACCAGCGCGTGCATCGCGTCCCAGCGCTCGCGCGCCGCACCCCGCGCGGCCGGCGGCTCCTCCGCCCAGCCGACCGTCCGCAGGATGTCGCGCACGGTCTCGGGCATCGGGACGGTCGGGTCGGCGGAGCGCGCGCCGCCGCGCAGCAGGACGAGGGCGTCGCGGACGTCCCGCCGCGCGAAGAATCGCTCGCCGCCGCGGACCTGGTAGGCGATCCCGGCGGTCGCGAGCGCCTCCTCGAAGGCCTCGGACTGCGCGTTCGTGCGGTAGAGCACCGCGATCTCGCTCGGGCGGACGCCGGTGCGGACCAGTCGGGCGATCGCGTGCGCGACACCGGTCGCCTCGGCCTCGTCGTCGTCGTACGCCGTGAAGCGCACCTCGGGCCCGTCGGGGCGCTGCGCGCGCAGCTCGAGGGGCGCCGGGCCGCCCGCGCGGCGGGTCGCGTCGATGACGCGGTTCGCCAGGCTGACGACCTGCGGCGTCGAGCGGTAGTCGCGGACCAGGCGCACGACCGTCGCGCCCGGGTGCGTCGTCGCGAACGTCGTCAGGTGGTACGGCGTCGCGCCCGCGAACGAGTAGATGGTCTGGCTCGGGTCGCCGACGACACAGAGCTCGTGCCGGCCGCCGAGCCACTGGTCGAGCAGGAACTGCTGCAGCGGGCTGACGTCCTGGTACTCGTCGACGACGAAGTAGCGGTACTGCTCGCGGATCTCGTCGGCGACGTCGCGCCGCTCCGCGAGCATCGCCGACAGCAGCAGCAGGACGTCCTCGAAGTCGATGACGCCGCGCTCGGTCTTGACCTGCTCGTACGACGTCATGAGGCGGGCGACGGCCTGCGGGTCCTGCCCGCTCGGCGCGGGCCGCGCGATGGCTCCGACCGCCTTCTCGTAGTCGTCGGCCGTGACGAGCGAGACCTTGGCCCACTCGATCTCCGACGAGAGGTCGCGGACGCTCACCCGGTCCACCGACAGGCCGACCCGTCGTGCGGCCTCGGCGACGAGCTGCGCCTTCTGGTCGAGGATCCGCGGCGGCGCGCCGCCCACGACCTTGGGCCAGAAGTAGCCGAGCTGCCGCAGCGCCGCGGCGTGGAACGTGCGCGCCTGCACGCCCGACGCACCCAGCCCGCGCAGCCGTGTCCGCATCTCCCCCGCGGCGCGCGCGGTGAACGTCACCGCGAGCACGTTGCCCGGGCGGTAGACGCCCGTGCGGATGCCGTAGGCGATGCGGTGCGTGATCGCGCGCGTCTTGCCCGTGCCGGCACCCGCCAGGACGCAGACCGGCCCGCGCAGCGCGGTGGCGACGGCCCGCTGCTCGGGGTCGAGGGCGTCGAGGAGGGCGTCGGCGGACATCGTCGACCAGTGTCGCAGCCCCGACCGACACACCGGTCCGGTCGTCCCCAGGGTCGTCGCAGGTCAGCCGTCCGTGTGGTCCACGCCACACCGGCGGCGCGGAAGCCGTGCCCGTGCGACCGTGTTGCAGCACGTGACGAGGCGCGCGCCCCGTCACCGTCCGTCGGGGCGCCGGTCCACCGGTCCCCGTCCGTCCGACACCACGAGGACCGATGACCACCGAGACCCTGCCCCAGGCCGGCACCGTGACGATGTACTCCACCACCTGGTGCGGGTACTGCCACCGGCTGAAGAAGCAGCTCGACTCCGCGGGCATCGGCTACACGGTCGTCGACGTCGAGCAGGACGACGCCGCCGCGCGGTACGTCGAGTCGGTCAACGGCGGCAACCGCGTCGTCCCGACCGTCGTGTTCCCCGACGGCAGCGCGCTCACCAACCCGTCGCTCCTCCAGGTCCGCGAGCGCCTCGAGGCCTGACCGGTCCGCTCGTCACGGCGCCCCGCCCCCTCGGCGTGGGCGCCGTCGTCGTCGCGTCGTGCGCCGTGGTGTCCGTCAGAAGGCCGGGCCGTCGGGCAGCCGGCCACCGAACCAGTCCTCCACGAGGGCACGCGCGATCGACGACGGCCCCGGCGGGATCACCTCGCCCGACGCCACCGCGTCGCGCAGCTCGTCGCGGGTGAACCAGGCCGCTGACTCGAGCTCGACGCCGTCCACCGCGACGTCCGTCGACCGTGCGTGCGCGCGGAAGCCCAGCATGAGCGACGCCGGGAACGGCCACGGCTGGCTGCCGCGGTACTCGATGGTGTCGACGACGACGCCCGTCTCCTCGCGCACCTCGCGGCGCACCGCGTTCTCGAGCGACTCGCCCGGCTCGACGAACCCGGCGAGCGTCGACCAGCGGTGCGCCGCCCACGCCGTCGCGTGCCCCAGCAGCAGCCGGTCCGCGTCGTCGACGACCGCCATGATCACCGCGGGGTCCGTGCGCGGGTAGTGCTCCGACCCGTCGACCGTGCACGCCCGCACCCAGCCCGACTGCGTCGCGACCGTCACCGCGCCGCACCGCGGGCAGCGCGGGTGCCGGGCGTGCCACGCGTCGAGCGCGACGGCCGCCGTCGCGAGCCCGGCGTCGCGGGCGGACAGCGTCGCACCGACCACCCGCAGCGACGACCACCGGGCGCCAGGCGGGAGCGGGGTCGTGGGACCGCCGGACGCGTCGCGCGCGCCTGCGGCCGGGTGCACCAGCGCGTCTGCCGCCGAGCCCGTCGCGGGGGCCGGGCGCCGACCGAGGACCCGGCGGGCGAGGTACGCCGAGCCGTCGTCGTCGCGCCCGAGCAGGAGCCACAGCCCGTCGGCGTCGTCCTGCGGCGACGGCGTGCTCGCGTCTGCGTCCGACGAGGGGGCGACCGGCTCCGCCACGAGGGCCCGCGCGTCGTCAGGGCTCAGCAGGAGGAGGTCGCCCGTGTCGTCGGTGAGGACGCTGCCGTCGTCGACCAGGAGGACGCGCGTCGACGACGCCGAGAGTGCGTCGGCGAGCCCGTCCCGCCGGTGCTCCGCCGCCCGGTCCACGACGGCACGGGACAGGGGCAGCTCGTCGACGATCACGCCGCCACCGTACGCGTCGACGCACGAGGACGGCCCGTCGTCCGCCCGACGGCTCACGGCCCGCGGCCCGCCGCACCCCAGCGCGCAGGCGGAGGGCCTCCGGACCGCGCCGCGTCGGCCCGTCGCTCCGCCCAACGTCTCGCAGTCGGACGAATGGGACCGACACGCCGGTGCGTGACCCCGGCTCCTCCCCCCGCCGACCTACCCTGGTCGACGTGCCTCGCTCACCCCTCGCTCTCGCCGCGCTGGCGACGGTCGCCGTCCCCGGCCTCGACGCGTACGACGTGCGACGGCCCGCGCAGCCCGGCACGGACTACGACGTCGCCGTCGTGATCGACGCGCAGCGCCGCCGCTGGGTCGTCCGGGCACCGTCGAGCGCCGCCTCGGGGGCCGCGCTCGAGGCGGAGGTCGACCTGCTGGAAGGGCTCGCCGAGCACGCCGCGTCCGGCGCCCTGCCGTTCTCCGTCCCGCGGCCCGTCGGCTTCGCACACCTCCCCGAGGGCGGGCGCGCCGCCGTGCACGCGGAGATCCCCGGCGCACCCCTGCGTGTCGACACGCTCCGCCCCGGGCCCGGGCTCGCCGCCGACCTCGGCCGGGCGATCGCCGCGCTGCACGAGCTGCCCACGTCCGTCGTCGAGAGCGTCGGGCTGCCCGTCTACGAGGCGACCGAGTACCGCCAGCGCCGGCAGGCCGAGGTCGACGAGGCCGCACGCACCGGCAAGGTGCCGCCGGCGCTGCTGCGCCGCTGGGAGGAGCAGCTCGAGGACGTCGCGATGTGGCGGTTCCGGCCGACCGTGGTGCACGGCGACCTCTCCGCCGAGCGCGTGCTCGTCCACGACGGCAAGGTCAGCGGGGTGCTCGGCTGGGGCGACGCGGTCGTCGCCGACCCCGCCGACGACCTGTCGTGGCTGCTCGTCGCCGCGCCGCCCGAGGCCGCGGACTCCGTCATGGAGGCCTACCAGCTCCGACGCACCGAGCTCACGGACCCGCACCTGCAGCGCCGCGCGTTCCTCGCCGGGGAGCTCGCGCTCGCACGGTGGCTCCTCTACGGGGTGCGGACGGGCGACGACGAGGTCGTGGCGGACGCCGTCGCGATGCTGCAGGACCTCGACGAGCACACCCGCCTCGCCGACGTGGAGTCCTCCGCGTCGTACGCCTGACGCGTCACGGGCCGCGTCGCGCTGCACGGTCCGGCGCCGGTCGGCCTGCCGCCGGTCGCGGCTCGCGGTCGTTGGCGGTCCCCCGGTCGCGGTTCACCGGCCAGTCGCGCGAGGGCTGCGTCCCGCTCGCGACCGGCCCCGAGCCGGCCGCGTCGAGCGTCGTGGGCCGCTCGGCGGTCGCGCGGCGCAGCAGCGTCGTGATCTCGTCCTCGCCGAGCAGGCGCTGCGGGTAGACCGTCTCCCCCGTGCCGACGTAGCAGAAGGCGGCGCGGACGAGCTCGAGCGGCGTGCCGGTCCACCGCGACCAGGCGAGCCGGTAGACGGCCAGCTGGAGCTCGCGCGACGCACGCGCGTCCGGGTCGGTGGGCGGCGCGCCCGTCTTCCAGTCCACGACGACGACGGCACGCCCGCCCGCGTCGGTCCGTTCCTCGTCGCGGAACACCGCGTCGATACGCGAGCGCAGCACGTACCCGTCGACGCTCGTCTCGACGTCGACCTCGATCGCGAGCGGGGAACGGTCGGCCCACGGCGTGCGCAGGAACGACGCGCGCAGCGCCTCCTCGTCGACGTCGACGGGCATCGAGTCGTCGTCGGCGCCGGGCAGCGCGTCGACGTCGACCAGCGACGCGGCGCCGTACCAGCCCTCCACCCACGCGTGGAAGCGCGTGCCGCGCCGGGCCTGCGGCGACGGCTCGCGCGGCACCGGCCGACGCAGGCCGCGTGCGAACTCGGCCGGGTCGGCGTGCAGGCGGACCAGCGACGACGCCGACAGGTGCGCGGGCAGCTCGACGCCGCCGTCGGGCCGTCGGACACGGTCCTGCTCGGCGAGCAGGCGGTCCGCGAGGTCCTCCCAGCGTGAGGGCGCGGTGTCCGGCGCGGTCACGGCGACGCCCGCTGCCGTGGGCGCGCCGTCCGGCGACGCTGACGTCCCCGTCCCGTCGAGGGCGACCGTCCGAGCGTCGACCGCGCGGCCGTCGTCCCCCTCGGTCGTGCGCGTCGACCCGTTCTCGGTGGTCGTGGCCGTCCGGGCGAGGGCCGCGTTCACCAGGGCCGCCGCGGCCTCGACCGCGGGGCGCCGGCCCGGGCCGTCGTCGGCCGTGAACGGGTCGGCGGGCCAGACGGCGCTGAGCACCTGGTCCTCGCGCGGGTTGCCCGTGCCGGCCTCGGGCGGCGGCATCCAGCCGTCCTCGGTCACGATGCCCGCGGTCACGAGCTCCTCGAGGAAGATCGAGAGCACGCGCGCGCCGCTGGAGTCGCCCCACCACGCGGCGGAGAGCAGGAGGTCGGTGCGCGCGCGGGTCAGGGCGACGTACGCGAGCCGCCGCTCCTCGGCGACCTGGTGCGCGCCGGCGTCGAGCACGAACCGCTGCCGGCGCTCCTCGAGGTCCTTGTGGTGCTCGGCGCCCGCGTAGGGGAAGTCCGGCAGGTCGTGCCGGTCGCCGCGCAGCGGGTACGGGAGCGTCCCGAGGCCCGTGAGCCACGCCGAGTCCTTGGGTCCGTCCTTGCCGCGTGTGCGCGTCGCGGGGAGCACGCCGTCGACCAGGCCCGCGACGGCGACGACGTCCCACTCGAGTCCTTTGGCCGCGTGCACGGTGATGACCTGCACGGCGTCCGGGTCGGGCTCCGCGACGGGCATGTCGAGGCCGCTCTCGCGGGTGTCGGCGGCGTCGAGCCAGGCGAGGAACCCGCCCAGCGTCGGGTGGTCGGCGGTGCGCGCGAACTCGACGGCGACGTCGCGGAAGGCGTCGAGGTTGGCGCGCGCCCGGCCCGGCGCGACACCCGCGCGCGCGGCGACCTCGATGTCGAGGCCCAGGAGGCGCTCGGCCTCGCCGACGAGCTCGGGGACCGCGAGGTAGGTGTGCGACCGGAGGGCGGTGAGCAGCCGCGCGAGGTCGGCGAGGCGGGTGCGCGCCGTGGCGCTGAGCTCGCGGCCGGTGACGCTGCGCCAGCCCGGACGCGGCAGCTCGTCGAGCGCGTCGACGATGCTCCGCTCGTCGACGACGTCGGCCTGCACCCCCGGGTCCCGCCCGGCGCGACCGCCACCGCCCGCGCGACCCGCGAGCTCGGCGGACCACGCCCCGAGCGCGTGCAGGTCGGCGGCGCCGAGCCGCGTCCGGCCGCCCGTGAGCAGCCGCATGAGCGCGTCACCGCGGGACGGGTCGTGCGCGGCCTGCAGCGCGGCGACGAGGTCGACGACCTCCGGGGTCGCGAGCAGCCCGCCGAGGCCCACGACCTCGACCGGCAGCCCGGCGGCCCGGAGCGCGCGCTGCACCACCGGGAACTGCGAGCGCTTGCGGCAGAGCACGGCGGCGGTCACGCGCTCGACGCCCGGGGCCGCCGCACGCCACCGCGCCTTCACGAACTCGGCGATGGCCCGCGCCTCGTCCTCGACCGTCTCCGCGACGTGCGCGTGCACGTGGCCGTCGCCCGCTCCTGGCCGCGCGGCGAGGACGGGGACGTCCACGCGCGACGCCGACGCCCGCAGCGGGGCCGCGACGACGTTGGCGGCGTCGAGGATGCGCCGGTCGTTGCGCCACGACGTCGAGAGCGAGTGCACGGCGGCGGGTCGCCGGTCGCCGTCCGGCCCGACCACCGGGAACGACGTCGGGAAGCCCTCGAGCCCGCCCGCGCTCGCGCCTCGCCAGCCGTAGATCGACTGGTGCGGGTCGCCGACCGCGGTCACGGGGTGGCCGTCGCCGAACAGCGCCGCGAGCAGCGTGAGCTGCGCGTACGACGTGTCCTGGTACTCGTCGAGCAGCACGACGCGGAAGCGCGCGCGCTCCCCCGCCGCGACCTCCGGCACGTCGAGCGCGACCCGCGCCGCGAGCGCGACCTGGTCGCCGAAGTCGATCGCGTCCGCGGCCCGCTTGCGGTCGCGGTAGGTCGCGACGAGGTCGAGCACGCGCGAGCGCTCGCCGAGCAGGCGCACGAGGGCGGCGACGTCGCGGTAGGGGTCGGTGCGCTTGCCGGGGCCGTGGGGCGTCGCGTTGATCGCGTCGACGATGCCGGCGATCCCGGCCTGCGCCTCGGCGGGCGTGAGCAGGTGCTCGTCGAGGGCACCCGACAGCGACAGGACGGCGTCCACCACGGTCGACGTCGCGGCGTCCGTGTCCACGTCGCCCGTCCAGGCCTCGACGACCTCGTGCGCGAGCTGCCACTGCGCGGCCTCGCCGAGGAGCCGCGCCGACGGGTCGAGGCCGAGCCGGAGCGCGTGGTCGCTGACCAGCGACGACGCGTACGCGTTGTAGGTCGCGACCGTCGGCCGCGCGAGACCGCCGAGCACGTCGCCGTCCGCGCCCGCGAGCACCGCGGCACCGGGCAGCGCGACGCCCTCCTCGGCCGCCGCGCGGGCGAGCCGCCGCAGGCGTCGCCGGACACGTTCGGCGAGCTCGGCCGCGGCCTTGCGCGTGAACGTCAGGCCGAGCACCTGCTCCGGCGCGACGAGGCCGTTCGCGAGCAGCCAGACGACGCGCGCGGCCATCGTCTCCGTCTTGCCCGACCCGGCACCCGCGACGACGAGCGCGGGTGCGAGCGGCGACTCGACGACACGCTCCTGCTCGGGCGTGGGGGGCGGCTGGCCGACGAGGGCGGCGATCTGCGCCGCGGACAGCAACGTCACGCGACCACCTGCCCGCCCTCGGTGCGCACCGGGCACGACCGGCGCACCGGACAGCGGTCGCACAGGTCGTTGGTGGTGGCGACGAACGTCGAGGCGGCCATCTTGTCGGCGACCTCGTCGACGAGCGTGCGCGCCCAGCTCGGGCCGTCGTCCTCGCGGCCGAGCGCGTCCTGGTGCCGTTCCGTCGCCGACGCGCCCGTGCCAAGGTAGACGAGCCGCGCACCGGAGCTCACGGCGTCGGGCGGCAGCGTCTCGAACGCGCCGGCGTCGACCGCGAGCTGGTAGGCGCCGAGCTGCGGGTTCATCTCCGCCTTCGCCCGGCTCGGGACGGTCGCGCCGGTCTTGAGGTCGACGACGCGCACCGCCGTGCGACCGTCGTCGGGGTGCGCGGGGTCGAGCTCGACGCGGTCGACCGTGCCGCGCACGACGGCCCGGTCGGTGCGCAGCGTGAACTCGCCCTCGACGAGCAGCGGCGCGCCCGCGTCGCGCAGGTACCCCGCGAGCCGGTCGATCATCGCCTCCGCGCGCCTGCGGGTCGAGCGAGCGGGCCACCCGTCGCCGAGGCCGAGCTCCGACCAGCGGCGGTCGAGCTCCGCGGCGAGCTCGGCGCGCGTGCCGCGCGGGTGCTCCTGCGCGATCGCGTGCACGAGCGTCCCGAGCGTCTGCCCGCTCGAGTCCGCGGCGGTGCCCCCCGCCGCCTCGAGCGCCCAGCGCAGCGCGCACCGCTGCGCGGTCTCGAGCCGCGACGGGGAGACCGGCACCCGGTCCTGGGGGCCCCACAGGGGCGCGTCGCTCGACGGCTCGCCCAGCCCGTGCCACTCGGCCGGGTCGGCGCCCGCGACGCCAGCGCGCGCGAGGCGAGCGAGCGTGCGCGCGAGCGCCGGGTCCGGCTCGACGCCGTCGACAACCGCCTGCTCGAGCCGCGAGCGGAGCTCGGCGACCAGTCCGCGCAGGTCCGCGGCGGCCGGCACCGTCGTGCGGCGGTGGTCGACCTCGCCGTCCGACGGCTCGACGAGGTCGAGGAACGGCGACGGCTGCTGGTCGGCGTCCGCGACGGCCGTGACGAGCAGGTGCGACCGCGCGCGCGAGCACGCGACCGCGAACGACCGCAGCTCGTCGGCGAGCACCGCGGCCCGGGCCTCGGCGGCGCGGGCCCCCTCGTCGGTCCCGTCGACCTGGCGGCCGGAGACGACGTCGACGAGCCGCTGCGCCCCGAGCAGCGAGTCGCGCAGTCGCAGGTCGGGCCACACGCCGTCCTGCACGCCCGCGACGACCACGAGCGCCCACTCCTGACCCGCCGCGCCCGCGGGGGTGAGCACCGGCACGGCCTGGCGGCGCGCCGCCGCGGCGATCGAGTCGGACGGCAGGTCCTGCGCCGCCAACCAGTCGGCGAACGCGCCCGGCGTCGCGCGCGGCATCCGGTCGACGAACGTCTCGGCGGCGCGGAACAGCGCGAGCACCGCGTCGAGGTCGCGGTCGGCCCGCTCGCCCGCCACGCCGCCCGCGAGCGCCGCCCGACGCCACGGCTCGGCCAGGCCCGACGCGTGCCACAGGGCCCACAGGACGGTCTGGGCGTCGGCGTCGGCCTGCTCGGCCGCCCGACGACCCGCAGCCAGCACCTCGGCGAGCCGGGCGACGGGACGCGCGACGGACGAGGGCAGCGTCGCGACGCGCGCGGGGTCGCCCAGCGCCTCGACCAGGAGCACGTCGCTCGTGCGCCCGCCCCCGGACGCGAGCTCCTCGGCGCGCAGCGCGCGTCGCACGCGCCGCAGGCCCACCGCGTCGAGCCCGCCGAGCGGCGAGCACGCGAGCCGCGCGGCGGTGTCCGGGTCGAGCTCGGCGTCGCCGACGACCACACGGACGGCCTCGAGCAGCGGCCGCACCGCGGGCTCCTCGCGCAGCGGCACGTCGCTGCCGACCACCGTGACGGGGACGGACGCGCCCGCGAGGGCCCGCCGCAGCGCGGTGACCTGCGCACCGGAGCGCGCCACGACCGCCATCTCGTCCCACCCGACGCCGTCCTCCAGGTGCGCAGTCCGCAGCGCGTGCGCGACGAACGCGGCCTCCTGCGCGGTGCTCGGCAGCACGGCCGCACGCACGACGCCGCGCTCGGGTGCGCCGTCATCGGCGCCCACGTCCCGCGCGGTCGCGCGCCGGTGCTGCACGGCGCCGACCGACCCGACGCGCTCGGTCACGCGTCGCGTCACGTCGCGCACCGCGTCGCCGTGCCGCCACACGGTCCCGAGCACGTGGGTCGTCGCGCCGAGCTCGCCGTCACCACGGCCGTCGACGGCCGCGCGGCCCACGAGCGCCGGCGCGGCACCGCGGAAGGTCTGGACCGCGGCGTCCGGGTCGGCCAGGAGCAGGAGCCGCGCACCGTCGTCGGCGAGCACGCGCAGCAGCCGTGCCGTCGCCGACGTGCTCTCCTGGTGGTCGTCGACGACCACGAGCCGCCACCGCGGCCGCACGGCGCCGGGCACCTCGTCGTCCCACGCGCGCAGCGCCTGCGCGGCCTCCTCGACGACCACCGCGGGGTCCAGCCGCGCGCCGAGGTCGGGCGTCGCCGACCGCAGCTCGAGCACGTCGAGGTACTCCTCGTAGACCTGCGCCGCCGCGACCCACTCGGGCCGCTCGTGCCGGTGGCCGAGCTCGGCGAGGTCGACCGGTCCGAGCCCGCGCTCCGCCGCGCGCATGAGCAGGTCGCGCAGCTCGTCGCGGAATGCACGCATCGTCGGCACGTCGGCCGGCACGTCCCCGGGCCAGGCGGGCCGAGCGCCCTCACCCGCGGCGTGGCCCGCCAGCAGCTCGGCGAGCAGCAGGTCCTGCTCGGCGCCCGAGACGAGCGTCGGCGGGACGAGACCGAGGTGGCCGGCGCGGGACCGCAGCACCGCGAACGCGACCGCGGGGGCGGTCTGCACGAGCGGGCGGCCCGACGTCGCCCGCAGCCGCGCCGCCAGGCGGTCCCGCAGGTCGGCGGCCGCGCGACGCCCCGCGGACACGACGAGCACGTCCTCCGGCGCGAGGCCCGCGTCCACGGCCGTGACGACGGTCTCGAGCGCCACGGTCGTCTTGCCGGTCCCGGGTGCGCCGAGCACGAGCATCGCCCGGTCGTCGCCGTGCACCGCGCGCCGGACCGCGAGCGCCTGGTCGTCGTCGAGGACCACCAGGCTGCCCGGTCCCCGCGCCGGCCCGTCGGCCAGGGCGGGGCGCACGAGGCGCAGCGCGGGGGTCGTCGTCACGGCCCCGATCCCATCACGGACCGCCGACACCGCGGTCCACCGACAGGTCGTCAGGCGTGGGCCGCGCCGGCGGTCACGGGAAGGGCCACGCGTTGGGGACGCACGGGGCGGCCTTGTACGACTGCTGCTGCATGAGCGGTGCGCGGGCGCCCGGGGCGGGGCACTTCTCGTGTCCGTGACCGAGCAGGTGCCCGACCTCGTGGTTGACGAGGTACTGCCGGTAGCTCGCCTTGTCCCCCGCGAGCTCCTGGGTCGCCAGCACCCAGCGCCGCAGGTTGAGCACCGCGTTGCCGGCGCGCCCGCACGAGACCTGGCCGTTCGTGTCGAGCGGAGCGCACAGGTCGTCGACGGTCTCGGGCGACGCGAGGGTCACCCGGAACTCGGCCGGACCGTCGGTGCGGGCGAACGACACCGACCCGTCGGCGCCCCACCCGCGCGGGTCGTTGAGGGTCGCCATGACGGTCTGGGCGAACCGTGCGCCGTCGACGGCGAGCCCGTCCTCGACCTCCACCCGGATCGTCCGGACCTCCCCGGTCCCCGGTCCGGGGTCGCTCCCCGGGACGGCCGTGAAGGTGCCTGCGGCGCGCTCGGGGATGTCGGCGGACAGGAGCCCGGCCTGCACGTCGACGAGCGTGAGACCAGGGGGCAGAGCGACGACGGGCGGGTCGGTCGACAGGAGCGGGTCGTACGTGGGCGTCGGGTCCGGCTCGCGCGCCGCGGACCGGCTCGTGTCGGCGGCGCGCGCCTGCTCGTCGTCCGCGACGACCGCGCCGGAGCCCGCGACCTGCCCCGACGACACCGAGAGCGCGAACGCACCGCGGATGGCGCCGGACGCGGACACGCCCGGCAGCGTCAGGGTCGCGGTGCCGGCCCCCAGCAGCAGGCCAGCGGCGGCCACCGCCGACGCGAGCGCCACGCGGCGACCTCGGACGCCTCGGCCCGGCGTCCGGCGTCCGGGCGCACGACGGACGTGCTCGTCCGGACGGGGCATCTCGGGCGGGGTCACGCGGACATCGTCGCATCCCGGACACGTGCCGTCGCTACCATGCCGGGATGACAGACGGGACCGACGGCTCGCCCCCACGGCCGCGCAGCCCGCGGATGGCCCGCGACGAGCGCCGTGCCCAGGTGCTGCGCATCGCGCAGGACCTCTTCTCGTCCGAGGGTTTCCACCACGTCTCGATGGACGACATCGCCGACCGCGCCGAGGTCAGCAAGCCCGTGCTGTACCGGCACTTCCCCTCGAAGCTCGACCTCTACCTGGCGGTCGTCGACCAGTGCGGCTCCGACCTGCTCGCGGCCGTCGAGGAGGCGGTCGCCCCGCTCGAGGCCGGTCCGGTCCAGCGCGGTGCGGGACGCGACGTCATCGCCGCGATCGTCCGCGCCTACATCGACTTCGTCGACGTCGCCGGGGAGTCCTCGACGCTGCTGTTCGAGTCGGACGTCACGCACGACGCCGACGTGCGCGCCCGCGTCGAGCACGCGTCGTCCGAGGCCGCGCGCCGCATCGCCCGCGTGCTGTCCCAGGTGACGGGCCTCGCCGACGACGCGTCCGCCACGCTGGCCGTCTCGCTCATCGCCATGGCGCAGGGTGCGGCGACGCACCGCCTGCGCACGACGCCCGTCGCCGACGCCGGCCTGACCGCCGAGCTCGTCACGCAGCTCGCCTGGGGCGGCGTCGCGGGCCTGGTCCGCCCCGACTTCGTCTACGAGGACGCCTAGGATCGTCCAGGCGGGCCCCGTGGGCCCGGACGCTCGCGAGCGGACGACGTTGGAGGACGAGGAAGACATGGCCGTGGAGATCACGATCGGCGTGCAGAACCTGCCGCGGGAGATCGTCCTGGAGACCGACCAGACGCCCGACGAGGTCGCGGCGACCGTCGCCGCTGCGCTGGACGGCAAGGCGGTGCTCGAGCTGCACGACACGCGCGGCCGTCGGGTCATCGTGCCGACGTCCACGCTGGGCTACGTTGAGATCGGCTCCGAGACGAAGGCCCGCGTGGGCTTCGGCAGCATCTGACGACGCACGACGAGGCCCCCGCCGACCGGTCGGTCGCGGGGGCCTCGTCGTGCGCGGGGCTCAGGCGGTGAGGCCGAGGCGCGACATGCGGCGCGTGTGCTGCGCGGTGAGCTCGCCGAAGAGCTTGGTGGGCGGGTTGGCCGGCGCGGTCCGGCCGTCCGCCTGCTGCGCGGGGGCGACCGCGGGGTCACCGGTGCCGCTCGACACCAGCCGCACGAGCCCGGGACGCTGCACGAGCAGCCGCTGCACGACGCCGAGCGCCTCGCCCACGAGCCGGCGGCCCCACAGCGCGAGCCGCGAGCTGAGCACGCCGTCGTCGGAGCCCGCCGCGTCGAGCTCGGCCACGGCGAGCTCGGCGTGCGCGGCGTCGTCGAGGACCGCGAGCACGACGCGACGCGACTCCTCGTCGAGCCCGTCGGCGGCGACCCGGCAGAAGTCGTCCGCGACGCCGTAGCCGACGTAGGCCTTGAGGAGGCGCTCCCACCACGTGCTGGGCTGTGTGCGGGCGTCGAAGTCGTCGAGCACGTGGTCGAACTGCGCGACCGCCGCGACAGGGTCCTCGCCCAGCTCGGTGATCCGCGCCATCACGGTGTCGCGGCGCGCGATCGCGGCGGCGGCGAACCCGCTGAGCCGCAGCCGCTGGTCGGTCGTGGGGGCCACGGCCGCGTCGGCCGCGAGCCGCGCGAAGGCGACCTGCTCCAGCTGCGCGACCAGCCCGAGCAGCTCCACGGTGTCGGCCTGGGACGGTCGGGGACCGGCGGAGGGCGCGTCGTCGGGACCGGCCGTGCGTGCGGGAGTGGTCATCCGTGGATCGTATGCCGACGCCACGCCGCCGTGCGCGGAACGGTGCACAGGGTCGTCCGATAGGCTGGGGGGGTACATCGGTTGCCCGGTCGTCTCGGAGGGGACGCCGTCCCCGGTCCCAGGACCGGCTCGCGCAGCGCCGGACGCACGTCCGCAGCGGCTCGCGAGCGACTTTCACGATCGGCTGCCGGCCAACCCGCGTGGTGACCGCTGTCGCCCGGGACCGCCGCGATCGCCGGCCGCTCCTGGACAGCGCGCGGACCACCACCCTGCGCAGTGAGAAGCGAACGTGACCACGACCGACCCCGGCACCACCGTCGACTCCCCCGACGCCCCCGACACCTCCGCCGCCAGCGCGCTCGCCGCGCCCATGACACGCCCCCTGCGCTCGACCGCCTCGTCCGTGCAGGCCGTCGACGCGTCGTTCGCGGACTTCGACGTCCGCCCCGAGATCGTCCAGGCGCTCGCCGACGCGGGCATCTCCCACCCGTTCCCGATCCAGGCCATGACGCTGCCGGTCGCCCTGTCGCGGCACGACATCATCGGCCAGGCCAAGACCGGTACCGGCAAGACCCTCGGCTTCGGCGTCCCGCTGCTCAACGCGGTCGTCGCGCCCGGCGAGGACGGCTACGACCAGCTCCCCGCCCCGGGCAAGCCGCAGGCGCTCGTCGTCGTGCCGACCCGTGAGCTCGCGGTGCAGGTCGCCGGCGACCTCGCGACCGCGTCCGCGCGTCGCACCGTCCGCGTCGTGCAGGTGTACGGCGGGCGCGCGTACGAGCCGCAGATCGAGGCGCTCAACAAGGGCGTCGACGTCGTCGTCGGCACGCCGGGCCGCATGATCGACCTGCTCAAGCAGCGCCACCTCGACCTCACGCGCGTGCGCACCGTCGTGCTCGACGAGGCCGACGAGATGCTCGACCTCGGCTTCCTGCCCGACGTCGAGACGCTGCTCGCCGCGACGCCCGCGTCGCGCCACACCATGCTCTTCTCGGCGACGATGCCCGGCGCGGTCGTCGCGATGGCGCGTCGCTACATGACGCAGCCGACGCACATCCGCGCGGCCGACCCGGACGACGACGGCAGCCAGACCGTCAAGAACATCAAGCAGGTCGTCTACCGCGCGCACGCGCTCGACAAGGTCGAGCTGCTGGCCCGCATGCTGCAGGCGAACGGTCGCGGCCTGACGATCGTGTTCGCGCGCACCAAGCGGACCGCCGCGAAGGTCGCCGACGAGCTCGTCGAGCGCGGGTTCGCGGCGGGCGCCCTGCACGGGGACCTCGGCCAGGGCGCCCGCGAGCAGGCGCTGCGCGCGTTCCGCCACGGCAAGGTCGACGTGCTCGTCGCGACCGACGTCGCCGCGCGCGGCATCGACGTCGAGGACGTCACGCACGTCGTCAACTACCAGTGCCCCGAGGACGAGAAGACGTACCTGCACCGCACGGGCCGCACCGGCCGCGCGGGCAACAAGGGCACCGCGGTCACGTTCGTCGACTGGGACGACATGCCGCGCTGGTCGCTCATCGACAAGGCGCTCGGCCTGGGCATCCCCGAGCCGGTCGAGACGTACTCGTCGTCGCCGCACATCCACACCGACCTCGACATCCCCGAGGGCGTCAAGGGTCGTCTCCCCAAGGCGCAGCAGACCCGCGCGGGTCTCGCCGCCGAGGCGATCGAGGACCTGGGCGAGACGGGCAAGCGCGGCGGCGGCGCGGGTGCGCGCACGGGCAGCGCCGGGTCGCGCGGTCGCGGCGGCGAGCAGCGAGGCGGTGAGCAGCGCGGCGGCGAGCAGCGCGGCGGCGAGCAGCGCGGCGGTCAGCCGCGAGGCGACGAGGACGCGCCCCGCGAGGGTGGCGGCCGCCGCCGTCGCCGCGGCGCCCGTGGCGGCGCAGGCGAGGGGGCCGCGACGTCCGCGGGTGCCGAGCACACCGAGCAGCCGCAGGGCGGCTCCGACGCACCGCGCACCGAGGGCGGCGAGCCCGGTGAGGGCGGCGCCCGTCGCAGCCGGTCGCGCAACCGCCGTCGCACGCGTGGTGGTCGCCCGGTCGAGGGCGGCGCGGCTCCGTCCGCCTCCGCCGAGGCCTGACGCCTCCTCAGCAGCACGCCCGAAGGGCGCGC
This sequence comes from Cellulomonas fimi, assembly GCF_028527925.1. Classification (GTDB taxonomy): domain Bacteria; phylum Actinomycetota; class Actinomycetes; order Actinomycetales; family Cellulomonadaceae; genus Cellulomonas; species Cellulomonas fimi_C. Next base: position 30,393 of record NZ_JAPESW010000044.1, read on the forward strand.
ATCCCGCACGGGGTGCGCGCCCTTCGGGCGTCGGTGCCGCGGGCGACGCCTGCCGCGGGGATGCCCCTGCGACGGGATGCGCCGTGACGGGCGTCCGGCGTGAGCGGCTCGACCGATTCGGGGCCGCTGCGACGGCCGGCGGTCAGGCGGCCTTGATGAACGCCTCGACGGCGTCGGCGACGAGCTGCACCGCGATGGCCGCGAGGAGCAGACCGGCGATCCGGGTGACGAGGATCGTGCCCGACTCGCCCAGCACGCGGTGGATGACGTTCGCGAACCGCATGGCCAGGTAGAGGCAGACGTGGACCGCGAGGACGCCGAGCGCGATCGCGACCCAGTCGGCGGCGGACCCGTCGGACTGGGTCACGAAGACCATGGTCGCGACGATCGCACCGGGACCGGCGAGCAGCGGCGTGCCGAGCGGGACGAGGGCGACGTTGACGTTGGTGTTCCCGGACGGCTGCGGCTCCTCCATCTTGCCGGTCAGCAGCTCCATCGCGACGAGCAGCAGGAGCAGGCCGCCGGACGCCTGCAGCGCGGGCAGCGAGACGTGCATGTAGCTGAGCAGCGACTGGCCGAACAGCGCGAACGCCACCACGACGCCGAACGCGACGGCGACGGCCTGCCGCGCGGCGCGGTTGCGCTGCACCCGGGACATCGCGCTCGTCAGCCCGAGGAAGATCGGGACGGTCCCCGGGGGGTCCATGATGACGAACAGCGTGATGAACACCGACGCGAACAGGTGCACGTCGAGCACTGTCGACACGCGGACTCCTTACCCTCCGAGCACCGGCAGACGCCCCTGCTCCTCGATCGCCGCCAGGACGTGCGGCTCGGTGAGATTCTCCCCCAGCCGGTTGACCTTCCCGGACCCGTGGTAGTCGCTCGACCCCGTGACGAGCAGCCCGAGCCGCCCGGCGATCGCCGTCAGGCGCTCGACCTGGGCCGGCGAGTGGTCGCGGTGGTGGACCTCGAGCCCGGCGAGACCGGCGTCGGCCAGCTCGTCGAAGACCTCGTCCGGCACGACGCGTCCGCGCGCGTCGGCGCCGGGGTGCGCGAAGACCGGGACGCCGCCCGCGGCCCGGATCGCCCGGACCGCGGTGGCCGCCGACGGGGCGTAGTGCGGCACGTGGTACGGGCCGTCGGACCGCAGGAGGTGCGCGAACGCGGCCGACCGGTCGGGCACGACGCCGCGGGCGACGAGCGCGTCGGCGATGTGCGGGCGACCCACCACGACGGCGTCCGCGCTGTGGTCCAGCACGTCCTGCCAGGTGATCGGCACGTCGGCCGCGAGGCGCTCGACCATCGCCTCCGCGCGGTGCACGCGCGAGCGCCGGGACCGCGCGAGCTCGCCCCGCAGGGCGGGTGCGTCGGGATCGTGCAGGTAGGACAGGACGTGCACGCTGATGCCGGCCGACCTCGCCGAGACCTCGGTGCCGCGCACGAGCCGCACGCCGTGCCGGGCCGCCGCCTCCGCGGCCTCGTCCCACCCGACCGTCGTGTCGTGGTCCGTGAGGGCGACCACGTCCAGGCCCGCGTGCGCGGCCGCCGCCACCAGGTCGGCCGGGGCGTCCGTGCCGTCCGACGCCGACGAGTGGGTGTGCAGGTCGATGCGCATCCGCACACGAGGGCGCGAGTCGGTCGACGCGCGGCCGGAACCGCCCGACGCGCGCCGGCGGTCGAGCTGCTCGGTCAGCGGGCGGACGGCGTGAGGCCCAGGGAGCGGCCCGCGAGGTTGCGGCGG
>NZ_JAPESW010000045.1 GCF_028527925.1 Cellulomonas fimi
GCGAGGTCCGCGTTGTGCCCGATGACGACGCCCGGCATCCCCGCGTTCGCGAAGCCCGTCACGTCGAACGGGCACTCCGCCGTCACCTCGGCGCAGCGCAGGCCGACCTGTGCCCAGATGCCCGGCGACCACGAGGGGGTCGAGGGCCTGGTGCCGGTCGACGCGGTGTCCCTCGGTCCGGGACCGCAGCCCGTGACGCCGACCCTCGGCGAGCACGCCGGTCTCGGTCACCGGGTTGTCCGGGTGCAGCGTCGCGAACGACGCGAGGTGCTGCTCGACGGCGTCGACGCGGTCGCCGGCGATGAGCAGCAGCCAGTGCGCGGCGCGACCTTCGCTGTAGGCGGCGTACGCGTGCCGGCGGATCGCACCCGAGAGGCCGTGCAGCGGTTGCGCGGTGCCGAACACGGGCGTCAGGCGGGCGTGCTCGATCGACCGCTCGCGTGGCGCGAGCTCGGGCTGCTGCTCGGGCTCGGTCCAGTGCGCACCGGTCTCGAGGTCGGTGCGCTCGCGGGGGTACGAGGGGCGGTCGGCAGGGTCCCTGTCGGCGCCCCAGCCGGGGATGCGCGCGGCGAGCTGCTCGGGGGTCTCGGGCAGCGGGGGCTTGTCCGGGGTGTACGGCATGACGGGTCTCCTTGCGGGCGTCGTGGGAGTCGGGCGGCGGGCTCGGTGACGCGGGTCAGCTCGCGCCCGGCAGGACGAGCGTCTTGACGCAGCCGTCGAGCTTCGCGGAGAACATGTGGTACCCCTCCGCGATGTCGTCGAGCGGGATGCGGTGCGTGACGATGTCGCTCGGCTTCAGGTAGCCGTTGCGGATGTGCTCGAGCAGCCGCGGCCACTGCCGCTTCACGGGCGCCTGGTTGGTACGGATGGTGAGGCCCTTGTTCATCGCGTCGCCGAACTTCACGGCGGAGAAGATCGGCCCGTAGGCCCCCATGACGGAGACCGTGCCGCCCTTGCGGACGGAGTCGATGGCCCAGTTGAGCGCGACGGGCGAGCCGCCCTGCAGCTTGAGCTTGGCGCTCGTGATGTGCTGCGTGAGGTTCCCGTCGGCCTCGGCGCCCACCGCGTCGATGACGACGTCCGCGCCGAGGTAGCCGGTCTCCTTCTTGAGGTGCACGACGACGTCGTCGACCTCCCCGAAGTTCACGGTCTCCGCGTACGCGAAGGTCCGCGCCTTCTCGAGCCGGTAGTCGAGGTGGTCGACGACGATGACGCGTCCCGCGCCCATGAGCCACGCGGACCGGGCCGCGAACAGCCCCACCGGGCCGGCACCGAGCACCACCACGACGTCGCCCTCGGCGATGTCGCCGAGCTGCGCGCCGAAGTAGCCGGTCGAGCACGCGTCGGTGAGCAGGACGGCGTCCTCCTCGTCCAGCCAGTCGGGGATCTTCGACGGGCCGACGTCGGCGAACGGGACGCGCACGCGCTCCGCCTGCCCGCCGTCGTACCCGCCCGTCGTGTGCGAGTAGCCGTAGATCCCGCCGACGGCCGTCGCGTTCGGGTTGACGTTGTGGCAGTTCGAGTACAGGCCGCGTGCGCAGAAGAAGCACGTCCCGCAGAAGATGTTGAACGGCACCATGACGCGGTCGCCGACGGCGAGGTTCTGGACGGACGAGCCGACCTCCTCCACGACGCCGACGAACTCGTGGCCGAACGTGTGCCCGATCCGCAGGTCGGGCATCATGCCGTGGTAGAGGTGCAGGTCGGAGCCGCAGATCGCGGCAGTGGTGACGCGCACGATCGCGTCGTTCGGGTGCTCGATCCGCGGGTCGGGCTTCTCCTCGACGCGGATCTTGTACGGGCCTCGGTAGACCATCGCGCGCATGGGGCGTCTCCTCGCGGGGCGGTGTGCTGGCGCGCTGCAGGCCTGACGCTCTCGACAGGTTGGCACGCGTGGGTCGCGGCCGCCTCTCGGGGACCACGAGCGGCACGGATCGCGGCCCGCAGGGCGCTCGTGACGGGGTCGTCGCCGTTCGTCCGGATGTGCCGGGAGGGCCAGGACCGGGTAGCGTGACGGCGGCTGCTGGAGCGCGCGCAGACGGGCAGACCCGATCGTGTGAAACTCGCCCCCCGGCGTGGCCTGGACGTTTGACCAAGAGCCCCCTCATGCCGCACACTCGTACTCGACGGTGCGCATCGCCTGCCCCCTGCGCGGTGCGCACCGTTTTGACTTCCCAGGAGCGGGACGGGTCTTCGGAACCGTCCCGCTCCTGTCGTCTGCGGCAGCACCCGCGAAGCGACGCCGACGACGGGAGAACCGCATGACGACGCGGGAGGACCGCGGCCCGACGCCCCCGGGCGCCGCCACGACGACACCATCGGGGGAGCCTCGGCGCGCCACGCCGCCGACCGCAGACCCTGCCGTTACCGTTCCTGGGGTGACAGTCCCCGCGCGCTCGTCCGGCACGGGTCCCGACCAGGCTCCCGCGACCGACGCGACCCCGAACGCCCCCGTCGCCCTCGTCGCACCGCCGACCCGGGCCGACCTCGTCGACCGCGCCGTCGAACGCTGGCGCGAAGGGCTGGTCGAGGCCGCCGGCGGGTCGACCCTCGCCGACATGGAGCTGCTCGGCGACGCCGCGCTCGACCTCACCGCCGCCCACCCGTCGGGCATGGCCCAGCTCTTCGCGGGCCGCCCCACGCGCCTGTCGAACCTGGTCCGGGAGGGCGCCGCGCTGTCGACCGCCCGCCGTCGCGCCCGCGCCGTCGCGTCGCGCGCCGCCGTCTACGAGCAGCGCTACGGCATCGCCCCCACCGCGCTCGCGATCGGCGTCGCGACCTGGACCGAGCGGCCCGCCGCGCGCGACGACCACGACGACGTCGACGCGCTCGCCGTCGCCACCCGGCCCGCCGAGCCCGCACCCCGGTCGGCCGCGCAGGCCCGCACCGTCCGCGCGCCCGTCCTGCTGCGACCCGTGACGCTGCGCGCCCGCGGCACGGGCGAGGCCGACTACGAGATCGCGCTCGAGCCCACGCTCGACGTCAACCCCGTCCTCGCGCGCGCCCTGCGCACCCGTGGTGCGCTGCTCGACCCGGGCGCGGTCGCGCGCGGCACGTTCGAGAGCGGCGGGTTCGACCCGCGTGGCGCGCTCGCGCGCCTGTCGTCGCTCGGCGAGGCCGTGCTCGACGACTTCCGGCTGACCGAGAAGGTCGTCGTCGGGACGTTCGTGCACCCCGGGCAGATCCTCGTCGACGACCTCGACGCGCTGTCCGCCGCGATCGACCAGCACGAGGTCGTCTGCGCGCTCGCCGGCGTCGACGTCGACCGCGAGCGCCTCGTCGTCCGCCTGCCCGAGCCCGTGACGGGCGACCGCGACCCCAGCGTCGAGCGGGGCGTCGGCGACCTCGACCCCGCGCAGCAGCACCTGCTCGACGCGCTCAGCACCGGTGCGCACCTGTTCGTCGACGCCCCGACCGGCGCCGACGTCACCGGCACGCTCGCCGCGGTCGTCGCCGACGCGGCCGCGTCCGGCCGCACCGTCCTCTACGTCCCCGGCCACCGCCGTGGCGCCACCGCGCTCGCCGCGCGGCTCGACGAGCTCGGCCTCGGCGACCTGCTGCTCGACGTCGCCCCCGAGGCCGGCTGGCGCACCGCCGCCGCGCGCCGGCTGCTCGGCGCGATGACGCTCGACGCGCCCGCCGTCGACGGGCAGAGCCTGCACGTCCTGCGCACGCGCCTCGTCGAGCACCGCGAGCGGCTGCGCGCGTACGTCGACGACCTGCACGCGACCCGCACGCCGTGGGGCGCGTCGGCGTACGACGCGCTGCAGCAGCTCGCCCGGCTGACCTCGACGCGTCCCGCACCGCGCACGACCGTGCGGCTCACGCCCGACGTCGCGCGCGTGCTCGACGCCGAGCGGCGTGCCGCTCTCGGTGCCGACCTGGTCCGGGCCGGTGAGCTCGGCGCGTTCGACGTCCGACCCGTCGACACGCCCTGGTACGGCGCCGACCTGCGCACGCGCGCGGACGCCGACGTCGTCGTGCGGCGGATCTCGCGGCTGCTCGACGGCGCCCTGCCCGCGCTCGTCGAGCGCACCGCGCAGGTCGCGGCCGACACCGGGCTCACGCAGGCGACCTCGGTCGCGTCGTGGGCCGAGCAGCTCCGGATGCTCGACGGCGTCCGCGGCGCGCTCGACGTGTTCCTGCCGATCGTCTTCGAGCGCACCGCCGCCGACCTCGTCGCTGCGACCGCGGCGCCGCAGTGGCGGGCCGAGCGCGGCATCGACATGGGTTTCTGGCTGCGCCGACGGCTGCGGCGCCAGGCGCGCGACATGGTCCGCCCGGGCCGTCCCGTCGCCGACCTGCACACCGCGCTGCTCGACGTGCAGGCGCAGCGTGAGATCTGGCAGGCGCACTGCCCCGCGGGCGGCTGGCCCCGGCTGCCCGACGGTCTCGAGCACATCGAGGAGGAGCACCAGGCCGTCGCGGAGGACCTGCGGTCTCTCGACGAGGTGCTCGCGTCGACCCCCGGCGGAGCCGGGCTGGCGCAGCTGCCGTTCGCGGCGCTCACCGAGCGGCTGTCGCGCCTGCGCGCTGACACGAGCGCGCTCGACACGCTGCCCGACCGCACCGGCCTGCTGCACCGGCTGCGCGCCGCCGGGCTGGGTGACCTGGTCGACGACCTCGCGACGCGTCGCGTCGACCCCGCGCTCGCACCCGCTGAGCTCGACCTCGCGTGGTGGAGCACGGTCATCGAGCAGATCCTCACGCAGGACCCGACGCTCGCCGGCTACGACGGCGCCGCGCTCGGTGACCTCTCCGCGCAGTACGCCGCGCTCGACCGCGCGCACGTCGCGAGCCTCGCCGGCCCGGTCCGGCAGGCCGTCGCCGCGCACACGCAGGAGGTGCTCCGGCAGCACCGCGAGCAGTCCGAGTCGCTGTTCGTCGAGCTCGTCGAGGAGCGGCTCACCTCGCTGCGCGACACCATCGCCCGGCACCCCGACGTCGCACGCCGGCTGCGTCCCGTCGTCGCCGCGAGCCCCATGCTCGTGCCGCAGGTGCTGCCGCCGTCGCGCACCGTCGACCTCGTCGTCATCGACGCGGCCGCGCACCTGCCCGTCGACATGGCCGTCGCCGCGATCGCCCGCGGCCGGCAGGTCGTCGTCGTCGGCGACGCTCGCTGCGCGTCCGGGACCGCCGTGCGCGAGCTCGCCGCGGTCCTGCCCGTCGTCGCCCTGCACGCGGAGACGTCGCGCCGGGACCCGTACCTGACCGCGTTCCTCGCCGCGCACGGCTACGACGGCGTGCTGTCGCCCACGCCGCTGCCCGAGCACCGCCCGCTCGTCCGGCTCGACGTCGTCGACGGCACCGGCATGCCCGACGCGGCGACCGGGACCGTCGCGTCCACGCGCGCCGAGGTCGAGCACGTCGTCGAGCTCGTGCTGCACCACGCGCTCATGCAGCCCGACGAGTCCCTCGCCGTCGTCACCCCGTCCGCCGTGCACGCCGACGCGCTGCGCGACGCGATCCTCACCGAGGTCCGCGGCAACCCCGCCGTCGCCGCGTTCTTCGACGGCGGGCGCGCCGAGCCGTTCGTCGTGACGGACCTCGCCAACGTCGCGGGCCTGCGCCGCGAGGCGGTCATCCTGTCCGTCGGCTTCGGTCGCACCCCGCACCGGCGCGTCCTGCACTCGTTCGGCGTCGTCGGCGAGCCCGGCGGTGACGCGCTGCTCCTCGACGTCCTCGGCGCCACGCGGCACCGGCTCACCGTCGTGTCCTGCTTCGGCGCCGACGACCTCGACCCCGAGCGCGTCCGCGCCGCCGGGCCGCGCCTGCTGCGCGACCTGCTCGCGTTCGCCGGGTCGCGGGGCTCCGGTGCCGTCGGTGACGACGTGCGGCTGGTCGCGCCCGGTCCGCGTCCCGACACCGACATCGACCTGCGCGCCGCCGAGGCGGCCGAGACGGCGGGCGGGTCGGCGGCGGCGTCGACCTCGATGTCGGCCGACGTCGCACGCGGCTCGGTCGACGAGGGCGGCGAGCCCGACCGGCTCCTGCTCGACCTCGCCGAGCGGCTCTGGCGGCACGGCCTCACCGTCGAGGTCGACTACGGCATCCCCGGTGGCACGCGCATCCCGATGGTCGTCGGGCACCCCGACGCGCCCGACCGGCTGCTCGTCGCCGTCCTCACCGACGACGAGGCCTACGTCGGCGAGCCGTCCGTGCGCGTCCGCGACCGGCTGCTCGCCGACCGGCTCGAGCGGCTCGGCTGGACCGTCGTGCGCGTGTGGTCCGCCGCCGCGTTCCTCGACCCGCAGGCCGAGGTCGACCGGATCCGTCGTGCCGTGCACGGCCGGGTGCCCGCCCCCGCGGTGCCGCGCAAGGCGCCGCTCGTCCTCGGCATCCCGTCGACCGTCGACGAGACCGACGACGTCGAGGAGCTGCCGCCCGTCACCGCCCCGATCCGCATCTCCGTGCGGGCCACGCTCGCCGCGCGCCGCGCCGCCGAGGAGACCGAGGGCGCGCCCAGCGACGCCGCCGATCACGACGCCACGGCCGACGCGGTGACGACCAGCCCCGACGGGCCGGACGCCGGACCGGGGAGCCAGGACACGGGCGTCGAGGACACCGCGGCGGGCGACCCGACCGTGTCCGATGACGCCGGGTCGCCCGTCCCTGCGGCCGCTGAGGACGCCGAGGACGACGCCGCGACCCGTGCCGAGCCCGCCCGGTCCGCTGCGGCCGAGCCGACGGACGTGCCGACGCCGCGACGGAGCGGGCAGGCGACGCCGCGACGGAGCGGGCAGGCAGAGTGGGACGCGGGCGGCCCGGCCTCCGACGCGTCGGCTGCTGAGTCCTCGGCCCCGGACCGCTCGGTCTCCGACGCCTCGGCCGGTCCGGTGCACGTGACGACCGGCGCGACGCCCGTGCAGCTCACGCTCGCGGGGGTTCCCGGGGCGCCGCGACCTGACGTGCGCAAGGGCTTGCCGATCGGTGCGTACAGCGACGACCAGCTCGACGAGCTCGTCGCGTGGCTGCTCTCGGACGGCCAGGAGCGCACCCGCGAGCAGCTCGCCGCGGCTCTCCGCGACGAGCTCGGGGTCACGCGCCGCTCCTACCGGATCGACACCGCGGTCCGCTCCGCCGTGAGCCGCGCGCTGCGCTGACGGACTCCCCGCCGTCGATCCGCGGTGCGGGTCGACGACGGGCCCGCGCACCGGCGACGCCCGGCACGACACCGGTGCGGCCTGCTCGGCAGCACGTCGGCGCGCACTGCGCTGATGCCCTGCACGACGCGGGGTGCGACACGCGCGGCGAGCTCCTCGGTCGCGCGCCCGAGGGCGTCGCCGCGCGCCGCGCAGCCACCGACCGGTCCGCCCGACGGGTGGGATCATCGTGCGGTGAGCGAGATCCCCGAGCACCCGTCCCCGGCGGGGAACACCGAGGGCGCACGCTCCGACGCGACGCCCGACGAGCGGTCGGATGTGCCTGTCGGGCGCCGCGACGCCGGCGTCGCGTCTGGCCGGCGGGGGAGTGGCCCCCGCCGCGCGGTCCGACGCGCCGGGACCGTCGGGACCGACGAGTCGGCCCTGCGTTCGACCCACCGGGCGGTGCCGACCACCGACCACGGACCGACGCGGGAGGCGACCGCGAGACCCACCGACAACGCGCGCGACCGGGCGCTGCCGCTGCGTGCGCTCGACGACAGCGACGTGGGCTGGGGCCGTGAGCCCGACTCCAACGACGAGCGTCTGCGTCGGGACCGACCGCCGCACTGGTGACGGTCGACGCGTCGGAGCGCCGGGGTCGGCGCTCTCGGTCAGGCGGTCGGCGGGGGAGTGGAGGGGCCGCTGCCGGGCGGGAAGGTCGGCGGCGTCCCGGGTGCACCGGGGACGCCGCGGGGGTCGGTCGCACTGCCCGGCTGCGGAACGGCTCCGGCGCCGGCGTCGTTCGCGACGGCGGGGTTCGGGCGGGCGGCGAGCAGGTCGCGGATCTCCTGCAGCAGCAGGATGTCCTCCGCCGGGGCCTTGGGCTCCTCCTCCTCGCCGCGCTTGCGCCGCGCCGCGAGCGCGTTGAGCGGCAGCACGATCACGAAGTAGACCGCGGCCGCGGTGATGAGGAACTGCAGCAGCGCGTTGAGGATGAGCCCGATCGAGAACTCGGCCTTGTTGATCGTGAACGACCACAGGTCGCTCAGGTCCGGCTGCCCGAAGATCGCCGCGATGAGCGGGCCGATGAACCCGTTCTGGATCGCGGTGACCACCGTGGTGAACGCGGCGCCGATGACGACACCGACGGCGAGCTCGATCGCGTTCCCGCGCGAGATGAAGTCCTTGAACCCCTGGAACACCTTGGGCAGGCCGCGCAGGTGGTCGCCTGCGCCCCGCAGGCCTCTGTTGATCGTGTCGGTCACGGTGCCCCCGGGTCGTTCACGGCGTGCGTCAGGGCCGGTCAGAGGCACCCTGTCGCTGGACCCGACGATCATGGCACGACGACCGCGGAGAGCAAGGCCGTCGCGGACGCTCCTGCGAGCGCGCGCGCCTCGTCGGGCGTGACGGCGACCAGCACAGGCGGTGCGGCGGCAGTATCAGCGCCGAAGGACGTCGCATCGGCCTGGGCCTGAGCGGCCGGGGGCACCGGCAGGACGAGCGCGCGGCTCGCGACGACCCGTCCGTCGCCCTCGTCGGGAGCCGCCGCCAGGACGTCGACGCGCATCCCGGGCCGGAGCATGGCCCCGGCCGCCTCGTCGGCGAGCCGCACGGCGGTCACGACCGTGCCGGGCGGCCCAGTGGCGTCCGGCGGCACGAGCACGCCTGGCACGAGGGGCGTACCGGTCACGAGGTCGACGGCCGCGACCCGTCCGACGACCAGGTCCGGGTCGACGGCGACGTCGTCGGGTGCGACCGCCACCGGCACCGCGCGCACCGCCACGTCATCGGCGGCGAAGGGCGCCCCGGCGCGCACGGGGCGGGCGGCCACGACGAGGTCGACGGTCGGCGGCGGCGCGGGGCGCAGCGCTCCGACGGTGCCGAGCGCGGCCGCGGCGAGCGCCAGAGCCAGCAGGGCGGGACGCGCACGCCACAGCACGACCCGCACGCGCAGGGCGGCAGGGCCGCGGTGACGTGCGAGCGGTGGCGGACGGTCCGGGTGCGGTCGGTCGGGTCGCTGGGGAGGCACGTCGACGACGGTAAGAAGCCGTCGCGTGCGTCGAGGGGACGGCGGACCGCCCCGTGGGCGTCCGTGCGGCGACGCGGGCTGTGGACGGCTCGCGCCTCCCGACGTCATGCCGGCGATCGACGCTCGTGAGCGCGGGCCGTGCGCGGGGCGTCGCCGCTGCCGTCAGGCCGAGGGCGGCCGGCCTGGTCGGCATCAGCACGACGCGGCCGGCCCCATCGCCCCGGGCGCGGCGGCCGGCCCTGCGCGCGTCAGGACGAGGCGGCGGGTGCCTTGCTCGTGGCAGACGTCGACGACGTGGTGCTCGGGGAGCTCGTCGACGTGCCCGTGGAACCGGACGCGGACGACGACGAGGTCGACGACGACGTCGACGACGTCGACCCCGACGACCGCGCGTCGTTGCGGTAGAAGCCCGAGCCCTTGAAGACGACACCGACGGCCGAGAACACCTTGCGCAGGCGGCCCTCGCACTCGGGGCACACGGTCAGCGAGGCGTCGGAGAACGACTGCTGGATCTCGAAGGCGTGACCGCACGCCGTGCACGCGTACGCGTAGGTGGGCATCGCAGCTCCTGAACGAGGTCGACGGGCCGGCACCGGCGGGACGTCCGGTCGGCCTGGCACTCACATGGTCCGAGTGCCAATCGTAACGGCACCCGCGCCGGCCGCATTCCCCCGGCCGCGGGACGACAGGGTCGGACCCCGCGGCCCGGCCGTCCCCAGGGCTGGCGTGCTGCCACCCGGCGCCCGGACGGACAAGTACCCTCGCAACGTGTCCCGCCTGCGCCTCGTCCGGGTCGCGTTCGCGACCGTCGCCGCCGTCCTCGCCCTCGCCCTCGTCGCGACGGCCGTGGGCGTGGTCGTCGTGCTGCGCCGACCGCTCCCGGAGGTCTCCGGCGAGCTGACGCTGCCGGGTCTCGACGGCGAGGTCACGGTCACGCGCGACCCGCGCGGTGTGCCGACGATCACGGCGACCACGACCGCCGACCTGTTCCGTGCGCAGGGCTACGTCTCGGCGCAGGACCGCTTCTTCGAGATGGACTACCGCCGGCACGTGACCGCGGGACGGTTGTCGGAGCTCGTCGGCGAGAACGCGGACGCCCTCGCGGCGGACAAGGTGATCCGCACGTTCGGGTGGCGCAACGTCGCGGAGCAGGAGTGGGACGTCGTCGAGCAGTCGACGCGCGACGCGCTGCAGGCGTACGCGGACGGCGTCAACGCCTATCTGGAGACGCGGGACCCGTCGCAGATCGCGGTCGAGTACTCGGTGCTCGGGGCGCGCATGAGCACGCCGGCGCCGGAGAAGTGGGACCCGGTCGACTCGCTCGCGTGGCTCAAGGCGCTCGCGTGGGACCTGCGCGGCAACTACGACCGTGAGCTCGCGCGGGCGCGGACGTTCGCGTCGGTGGAGGACGTCGCGCGCGTCGAGCAGCTGTTCCCGGCCTACCCGCAGGACGTCAACCAGCCGATCCTCTCGGCCGAGCAGGTCGGCCAGGGCGCGACGACCACCGCGTCGGCGACAGCGCTCGACCTCGCGGGCGACGACCTGCAGGCCGCGCTCGCGTCGGCGCAGCGCGCGCTCGACGCCGTGCCGCACCTCGTGGGCGACGGCGAGGGCGTCGGCTCCAACTCGTGGGTCGTGGCGGGGCGCTACACCGCGTCGGGCGCGCCGCTGCTCGCGAACGACCCTCACCTGGGCATCTCGGCGCCGGGCATCTGGGCACAGGTCGGCCTGCGCTGCGCCGAGGTGACGGCGGAGTGCCCGTTCGACGTGACGGGCTTCGCGAACGCGGGGATGCCGGGCGTCGTCATCGGGCACAACGCGGACCTCGCGTGGGGGCTGACGAACCTCGGGGCCGACGTCACGGACTTCTTCCTGGAGAAGGTCGAGGGCGACGCGACCGTGCGGGACGGGGCCACCGCGCCGATCCGCCACCGTCGCGAGGTGATCCACGTCAACGGCGGCGAGACGGTCGAGCTCGACGTCCGCGAGACGGTGCACGGGCCGATCGTGTCCGACGTGCTCGACGTCGACGCCGTCGGCGACGCGCCCGTGCCCGAGGGCGCGCCGGGTCGGCAGCTCGAGGTCGCGCTCGGGTGGACGGCGCTCCAGCCGGGCCGGACGGCGGACGCGCTCCTCGCGATGGCCACGGCGCGCGACGCGGACGACGTCGCGGCGGTAGCGGCGCTGCTCGAGGTGCCCGCGCAGAACATCGTGTTCGCGACAGTCGACGGTCACATCGGCTACCAGGCCCCGGGCCGGATCCCGGTGCGGGCGTCGGTCCTGGGCGGGCCCGTCCCGTCGGACGGCACGTGGCCGCGGCCCGGCTGGGACAGCGCGTACGACTGGCAGGGCTTCGTCGACCCTGCTGACATGCCGCGCACGCTCGACCCGGCGGAGGGGTTCGTCGTCGCGGCGAACCAGGCGGTGACCCCGAGCGGCGTGGGGCCGTTCCTCACGGACGACTGGGACTACGGCTACCGCTCGCAGCGGATCCGCACGCTCCTGACGGAGCGGCTCGCGACCGGTGAGCCGATGACGGCCGCCGACATGGCCGAGATCCAGACCGACCAGCGCAACCCGTACGCCGACATGCTGGTCCCCACGCTGCTGTCGCTGCCGATCGAGGACTCGTTCGACGACGACGGGCAGGAGCTCCTGCGCGGATGGGACCGCGTGTCGTCGCCCGACTCGCCGGCCGCCGCGTACTTCGCGGCCGTGTGGAAGACGCTGCTGCGGCTCGCGTTCGACGACGACCTGCCCGACGACGCGTCGCCCACGGGCGACTCGCGCTGGCTCGAGGTCGTGCGCCGGCTCGTCGACGACCCGTCCTCACCGTGGTGGGACGACCGCTCGACACCCGCGGTCGTCGAGGGCCGCGACGAGATCCTCACGCGCGCGATGGTCTCGGCCCGCCGCCAGCTGACGACGCAGCTCGGGCGCGACGCCGAGGACTGGCGCTGGGGCATGCTGCACGTCGCCGCACCCGAGCACCCGGTGCTGGGCGGGGAGTCGCTGCCGGGCGCGCTGCGGCGCCTCGTGAACCCGTCACCGCTCAGCGTGGGCGGTGGCTCGGCGATCGTCGACGCGACCGCGTGGGACGCGAGCACGCCCTCGTACGCGGTCACGGCGGCGCCGTCGATGCGGATGGTCGTCGACCTGGGCGACCTGGACTCGTCGACGTGGGTCAACCTCACGGGCACGTCGGGCCACCCGGCGAGCGTGCACTACACCGACCAGTTCGAGGCGTGGGCGACGGGCGAGACGTTCCCGTGGCCGTTCACGCAGGCGGCGACCGAGGCCGACGCGACCGACCACCTGACGCTGGTCCCGCCGGAAGGCTGAGCGACGACGGGGTCAGGAGACGCCGGGGCCGACCGGACGCCAGCCGTCGGGGGTCGCGACGCCGTCGACGAGGCGGTCATGCGGCTCGCGCGGCAGGGGCCGGGTCTCGGCGTCGTACAGCTCCTCCGGGAACACGATCGCGATGACGGGTGCGCCGGGGCGTGCGTGCTGCAGCGCCCGGTCGTACCAGCCGCCGCCCTGACCGAGCCGGGCGCCGGAGGTGTCCACGGCCAGCGCGGGAGCGAGCACGACGTCGGCCTCGGCGAGCGCGGCCGCCCCGAGCGTGGGCCCGCCGGGCTCGGGCGGGCGACCCGGCGCACGCTCGCGCAGGTCGTCGGCGCCCGCGTACTCGGCCCAGTCCCGCTGGAGCCCGGACCCGAGCACGGGCAGCAGCAGACGGACGCCGCGCGCGGCGAGCGCGTCCAGCAGCGGCACGGTGCCCGGCTCGGAGGGGCGGGCGGCGTAGACGGCGACGCAGGTCGCGTCGGCCACCGCGGGGATCGCGGTCACCACGTCGGCGAGCGCCTGGGCCGCCGCCTCACGTCGTCGGGGGGAGCGGGCGTGGCGCGCGTCGCGGATCGACCGCCGCAGCCGCTCCTTCACCTCCTCGACCTCGTCGCCCTCGGCGGCGTGCGGGTACGGCTGGGCGACGCTGCTCATGGGTCCAGTCTGGCCCACGCGCCCGGCGTCGGGGGCGCGTCTCGGCCGTGAACGTCGACACGACACGGGTCCCAGCACATGACGGGGGCGGGAACGACGGACCAATGTCACGGGTCGCGTGACGCCCGCCACTGCGCTCGCGCACCCCGTCGACCTAGCATCGCAAGATGAGCGCCCACGGACTCGCACAGGCCCAGCGCAAGATGACCGACGGCGGGGTGCACCCGACCGCGGTCGACGTGTTCACCCGCTTCTACGGACTCCTCGAGTCGGGGGAGACGGGGATGATCCCCGAGAGCGGCGTCCGGCCGCTGACCGACGTGCCGCACCTGTCGGACCTCGACGTCGACGACGCGGCGGCACGCGACGCGCTCGCGGTCACGGCGGTCGTCAAGCTGAACGGCGGCCTCGGCACGTCGATGGGCATGGACCGCGCCAAGTCGCTGCTCCGGGTCCGCGACGACGCCACGTTCCTCGACGTCATCGCCGGTCAGGTCCTCGCCGCGCGCGAGGCGACGGGTGCGCGCCTGCCGCTCGTCCTCATGAACAGCTTCCGGACGCGCGACGACACGCTCGCGGCGCTGTCGGGCTACGCGGACCTGGTCGTCGACGGCCTGCCGCTGGACTTCGTGCAGAACCGCGAGCCCAAGCTGCGCGCCGACGACCTGACGCCCGTCGAGTGGCCCGCGGACCCGGACCTCGAGTGGTGCCCGCCGGGCCACGGCGACCTGTACACGGCGCTGCACGCGTCGGGCGTGCTCGACGCGCTGCTCGACGCGGGCTTCCGGTACGCGACCGTGTCGAACTCCGACAACCTCGGGGCGTCGCCCGACGCGCGCATCGCCGGCTGGTTCGCGGCGACGGGTGCGCCGTTCGCGGCCGAGGTCGCGCGCCGCACACCCGCGGACCGCAAGGGCGGCCACCTCGTCGTGCGCGAGTCCGACGGCCGGATCGTGCTGCGCGAGTCGGCGCAGACCCCGAAGGACGACGCGGACGCGGCCGGCGACATCGACCGGCACCGCTACTTCAACACGAACAACCTGTGGCTCGACCTGCGGGCGCTGCGCGCCGAGCTCGACCGCACGGGCGGCGTGCTCGACCTGCCGCTCATCCGCAACGAGAAGACCGTCGACCCGGCCGACAAGACCTCGACCAAGGTCGTGCAGATCGAGTCGGCCATGGGCGCGGCGATCGAGGTCTTCGACGGTGCCGCCGTCCTGGAGGTCGACCGGTCCCGCTTCCTGCCGGTCAAGACGACGAACGACCTGCTCGTGCTGCGGTCCGACGTGTACCGCCTCGAGCCCGACCACCGGCTCGTCGCGCAGGTCGACGCGCCGTTCGTCGACCTCGACGAGGACCACTACAAGGTCATCGCGGCGTTCGACGCGCGCGTTCCGGCGACCCCGTCGCTCGCGAAGGCGACGTCGCTCCGCGTGCGCGGCGACTGGACGTTCGGCAGCGGCGTCGTCGTGACCGGCGACGCCGTGCTCGACGACCCGGGCACTCCGTCGCAGGTGCCCGACGGTGCGACCGTGGGCCCGGACGGGCTCGCCTGACCCCTCGCCGACCCCGTCCGGACCGCCCCGAGGGCCGTCGACGGTGCACCGCGTCGCCGGCGGCCCTCGTCACGTGTCGGGACCCGACGTCGTGGCCGACCACGGCCGACACGGCCGAGGCGTCCGGCGGGCACGCACGCGACGGCAGGGCAGAATGCGCGCATGAGATCGGTCCAGGACCACCTGGCCGCGGTGCTCGCCGCGGTCGGCCCGGTCGCGCCGCTCGACGTGGTGCTGCACGACGCCGTCGGCTGCATCCTCGCGGAGGACGTCGTCGCCGGCCGCGACCTGCCGCGGCAGGCGCTCGCGGCGCGCGACGGGTACGCGGTCGCGGCGCACGACACCGCGGTCGCCGCCGGGTACGCCGCGTCGCGCGCGCTGCCCGTGGCCCACGACGTGCGCCCCGGGCTGGAGGCGCCGCTGCGCCTGGTCCCCGGGCAGGCCGTGCGCGTCGCGTCGGGTGCGCCGCTGCCGCTCGGTGCCGACGCCGTCGTCCCGCTCGAGGAGACCGACCGCGGCACCGCGCAGGTCGCGATGCAGCGCCCCGCCGTGGCGGGTCAGCACGTCCGGCCTGCCGGGTCCGACGTCCGCGGTGGCGAGAAGGTGCTCGCCGCGGGCACGCGCCTCGGGGCGCGGCAGCTCGCGCTCGCCGCGGCGCTCGGCCGGGGCCGGCTGCGGGTCCACCCGACCCCGCGCGTCGTCCTCCTGTCGGTCGGCGACGAGCTCGTCGAGCCCGGCACGGTCGGGGCGCGCGACGGCGCGACGTTCGAGGCCGACGGGCACGCGCTCGAGGCCGCCGTGCGCGACGCGGGGGCCAACGCCGTCCGGGTCGGGATCGTCGCCGACGACCGGGCGACCCTGCGCGAGGCCCTGGACGACCAGCTCGTCCGCGCCGACCTCGTCGTCGTCACCGGCGGGCTGTCCGAGCTCGCGCACGACACCGTCAAGGACGTGCTCGCACCGCTCGGGACCGTCCGGCTCGACCAGGTCGCGATGACGCCGGGGTTCCGGCACGGCTTCGGGTCCGTCGGCGACGAGCTCGGCCGGGACCGCGCCGTCCCGATCTTCGCGCTGCAGGGCCACCCCGTCGCCGCGCAGGTGTCGTTCGAGGTGTTCGTCCGACCGGCGCTGCGGGCGATGGCCGGCCACGCCGAGCTCTTCCGCCCGTCCGTCGCGGCGGAGGCGACGAGCGGCTGGGTGTCGCCGCCCGGGCTGCGCCAGTTCGTGCCCGCGACCGTCCTGGGGTCGCCCGACGAGGGCTACCGCGTGACGCCCGTCGGCGAGCCGTCCGCACCCACCGTCCGTGACCTCGCCCACGCCAACGCGCTGGCGGTCGTCGGCGAGCAGGACCTCACCGTGCACCCGGGGCAGGTCGTCCACTGCCTGGTGCTGGAGGGCTGAGGTGGCGCGCAGCAGACGGTGCGGGCGCGCGCAGCAGCACGCGCCGGGAGCGGAGCGGAACCTCGGCCCGACCACGGACCTGGAGGGCTGATGTCCGCCGTGGACACCGCGCGTCGAGGCGGTCGCTGATGGCGGTCGGGTGGCCTGCCGTCCTGCAGGACGGGCCGGTGCGGCTGCGGCCGCTGCGACGGCGCGACCAGGACACGTGGATGGAGCTGCGGTCGCGCAACGCGGGCTGGCTCGAGCCGTGGGACGCCACGAGCCCCGAGCCGCCCCCGGCGGTGCGCCCGACGTTCGGCGCGTTCGTCCGCACGCTGTCGGCGCAGGCGCGGTCGGGGGCGACGCTGCCGTTCGCGGTCGACTTCGAGGAGCGGCTCGTCGGGCAGCTCACGGTCGCGTCGATCGCCTACGGGTCGCTGCGGTCGGCGAGCATCGGGTACTGGGTGTCGGAGCACGTCGCGGGCCGGGGGATCACGCCGACCGCGGTCGCGCTCGCGACGGACCACTGCTTCGGTGTGCTCGGCCTGCACCGCGTCGAGATCAACATCCGGCCCGAGAACCGGCCGTCGCTGCGGGTCGTCGAGAAGCTCGGGTTCCGCGACGAGGGACTGCGCGAGCGGTACCTGCACATCCAGGGCCGCTGGTGCGACCATCGGACGTTCGCGCTCACGACCGAAGAGGTCCCCGACGGACTGCTCGCCCGCTGGCGGGCGACCCGTGGAGCCTCCGCGGGGTGACGCGCCACCCGACACGCCGATATGGTCCCGGCGAGTGCGCGGAACGACCCCTACCGTCGTGACGTGGACGATCTCGCAGGCCTCGTCGCCTTGGCGCTCGTGGCTCTGTGGGGGGCCTACCTGGTGCCGCACAAGCTGCGGCACCGGCAGCAGCTGCTCGAGTCCCGGGCGGACGACCGGTTCTCGGAGGCGCTGCGCGTGGTCGCCGTGAGCGAGCGGACGGGCCGGCTCCGCCGGTCGGGGACGTTCCGACGGTCGCGCGAGGCGCCTGCGGTCGGATCGGCCGACTGCGGGACGACGAGCGGCGGATCGCCGGGGCTGCTGACCCCGGGCGCAGGGCTCCCGGTGCTCCATGCCGGGCCCGGAGGAGGAGGTGCCACCGTGGACCGACCGACGGCGACGCAGGACAGGATCACCGCCGACGCGGCCCGTCGTGCCGCGCAGGCGCGTGCGGCGAGGGCGGCCTCGGTCGCGCGCCGAGCCGCGGCCGCGCGGCGCCGTGCCGTGCTCGCGGGCGTGCTCGTGGTCGCGACCGTCGCCGGCTGGACCGTCGCGGGACTCGCCCCGACGGTCACGTGGGTCGCGGGTGCCGTGCCGAGCCTGCTGCTCGGCGCCGTGCTCGTGCTCGGCCGTCGTGCCGTGCTCGCGGGCCGTGCCGCGGACGCCGCGTGGGAGGCCCGCATGGCCGACGAGCGCCGCGTGTCCGGCGGCCCGCGCACGGGTGCGATGCGCGCGGTCGCCGAGGCGTCCCGGGCGTCGACGCCCCCCGCCACCGCCCCCACGAGTGCCGCGACGGGCGCCCAGCCGACCGTCCGTGCGTCCCGTACGGAGCACGCGACCACCGCCCATCCCGCGGCGCGCACCCCGGCGACGCCGTCCCACGAGGGCGAGCACGAGCACGCCGTCCCGCACGCGATCGTGACCGGCCGAGCCGTGCACCCGTCGGAGGCCAGCACCGAGGTGTTCGCGCGGATCGTCGAGGACCGTGGTGAGGCCCCGGCTCCCGCGCGGCACGCGTCGACCGGCCAGACGCCCGTCGTGCGCACCGGCGTCGCGGACCGCATGGCGAAGCCGACGACCGACAGCGGGACCACGCCGTCGGGCACCGACGCGACGACCGACGAGGACGGCGCCTGGTCGCCCGTCCCGGTCCCGCGCCCGACCTACACGATGAAGGCCACCGCCCCGCGCCGTGAGCCGGTCCCGCTCGAGGACGCCGACACGTCGGCGGCCGCGAAGGCCGCACCGGTGGCGGACACGGCGACCGAGCCCGCCACGCAGGTCGCGGCCGAGGTCGCGGAGCCGCCCGCCGCGACGACGGGCAGCATCGACCTCAACGCGGTCCTGGCCAAGCGCCGGGCCGCGGGGGAGTGACCCGATTTCACGAACGACCCTGGCGGGGTGCTAGTCTGTAGCCCGCTCGCGGGGCTGTGGCGCAGTTGGTAGCGCGTCTCGTTCGCAATGAGAAGGTCAGGGGTTCGAATCCCCTCAGCTCCACCGCAAGCCGAAGGCCGGACCCACCAGGGTCCGGCCTTCGTCGTTCTGCGGGTGTTCCGAACGAACACGCCAGGCGTTCGCGGAGGTGGCGCGCACCTGCACGCCGGTCGGACGCCTCGGGCGACCGACCGACCGGGCGCTCCGCGCGAGACCGTGCGCGGTTCGCGGTGGCGCGTCGGCCTGAGCGGCGCGCGTCAGGTCAGTCCTCGTCGCGCTCCTGCGGCCTCGCGGTCTCGTGGTCGATCTCGGCCTGCTCACGGGCCGCGCTCGCCCATCGGCGGTCCTCCGCCGACCCGAGGCGGTCCTGTGCGGACATCTCGCGGTCGGCAGCCGCGGCGCTGCGGTCGAGGGCGTCCGAGTGCCTGACGTCCTGTGCGTCGTCGAGCAACTCCGTGAGGTCCTCCCGGGCCATCTGCGCCTCCGACTCCGCCATCTCGCGCGCGATGATCGCGTCCTCGAGGGCGGACCGGGCGTTCCGGGCCGCGTCGTGGGCGCCCTCACGCTGGGCGCTCGAGCGCCGTCGGACCTCCTCCGCCCACAGCCGGTCGCGGATGGTCTGGTCGCGTGTCCGCCTGTCGTTCTCCCGCTGGACGGCCCACTCGTCGCGGGCCGTCGCGTCCGCGTCCCGTCGTCCTGCCGCGACGTCGCGCGCGTCGGCGTCGTCGTCCCGATCCGCGCCCTGAGCCGGTCGCATCATCGTCCGACGGTAGCGCGCCGCCCGCGTCGGTCGCAGGCGGGAGACGGCAGCGTGGGACACGGTCCGGGCTGCCAGGACGGCGGACACAGCCGCCGCCGCCGACCGCTGTGTCCGCGGTCGGGTCAGAGGGCCTCGGGGTCGTCCGTGACGTCCTGGACCGAGACGTCGACGTGCACGAGCGAGGTCGGCGGCGTGTCGAGGGCCAGCGTGGCGGCGACGGCCGCGGCCGCCCGCGCGCGGATGCGGCCCGCCAGTGGGACGAGCGGCGTGCCGAACAGGGCCACGACCTCGACCGTCAGCCGGTCGAGGTCGCCGTCGGAGGTGGTCGTGCAGGTGATCCGCAGCGCGGCCGCGTCGCCGAGCCCGTCGAGCGCGGCGCGCACCTGGGCGACGAGGACGGTGCTCGCGACCCAGAGCTCACCGTCGGCCGACCGTCCGCGGATCGGCGCAGCGGGGCGGAAGGCGCGGACGGCCGCGGCGACGACGTCGTCGCGCAGCGCGACCCAGCCCGCGTCGGTGTGCTGACGCAGGGCCCGGGTGGCCTGGTCGAGGACCTGCTGGCCGTTCACCGCCACTCCTCCATCCGCTTGAGCAGGTGCGCGCGTGCTCGGTGGAGCTGACCTCGCACGGTACTCGCGGTGGTCCCGGAGATGTGCGCGATCTCGTCGTAGCTCAAACCCTCGACCTCGCGCAGGAGCCAGGCGGAGCGGGGACCGTCCGGGAGCTCGCGGAGCGCCACGTTGAGCGCGCCCAGCAGGTCCGAGCGCTCGAGGGAGCGTTGGGGGTCGGCCACGCGCGGGTCGGCCCGCTCGTCGAGGCTGAACGGGAGCGGGAGCGCGCCGCGCGCCCGTCGACGCTGCAGCGAGCGGACCTTGTGGGCCGTGATCGAGAACAGCCAGGTGCGCAGCGAGGACCGGCCCTCGAACTGCGGCAGCGCGGTCCACGCGGAGGCGAACGCCTCCTGGACGCAGTCCTCGGTGTCCGCCGGGTCGTCGAGCATGCGCCGCGCGTAGCGGTAGAGGGCGGGCCCGTGCCGGTCCACGATCGCCCCGAACGCGGCGTGGTCGTGCAGCGCCGCGCGCCGGGCGAGCACCGCGTCGGGGACCCCCTCGTCGTCCACCCTTCGCACACTCCCGCGGCGCCGCAGCCCGCGCATCCGGAACGGATCGTGGCGGCGCGCGTGACGAATCCGGCGCTGCGGCGACCAACTGTGCGTCACGTCGCGGCACCGCCGGCTCCGGCCCGCTGCGGCACCCGTCGAGAGAGGCCACCATGACCGAGTCCTCCGCCAAGACCGTCACCACCCCGCAGGGCGGGCCGCGCCAGAGCGCGCTCGTGACGCCCGAGGGCACCACCACCATCGCCGACACCGTGGTGAGCAAGATCGCCGGCATCGCCGCGAGCGAGGTGTCCGGCGTGCACGCGCTCGGCGGCGGGGCCGCTCGGGCGATCGGGACGCTCCGCGAGCGCATCCCCGGCGCGCGCACCAACCACTCGCAGGGCGTCTCGGTCGAGGTCGGCGAGACCGAGGCCGCGGTCGACCTCGACCTCGTCGCCGAGTACGGGGTCTCGATCACGGACCTCGCGAACGGGATCCGCCGGAACGTCATCAGCGCCGTCGAGCGCATGACGGGCCTGCGGGTCGTCGAGGTCAACGTCGCGGTCAACGACGTGCACCTGCCGCAGGACGACCCGCAGCCGGCGCCGCCGCAGGAGCAGCGGGTCCAGTGAGCGACCTGACCGCCCCCGGGCGCGGCCACCCGGTCGACGAGCAGGTCCGACCGCCCGCCCCCGGCCGTGTCCTGGCGGACGTCCCCGGACCGGGCTCGCCCGCCGAGGTCGTCGCCGCCGTGGTGCTCGCCGTGCCCGGTGTGGTGCGGCTGCACGGGGGGCCGTTCGGCGGGCTCGGCACGTACCTGCCCGGTCGTCGGGTGACGGGCGTGCGGGTCGACGACGGCGGCACCGAGGTCCACGTCGTCGTCACGGCGACGCAGCCCGTCGCGGCCACCGCCGCGCGGATCCAGCGGGCCGTGTCCGCGGTCGCGCCCATGCCCGTGCGGGTGCACGTCGAGGACCTCGACGAGCCCGTCGTCCCGACCGAGGAGTGACCATGTCATCTGCTGCCGTGGGCCTGTTCGCCGGCCTCCTGCTCGCCCTGATCGCCGCCGTCGGGGGCTTCGCGATGTTCCTGCTGGCCCTCGTGCTGGGTGGGCTCGGCGTCGCCGTCGGGCTCGCCGTCGACGGGCGTCTCGACGTGACCGGTGCGCTGACGGGCCGGCGCCGTGGCTGACGTCGACGTCGACGCGCGGGGATCGACGACCATCGCCGACCGGGCGCTCACGGCGATCACGCGTCAGGTCGCGCTGC
Organism: Cellulomonas fimi; assembly: GCF_028527925.1. Lineage (GTDB taxonomy): Bacteria > Actinomycetota > Actinomycetes > Actinomycetales > Cellulomonadaceae > Cellulomonas > Cellulomonas fimi_C. The sequence goes on from NZ_JAPESW010000045.1 coordinate 21,372, forward strand.
AGGTGCCCGGGGTCGCGTCCGAGGAGCACGCGGGCACCGTCGAGCGCACGCTGGGCCGCGGCCTGCCCCGGGTGTCGTGGCACCGCGCGGGCGACCACGCCGCCGTCGAGGTCGACATCGCTCTGGAGTGGCCCGCCTCGGCCGCCGTCGTCACGACCGCCGTGCAGGAGGCCGTGGCGCACGAGCTGGCGCGGCAGGCGGGCCAGAAGGTCGGGCGGGTCGACGTCCGCGTGCGCGACGTCGTGCGGGGCGTGGCCGCGCGCCCGGTGGCGAGGGTGCGATGACGCAGACGCAGCCCCGGACACCGGCCCCGGCGACGGGGGCAGGGCCGGCGGCGGGGCAGGCGCCGCCGGCGAGGTTCGCGCCCGCCCGGGACGCGAGCCGGTCCGCGCGCGCCGGCGTGCTCGGCATCGTGCTGGCCGTGCTCGTCGTCGCGCTGGGCGTCGCGTGCGTGCGCGAGGCGCTCGTGGCGGACGGCCGCATCGACGGCACGCCCTGGCTCGCGCCCACGGTGGACCGGATCGACGGGCTCGCGCCGTCGGTCGCGGTCGCCGCGATCGGCGCCGCCGTGGCGCTGCTCGGGCTGTGGCTCGTCCTGCAGGCGTTCGGCAGGCGCCGGCGGACGAGACTCGCGGTCTCGACGGCCGGGCCCGGGGCGCCGAGCGGCGTGACCATCGGCGTGGTGGACGCGGCGCGGCTGGCCCGGGTCGCGGCGCTCGAGGTCGACGACGTGCTCGCCGCTCGCGCCATGGCGACCCGCCGGACCGTCACGGTGACCGTGACGGTCCCTCCCGGCGCTCAGGTGGTCGGCCAGGTGCAGGCCGCGGTGGCTCGCCAGCTCTCGCCGTTGAGCGCGCCGCCGTCCGTCAAGGTCGTCAGCAGGGTCAGCGACGAGCTGCGCAGCGAGGGGACGGGATCGTGAGGCGCTCGGTGCTGGCGGTCGACCGCGTCCTCCTGCTCCTGCTCGGCCTGGTACTGGTCGTGGCGGGCGTCGCGGCGGTCGGCTGGCAGGTCGGGTTCCTGTCGGACGTGTGGCCCTCGGCGCCGGACCGGCTCGCGGTGGACACGGAGACCGTCACGCAGACGTCGGGCTACCCCGTGCTGCTGGCGCTCGCCGGCGTGCTCCTGGTGGGTCTCGGCCTGTGGTGGCTGGTCGCGCACCTGCCCCGGCGGTCGGTCGGTGCGCTCCGGCTGCCGGCGGGGGACCGGGCGGGGCGTCTGACCGTCGATCCCGGACCCGCCGTCGCCACCGCCGCCGAGGTCCTGGCCGAGGCGTCCGACGTCCGGGCGGCGCGCGGGTCGGTGCTGCGGGACCGGGGCGAGCTCGTCGTGCGGCTGCGGGCGACCGTGGACCCGGGGGCGGACCTGCCCGCCGTCGTGGCCGCGTGCGACCGCGTCCTCGCCGACCTCGCCCGTGTGCTCCCGTCGGACCGGCTCCGCTCGCGGGTCGAGATCAGCGTCCTGCGTGAGCCCGCGGCCGCACCGCGGGTGCAGTAGCCGCCGTGCGATCGTCGGGACGCGGACGGCCGAAGGGCCCGGACCGAGTGGACGGTCCGGGCCCTTCGAGCCTGGTGCGTGCCGCTGTCGTGCGCCGGGGCGGGCGCGGCGACCTCAGAGGACGCTGCGACGGCGACGGCCGCCCGCCACCGCGGCGACGCCGATCGCGGCGAGGCCGATCTGCAGGAACAGCTCGATCCAGTCGACGCCACCGGTGTCCCGGACACCGATGAGCGTGGCCAGCCACGTGCCGACCAGGGCGGCCACGATCCCGACGACGATCGTCAGGAGGATCGAGATGCGCTGACGGCCGCGCACGAGGAGGCGTCCGAGGATGCCGACGATCGCACCGATGATGATCGCGCTGATGATGCCTTCCGGGGTCATGGACAACTCCTTGACATATCGGGGGTCATTCCGGTAGCCGGAACGCTAGGGCCGATCGGGTGAGAGCGCGCGGCGAGCGGACGGCATGCGGCGCGCATCACCCGACAGAGTGGTCGAAAACCGGACAGAACGGGGCAGGGCGACCGCCCGATGCGCTCGCATCCTGGACGCGCGGGCATGATGGGCCGGTGCCGCGCCCCGACCGTCCCCGCCTCATCCAGACGCTGCGGGGGTGGGTCGACCCGCTCGTCGTGATGATCGTCGCGGTCCTCCTGCTCGGCCTGCTGCTGCCCGCGCGGGGCGCGTTCGCCGACGTGCTCGGCACGGTCCGGACGTGCGCGATCGTGCTGCTGTTCTTCCTGTACGGGGCCCGGATGCCCACCCGGGAGGTGCTCGACGGGCTGCGGAACTGGCGTCTGCAGGGGTCGATGCTCGCCGCGACGTACGTGGTGCTGCCCGTGCTCGGGCTGCTCGTGCAGCTGCTGCCCGACGCGGTCCTCGCGCCCGACCTGCGCCGCGGCGTGCTCTACCTGACGCTGCTGCCGTCGACCGTGCAGTCGTCGGTCGTGTTCACGTCCGTGGCCCGCGGCAACGTCGCCGCCGCGATCACGGGCGCGACGATCTCCAACGTCTCGGGCATCGTCCTCACGCCGCTCATGGTGGGCGTGCTCATGACGGCGACCGGCGGCGCCCACGGCGGTTCGCTGACCGGCATCCTCCTGCAGCTGCTTCTGCCGTTCGCCGTCGGGCAGGTCGTCCAGCCGTGGATCGGCGGGTGGGTGCGCCAGCACCCGCGGCTCACGCGGACGACCGACCGCGGCACGATCCTGCTGGTCGCCTACACGTCCGTGAGCCAGGCGTCGGTATCGGGCGCGTGGGACCACGTGACGGCGGTCGCGATCGTCGTGCTCGTCGGCGTGTGCGCCGTGGTGCTGGCGGCGGTGCTCGCGGCGTCGTGGTGGGGCGGCGCGTGGCTGGGCCTCGACCGCGCCGACCGCGCGGCCCTCGTGATGGTGGGCTCGACCAAGTCGCTCGCGACCGGCCTGCCGATGGCCGCCGTCCTGTTCACGCCCGTCGTCGCAGCCGGTGTCGCGCTGCCCGTCATCGTCTTCCACCAGCTGCAGCTCGCGACGTGCGCGGTCATCGCCCGCCGCATCGCCCGCGTCCAGTAGCGTGCCCCCGGCGCCCGTCCCCGGCGCCCGCCCCCGAGAAGGAGTACCGGTGCGGAACGTCGCCGTCATCCCCCGTCCCGTCCTGCTGGAGAGCACGGGGGAGGAGCCGTTCGTCCTGTCGGCCCCGACCATCCTGGTCGTCGACAGCGCCCCCGAGCTCGTCGCCGTCGGCGTGCTCGCGGCCGACCTGCTCGGACGCCTGTCCGGGCGGCCCGTCGAGGTGCGGTACACCGAGGGCGGCGCGCGCAGCGTCGTGCGGCTCAGCGTGGTCGACGACCTGCCCGCGTCCGACGAGGCGTACCGCGTCGTCGTCACCCCCGACCGCGTCGACCTCCAGGCACGCACGCCCGCGGGCCTCGTGCGTGCCGTCGTCACGCTGCGGCAGGTCATCCAGGACACGGGCGACGGCAGGCTGACCATCGCCCCCGTCCGGATCGAGGACCACCCGCGCTACACGTGGCGCGGCCTGTCGCTCGACGTCGCACGGCACTTCTTCACGGTCGACGACGTGAAGTCCGTCATCGGGCTGCTCGCGCACTACAAGCTCAACGTGCTGCACCTGCACCTCACCGACGACCAGGGCTGGCGTGTGCACCTGCCGTCGCGCCCGCACCTGACGCGCGCGTCGGCGTCGACGTCCGTGGGCGGCGGCCCGGGCGGCTTCTACAGCCCCGCGCAGCTCGCGGATATCACCGACTACGCCGCCTCGCGGGGCATCCGCGTCGTCCCCGAGATCGACGTGCCCGGGCACGTGAACGCGGCCACGCACGCGTACGGTGAGCTCACCCCGAGCGGCGAGCCGACCGACGAGTACACCGGCATCGAGGTCGGGTTCAGCCGCCTGCACGACGACCTGCCGGCGACCCACGAGTTCCTGCGGGACGTGTTCACCGACCTCGCGGCGATGACGCCCGGCGAGTACGTGCACGTCGGCGGCGACGAGGTCCTCACGATGGACCACGACGAGTACGCCCGCCTCGTGGGGTACGCGTCGTCGGTCGTGCGCGCGGCCGGCAAGAAGGTCGTCGGGTGGCAGGAGATCGCCTCGACGCCGCTCGAGCCTGGCACCGTCGTGCAGTACTGGGACATCAACGCCGACCCCGCGCCGTTCGTCGCCGCCGCCCAGGCGGGCGCCCAGGTGCTCATGTCGCCCGGCTCGAAGGCGTACCTCGACATGAAGTACGACGCGAGCACGGCGCTGGGGCTCGAGTGGGCCGGGCACATCGAGCTGCGCGACGCCTACGAGTGGGAGCCGTCCACGCTCATCCCCGGGGTGCCGGCGGAGTCCGTCGTCGGCGTGGAGGCGGCCGTCTGGTCCGAGACGCTGACGAACCTGACCGAGCTCACGTCGATGCTGCTGCCGCGCCTCGCCGCTGTCGCGGAGGTCGCGTGGACGGCGCCCGAGCAGCGCGACTGGGACGACTTCGCGCAGCGGGTCGCACAGCACGGCGCCTTCTGGGACCACGTGGGGTTCGCGTGGTACGCGAGCCCGCAGGTCGCCTGGCCGGCGACGGACGCGCCCGACGCGGGCTGACCTCGCACCACGTCGAACGAGCGCCGCTCGACGCCGACCGGCGCTCGGCGGAGCGTCAGGCGGGGGGCGTCACACCCACTGGCTCATCCACATGTGGCTGTGCCAGAAGTCGTACGGGATCACCATGCCCGACCAGATCGGGTAGAAGAACACGCTCACGGCGACGACGAGCGCGAGCAGCACGCCGACGCACCAGATCGCGACCCGGCGCTGCCGCGCGCCGAGCTCCTCCTTCGGGCCGATCACGAGCCCGAGGACGTACGTCAGCGTGAGCACGACCCAGGGCAGGAACGCGATCGAGTAGAACGTGAAGATCGTGCGGTGCGCGTACAGGAACCACGGCAGCCAGCCCGCGGCGATCCCGGACAGCACCGCTCCGGCGCGCCAGTCGCGGAACCGGATCAGCCACACCAGTGCGACGAGGATCGCGGCCGCGCCGCACCACCACAGCACCGGGTTGCCGAGCGCGGTGATCGCCTGCGAGCACTGGTCCGCACCGCACGCGTCGACCGCCGCCTGACCCTGCAGCCCCGAGACCTCGGTCGGGTAGTAGAAGGACGTCGGCCGCCACTGCACGATCCAGCCGAGGGGGTGCGCCGCGTACGAGTGCGGCGTCTCCAGACCGTTGTGGAACGCCCACATGTCCTGGTGGTACTTCCACAGCGAGCGCAGCGCGGGCGGCAGCCACTCCACGCCCTGACCGGGGTTGAGCGCGGCCCACTGCCGGTTGTACGCGTCGGTCGACGCGAACCACGACCACCACGACGCCAGGTACGTGACGACGCCGATGCCGACCATCGCGACGCCCGCGACGACGCCGTCGCGCAGCACGCCCGCGCGCGCCCAGTGCCGCACGCCGACCGCGCGGCGCGCCGTGACGTCCCACGCGACCGTCATGAGGCCGAACACCGCGAGGAAGTAGATGCCGGACCACTTGGTGCCGATCGCGAGCCCGAGCAGCACCGCGGCCGCGAGGCGCCACCAGCGCCAGCCGAGCCGCGGACCCCACCCGAGCTCGCCGCCTGCGTCGATCACGACCGCCGCACGTTCCGCGAGCCGGCGTCGGGCCCGCTCGCGGTCGATCAGCAGGGCCCCGAACGCGGCCAGGACGAAGAACGTGAGCACCGGGTCGAGCAGGCTGATGCGCGACATGACGATCGCCTCGCCGTCGACCGCGAGCAGCAGGCCCGCGACCACGCCGAGCGCGGTCGACGCGAACAGCCGCCGCGCGATGCGCGCGATCATCAGCACCGACAGCGTGCCGAGGATCGCGACCGACAGCCGCCACGCCGCCGACGAGTCCGGCCCCCCGCCGAGCTGGATGCCCAGGCCGATGACCCACTTGCCGACCGGCGGGTGGACGACGTACGACGCGACCGTGCCGAGCCCGCTCATGTCGCCGGACTCGAATGCCGGGTTCGGCTCCGCCGACCACTGCGCCTCGTAGCCGCGCGTGACGAGCGACCACGCGTCCTTGACGTAGTACGTCTCGTCGAAGACGAGCTTGTGCGGGCGACCCAGGTCCCAGAACCGCGCGATACCCGCGAGCACCGTGACCGCGATCGGCCACAGCCAGCCGATCAGGCGGTCGCGCGGCGTCGCGTCGAGGGCCAGGCGGTCCGCACCGAGCAGCGTGCGCAGCAGCCGCTCGCGCGTCGGCAGCGGGGGCTCCTCCTCGACATGCTTCTCCAGGTCGACGGTGCTGTCCGGCTCGCCGTCGACCTCGGGCGTGCCGGCCGGCACGTCGAGGCGCCCGTCGCGGGCGTCCGGGGCGTCCGTCGGGGCCGGCGCGTCGGTGCGCTCGTCGGGTGCGTGCTGCGCGTCCTTCGGGGTCGGGACGCCGGGGGCCGCGTGCGCGGACGGGTGGCCCGCGCGGACGTCAGCGGTGCCGCCGTCGCCGGCGCTCGCCTCGTCGGCGGGAGCGCGCGGGGGCGTGGGCGCGCTCTCCTCGTTCACCACGTCGGGCTCCGTCACCGTGACGGCACCCGTCACCGACGCGGGGTGCGGGTCCGGGGCGTCGCCCGAGGGCGCGTCCGGGTGGTCCGGGAGCGCGGCGTCGTCGTCTCGCGTGGGCGGCACGTCGGTCATCGTAGGGGTGACCCCTGTGCCGGTGGCCAGGGGCGGACGAGGGGTGGACGCGCCAGGTGGCAGGCTGTCGGGCGTGACCGGTCCCGACGCGCGCGACGCCGACAACCTCCCCGACCCGCGGGGCGCCGCCCTGGAGCCGGCCGGTGGTCGCCTCGTGCTCGCCGCCACGCCGATCGGCAACACCGACGACGCGTCCGCGCGGCTGCGGACGCTGCTCGCGGAGGCCGACGTCGTCGCCGCGGAGGACACGCGCCGGCTTCGCGCGCTCGCGGCGCGGCTGGGCGTCGAGGTGCGAGGGCGCGTCGTCAGCCACCACGAGCACAACGAGGCGGAGCGCGCGGCGGACCTGCTCGACGTCGTCGCCGGGGGCGGCACGGTCGTGGTCGTGACGGACGCGGGCATGCCCGCCGTGTCCGACCCCGGGTTCCGGGTCGTGACCGCCGCGGTCGCCGCGGGCCTGCCCGTGACCGCGGCGCCCGGCCCGAGCGCGGTGCTCACGGCGCTCGCGCTGTCCGGGCTCCCGACCGACCGGTTCTGCTTCGAGGGGTTCCTGCCGCGCAAGCCCGGCGAGCGCGCGCGGGCGCTCGCGGACCTCGCCGACGAGCGGCGGACGATGGTGTTCTTCGAGGCGCCGCACCGGCTCGACGACGTGCTCGACGCGATGGTCGAGGCCTTCGGTACCGAGCGGGCCGCCGCGGTGTGCCGTGAGCTCACGAAGACCTACGAGGAGGTGCGGCGGGGTCCGCTGCGCGACCTCGCGGCCTGGGCGCACGACGGTCAGATGCGCGGGGAGATCGTCGTCGTGGTGGCCGGCGCCGACCGGCCGCGTGCCGCGTCGACGACCGACCTGGTCGCCGAGGTGCTCGCGCGTGCAGACGCGGGCGAGCGCCTCAAGGACGCCGTCGCCGAGGTCGCGACGGCCGCCGGCGTGCCGAAGCGCGACCTCTACGCCGCGGCTCTGGCCGCCCGTTCGCGCTGATCCCCCGGCGCGCCGACCGTCGCCGCGGACAGGACGCCGGCCCGTCAGCGAGGCGGAGACAACCGCTGCACGGTGCGGCATCGATGTCGCGCTCCCGAGCGGGAGTCGCACGTCGCCGGTGACCCGCGCGGACGCACCAGGTGACGAGCGGCGCGCCGACGGGCAGGATCTGAGAGGACAGGGTGGGGAGGATCCGATGTCGCAGGCGCGCCCGATCGGCTACTGGGTCAAGCTCGTGGACCGGCTGCTCGAGGTCGGCCTCGACGCCGAGCTCGCCCGCGACGGCCTGACCCGGCGGCACTGGCAGGTGCTGGCGGTGGTGCAGGAGGACGGACCGGTCGACGAGATCGCCGTCGCGCGGGCGCTCGCACCGTTCGACACGGCGGCGGGGGAGCCTGTCGGGACCGCGGAGCTCACGCTGCTGGTGTCGCGCCGGTGGATGGTCCGGGAGGGCGCCGGCTACGTCCTCACCGACGACGGGCGCGAGCACGTCGCGGCGCTCGCCGATCGCGTGCAGGGGTTCCGCGAGCGCATCGCCGAGGGCATCACCGCCGACGACTACGCGACGACGCTCGCGGTGCTCCAGCGGGTCGCCACGAACCTCGGCTGGGCGTCGCAGGACGACTGACCCGGCCGCACGACGGCCGGTGTCCGCACGACGGCCGGCGTCCGCACACGGCAGACTCACCCGCGCGTCGGCGACGGGACGCGGCATGCGACGGCGACCGACCGGCTCCGCCGGGGCGACACCGTGCGGGCGCCGGGGACGCGGCTAGAGGTCTGACGACGCGACGAGCTCGGCTCCCGCGGCACGCATCTGCTCGCGCGCGACCTCCCCGAGCTCGGGCGTGACCGGCGCGGTCAGGTCCGTCAGGACCCGCGTGCGCAGCCCGAGCCCGACGGCGTCGATCGCGGTGGACCGGACGCAGTGCGACTCGGCGAGCCCGACGACGTCCACGTCGGTGATCCCGCCGTCGGACAGGATCTGGGCGAGCCCGCGCCCCTCGCCGTCGACGCCCTCGAAGCCCGAGTAGGCGGCGGCGTACTGGCCCTTCTTCACGCTCGCCTCCGGCACGATCGCGGACAGCGCCGGGTGCAGGTCGGCCTCGGCGGTGCCCGCGACGCCGTGCGGCGGCCATGTGTCGACGTAGTCCGGCTCGTCGCTGAAGTGCGTACCGGGGTCGATGTGCCAGTCCTGCGTCGTCACGACGAGGTCGTAGCGCTCGCGGTGGTCCGCGATGTAGAGCGCGATGTCGCGCGCGACCGCGTTGCCGCCCTCGACGGGCAGCGCGCCGCCCTCGCAGAACGTGGGCTGCACGTCGACGACGACGAGCGCCCGGCGTGTCGGTTCCGCGGTGCTCATGGTGACCTCCTCCGGCGCGACGCTTCCGCGTCCAGCCTCGCACGCGGGGTGGCGCGCGGCACGGCTGCGTGCTGCGCTGGGGCATGACCTCGGGCACGACCTGCGACCTGCGACGCGTCCCGCGCGGAGCGGGCCGACGCGCGGCCGCGCTCGTCGCCGTCCTGCTCGGCGCCGCCGTGCTCGGCGCGGGCTGCACGACCGGCGGGGGCGTCGGCAGCGCGGTGACGCCGACGGGCACGTCCGCGCCGCCGCGGTCGGCGTCGCCCGGCGCGTCGCCCGGGCCGTCGGGACCCGCGGCCGTCGAGGTCGCCGAGGTCGCGGACGTCACGACGGGGCTCGACGTGCCGTGGGGCATCGCGTTCGTGGCGGACGGCTCGGCGCTCGTGACCCTGCGCGACGAGGCGCGACTGGTCCTGGTCGCGCCCGACGGCGACGTGCGGGACGTGACGGGCCCGGGGGCGGACGCGCTCGCGGACGTCGTGGCCCCGGGCGGCGAGGGCGGCCTGCTGGGCGTCGCGGTTCTCCCCGAGGGCGGTCCGACCGACGACGGCGCCACTGACGACGGCGCGACCCAGGACGGCGCCACCGAGGACGGCGCGACCGTCGACGTCGTGCTGTACGCCACGACGGCCGACGACAACCGGGTGCTGCGCGGCACGCTCGACGGCACGACGCTGGGCGCGCTGACCCCGGTCCTCACCGGGATCCCGCGCGCGCGCAACCACGACGGCGGGCGGCTCGCCGTCGGCCCCGACGGGTACCTCTACGTGACGACGGGTGACGCCGGGCAGCCGGCTCGCGCGCAGGACCCCGCGTCGCTCGGCGGGAAGATCCTGCGCGTCACGGCCGACGGGGCGCCGGCGCCGGGCAACCCGGACCCGGGGTCGCCCGTGTGGAGCCTCGGGCACCGCAACGTCCAGGGCCTCGGGTGGTCGTCGGACGGGCGGATGTTCGCCGCCGAGTTCGGCCAGAACACGTGGGACGAGCTCAACGTGGTCGAGCCGGGCGGCAACTACGGCTGGCCCGTGGTCGAGGGGGCGGGCGGCACGGACCGGGGCTTCGTGGACCCGGTCGCGACGTGGCCGACGAGCGACGCGTCGCCGAGCGGGCTGGCCGTGACCGACGAGGGCGTCTACCTCGCGGGCCTGCGCGGCGAGCGGCTGTGGCGCCTGCCGCTGCTGCCGCCCGTGCCCGGCGACGCGCGCGCCGGGCTGGGGGCGCCGCAGGCGCTGCTCGTCGGCGAGCACGGCCGGCTGCGCGCGGTGGCACCCGCACCCGACGGGTCGCTGTGGGTCCTGACGAACAACACCGACGGCCGCGGCGACCCGCGCGACGGCGACGACCGGATCCTGCGCGTCGTCGTCCGCTGACCTGCGACACGCCCGGGACGGATCGCCGCGACACGCCGACCGATTCACCCGTTTCGCGCCACGCGGGCGTGCGCTCCCTGGTGCCGGTCTGTCCGGTCAGTACCCTTTGCCGCGCCGGAACGCGTCGCTCGTCGGCCACGTCGCGACCGGGTCCACGAAGCCCCGGTCCGTGCCGCCCGCCCCCTCGACCACGGGCCAGCCGTAGTTGC
>NZ_JAPESW010000046.1 GCF_028527925.1 Cellulomonas fimi
GCTCGACGGTGTCGACCTGCGCGCCCGGGCCGGTGCGGTCACGGCACTCGTCGGACCGAACGGCTCGGGCAAGACGACGCTCCTGCTCGTGCTCGCCGGCCTGCTCGTCCCCGACGAGGGGCGCGTGCTCGTCGCCGGTCACGACCCCGTCGCGGACGGACCCGCCGCCCGTGCCCGCACCGGCTGGATGCCCGACGCGTTCGGCACGTGGGACTCGCTCACCGCACGCGAGGTGCTCGGGACGTTCGCGGCGGCGTACCGGCTCCCGAAGGCGCGGGCCGACGAGCGCGTCGACGAGCTGCTCGCGACCGTGCACCTGTCGGAGTTCGCCGACCGGCCCGCGAGCGTCCTGTCGCGCGGGCAGAAGCAGCGGCTGGGGCTCGCGCGGGCGCTCGTGCACGACCCGCACGTGCTGCTCCTCGACGAGCCCGCGAGCGGCCTCGACCCTCGCTCGCGCGTCGACCTGCGGCTGCTCCTGCGTCGCCTCGCGGACGAGGGCCGCACGATCCTCGTGTCGAGCCACGTCCTGTCCGAGCTCGAGGAGATGGCCGACGACGCGGTCTTCCTGTCGAAGGGCCGCACCGTCGTCGACTCGTGGTCCGCCGACGCCGCCCCGACGTCCACCCGCCCGTTCCACCTCAAGACGCTCGCGGCCGGCCCGCTCGCCGCCTGGCTCGCGACCGCCGGCGTCACCTGGCGACCCGACGGTCCGACCGTCGAGACCGCGCCCGACCGGCCCTCCGGGGTCCTGGTCGACGTCACCGACGACGCCGACGCCGCCCGCGTCCTGCGCGCCGCCGTGACCGCGGGGGTCGACGTCACGTCGTTCGCCCCCGTCGTCGGCCGGCTCGAGCAGGCCTACCTGGACCTCGAGGAGGAGCGCCGATGAGCGTCACGCCCGTCGACCTCGACGACGACGCCGCCACGACCCCACCGCCCGTCCCGTCGGGCCGCCGCTCCGCGACCTGGGGGCTCACCTGGCACGGCGTGCGGACCGTCGCCGCGCTCGAGCTGCGTCAGCGGGTGCGGTCCACCCGCTGGGTCGTCGCACTCGTCGTCTGGTTCCTGGTCGTCGGCGCCCTCACGTTCCTCGTCACCGGCGCGATCGGGATGATCGACGAGCAGGGTCTGGAACGCGGCGCGATCGCGTTCGGCGCCGTCACGATGCTCGTCCTCGGGCTCGGGCTCCTCGTCACGCCGACGCTCACGTCGACCGCGATCAACGGCGACCGCGCCGCCGGGACGCTGGCGACGCTGCAGGTCACGCTGCTGACGCCCGCCGAGATCGCCGCCGGCAAGCTGCTCGCCGCATGGGCCGCCGCGTGCGCGTTCCTCGTCGCGAGCGTCCCGTTCCTCGTGCTCACCCTGTTCCTCGGCGACACGCCGCCGACGTCGCTCCTGGCCGTGCTGCTGCTCGTCGCGGTCCTGCTCGCGACCGTCTGCGGGATGGGCCTCGGCTGGTCGGCGCTCGTGTCGCGCACAGCCGGGTCGACCGTCCTCACGTTCGTCACCGTCGCCGCGCTCACCGTCTTCACACCGATGCTCTTCGGCCTGACGCTGCCGGTCGTCACGACCACGGAGGACGTGCGGGTCTACGGTGTGCCGCCGCAGGGCGTCGAGGCCGACCTCATGCAGTGCGAGGAGTTCACGCAGGAGTCGTCGGTGTCGCACACCGAGCGCACGTGGTGGCTGCTCGGCGCGAACCCCTTCGTGGTCGTCGCCGACGCCGTCCCTGCGACGACCGACACGACCGTGCCGCCGTCGGAGCCGCTCGGGGCGATCCGCGAGGGCGTCCGCGACCTTCGCGACGGCCCGCCCGCAGTCGTGGACTGGTGCTGGATCGACGACGCCAGCCCGGCCGACTCGACGGCGAGCCACAACACCACGCCCGTGTGGCCGTTCGGCCTCGCGCTCCACCTCCTGCTCGGCGCCGCAGGCTTCGCCGTCGCCGTCCGCCGCCTCCGCGTCCCGCAGCACCAGCTGGCCCGCGGCACCCGCGTCGCCTGACCGGACCCCCGTCCGGCGATCGTCCTCGACGGGCGGGGGACGGGTGTCAGGCAGGCGCGCGTAAGGCCACGTCCGTCAGGACTGGAGCGCGTCGTACTCCGCCTCGGCGGCGACGTCGTCGTCCACGTCCAGACGCAGGTGCGCGAGCATCGTCTGGATGACGCGCAGCAGGCCCGACGCGCGCTCGCCCCAGTCCGACAGGTACGAGAACTGCCACCACCACAGGGCCTCGGTCACCGAGCCCGCCTCGTAGTGCCGCAGCCCCTGCGCGAGCGCCTGCGCGATCGCGACGAGGTCGCCCGACACCGACGACTGCTCGAGCTCGGGCGTCACCAGCGGGTCGACGACCTCGGCGTACTCGTCGATGCCCTCGAACACGTTCGCGAGCGCCGCGCGCAGCGGGTCGACGTCCGGGTCCGGGCCGCGGTCCGGCTCGAACCGCTCCGCCGGGACGACGTCCGTCGTCGCACCCAGCCGCGCGCCCACCGCGAGCACGTCGGACACCGCGAGCAGCAGCAGCGGCAGCGTCGCCTCCGGGGTCGTGCCCGCCGCGACCTCCGTCACCGTCGTCAGGTAGCTGCGGGACTCGTCCGCGACCGCACGCGCCAGCTCCAGCAGGTCGGCGTCCGCCGTCGTCGCCTTCACCGTGTCCATCGGACCACCCTCCCCGTCGTCGCGTCCCGTCGCCGGGCCGCGTCAGGCGCTGATGCGCCGTCGTCCCTCGAACGCACGCCCGAGCGTGACCTCGTCCGCGTACTCCAGGTCCCCGCCGACGGGCAGACCCGACGCGAGCCGGCTCACGGTCAGCCCCATCGGCACGAGCAGGCGCGCCAGGTACGTCGCCGTCGCCTCGCCCTCGACGTTCGGGTCCGTCGCGAGGATCACCTCGGTCACCGTGCCGTCGGCCAGCCGGGTCATGAGCTGCGCGATGCGCAGGTCGTCCGGGCCGACGCCCGCGATCGGGTTGATGGCCCCGCCGAGCACGTGGTACCTCCCGCGGAACTCGCGGGTCCGCTCGATCGCGACGACGTCCTTGGGCTCCTCGACGACGCACAGCGTCGTGGGCGACCGGCGCGGGTCTCGGCAGATGCGGCACTGGTCCTCCTGCGCGACGTTGCCGCAGATCTCGCAGAACCGGACCCGTCGCTTGACCTCGACGAGCGCGTCCGACAGCCGCCGCACGTCCGCCGGGTCCGCCGCGAGGATGTGGAACGCGATGCGCTGGGCGCTCTTGGGACCGACGCCGGGCAGCCGCCCGAGCTCGTCGATCAGGTCCTGGACCGCGCCCTCGTACACGCACCCAGCCTACGGTGTGGCGGGCGCGACCCCGTGGTGCCGCAGGTCACGCGTCGCCGCGCACGGCGGGCGTCAGCCCTGGGGGTCGTCGAACTGCTCGTCGATGACCGTGCCGCCCAGGAGCTGGGCGACGAGCGGGGCGCCGACCAGCGACGACGAGGTGATGTCCGGGTCGTCGGGCGACGGCTCGTCGACCTCGTGCCGGGCAGCAGACCGCGCCGCCGACTCGCGCGCGGCCGCCGCCATCCCGCGCTCGCGCGCGGACGGGGGCACGTCCGGCGGGGGCTCCGGCAGGCCGGGCTCGCCGGGGTCGTCGTCCGGGGGCTCGGCGAGCGGGGCGTCGTCGTCCCACGAGGCCGCAGCCTCGGCGGCGCTCACGACACCGCGCGGCACGGGCACCGGGGCGGGCGCCGTCGCGACAGCCGTCGCCGTCCCGGACGCAGTGCCAGGGGCGCCGGCGCTCGACGGTCCGCCCGGTCCGGCACCGGACGCCGCTCCGCCGTCGCGCTCGGCACCTCCAGGGCCGGCGGGCGCTCCCGCACGAGGGGCGGCAGCAGGTCCCGACGTCGCACCGCCGCGAGAGCCCTCGGCAGGCGACCCGCCCGTCGGCGCGGGACCTGAGGACGGCGCAGCCGACGGACCGGGACCGGACGGACGTCCGCCCCCGTTCGCCGGCCCGGACCCGGGCTCGCCGAGGATCCCCTCGACGCGGACGTCGAAGCCGAGCGTCTCGCGCACCGCGCGGGCGACCACGTCGGCGTGCGCACCGTTGCGGAACGTCGCCGCGAGCTGCGGGGTCGTGAACGACAGCCGCAGCGTCGTCGCGTCGAGCTCCGCGACCTGCGCGTTGCGCGGGTCGACGAGCGCCCACGTGACGCGCCGCAGCCCCTTGACCGTCTCGAGCACCTCGGGCCAGCGGCGACGCAGCACCTCCGTGTCCCGCGACCCGCCGGCCGCGGCGGTGGCCGGGGCGAGGCTCGCGGGTGGGGGTGTCTCGGCGGGCGCGGGTGCCTCCGTGGGCGCGGTGACGGGCTCGCCATGCCCCGTGACCGGCTCGGGCTGGGTCGAGGGACGGTCCGCAGACGCCTCGGCGGGAGGCCGTGCCGCCTCCTCGGCCGGCTCCTGGTCCTCCGACAGGCCGGGGGTCTCGGCAGACGGCGATGCGGCCGCCGCCAGGTCCGGGGGCACAGCGGTCGCGTCGTCGGGACCGGTCTCCTCCGTGGCGGGGGTCGTCGCGTCGTCCGCACCGGGCTGGTCGTCCGCGGGGCTCCCCGAGCGGTCCCCACCGGTCGAGCCGGCAGGGGTCGTCGTCGGGGCGTCCGCGGCCACGGTCGAACCCGCTGCACCCACGGGCGACGCAGGTGCCGACCCGGTCGGCCCGGCGGGCACCTGCACGTCGGGCCATGTGTCGTCCTCGGCCGACGGACGCGGCTCCTCGGCCGCGGGCGCGCTGGCCGACGCGGGCACGGCGACGGGAGCGGCCTGGTCGGTCGGGCGACCGGCAGGTGCGGGAGCGTCCTGGTCGGTCGGGCGACCCGCGGACGCGGGCGCGGCCTGGTCGGTCGAGCGACCGGTGCCCGACGTCGGCGCGGCGGCGCCGCGGTTCGCGAGCGCCTCCCGCACCGCGGCGGCACCACGGGCACCGCCGGGGGTGGGCGCGGGCGCGTCGTCGGGGCGCGCGACGGGCACTGCGGGCGTCTCCGCGTCGCCGGGACCGACCAGACGGGCGGACGCGAACGCGGCGCCGTCGGCGGGGAGCCCGCGCTCGAGCCGGTCGAGGCGCGCGCCGAGACCCGAGCGCGTGTCGTCGGCGGCGGGCAGCAGCAGCCGGGCCATGAGCAGCTCGAGGTGCAGGCGCGGCGAGGTCGCGCCCGTCATCTCCGTGAGCGCGGCGTTCGCGAGGTCGGCGGACCGCGAGAGCTCGGACGCGCCGAGGTGCTGGGCCTGCAGGCGCATGCGGGCGAGCTGGTCGGCGGGCACGTCGCGCAGGGCGGCCGCGGCGGCGTCGCCGGACGCGGCGATGACGATGAGGTCGCGCAGGCGCTCGAGGAGGTCCTCGACGAAGCGGCGGGGCTCGTGGCCGGTCGTGATCACGCGCTCGACGACGCGGAACGCGGACCCGCCGTCGCGTGCGGCGATCGCCTCGACGAGGTCGTCGAGGAGCGCGGCCGGGGTGTAGCCGAGCAGCGCGGCGGCGTCGTCGTAGTCGAGACCGCCCTCGCCGGAGCCGGCGATGAGCTGGTCGAGCACCGAGAGCGTGTCGCGCACCGAGCCGCCGCCCGCGCGCACGACGAGCGGCAGCACGCCCGACCCGACCGGCACGCCCTCGCTCGCGCAGAGCTGCTCGAGGTACGGCACCAGCACGTCCGGCGGGACGAGGCGGAACGGGTAGTGGTGCGTGCGCGAGCGGATCGTGCCGATGACCTTGTCCGGCTCGGTCGTCGCGAAGATGAACTTGATGTGCGGCGGGGGCTCCTCGACGATCTTGAGCAGCGCGTTGAAGCCCTGCGGCGTGACCATGTGGGCCTCGTCGAGGATGAAGACCTTGAACCGGTCGCGCGCGGGCGCGAACGTCGCGCGCTCGCGCAGCTCGCGGGCGTCGTCGACGCCGCCGTGGCTGGCCGCGTCGATCTCGACCACGTCGAGGCTCCCCGGGCCGCCGCGCGCGAGCTCGACGCACGACGGGCACGTGCCGCACGGGGTGTCCGTCGGGCTGGCCTCGGTGTTGGTCTCGCAGTTGAGGATGCGCGCGAGGATGCGGGCCGACGTCGTCTTGCCGCAGCCGCGCGGGCCGCTGAACAGGTACGCGTGGTTGACCTGGCCGCTGCGCAGCGCCTGCCGCAGGGGTGCGGTGACGTGGTCCTGACCGATGACCTCGGCGAAGTTCTCGGGCCGGTAGCGGCGGTACAGGGCTGTCGTCACGCGAGAACCCTAGACGCCCCCACCCACGCGCGGGAGCGCCCGTCCCCCGGCCTGCACGGACGCGGGGCGACGCCGGCGACCCGCCTCCGGCGGTCCGGTCAGCCGAGCAGCACGACGCCCGCGAGGACCAGCACGACGACCGCCCCGACCGGCGACGCCCACGACCGCCCCCGCTCCCCGACGACCCGCCCGAGCGCACCCGACACCACGCCGAGGACCGTCTGCCACGCCGCCGACGCGAGCCCCGCACCCGCCACGAACAGCGCGCCCGCGACGAGCACCGACGACCCGTCCGCTCCGAGCCGCGCCGCGAGACCGACGGCGACCGTCGCGAAGATCAGCAGCGTCGCGGGGTTCACGATGGTCAGCCCGACGAACCGCACGTACGCCGCTGCGGGGGTCGGTCGCGTGACCCACGCCCGGGACGACGTCGCCATCGGCGGTTCGCCCTGCGCGGCGGTACCGCTCCGGGGGCCGGGCCGGTCGACGTCGGCCGCGGTGCTCGCGCCGCCCGGAGTCCCGACGGACGAGGCCACGAGAGGCACGGCCGACCCGTGCTCCAGGACCGGAGCTGCGGCCTCCGTCGTCGACGTGCGCGCGGTCGGCGCGATGTCGGTCGGCCGCGCTGCGCCGTCGACGCGTGCCGCCCGGTCACGCCACCACGCACGCAGCGCTCCCGCCGCGACGACGACGAGCACCGCGGCCGTCACCCACCGCACGACGTCCTCGTGCTGCGCGACGACCCGCCCGACGGGCGCCCCGGCGGCGACGGCGACGGTCGCGTAGAGCAGGTCGACGGTCGCGACGCCCAGCCCGGCGCCGATCGCGACGCGGGTCCCGTGCACGACGCCCTCCCGCAGCAGCAGCACCCCGATCGGCCCGACGGGCACGGCGACGGCGAGCCCGGCGAGCGCGCCGAGCAGCAGGGCGGAGGTCACGTCCACGCGGACCAGGATCGTCCCGTCGTGCGGTGCGCGTCGACGGTCCGCTGCGCACGTCGCCGTTGGACTGCGAGGATGTGCGCCGTGGACGTCATCGACGACGCGATCCTCCGGGAGCTGACCGCGGATGCGCGGTTGCCGTTCCGCGAGCTCGGCGCCCGCGTCGGCCTCTCCGCCAACGCGGCCGCCGCGCGCGTGCGCCGTCTGGTCGACGACGGCACCATCCGCGGCTTCACGATCCTCACCGGCCGCGGACCGGCCGGTGCGCCCGTCGGCGGGCTCGAGGTCTTCATCGAGGTCCGCCTGGCGTCCGAGACGACGAACGAGGACTTCCAGACGGCGCTGCGTCGCGCGCCCGGCTTCCCGCAGGTGCTCGACGCGGTGCACGTGACCGGCTCGTACGACTACCTGCTGCACGCCCTCGTCGCGGACCCCGCGTCGCTCGACCGCCTCGTCCGGCGCCTCAAGCGCGAGGCGGGCGCCGCGCAGACGTTCACGCGCCTCGCCCTGCGCGACCCCGAGCCCGGATGACGCGCCGTCGTCCCCACGGGTTCACCCCGCCCGCGGGACGTCCGTCCCTGTCGAGCGGCGCGCGCCCGTCGATAGGTTCGACGACGGCTCACGACGCGGGAGAGGCAGCAGGGGATGACGTTCTGGCACACGACCGTCCTGGTGCTGGGCGCCGCGGGCTTCGTCCTCGCGCTCGTCGTGGTCGCCGCCGCCGGCTCCCACCTCGCGCAGTGGACGCGACGGGAGCGCTCGTCCCCCGAGGCGTGACCCGACCGCCCGGGGACGTGAAGGACCCCTCGCACACCCGCCAGAGCTCACCTGCCCTTGCTGCCTTCCGGCCCTGGGGGGGTTCAGCGAGATGACGCCGCACGAGGGGTCTGCCCACCAGCCTAACGGACGTCGGGACGCGCTCGCGCACGGCCCCCACCCCCCACCGGCCACCGAGCGGCCCCGCGGCCGCCGTCAGTCCAGGACGTGCCGCAGGTAGCGCCGCGGGTCGTCGAGGAACCCCTGCCACCGCAGCACGAGGTCCAGCTCCTCCCACGCGCACCGCCGCATCCCCCACTCGCCGACCTCCCAGATCGTCGCGCCGGGCAGGGCTGCGAGGATCGGCGAGTGCGTCGACAGGACGACCTGCGACCCGGGGGACCGGGCGAGGTCGTGCAGGTGCGCGAGGAGCGCGAGGCAGCCGGTGAACGACAGCGCCGCCTCGGGCTCGTCGAGCAGGTACAGGCCCGGCTTGAACATGCGGTCGCCGACGAGCGACAGGAACGACTCGCCGTGCGACATCTCGTGGAACCGCGGCTCCGGGCGCGTGCCCGGGTTCTCCTCGAGGTACGTGTAGAAGGAGTGCATCGTCTCGGCGCGGAGGAAGAAGCCGAACCGCCCGGCGCCGACGTCGCGCTCGAGCCGGAACCGCAGCTCCGCCTCCGACGGGCGCGTCGAGTGCGCGGACCCGATCGACCCGCCCTCGGGTCCCATGTCGCGGCTCAGGGCGAGCGCCTCGACGAGCGTCGACTTCCCGGCACCGTTCTCCCCGACGAGGATCGTCACCGGGTCGAGGTCCCAGCCCTCCTCCATCACCTGCCGCACCGCGGGGATGCGGGCATACCAGGGGGCGTCCTCGTCGTCGGGCGCGCCCGACGGCTGCACGCGTCGCACGGGCAGCGGACGGTCGAGGCTCACGCCGCAGGTGTACCGGGCGGGCGGGCGGCCGTCCAGCGGGTGTGCGCGGCGGTCGACCGGGCCACACTCGGTGGGGTGAGCAGCGACGGCATCCCCGGACCCGCGGCCGAGCCCGCTCCCCCGCCCGCGCCGGGGGCGGAGCGGTACGACTACGACCTCGTCGCCGTCGGCTCCGGGCCGGGCGGCCAGAAGGCGGCGATCGCGGCCGCGAAGCTCGGGCACCGCGTCGCGGTCGTCGAGCGGCGGCACATGATGGGCGGCGTCTCCGTCAACACCGGCACGATCCCGTCGAAGACGCTGCGGGAGGCCGTGCTCTACCTGACCGGCATGGCGCAGCGCGACGTGTACGGCGCGAGCTACCGCGTCAAGAGCGACATCACGATCGAGGACCTGTTCGCCCGCACGCAGCACGTCATCGGGCGCGAGATCGAGGTCGTCCGGGCGCAGCTGCTGCGCAACCACGTCGACCTGCACGCGGGCGCCGCGGCGTTCGTCGACCCGCACACCGTCGAGGTCACCGACGACGACGGGCGGCGCACCCGGTTCTCGGGCCGGTTCCTCGTGATCGCGACCGGCTCGCGGCCGCACCGCCCCGACACCGTGCAGTTCGACGAGCGGACCGTCGTCGACTCCGACGGCGTCCTCGCGCTCGACCGGGTGCCCGGGTCCATGGTCGTCGTCGGCGCCGGGATCATCGGCATCGAGTACGCGTCGATGTTCGCCGCGCTCGGCACGCGCGTGACGATCGTCGACAAGCGACCCACGATCCTCGAGATGTGCGACCCCGAGGTCGTCGAGTCGCTCAAGTTCCACCTGCGCGACCTGTCGGTGTCGTTCCGGCTCGGCGAGGAGGTCGCCGGGGTCGACACCGGTCCGCGCGGCACGGTCACGCGGCTCGCGTCGGGCAAGAAGATCGCCGCCGACACCGTCATGTACTCCGCGGGCCGGCAGGGGCAGACGGCCGCCCTGCATCTCGAGGCCGCCGGGCTCGAGGCGGACAGGCGCGGGCGCATCGTCGTCGACGGCGACTACCGCACGAAGGTGCCGCACATCTTCGCCGTCGGCGACGTCATCGGGTTCCCCGCGCTCGCGGCCACGTCGATGGACCAGGGCCGGCTCGCCGCGTACCGGGCGTTCGACGAGCCCGCGCGCGAGCTCGCGTCCGTGCAGCCCATCGGCATCTACACGATCCCCGAGATCTCCTATTGCGGTCGCACGGAGGACGAGCTGACGCGCGACTCCGTGCCCTACGAGGTGGGCGTCGCGCGGTACCGCGAGCTCGCGCGCGGGCAGATCGTCGGCGACTCGTACGGGATGCTCAAGCTGCTCGTCCACACCGACACCCGCGAGCTGCTCGGCGTCCACATCTTCGGGACGTCCGCGACGGACCTCGTGCACATCGGGCAGGCGATCATGGCGTGCGGCGGCACGATCGACTACCTCGTCGACACCGTCCTCAACTACCCGACGCTGTCCGAGGCGTACAAGGTCGCGGCGCTCGACGCGACCAACAAGATCCGCGCGGTCGCGCGGTTCGGCGAGGTCTGAGCGGCCCGTCGGGACCCGGCACCGTCGCGCACGCGGGCGGGCCGCCGGCGGGCGCTCGGCAGGGCGTCAGGCCTGGTCGCCCGTGGTGCCCTCGTACAGCCCGAGCTGGTTGCCCTCGGAGTCCTCGAACACCGCCCACCAGCTCGTCGGCGTGATCTCCTCCTTGCCGCGCACGACCCTGCCGCCGTTCGCCTCGACCGCCGCGAGCGCGGCGTCGATCGAGTCGACCTCGATCGTCGACCGCGGGACCTGCAGGTCACCGCCGCGCGGCCCGAACCCGCCCCCGCTGATCTTGTTCGGGGCCTGCCACATCGGGTACCCCTCGAACCCGGGGAACTCCTTGACGTCCCAGCCGAACACCGTCCGGTAGAACGCCGTCGCCCGCTCCAGGTCGTCCGCGGGGATGTCGAGGTGCGTGATGTCGCCGTGCGCCATGGCCGTCGCTCCGCTCGTCGCGCTCGTCGCCCGCCGCCGTCCGCGCCGGGCCGGACGCCGCCAGACTAGGGGCGACGGGCGGGCCGCCGCAGCCCGTGCATGAGCGGTCCGCGGGGTCCGAGCCGCACCCCGCCGACGTGCGTGAAGCCGCGCGCCACGTAGAACGCGACGTTGCTCTCGAGCGTCGTGTTGACGTGCGCCGGCAGGTGGTCCGGGACGCCCGCGAGCCCGGCCTCGACCGGCGCCGCACCGAGCCCGTACCCCCGCCGGTCGGCGTCGACGCCCAGGAAGTGCAGGAGCGCATGCGGCTCGTCGGGGAGCAGGTCGTGCATGGCCGCGAACCCCTCCCGCACCAGCACGACGCGGTCCGCGGGCAGCAGCAGCCCGAGGGTCGACGGCCCGGGCAGCGCCGGACCGCCGTCCGCGCCCGCGGGCTCCGTGCCCGGCACGCGCCACGCCGCCGCACCCACGGCCCGGCGGTCGTCGACCGCGAGCCACGCGTTGCCGGCGAGCACGTACTCCTCGATCGCGCCCCACAGGAAGGCCGCGACCGCCGCCGACCGGTCCGCCCGCAGGCCGAAGATCCAGTCCATGAGCGGGTCGTGCGCGAGCGCCCGCGCGAGCACCGTCCGCGTCGCCGCGAGGTCCGCCGGACGAGCCCGGCGGATGCGCACCCCCTCGACCGTGGCCACGTCGTCGTCAGCGTCCTGCGCCAGCACCATCGCGCCCTCCTCGTCGCCGCGTCCTCGACCGACACCCATCGTGGCCGCCCGACCCCGTCCCCGTCGCCCGTTTCGGAGATCGCGGTCGGGTCGAGTACCCTGGGCCCGCCTGGAGGATTCGCCTAGTGGCCTATGGCGCACGCTTGGAAAGCGTGTTGGGTGAAAGCCCTCGGGGGTTCGAATCCCCCATCCTCCGCCGCCCGAAGGGCCCGAGCTGACACCGTGCAGCGCGGGCCTTTCGTCGTCCCGCACGCGGCACGCGGCGCCCGTCGACGGTCCACACCCCGAACGGGCCCGCGCGACGCCCTCCCGGTGGGACGATCCGCGCATGACGACGACCGAGACGCCGGCCACGGTGGCCACCGAGCCGGACGGGACGCCGTCGCCCCGGTACGCGCAGTGGTGGCGGCGGGCGGTCGCGTCGGTCGCGGACGGTCTGCTGGTGGCGGCCGTCGCGTGGCTCGCCACGGGGTCGTTCGCGCCCGTGCCGTTCCGCCCGGTGCCGTCGCTGCCGCTGTCGGGGGTGCCCGAGATCGAGCCGGACGGGCGGTTCTCGTGGTGGACGTGCGGCGCGGTCGTCGTGCTGCTCGTGCTCCAGTCGTTCACCGGGATGACGCCCGGCAAGGCGATGGTGGGCGTCCGCGTGGTGCGGGAACGCGACGGGGCGCCCGCGGGGCTGCCCGTGACGGTGGTGCGCGACGTGCTGCACGTGCTCGACTGGATCCTGCTGGTCGGGTGGCTGCGGCCGCTGTGGCACGCCCGACGCCAGACGTTCGCGGACTCCGTCGTCCGGACCGTCGTGGTGCGCGCCCGGGTGGACGTGCCCGTGCCGATCGTCGTCGGCGTCGCGACCGTCACCGTCGGGGCGCTGGTGCTCGCTCCCTCGGTCACCGAGAGCGGCGAGACGGCCGTCTCGTGCACGCTCCCGGCCGACCACGCCTCGGGGATCGCGACGTTGTCGGCGCGCGAGCCCGGCGACGTGTGGGTGACGCGGCTCGGGATCCGCCGCCTGTCGCCCGCGCAGCCGCCCGTCGTCCTGTCGTGGACACCTGCCGCGGGCGCCCCGACGGACGGCACGACGCTCGCCGTCGCACTGGTGGGACGCGGCGACGACGTGACCTGGCACGCGACCGTGGACTTCCACGACGGTGCCGCGTGGACCGACGACGTGACGCAGGTGCCGGAGCTCCTGATCCCGCGCAGCGTCGTCGACGACGCGGGGGACGGCGCGATGCTCGAGGTCGCAGCGGAGACGGGCGGCTCGTCCGAGACGCTGTGCGGGATGGGCTTCGGTTCCGACGGGTCCGAGCCACCCGCGTCGCCGCGCGTCGACCGGTGACGTGAGCCGGGAGCACCCGGACGCGCCGACCCGTCGCACCGTGGCCTACATTGACGCGGACGACCGCACGCACCCGCGGGCTCCGACCGCGGACGACGACGGAGGCGACATGACCGACGAGACGCGCTCGAACCTCGACGCCCGGCTGCAGCGGCACGGGTTCGCCCGGGACGTGCACCGCGGGCTGGCCAAGGGCATCGGCTTCCTCCCCGTGAGCGACGAGACGAAGTCGATGCTGACGACGCGCAGCGGCGAGGTCGTCGCGATCGCCGCGGAGACCGGCGTCGCGCTCGCGAACGGTGCGGTCGTCGCGGGCAAGGGCGCCGTCGACGCCGCCCGCGAGGGCTACCACGCGTTCGAGGAGAAGCGCGAGGAGGAGGCGGCGGCGGCGAAGCGGCCGTTCTCCATCGTGACGGCACAGCCCGAGACGCCCGAGGCGTCGTCGCCCGCCAGCCCCGGCCCGGAGGGCGAGGGCGACCTGGTGGAGCGGCTCGAGCGCCTGGGGTCGCTGCGTGCCGCGGGCCACCTGTCGGACGCGGAGTTCGAGGCGGCGAAGGCGCGCCTGCTGTCCGACGGCTGAGCCCGGACGCCACGACGGCACGAGCCGCGCGCGGGTGCCGGCACGCCGTCGTGCCTGGCCAGCGACCTGCGTGCGACGGACTCACCCGCGAGCATGACCGGTCGCGGTTCACCGCACGCGAGAAGCGTCTCTGACGTACCGTGGAAGGGACATCGCAGCACAGGCCCCGGCAACGGACCGCGCCGGGGCCTCGTCGTATCAGTCGAGCCAAGGCGATCCGGCGACGCATGCACGAGACTCCGTCGCCTCGCGCCTCGCCGCGTCCGCGCCCGGACCCGACTGGACGGACAGCCCGATGAGCACGACCGCCTTCCCCCACCCCGCACCCGTCGACGGCTCCGCCGGCTCTCGCCGGCGCGCGGTCAGCGACTTCACCGAGCTGGCGCACGCCGTGCAGGCCGCCGGCCTCATGGCCCGCCGCCCGGGCCACTACGCGGCCCGCCTCTCGGGTGCGTGCGTCGCGATGATCGGCCTCGTCGTCGCCGTCGTGCTGGTCGGCGACTCGTGGTGGCAGGTCGCGGTCGCGGTCGTCGCGGCCGTCGTCCTCACGCAGGTCGCGTTCCTCGGTCACGACGCCGCGCACCGGCAGATCTTCGCGTCGGGCCGTGCGAACACGTGGACCAGCCTGATCCTGGCCAACCTGTTCGTCGGCCTGTCCTACGGCTGGTGGCACCACAAGCACACGCGGCACCACGCCAACCCGAACAAGGTCGGGACCGACCCGGACATCGACATGAAGGTCCTGTCGTTCACGCCCGAGCAGATCGCGAGCCGCGAGTCGGCGTGGTCGCGGTGGTACCTGGCGCGGCAGGGGTTCTTCTTCTTCCCGCTGCTGCTGCTCGAGGGCGTCGCGCTGCACGTCGCCGCGGTGCGGCGGGTCCTGTCGCGCGAGCCGCTCGAGCGTCGCGGGGTCGAGATCGCGCTGCTGTCCGTCCGGCTGATCGGAGCCCCCGCCCTGATGCTCGCGACGATGTCGCCGCTCAAGGCGCTCGTGGTCGCCGTCGTCCAGCTCGGGCTGTTCGGCTTCTACATGGGCGCGTCGTTCGCGCCGAACCACAAGGGCATGCCGCTGCTGCCCAAGGACGCACGCGTCGACTTCCTGCGTCGCCAGGTGCTGACCAGCCGCAACATCCGGGGCGGCCGCTGGGTCGATGTCCTCATGGGCGGGCTGAACCACCAGGTCGAGCACCACCTGTTCCCGTCGATGCCCCGCGCGACGCTGCGGCGGGCGCAGCCGATCGTCCGCGCCTACTGCGAGGCTCGCGGGATCCCGTACGCGCAGGTGTCGCTCGTGCGCTCGTACCGGATGATCGTCGACCACCTCAACACCGTCGGCCGCCCGGACCGCGACCTGTTCGCGTGCCCGATCACGGCCGCCTACCGCGCCTGACGACCCACGGGCCTCCGGGCGTCGATACCGCGCCGGCATGGCCGTGACGATCACCGTGCACGACGTCCCGGAGGCGGTTCGAGACGCGCTCGCCGCTCGCGCCGCACGCGACGGCCTGTCGCTCGACGGATACCTGCGAGAACGCCTCGTCGAGCTCGCCGCCCGCCCGACGGTGTCTGACGCCCTCCCCGGGATCCGTGCTCGCGCCCGCGCGTTCCCGCCGCTCGACGCGGTGCGCGTCGTCCGCGACCTCGACGCCGACCGACGGTGAACGCACGCGCGCCCGGGGCCGCCCGTGACGCAGAAGACGCCAGCATCGGCGAATAGATGACTTGTCTTATATAGGACCGGTCATCTATGGTCGGGACATGTCGCTGAAGCACGCCGTGCTCGGGTTCCTCTCGGTCGCACCGATGACGGGCTACGACCTGCGCAAGCACATGGAGGAGTCGGTCGCGCACTTCTGGCCGGCCGACCAGGCGCAGATCTACCGCACGCTCACCGTGCTGGCCGCCGACGGTCTCGTCGACGTCCGCACCATCCCGCAGGAGGGCCGCCCCGACCGGCGCGAGCACTCCATCACGCCCTCGGGCGAGGCCGAGCTCGACCGCTGGCTCGCCTCCCCCGTCGAGTACGTGCCGTCGCGCGAGTCTTTCCTCGTCCGCCTGTTCTTCGTCGGGCGCCTCGGCGTCGAGCAGGCGCGCGCGGTCCTGCACGAGCGCGCCGCCGAGGCCCGCGAGCTCGTCGCCGTCCTCGAGCACACGCGTCACCTCAACGACCAGGCCCTCGCGCAGGCGGGCGGCGACGTCCCGCTGCCCGTCCGCCTGCGGCTCGCCACGCTCGCCAACGGCCTGGTCCACGCCCGCGCCGAGCTCACCTGGGTGGAGGACCTGCTCACCGAGCTCGACGGCGCCTGACCACACGCCGGTCCCGGCACCGCACCACCGAACCCGAGTCGACACCGACACGGCTGCCGTTCCTGACCCCTGAACGGCAGCGGTGTCGGGCTCGACCGATCCCGCACACCTCCGCCCGCACGAGGAGAGCCGCCATGTCCACGTCCACCGCCACCCGCCCCGTCCGCACCCGCACACCCCGCCCCGCGTCCTGGCGCAACGTCACGATCTACGCCGTCGGGGTCATGGTGCTCTCCGTCCTCGGCGCGCTCGCCCTCGCCGGCGCGCAGGACAAGGCGACGAGCCCCGGCGCGCTGCTGTTCGTCCTGAGCCCGATCCTCATGGCGATCGCACTGCGCACGCTCGGCCGCGACGGCTGGGCCGACGCCGGGCTCGGGATCGGCCGCGAGCGCGGCTGGTACGTGTTCGGCGCCCTCTGGCTCCCCGCCGCGAGCGCGGTGGCCCTCGCGATCGGTGCCCTGACGGGCCGCGTGCACGCGGGCGACGGCGGGGTGTCCCTGTTCGCGACGCTCGTCGCGACCGGCCTGGTGGCGCGCACGCTGTTCGCGCTGTTCGAGGAGTGGGGCTGGCGCGGCTACCTGGAGCCGCGGCTCCAGGCGCTCGGTGTCCGCGGCCTGCGACGGCACCTCGCCGTCGGCGCGCTCTGGGCCGTCTGGCACGTGCCGTACATCCTCGCGATGGGGTCCGCGTACACCGACGTGCCGCTCGCGCTGCAGATCCCGCTGTTCACGGTCGCGGTCCTCGCGATGGCCGTCGTGCTCGGCGTCATGCGCGCCCGGACGGGCAGCGTGTGGCCGGCGGTCGTCGAGCACGGCGTCGCCAACGCGGTCGCGTTCGCACTGCTCGACGCGGGCGTCGTCCGCATCGACAGCCCGCTGGCCTTCGCGGCGCGGCCGGAGTCCCTCGTCGTCCTCCCGCTGCTGGTCCTGACGGCGGTGGTCGTCTGGCGCCGCTGGGGCGCGGACGACTGACGGATCCGCTGTCCGCCCGGCGCCTCGGAGAGCCGGAGCGACGGCGGGGTCGACGACGGGATCACACCAGACCGCTGACAGCGGGCCGATCGCGAGGCACGATGCCCAGGTGACGTCGAGCACCCCGGCCCTCACCACCCACCCCGACCGTGCGGAGACCGCCGCCGAGGACACCGCCCCGCGCCCCGCCCTGCTGTCCGTCGACGACGACCCCGCCGTCTCCCGGGCCGTCGCCCGCGACCTGCGCCGCCGCTACGGCGCGGGCTACCGGATCGTGCGCGCCGAGTCGGGCGACGCGGCGCTCGAGGCGCTGCGCGAGCTCAAGCTGCGCGGCGAGCAGGTCGCGGTGCTGCTCGCGGACCACCGGATGCCGGGGATGACGGGCATCGAGTTCCTGGAGCAGGCGATGGACCTGTTCCCGCAGGCCAGGCGGGTCCTCCTGACCGCGTACGCGGACACGGAGGCGGCCATCGACGCGGTCAACGTCGTCGACCTCGACCACTACCTGCTCAAGCCGTGGTCGCCGCCCGAGGAGAAGCTGTACCCGGTCATCGACGCGCAGCTCGACGCGTGGGCCGCGAGCGCACCGCCGCCCGTGCCGCAGGCGAAGGTCGTGGGGCACCGCTGGTCGGCGCGGTCGTCGGAGGTGCGGGAGTTCCTGGCCCGCAACCAGGTGTCGTACCGGTGGTTCTCGTCGGACTCGCCCGAGGGGCGCCGGCTGCTGGAGGCGGCGGGCGCGGACGAGTCGGCGGTGCCGCTCGTCGTGACGCCCGAGGGCGAGCCGCTGCGGGCGCCGGACGACGCGACGCTGGCCGCCCGCGTGGGCCTCTCGACGTCGCCCGCGACGGACTTCTACGACCTCGTGGTCGTGGGCGGTGGTCCGGCGGGACTGTCGGCGGCGCTGTACGGCGCGTCGGAGGGCCTGCGCACGGCCCTGATCGAACGTGTGGCCACCGGCGGTCAGGCGGGCCAGAGCTCGCGCATCGAGAACTACCTGGGCTTCCCCGACGGCGTCTCGGGCGCGCAGCTCACCGAGCGGGCGCGGCGGCAGGCGCTGCGGTTCGGCGCGGAGATCGTGCTCGCGGCGGACGTCGTCTCGCTCGAGGTCAACGGCGCGGCGCGGCACGTGCGGCTGGGCGACGGGAACGTCGTCGGGGCGCACACCGTCCTGCTCGCGAACGGCGTGTCGTACCGGGAGCTCGACGGTCCGGGCCTCGCGGCGCTCACCGGGCGCGGCGTCTACTACGGGTCGGCGCTCACCGAGGCGCCGGCGTGCACCGACCAGGACGTCTACATCGTCGGCGGGGCCAACTCCGCGGGGCAGTCGGCGATGCACCTGTCCCGCACGGCGCGGTCGGTCACGCTCGTCGTGCGCGGCGAGGGCCTGTCCGCGTCGATGTCGCACTACCTGATCGAGCAGATCGCGGCGAACCCCAAGGTGCACGTGCGCACGTGCTGCGAGGTCGTCGAGGCGATCGGCGACGAGCACCTGGAGCGGCTCGTGCTGCGCGACTCGACGACGGGCGAGAAGGAGGAGGTGCCGACGAGCCACCTCTTCGTCTTCATCGGCGCCGTCCCGCGCACCGACTGGCTCGACGGGACGGTCGCGCGCGACGAGCGCGGCTTCGTGCTGGCCGGGCCCGACCTGCTCGACGAGGGCCGACCGCCGAGCGGCTGGCCGCTCGACCGCCCGCCCTACCACCTGGAGACCAGCCGACCGGGGGTGTTCGTCGCGGGCGACGCCCGCGCCGAGTCGGCCAAGCGCGTCGCGTCCGCCGTGGGCGAGGGAGCGATGGCGGTCATGCTCGTCCACCGGTACCTGGAGCAGCTGTGACGACGACACCCGAACGCCTGCCCTGCGACATCGCGGAGCTCCGCACGCTCTTCCTGTTCGACAAGCTCGACGACGAGCAGCTGCTGTTCCTGTGCTCGCGCGGGCACGTCGAGCGGCAGGAGCCCGGCTTCGTGTTCCGCGAGGGCGAACCCGCCGACGCGTTCTACGTGCTGCTCGACGGGTCGCTCGCGCTGTACCGGCGGGTCGGCACCGACGACGTCGAGATCAGCCGCACGTCGCAGGTCGGCGTCTACGCGGGTGCGTGGCACGCGTACCTGCAGCAGCAGGAGGCGCGCAGCTACCTGCACTCGCTGCGCGTGCTGACGCCGTCGCGGTTCTACGTGCTGCCCGCCGCGGACTTCTCCGAGGTCATGCACACGTGGTTCCCCATGGCGATGCACCTGCTGGAGGGCCTGTTCTTCGGGCAGAAGAGCATGCAGACGGCGACGGCACAGCGGGAACGCCTGCTCGCGCTGGGCGCGCTCTCGGCGGGCCTCACGCACGAGCTCAACAACCCGGCGTCGGCTGCCACCCGCGCGACCGCGACCCTGCGCGAACGCGTGGCCCGGATGCGCAGCAAGCTCGCGCTCGTCGCGTCGGGCGCGTACGACCGCGACGAGCTCGTGCAGATCATCGAGCTGCAGGAGAAGGCCGTCGCCGCGCTGGAGGAGGCCCGCGGGCGCCCGCCGCTGTCGGCGCTCGAGACGTCGGACCGTGAGGATGACGTCGCGGACTGGCTCGACGACCACGGTGTCGGCGACAACAGCGAGATGGCGCACTCGTTCGTCGAGGCCGGCATCGACCCGCAGTGGCTCGAGGACCACGTCGGCGGCGTCCCGGAGAACGTCGTCGCGGGTGCCGCGCACTGGCTCGGCTACACGCTCGAGACCGAGCTGCTGATGAACGAGGTCGAGGACGCGACGACCCGCATCTCCACGCTCGTCGAGGCCGCGAAGCAGTACTCGCAGATCGGCCGCGCCGCGCAGCAGGAGGCCGACGTCCACGTCCTGCTCGACAGCACCCTGACGATGCTCGACGCCAAGCTCAAGGGCGTCGACGTCGTCCGGCACTACGACCGGTCGCTGCCGCCCGTGCTGGTGCACGGCGCCGAGCTCAACCAGGTCTGGACGAACCTCATCGACAACGCCCGCCAGGCGCTCGCCGAGATGCCGCCGGACCAGCGCAAGCTCACGATCACCACCCGGCGCGTCGAGGACTGGCTCGAGGTCGAGATCGCCGACAGCGGGCCCGGCATCCCGCCCGAGATCGTCGACCGCGTCTTCGAGCCGTTCTTCACGACCAAGCCCGTGGGGTCCGGCACCGGCCTCGGCCTCGACATCTCGTGGCGCATCGTCGTCGGCAAGCACCACGGCGACCTGCGCGTGACGTCCCAGCCGGGCGACACCCGCTTCGTCGTCCGGCTCCCCTACACCGCCCCGGAGGCCTCGTGAGCATCGACATCGACCCCACCGTCCCGCCGAGCGGCACCGGCTGCGCCGAGTGCGAGGCCGACGGCGGGTGGTGGGTGCACCTGCGTCGTTGCGCGCACTGCGGGCACGTCGGCTGCTGCGACACGTCCCCCGCGCAGCACGCGACCGCGCACTGGCGCGACACGGGCCACCGGTACATGCGCTCGTTCGAGCCCGGCGAGGACTGGTGGTGGGACTACGCCGACGGCGTGCCCGTCGACGGCCCGCCGCTCGCCCCGCCCCAGGCCCGCCCGGACGCGCAGCGCCCTCCGGCGCCGCGCGACCGCGTGCCCGAGAACTGGCGCGACCTCATCCACTGACCCGGGCGGCAGCGACGCGCGCGCGCAGCAGGTCCAGGTCCGCGCCGGGGAAGAGCCCCGCGGGGTAGGCGACCTGCCGTCGACCGTGCCGCTGGACGACGACCACCACGTCGGAGCAGAGGACCACGTCGCGGTAGGCCGCGTACGACGTGAGGGCCGTGCCGAGCGGTCCCTGCATCCAGATCCCGTCGGGCGTGAGGGCCGCGCGGAACGTCGTGCCCGCGGGGATCATCCGGGCCACCTGCCGACGCATCCGGTAGCGGCCGAGCGGCACGGCGAGGGCGACGGGGACGAGCCAGAGCAGCGTGGCCAGGGGCCGGCTGTCGAGCACGAGCGAGGACCCACCGACGACCAGCAGCAGACCGAGCAGCAAGCCCCACCCGGCGCGCGACCGGAGCATCCGCCGCTGGAGCACGGACACCACCCGGGCCGGATACCCGGCGTCGGACGTCCAGACCCGCACGGGGATCGCGGGGTCGTCGGGCGGCGGGAGCAGGGGGTCCACGCGCGGAGCCTAGGTGCGGGACGCCGTCGCCCGGGCGCGGTCCGCGCGATGTCACCTGGACGACCGAGCGCCCGGGACCTGGTCGGGGGTCCCGGGCGCTCGGGCCACCGGGAGGAGGAGGTCCGGCGGCGTCGCCGGCGGTGGGTGCCGGCGGGGTGGGTCGGTCAGTCGAGCATCGCGACGACCTGCTCGGCCTGGTGCGTCAGCGCGACGCGGGCGTCGTCGGAGACCGTCGAGACCCGCGACCGCGGCGTCAGGGCCGTGACGAACGCCTCGAGCGACTTGACGGCGACCCTCTCGTTGCCGTGGTCGGCCGCCACGTCGGCCGCCTTGACGGCGGCGAGCAGCACGGCGGCGACGGGTCCGCGGATCTCACGGGCGTCGATCCGTGCCTGCACGGCGGTCCCCAGGGCGTCGATGCTGCCCGGCGCCCAGAGGTCCGCGACCGGCACCTGCGTGTAGTCGGTGTCGGACGCGAGGTAGAAGCCCGGGTACGACGGCTGGTTGTACGTCGTCTGCTGGCGCGCGACCTCGGCGCGGTACTGCGGGTCGTGCATGAGGGTCGCGAGCTTGTGGCTCGTCACCTCGGTGGACACGAACAGCCGGATCGCGGACGAGTCGGCGGTGCGGACCAGGAGCTCCTCCCGCCAGTCGCCGAGGACGTCGGCGACGAGCGACGGGTTGCCCTTGGTGCCGTTGTTGGCACGCGTGCCGGTCGCGGTGAGCAGGCGTCCGCGGGTCCAGTCGTCGATCGTGACGTCCTGGTCGCCCGACCCGTTCACGATCTGCGTCGTGCCGTCGGCGGCCCACCGGATCGACTGGTTGGTGCCGGGGATCGGGCCGGGGGTCAGGACGCCCGCGGCCGAGTACAGGCCGAGGGAGCTCGAGCCGCCGGGCAGGGACGCCCACGCCTCCAGGCCACGGGTCCCGGGCAGGACGTCACCGACCATCGACCGGCCGGTGTCGCGGCCGGAGTAGACGCCGAACAGGACCTCGCCGGTCGCGGCGTCGCGCATCGCCATGCCATAGGGCGCGAACGTGGCGCCCTCGTGCGCGGTGAAGATCTCCAGGCCGGGGCGGTCGGGGTCGATGTCGGTCACGTGCATCGCGTCGCCGTGGCCGAGGCGGACGGACGCCCCGGGGTCGGCGCTGCCGGCGGGCAGCGTGTCGAACGACGAGTAGAGCAGCGAGCCGTCGTCGTCGATCGTCGCGGCCCCGTACACGAGCTCCTGGCGACCGTCGGCGTCGACGTCCGCGACCGACAGCGAGTGGAAGCCCTGCGTGGTGATCGTGCCGAACTCGGGGTCGGTGCCGTCGCGCCCGTGCGGGCCGTCGTTGAACGGGTTGGTCAGCGGCACGTGGCCGGAGTCGACGTACCACCGCTCCTTCAGCTTCTTGCCGTCCCAGTCGTACGCGACGACGGTCGTGCGCGTGTAGTAGCCACGGGCGAACACCGCCGACGGGGTCGTCCCGTCGAAGTAGCCGACGCCGGACAGGAACCGGTCGACGCGGTTGCCGGGCTCGATGCGGGCCATCGCGTAGTCGCCCCACAGCAGGCCGTCGTCGTCGCGGCCCGGCTTGTAGTCGACCGTCTGGAGCTCCTTGCCGGTGTCACCCGCAAAGACCGTCAGGTACTCGGGACCGTCGACGATGAAGCCCTCGAAGTTCCGCAGGACGTTGCGCGCGCTGCGGCTCGGCGCGTAGACGTCCATGAAGTAGTCGGTGAGCGCGCGGGCGTCGGCGTCGGACAGCGGGTAGGTGTACTGCGGCGCGATGCCGAAGGCCTCCTCGAGCGTCGCGGGCCACTGCCCTGACGTGACCTCCGGGCGCGTGCTCCAGCCCTGGAACATCGCCACGACGTGCTCGTAGTACCCCTGCTTGCTGAGCCGGTAGTCGGCGGTGTCGGTGACGCCGTCCTTGCGGTCGTCCTTCGGGATGCTGACGTACTTCTCCGACGCCACGGTGCCGTCCGCACGGTACGTCGTGATCTTCGAGCCCGGCGCCGTCTTCATCATGAGCTCGGCCTTGCCGTCGCCGTCGAGGTCGTAGACGGGGAACTGGGTGTAGTGCGCGCCGGCGCGGATGTTCACGCCGAGGTCGATGCGCCACAGCTGCGTGCCGTCGAGCTCGTACGCGTCGACGTACACGTTGCCCGTGTACCCGACCTGGCTGACGTCCTTGGAGTTCGACGGGTCCCACTTGACGACGTACTCGTACGCGCCGTCGCCGTCGACGTCCGCGACGCTCATGTCGTTCGCGGAGTACGTGTACGCCTCCCCGACCGGTGTGACCCCGTCGGCGGGTTTGTTGAGCGGGAGGTCGACCGACGCCTGCGCCCACGGGGTCGCGTCGGCGCCGTCGACCTCGACCCCGTCGACGACGGCCGCGACGCGGTAGCGCGACCCGGCGGTCCCGGCGGCGTCGAGGTAGTTCGTGGAGTCCGAGACCGTGGCGATCTTGATGCCGTCGCGGTAGACGGCGAAGTCGGGGCCGGTCTGGCCGGTGGTGGTCGCGCCCGTGACCTCGGGGGCGAGCAGCCGCCACGACAGGAAGACGCCCTGGCCCGTGGTCGCGGCGACGAGGCCGCGGTCGAGCCGCTCGAGCGTGAGGCGGTCGGGCCCGTCGTGCCTCCCGCCCTGCGCACCCGTCGCGGGCACCCCGGGGGCGGCGACGGACGGCACGGCGAGGCAGCCGACGAGCAGGGCTGCGGTCCCGGTGGCTGCCGCGAGGCGGCGGTGGAGACGGGGACGACTCATCCTTGAATCCTTTCAAAGCGCTAGGGCTCCCCGGACGGCAAGAGCGGCCGGGGCGCCTTTGCCCTCGGCCTGCGGCGACCGTACCCCGGCGGTCCGTCCCGGTTGAAGCCCGCTCGAGGGATTCGTCGGATACTGACGATGGGAGCGCCGCCACCCTGCGGAAATCGCTGTCCACCGCAGATTCGCCCGCATCCTGCGCCGGAAGACCGTCGGGGGCGCCCGTCGAGCACCGGCCCGACGACGTGCCCGTCGCGTGCCCGTCGTGCACACATCCCGCACCCGTCCCCCACGACGGCGCTGCGTGCCGTACGGTGAACACGTAGTCGCAGTGCATCGCTTGTCCATCACCGCCGCGGGGCGACCCCGGCAGCACGTTCTCGAGACTCTCTCGGCAGCAGACGGACGACACACCGTGATTCACCGGTCCCGGACACCCGGGGTTGTCACGCACCACACCGACAGAGAAGAGAACGACATGCCCGTGGGCACCGTGAAGTGGTTCAACGCCGAGAAGGGCTTCGGCTTCATCGCCCCCGACGACGGCGGACCCGACGTCTTCGCGCACTACTCCGCCATCGCGAGCAGCGGCTACCGCTCGCTCGAGGAGAACCAGAAGGTGCAGTTCGACGTCACGCAGGGCCCCAAGGGCCCGCAGGCCTCGAACATCACGCCGGCCTGATCCAGCGCCGCACCTGACCGGGCGCCCCCGCACGACCGTGCTGGGGCGCCCGCGTCGTCCTCCGGGTCCTCGTCGTCCATCGCCGTCGCGCACCCGTCGCCCGCTCCTCCAGCACGCGACCGGCCCCGCACGGGGCAGAGACGGACCACCGTGACCCAGATCCGACCGACCGGCCCCGCCGGCTCCCGCGCAGGCACCACCACCGCCGAGCGCCCCCACCCCACCAGCAGCTTCACCGCGCTGACCCGCACCGTCCAGGAGGCCGGGTACATGCGCCGCCGCTACGGCTTCTACGCCGCGCGGCTCAGCGGCGCCGTCGTCGCCGTCGCCGGCCTCGTCGCCGGGGTCGTCCTCCTCGGGGACTCCTGGTGGCAGGTCGCCCTCGCCGCCGTCGCCGCCGTCGTCTTCACGCAGATCGCGTTCCTCGGCCACGACGCCGCGCACAAGCAGATCTTCCGCTCCGGCCGCGCCAACGACTGGGCCAGCCTCGTCCTCGCGGACCTGTTCGTCGGCCTCTCGTACGGCTGGTGGCAGCGCAAGCACACGCGGCACCACGCCAAGCCGAACCAGGTCGACGCCGACCCGGACATCGACCTGCCCGTGCTGTCGTTCACCCCGGGCGACGTCGAGAAGCGCCGCTCCCCGCTCGCCCGCTGGTTCCTCGCGCGGCAGGGCTGGTTCTTCTTCCCGCTGCTCCTGCTCGAAGGCCTCGACCTGCACGTCTCGAGCGTCAAGCGGCTCGCCCAGCCGGGCCCGATGCCGCGCCGGTGGGTCGAGGCGCTGTTCCTCACGATCCGCCTCGGCGGCTGGCTCGCGCTCGTCCTCGCCGTGATGTCGCCCGGCAAGGCCGCCGTGTTCCTCGCCGTCCAGCTCGGGCTCTTCGGCCTCTACATGGGCGCGTCCTTCGCCCCCAACCACAAGGGCATGCCGCTCGTCCCCAAGGACGCGCGCATCGACTTCCTGCGCCGCCAGGTCCTCACGAGCCGCAACATCCACGGCGGGCGCTGGCTCGACGTCCTGATGGGCGGGCTCAACCACCAGGTCGAGCACCACCTGTTCCCGTCGATGCCGTCGATCAGCCTGCGCCGCGTCGCGCCGATCGTCCGCGAGTACTGCGCGACCCACCAGATCCCCTACACGCAGGTGTCGCTGGCCAGGTCGTACGCCATCGTCGTGCGCCACCTCAACACCGTCGGGCTCGCCGACCGTGACCCGTTCGTGTGCCCGCTCGTGGCGGCGCACCGGGTCTGACCCGGTCCGTCCTCGTCTGACCGGGTGAGACCGTCCGAAGAAGGGCAGTGCCACGGAGGGCTCTCTCGCGTACCCTCTTCCCGTAGTCGCGTTGCCTCGCTTGTCACGCTCGCCGTCAGGACCTCCTGCCGGTGTCGGACGACGACCACCGTGATCACCGGTCCCGGTCTGTCGGGGTTGTCAGTACCGCACGTGAGAAGAGAGAGAACATGCCTGTCGGCACCGTGAAGTGGTTCAACGCGGAGAAGGGCTTCGGCTTCATCGCCCCCGAGGACGGTGGACCTGACGTCTTCGCGCACTACTCGGCCATCCAGACGAGCGGCTACCGCTCGCTCGAGGAGAACCAGAAGGTGCAGTTCGACGTGACGCAGGGCCCCAAGGGCCCGCAGGCGTCGAACATCACGCCCCTCTGATCGTCTCCACGCAGACGCTCTGAGCACGAGGCCCCGGTCGCAGCAGCGGTCGGGGCCTCGTCGTGTCCCGGCCCGGCCGCGGGTCGCCCAGGTCGGCCCACATCGTCCGGACCGCCGTCGACGTCAGGACGACAGCGTCCCGTCGACGTACGACCACCGGCCGCCCTCGCGCACGAACCGGCTGGTCTCGTGCAGCGCCCCGCGCACCCCGCCCTCGCGGTAGCGGGCGACGAACTCCACGACGCCCGCGTCGTCGAACGGACCGCCCGCCGACGTCGCGCGGATCTCCAGCGACCGCCACTCGACGTCGTCGTCGAGGACCAGGTCACGCGGACGGGTCGACGCGTGCCACGTCGCCCGCAGGTACGCCGCGTCCCCGACCGCGAACGCCGTGAACCGCGAGCGCATCAACGCCTCCGCGGTCGGTGCCGGACGCCCGTCGAGCAGCGGCCCGCAGCACTCCCCGAGCACCAGGCCGGTGCCGCACGGGCAGCGGGCGTCGTCGGGCGGGCGCGTCGTACCGGTCATGCACCGGGGATATCACCCCGCGCGCCCGTTGTCCCCGTCGGGCCCGAGGACTAGGACGGGAGGACCGGTCCGCGCACCGGAGCGACGGGCCGGAGCCCCGCGGGACCCACCCGGGGGCACACGACCGGGGGCGATCCGCATGCCGCACCGACGACTCCTGACCGCGCTGACCGCCCTCGCGCTCCTGCCAGCGGCCCTCGTCGCCGCGCCGGCCGGCGCGGCCCCGCCCGCCGTCGCGCACGGCGGGGCCCGCGGGGCGCGCGTGGCGGACCTCGGCTCCCTGGGTGGCGCGCACACCGTGCCGCTCGCGGTGAACGCGCGCGGGCAGGTCGTCGGCCGGTCCCTCACCGCCGACGGCCGCTGGCACGCGTTCTCGTGGGAGCACGGACGGATGACGGACCTCACGCCCGACGCGGACAGCGCGGAGGCGACCGACGTCAACGACCGCGGGCAGGTCGTCGTGCGGATCACCGACCTCGCGGGCGGGCCGCCCGCGTCCGAGCTGGTGGTCGGGAGGCGCACGGTGCCGCTGGGCGAGGTCGGGGCCCAGCTGGTCAACACCCGCGGCCAGGTCGCCGGGCACGTGCTGACGGTCGACGGCTCGCAGGGCACGAACGCCAACCCGTTCGTCTGGACACGCGGCACCCGCGTCGACCTCGGCCCGGTGCCGGGCTTCGGCGGGCCGGACAGCCGGCTCGTCGACCTCGACGACCGCGGACGGGTGCTCGGCATCGGCCTGGGGCCGGAGAGCTTCGAGCTGGGCTACCTGTGGTCGGCGGGGACGTTCACGCCGATCGGCGACCCGTCCGCGTTCGGCGGCAACGCGGTCGTCGACCTGTCGGACTCCGGCTGGGTGCTGGGGACCGCGTACGAGGGCGGGCCGTTCCTGTGGCGGGCGGGCGTGCAGACGTGGCTCGGCCTGCCGCCGGGCGTCGGCGAGGCGGTCCCCGTCGCGGTGGACGAGCACGGGCACGCCGTCCTGAACCTGCGCGCCGACCCGGCCGGGACCGAGCGCGCGCACCTGTGGGACGGCACCCGGTACGTGCCCCTGGGTCCCGCGGACGCGGCCACGCACGCGACCGCGCTCGACGACCGGCACCGCGTCGTCGGGTCCTTCACGCCCCCGGACGACCCGTCGCCCACCGGCGCGTTCCTCGTCGACCGCGGCCGGTTCGTCGAGCTGCCCGCCGGTGTCGACGGCGTCGTGACCGCGCAGGCCATCGCGGGCCGGTACGTCATGGGCACGGTCCTCGCACCCGACGGCTCGACGCACGCGCTGCGCTGGACGGTCCGCTGACCCTGGCTCGAGACCGCCGGTGTGGTGACGCACAGGAGGCGGCGCTCGGGTGAGCCGGTCGTCCGGCTGTTCCGACGTCGGTGGCCGGTCTGCCACCATCGGCCTCCATGGGGTGGTGGCGGGGACCGGTGTCGCGTCGGCGGCAGGAGTACCTCGACCTCGACGCGCGCGGCGACGCCGCCGGTGCGGAACGGCTCGCGCGCCTTCTCGTCGAGGATCACCCCGACGACGGTCTGACGTGGTTCAACCTCGGGCTGTACGCGAAGACGCGGCGCGACTGGCCCGAGAGCATGCGGTGCAACGCGCGGGCGCTCGCGCTGGCGACGCGCACCCGCGACGAGCCCGCGGCCTGGAACCTCGGCATCGCGGCGACCGCGCTGGGCGAGTGGGACGAGGCGCGTCGCGCGTGGCGCGCCTACGGCGTCGACGTCCCCGACGGGACGGGACCCGTCGAGCTGCCGCTCGGGCACGTCCCCGTGCGCCTCAACCCGGACGACGACGGTTCCGGCGGACCTGTCGCCGAGGTGGTCTGGGCACGGCGGCTGTCCCCCGCGCACGTCGAGGTCGTCAACGTCCCGACGCCCCCGAGCGGCCACCGGTTCGGCGACGTGCTGCTCGTCGACGGCGTCCCGAACGGCGAGCGCTTCGACGGGCGGCGGTGGGTGTCGGTGTTCGACGAGATCGCCGTCCTGGCGCGGTCGACGGTGCCGACGTGGACCGCGGACGTCGTGGCACCGTCCCCGGCGTGCACCGCCGCGCTCCAGGACGCCGCGGCCGCGGCCGGGATCGAGGCGCAGGACTGGACGGCGACCGTCCGCCGCCTGTGCGTCGCGTGCTCGACCGGGCGTCCCGAGCCGGGGCACGACCACGACGAGGCCGACGCGTGGTCGACGACGCGGACGCTCGGCCTGAGCGGGACCGCGCCGGCCGTCCGCGCGCTCCTCGACGACTGGGCGCGGGGTCGCCCCGGCCGCACCGTCACGTCGGTGACGGAGATCGTCTGAGGCGACCCGGGTCGCTCAGTCGGCGCGGACGAGGGGCTCGGCGAGGACCGAGCGGAGCAGCGGCCGGCTGGTCTCGGTCGCGGCGAGGACGAGCAGGCAGCCGCCGACGAGGCACCCGACGAGCAGGACGATCCCGCGCCAGTCGGTGAACGCGGCGGTCTTGAACAGCGGCGACAGCATGACGACCGCGACGAGCGACGACCCGCCCGCGACCCGGACCATCGGCCCCGTCACCTCGCGGCGGCGCACGGCGTCGAGCAGCTCGACGGGCATGCCGGCGAGGTGGGCGAGCGCGTACTCGCGCCGCCGGTCGAGCACGGTCGACGCCTGCTGGATGCCGGCGGACACGGCCGCGAGCAGGAACGCGATGACGAGCGTGAGCATCGCCCCGGTGACGAGGTCGTCGTTGAGGATCTCGCCCTGCCGGTCGACCTGCTGACCCGAGGTGAACATCGGGACGACCGCGAGCGCGCCCGCGACGAACCCCGCGAGGCCGAGGCCGCCGACGACGCGCCACGCGCCACGCGGGTCGTCGGCGAGGCGACGCGCGGCGAGCAGCCGCACGGGGGTGCGGGCGCGCCGCGCCTGGACGCGGCCCATGATGCCGAGCACCCACGGCCCGACGAGGTTCATCGCGCCGAAGCCGGCCGCGAGGAAGCCGAGCAGCACCGCGACGAGCGCCGCGGCGAGGCGTCCGGCGGCGGCGGTCGCGACCGCGAACCCGACGAGCGCGACAGCGAGCACGACGACGCGCACGACCTTGAGACCGGGCGGCGTGGTGCGACGCGCGACGCCGAGCGGCGACACGACGACGCGGCGCAGCGACACGAACCCGCTCACGGCGGCGAGCGCCGGGACGGCGACCAGCGTCGCGAGCACGCGGAGCGGGCCGACCCACAGCTCGCCGACGGAGAACGTGCCGCCCTGGAACGGCACGAGCGCCCACAGCGGCAGCAGCGCGACGTACCCGAGCACGCCGATCACGGCCCCGACCAGACCCTGGACGCAGGTCTCGAGCAGCGAGAGGCCGACGACCTCGCGCGGCGTCGCCCCGAGCAGCCGCAACGTCGCGAGGCGTGCGTCGCGCCGGGCCACGCCCATGCGCGCGGCGGCACCGGCCAGGGTGACGAGCGGGACGACGAGGAGGATCAGCGCCGTCCACGCGAGCTGCACGTAGAGCATGCCGAGCTCGCGCTGGAACGGGTCCGTGGGGTCGGCCGCGCGCTGCGCGAACCCGAGCAGGCCGCCGACGACGGACAGCGTGAGCGCGGTGGACACGGCGAACGCGGTGACCGACAGCGCGGTCGTCACGCGCGTGTCGCGGCCGCCCGCGCGGCGCAGGTGCGGCGCGAGCGCGACGACGGCGTTCACTGCCGCACCTCGTCGACGACGCGACCGTCGCGGACCTCGATGCGGCGCCCGCACCACGCGGCGACCTGCGGGTCGTGCGTGACGACGACGAGGCACGCCCCCACCGACCGGGTGGCCTGCGTCAGCAGCCGCATGACCTCGAACCCGTTGGCCTGGTCGAGCGCGCCCGTCGGCTCGTCGGCGAACACCACGTCAGGCTGCGTCACGAGCGCCCGGGCGACCGCGACGCGCTGCGCCTGGCCGCCCGACAGCTCGCCCGGCCGCCGGCCCTCCATGCCCGCGAGGCCGAGCGAGTGCAGCCAGCGCGCGGCCAGGTCGGTCGCCTCGCGACGCGGCGTGCCCTTCAGCATCGCCGGGAGCGCGACGTTCTCGACCGCGGGCAGCTCGGGCAGCAGCTGGCCGTTCTGGAACACGAAGCCGTAGTGCGAGCGGCGCAGCAGCGAGCGGTCGCGCTCGTCGAGCGCGTGCACGAGGCGACCTCGCAGCGCGGCGCTCCCCGCGTCGGGCACGAGGATGCCGGCCAGGCAGTGCAGCAACGTCGACTTCCCCGACCCGGACGGGCCGGTCACGGCGAGGGCCTCGCCGTCCGCCAGGTCGAGGTCGACGCCCGCGAGCGCGGTCGTCTCACCGAAGCGCTTGACGAGGCCGCGGGCGGACACGCGGACGGTGGTCGCGGCGTCGCCGACCACGGGGACGGCGCCGGTGGCAGGTGTGCTCATGCGGTCCAGCGTGGCCCGGCGGCGGGCCGTCGCGCGTCCCCCGGCGGTCCCCCGGTGCGCGGCGTCGACGTCGCCCGCGGTCCGACCGGCCGGGTGTGCGCGTCCGACCCAGGTCGGACGCGTCGTCGGTCCGCAGCCGGTCCCGTGCGTCCCAGCGGGTGATACCGGACAGGAATCGTGGACGCGGCTCGCCCGGCGGCCCGTCCCACCTAGACTGCCCCCCGTGATCTTCAAGGCGG
>NZ_JAPESW010000047.1 GCF_028527925.1 Cellulomonas fimi
GCTCACGACGACGTGGGCGCGGGAGGGAATCGACCCGATGACGGACGCAGCACAGGCCCCCTGGCGGGACACGACGCGCAGCCCCGACGAGCGCGCCGCCGCCCTCGTGGCGGCGATGACGGTCGACGAGAAGGTCTCGCAGCTCGTCGGGCTCTGGGTCGGCGCCGACGCGTCGGGCGGAGGCGTCGCGCCGCACCAGGCGGACATGACCGGCGACCTCTCGTGGGACGAGGTGATCGCCGACGGCCTCGGCCAGCTCACGCGCCCGTTCGGCTCGGCACCCGTCGACCCGGTCCTCGGCGCGCGCAGCCTCGCCGCGTCGCAGGCCGAGGTGATGGCGGCCAACCGGTTCGGCATCCCGGCCCTGGTGCACGAGGAGTGCCTCACGGGCTTCGCCGCCTGGCAGGCCACCGCGTACCCGGCGCCGCTGTCGTGGGGCGCGACGTTCGACCCCGCGCTCGTCGAGGCGATGGCCGCACGCATCGGCGCGAGCATGCGGGCCGCGGGCGTGCACCAGGGCCTCGCGCCGGTCCTCGACGTCACGCGCGACTACCGGTGGGGCCGCACGGAGGAGACGATCGGCGAGGACCCGTACCTCGTCGGCACGGTCGGCACCGCGTACGTGCGGGGGATCGAGTCCGCGGGCGTCGTCGCGACGCTCAAGCACTTCGCCGGGTACTCGGCCAGCCGCGCCGGCCGCAACCTCGCGCCCGTCTCGATCGGTCCGCGCGAGCTCGCCGACGTGATCCTGCCGCCGTTCGAGAT
Source organism: Cellulomonas fimi (assembly GCF_028527925.1). Taxonomy (GTDB): domain Bacteria; phylum Actinomycetota; class Actinomycetes; order Actinomycetales; family Cellulomonadaceae; genus Cellulomonas; species Cellulomonas fimi_C. The sequence continues at coordinate 766 of NZ_JAPESW010000047.1, forward strand.
GGCGGTCCGCGAGGGTGGCGCCCGGTCGGTCATGCACTCGTACGCCGAGCTCGACGGCATACCGTCGGCCGCCGACCCGTGGCTGCTCACCACGCTGCTGCGCGACACGTGGGGCTTCGACGGCACGCTCGTCGCCGACTACTACGGCGTCCGGTTCCTGCACACGCTCCACGGGGTCGCGGCCGACGACGGTCACGCCGCCGCCCTGGCCCTGCGCGCGGGCGTCGACGTCGAGCTGCCGAGCGTGCACTGCTACGGCCGCCCGCTGCGCGAGGCCCTCGCCCGCGGCGACGTCGACGAGGCGCTGGTCGACCGCGCGCTGCACCGCGTCCTGCGGCAGAAGGTCGAGCTGGGCCTGCTCGACGACGGCTGGCAGCCCCTGCCCGCGGACGTCGACGCCCTCACGCTCGACGACGCCGAGAGCCGGGACGTCGCCCTGCGGCTGGCCCGCGAGGCCGTCGTCCTCCTGACCAACCCGCAGGCGGCCCTCCCGCTCACCGCCGGGCAGCGCGTCGCCGTCGTCGGCCCGCTCGCCGACGACCCGTACGCGATGCTCGGCTGCTACTCGTTCCCCGCGCACGTCGGCGTGCACCACCCCGACCACGCGATCGGGCTCGACATCCCCACGGTCCTCGACGGCCTGCGGACCGCGGGCGTCACGACGACGACCGCGCGCGGCTGCGACGTCACCGACCCGGACCGCAGCGGGTTCGCCGAGGCGGTCGCGCAGGCGCAGGCCGCGGACGTGGTGGTGGCCGTGGTCGGCGACCGCGCCGGGCTGTTCGGCCGCGGCACGTCGGGGGAGGGGTGCGACGCGACCGACCTGCACCTGCCGGGCGTCCAGGCCGACCTGGTGCGCGCGCTCCTCGACACCGGCACGCCCGTCGTCCTGGTCCTGCTCACGGGCCGCCCGTACGCGCTCGGCGACCTCGCCACCCGCGCCGCCGCCGTCGTGCAGGCGTTCTTCCCCGGGCAGCGCGGCGGGCAGGCGCTCGGCGAGGTGCTGACCGGCGCGACGAACCCGTCGGGCCGTCTGCCCGTGAGCCTGCCCGCGGACGCGTCGGGCCAGCCCGGCACGTACCTGTCGCAGCCGTTGGGCCGCCGCACGCAGGTCTCGAACATCGACCCGACGCACGCGTTCCCGTTCGGCCACGGTCTGTCGTACACGTCGTTCGACTGGGACGCCCGCCTCGTGACAGGCGACGTCTGGCCGGTCGACGGCGAGGCCGTCGTCGAGGTCGACGTCACGAACACGGGCGAGACGGCCGGCGCGGACGTCGTGCAGCTCTACCTGCACGACCCCGTCGCGCAGGTGACGCGGCCCGTCGTGCGGCTCGTCGGGTACGCGCGCGTCGAGCTCGCGCCGGGCGAGCGCGGCCGCATCACGTTCACCGTGCCCGCCGACGTCACCGCGTTCACGGGGACCGACGGGCGCCGCGTCGTCGAGCCGGGCGACGTCGAGCTGCGCGTCTCGCGGTCGAGCGCCGACCACCACACCACCCTGGCCGCGCGCCTCGACGGCCCGCTGCGGGTCGTCGACCACACCCGTCGCCTCGTCACCGAGGTGGCGGTGCTCGCCGGAGCCGACGCACCGGAGGTGGTGACCGCATGAGCAGCGTCCAGGAGCCCGTGGTCGCGGGCGTCGCGACGACCCCGGGCGCGCCGCCTCCCGTGGGCGTGGCCGACAACGCCCCGCCCCCGGCGGGCAGCCCGGCACCCCGCAGGCCCCGCCGCCCGCGCCGCACGCAGACGTTCACCACCCCCGGCGGCACCGTCGTCCGGCCCAGCCGCACGACCTGGCGTCAGGCCCTCAGGCGCGACTGGCGGCTGTACACCTTCCTCGTCCTGCCGCTCGTCTTCCTGCTCGTGTTCCGGTACCTGCCGATCCTCGGCAACGTCGTCGCGTTCCGGCGGTTCCGGCCGGGGTCGAGCATCTTGGGCGACGAGTGGGTCGGCCTCTACTACGTCCGCATGTTCATCAACGACCAGCAGTTCTGGCACGCGTTCACCAACACGGTCGTGCTGGGCCTGCTGACGCTGGTGATCGTCTTCCCGCTGCCGATCCTGCTCGCGCTCATGCTCAACGAGGTGCGGTCGCGGCACTTCAAGCGGTCGGTGCAGACGATCTCCTACCTGCCGCACTTCATGTCGGTCGTCATCGTCGCGGGCGTGGTGTTCCAGCTCACCGCGGTGAACGGGACGATCAACCAGATCATCACGGCGCTCGGCGGGGACGCGATCACCTTCATGCAGGAGGCGTCCTGGTTCCGGACGATCTACCTGAGCTCGGAGGTCTGGCAGACCGTCGGGTGGGGCACGATCCTCTACCTCGCGGCGCTCACGACGATCGACGACCAGCTCTACGAGGCGGCCCGGATCGACGGCGCCAACCGCTGGCAGCAGACGTGGCACATCACACTGCCGGGCATCCGCCCGACGATGGTCGTGCTGCTCATCCTCAACGTCGGCACGTTCATGGCGGTCGGCTTCGAGAAGATCCTGCTGCTGCAGAACCCCCTCATCTACTCGACGGCCGACGTCATCTCCACGTACCTGTACCGCGTCGGCATCGTCTCGAACAGCGTCTCCTACGCCACCGCGATCGGCCTGTTCGAGGCGATCATCGGCGTGACGCTCGTCCTGTCCGCCAACGCGATCTCGCGCAAGACCGTAGGGGCGAGCCTGTGGTGACCACCGACCTGTCGAAGCCGGCCGCGGCGATCAGCACGAAGCCGCGCGTCGTGAGGGACTCGCCCGCGTACCGGTCCTTCCGGTTCGTCAACGCGGCGCTGCTGATCGTCGTGTGCGCGCTGGTCCTGTACCCGTTCGTCAACATCGTCGCGCAGGCGTTCTCGTCGGAGGGGTACATCAACTCGGGCCAGGTGAACCTGTTCCCCCGCGGGTTCAACGTCACGACGTTCGGCGTCGTCATGGGCGACGACATGTTCTGGCGCAACTACCGGAACACCGTCGTCTACACGGTCGTCGCGACGACGATCGCGATGGCCCTGACGACGACGTACGCGTACGCGTTGTCGCGGCGGAACCTCAAGGGCCGCAAGTTCTTCATCGGCGTCGCTGTCGCGACGATGTTCTTCAACGGCGGCCTCATCCCGAACTACGTGCTCATCAGCGAGCTCGGGATGCGCAACACGATCTGGGCGATCGTGCTCCCGAACGCGATCAGCGTCTTCAACCTGCTGGTGATGAAGTCGTTCTTCGAGAACTTCCCGAGCGAGCTCGAGGAAGCCGCGGCGATCGACGGCATGACGACGTACGGCATCTTCTTCCGCGTCGTCCTCCCGCTGTCGAAAGCCGTCGTCGCGACGATGCTGCTGTTCTACGCGGTGTCGTTCTGGAACTCGTGGTTCGCCGCCTTCCTCTACATCGACGACCCCAGGCTCTACCCGGTGACGATGTACCTCCGGAACCTGCTCGCGGGCGTGACGTCGGGGACGTCGATCCAGGGTGGCTCCACGGACAGCCTCACGCAGATCGCGGCGAACGTGCAGTCCGTGACGATGCTCCTCACCGTGCTGCCGATCATCTGCCTCTACCCCTTCATCCAGAGGTACTTCGTGTCGGGCGTGATGCTCGGCGCGGTCAAGCAGTGACGCCTCCTGGCTGCATTTCCCATCCCCTCCCGTGCAGGACGACGGAGTTCCACGAAAAGGAGAATCATGAGGTCAGCACGAAAGCGCGCAGGCGCCGCGGCGTCGGTCGCGGTCCTCGCCCTCGCCCTGACGGCGGCGTGCTCGTCCGGCGACGGCGCGACGGCCGAGGAGACCGGCGGCGACGCCGGCATCCCGGACGCGAACCGCGTCGGCGCCATGGAGGACTTCGCGGCCGGCACGGAGTTCGTCGCGACCGAGCCCGTCGAGTTCGGGCTGCTGTACCGCGACCACCCGAACTACCCGCTCAACGAGGACTGGCTGTTCTTCACGGAGATGGAGGACAAGCACAACGTCACGTTCGACATCACGAGCGCGCCGCTGTCCGACTGGGACCAGAAGAAGTCGCTCATCATCTCCTCCGGCGACGCCCCCGAGTTCATCCCGGTGACGTACAAGGGCCAGGAGACGCAGTTCGTGTCGGGCGGCGCGATCCTGCCGATCTCGGACTACGTGCAGTACATGCCGAACTTCCAGCAGAAGATCGAGGAGTGGGGGATGCAGGACTACCTCGACTCGCTCGAGCAGGCCGACGGCAAGTACTACATGCTCCCCGGGCTGTACGAGTCGCCGCAGCCGCAGTACTCGATCGCGGTCCGCAAGGACCTGTGGGACGCCGCGGGTATCACGGAGGACCCGGAGACCTGGGACGACTTCCGTGACGCGCTCGCGAAGCTCAAGGCCGCGAACCCGGGCGTGTGGCCGATGTCGGACCGCTGGTCGACGAACAACAACAGCCCGCTCGGCGCGACGCTCAACATCGCCGCGCCGAACTTCGACACCATCGCGGGCTGGGGCTTCGGCCAGGGCCTGTGGTTCGACGAGGACGAGGAGAAGTTCGTCTACGCGCCGACGACGGACGGCTACAAGGAGCTCGTCGAGTACTTCGCGAGCCTGGTGGAGGACGGTCTGCTCGACCCCGAGTCGCTGACGCAGGACGACGACACCGCGATCCAGAAGTTTGGCTCGGGCCAGTCGCTCGCGATCTCCGGCAACACGCAGGAGGTCACGACGTACCGCAAGACGTTCACCGACGCGGGCAACACGTCTGCCGACGTCAAGCTCATCCGCGTCCCCGCCGGCCCGGCCGGTGACTACGTCGCCTCGGGCTCGCGCATCGCGTCCGGCTTCATGCTCTCGTCGGCCGCGAAGGACTCGCCGCACTTCCTCGCGCTGCTGCAGTGGATCGACTGGCTGTACTACTCGGACGAGGGCATCGAGTTCTCGCAGTGGGGCGTCGAGGGCACGACGTACACGAAGGACGGCGACACCCGCACGCTCGCGGCGGACGTCGACTGGAACGGCCTCAACCCGACGGGCACGAAGAAGCTCAACGCGGACTTCGGCTTCAGCAACGGCGTGTTCATGTTCGCGAACGGCTCGACGGACGAGCTCATCGGCTCGATGCAGACCCCGCCGACGCGTGAGTTCGTCGAGTCGATGGCGGACAAGGAGGAGCTGCCGCTCGCGCCGACCGCGCCGCTCGACGAGATGCAGCAGGAGCAGGTCACGCTCTGGCAGTCCGCGCTCAACGACTCGGTGCTGCAGAACACGGCCGCGTTCATCCTGGGCAGCCGCCCGATGTCCGAGTGGGACGCGTGGATGACGGAGCTCAAGGGTCTCAACGTCGACCAGTACGTCGACACCTACAACCAGGCGCTGGCCGCGAAGGGCTGACGCCGCCCGGACCCGGCCGCTCCCGCGTCGCTGCGCGCGGGACCGGCCGGGTCCGCCGTTCCACCCCTGTGTCCCGGGAGACGTGCCGAATCGTGAGCAACCAGGTCCGCTACGGCGGCGACTACAACCCCGAGCAGTGGCCGAAGGACGTGTGGGAGGACGACCACCGCGCGTTCGACGAGGCCGGCATCACGACCGTCACGGTCGGGGTGTTCGCGTGGGCGCACCTGCAGCCCGCGGAGGACCGGTACGACTTCTCGACGCTCGACGCGATCGTGGACCGCGCGGCGCAGGCCGGGCGGGAGGTCGTCCTCGCGACGCCGTCGGGGGCGATGCCGCCGTGGCTCGCGCGCGCCTACCCGGACGCCTGCCGCGTGGACGTCGAGGGCCGCCGCCACGTGTACGGGCAGCGGCACAACCACTGCCCGTCGTCGCCGGACTTCCGTCGGCTGTCCGTCGCGCTCGCGTCGCAGCTCGCGCAGCGGTACGCGGGCCACCCCGCGGTCGTCGCGTGGCACGTCGGCAACGAGTACGGCGGCGCCTGCTACTGCGACCTGTGCGCGGCGGGGTTCCGCGACTGGCTGCGCACGCGGTACGGGACGCTCGACCGGCTCAACGACGCGTGGAACGCGATGTTCTGGTCGCACACCTACTCCGACTGGGACGAGATCCAGCCGCCGACGATGCTGTCCGAGCACTGGCGTGGTCCGAACCACACGGCGTTCCAGGGCACGACGCTCGACTACCGCCGCTTCATGTCGGACGCGCTGCTGGGCGGGTTCGTCGCGGAGAAGGCCGCGATCCGCGCGCACGACGCGACGACGCCCGTCACGACGAACTTCATGGGCCTGTACCAGCCGGTCGACTACCACCGCTGGGCGCCGCACCTCGACCTCGTGACGTGGGACAACTACCCGCCCGCGGACACCCCGCTGCGCACGGCGGCCCGGATGGCGGCGACGCACGCCGCGATGCGCGGGGTCGGCGGTGGCGCGCCCGTCTGGGTCATGGAGCAGACGCCGTCGATCACCGCGTCGCGCGACGTGAACCCCGTGAAGCGGCCCGGCGTGCTCGCGCTGTGGACGTGGCAGTCGGTCGCGCACGGCGCCGACGCGACGCTGTTCTTCCAGCTCCGCCAGTCGAGGGGCGCGTGCGAGAAGTACCACGGCGCGGTGATCGATCACTCCGGCCGGACGGACACGCGTGTGTTCCGCGAGGCGTCGGCCCTGGGCGCGTCGCTGCGCACCCTGGGTGGCGGCGTGCTCGGCGCGCGCACGCCCGCCCGCGTCGCGCTGCTGCTCGACTGGGACTCGTGGTGGGCGGTCGAGATGACCGACGGCTACAACCGGCACGTCTCCTACGTCCAGACGCTGCTGCAGTACCACCGGGCGCTGTGGTCGGCGAACGCCGCCGTGGACGTCGTGCCCGTGACCGCTGACCTCTCGGCGTACGACGTCGTCGTCGCGCCGCTGCTGCACGTGCTCAAGGGCGACGTCGTCGAGCGGCTCACCGCGTTCGTGCACCGCGGCGGGTCTCTCGTCACCACGTTCTACGGCGGCCGCGTCGACGAGGACACCAACGCGTTCCTCGGCGAGCCGCCGCTCGACGCGCTGCTCGGCGTCCGCGTCGAGGAGACCGACTCGGCCGCACCCGACGTCGCCAACCCCGTCACGCTGCGCCTCGGCGGTCCGGGCACCGACGGCGCGATCGACTGGAACGGGTCGACGACGCACCCCGCGTCCCTCGTCTTCGAGCTGCTCGTCCCGCACGACGGCACCGAGGTCGTCGGGACGTACGGCGCCGACTTCTACGCAGGCACCCCGGCCGTCACACGCGCCGCCCGCGGCGAGGGTGCCGCCTGGCACGTCGGGACCGGCCTCGACGACGACGGCGTCGCGCGCGTCCTGCGGCACGTCCTCGACCAGCACGGCCTCATGGGGCCGCACGCGGACGAGCCCGCGCTCGAGGTCGTCGACCGCGTCCAGCCGGACGGCACCCGGTACCGCTTCGTGCTGCACCATGGGACGACGCCGCTCACCGTGACGTCCGAGGTCGAGGGCACCGACGCCCTCACCGGCCGCGTCGTCCGTCGCGGTGACACCCTGACCCTCGCGCCCGCCGACGTGCTCGTCCTCCAGGAGACCCCGTGACCCGTGTCGTCGTCCCCGCCACCCCGCTCGGCCCGCTGCCCGACGCCTGGCGGCACTGCGTCGGCACCGGCCGGCTCAACCTCGCGCTGCGCGCCGACTACCGCGATTCGCTCGCGATGGTCCAGCGGGACATCGGGTTCCGGCACATCCGCGGGCACGGGCTGCTGTCCGACGACATGGGGGTGCTGCGGCCCTGGTCGATCGGCGACCGGTCCGGGCTCCGGCACTCGTTCACCTACGTCGACCAGGTGCACGACGCGTTCCTCGGGATCGGCATCAAGCCCTTCGTCGAGCTCGGGTTCATGCCGTCGGTGCTCGCGTCGGGGGACGACACCGTCTTCTGGTGGAAGGGCAACATCACGCCGCCGTCGTCGTGGTCCGGGTGGACCGACCTGGTGACGACGCTCGTGCGCCACCTCGTCGACCGCTACGGCATCGACGAGGTGCGGCAGTGGCCGATCGAGGTCTGGAACGAGCCGAACCTCGTGCAGTTCTGGAAGGACGCCGACCAGGACGCGTACCTGCGGCTCTACGAGGTCACGGCCCGCGCGATCAAGGACGTCGACGCGTCGCTCCAGGTCGGCGGGCCCGCGATCTCGCCCGGGGCCGACGAGTGGTGGCAGCCGTTCGCCGACTTCGTGACCGGCCGCGACGTGCCGTGCGACTTCCTCAGCGTGCACGCCTACTCCTCCGGGCCTGCGCAGCACGTCCCGTTCGGCAGCTATCAGACGCTCAAGCCGCCGCAGGACCTGCTCGACCAGTTCGCGACCCCGCGCCGCCTGCTCGCCGGCCACCCGCTCGCCGACCTGCCCGTGCACGTCACGGAGTTCAACACCTCGTACTGCCCGGACAACCCGATCCACGACACCGCCTACAACGCGGCCTACCTCGCGCCCGTCATGGTCCGCGGCGGCGACCACGTCGACTCGTTCTCCTACTGGACGTTCTGCGACGTGTTCGAGGAGGCGTGGATCCCCACGTCGTTCTTCCACGGCGGGTTCGGGCTGCTCACGCACCGCCAGGTGCCCAAGCCGACGTACCACCTGTTCGCGTTCCTGGCCCGCATGGGCCGGCACGTGCTCGCGCGCGGCGACGACCACCTCGTGTGCGTCGACGACGACGGGCGCGTCACCGTCCTCGCCTGGCAGCCCGTGGGCGGCACCGACGGCGGGCCCGCCGACGAGCGGCACGAGCTGCGGCTGTCGGTCCCGGTCGGCAGCGGCCGCGGGGTGGGGCGGCCGGGCGACGGGGGCGGTCCGGCGACGGCCTTCGTCGTGCGCGAGCGCGTCAACGAGCACGAGGGCAACGCCTTCGCCGCCTGGCGCGAGCTCGGCCGCCCGTTCTCGCCGACCGAGCGCCAGGTCGACGTCCTGCGCGACCTCGCACGACCCTCGACGACGCACGCGGCGTACCCGGTCGTCGACGGGCGCATCTCGCTCGACCTGTCCCTCGCGCGTCACGAGGTCACGTTCGTCGAGGTGACGCCCGTCATGGAGGCGTTCCACGAGGGTCTCGACGACCGCCGGCTGCTCGGCGTCGAGGACGACCGGCTGGTCGCCGACCCGCCGGGGACCGGGCGCGCGGTGGCGCTCCTCAGCGGTGCGCGGGCGCACGTCGACGTGGGCGACCCGGAGCTCCCGACGCCGCGCACGCCCGACGACGGTCCGGTCGGGTGAGCGTCGTGAGCGCGGACGCCGACCGGTTCTCGGAGGTCGGCCGCGGACCGTTCTCGCGCGGCTCGGCGGCCGTCTACTGGGCGGTCGTGGTCGAGGGCCTGATCCTCCTCACGTCCCTGCCGACCCTCGTGGCGTTCGTCCTGCTCGACCGCAGCCCCGGGAACGCGCCGCTGTTCGCGCTCGCGGCCGTGCCGCTCGGCCCGTCCCTCGCCGCCGCCGTCTTCGCCTGGCGCGACTGGCTCACGACGCCGCCGGGCGACCGCGACCTGTCGCCCGCACGGCACTACTGGCGCGGCTACCGGCTGAACTGGCGCGACGTGCTGCGGTGGTGGGTGCCGACCCTCCTCGTCCTGACGGTCCTCGCGGTCAACGTCGCGGGCGCGGGAGCGCTCGGCAGGTCCGGCGGCGCGTTCGCGATCGTGTCCCTCGTGGTCGCGGTGGCCGTGCTCGCGTGGGCGGGGAACGCGCTCGTCCTGTCGTCCCTGTTCGCGTTCCGCACGCGCGACGTCGCACGGCTCTCCGCGCACTACCTCGCCGCGAAGCCGGTCAGCGGGCTCGGGGTGCTCGCCCTCGTGATCGTCGCGGTCGGCATCGCGTCGCTCGCCACCGACTGGCTCCTCGTCCTGCTCGCGTCACCGCTCGTCGCCCTCCTGGTCCGCAACGCGACCCCGGTGATCGCCGACGCCACCACCCGCTTCACCACCTGACCTGAGGACGCGGGCGCGGCTGAGCCGACACGAACGACGCCGATCACGTCGAGCGTGCCGTGGACGCGCGCCGGCCCGTGCTCCGGCTCGCGGACATCGGGTCAGTACACCGTTCGGCCGGTCGCGTCCGGGATGCCGCTGTGGCGGTAGACGTAGGTGCGGAGCTGGTCGCGCCACTCGTGGGCGCTGCGGACCTGCTCGGCGAGCCGTTCGGCGACGCGTTGGTGCAGGTCGGCGCGGACCTGGCCGGCGATCGCGTCCCACGCGGCGGTGTTGTCGACGGTCCGGGCGGCGCCGTCCCAGTGGGTGTCGTAGACGTGCTGGGCGACCGAGACGCCGCTGTGCAGCACGTGCGACCACGGCACGTGGTGGAAGAACAGCAGCAGCTCGTCGGGGCACGTCGTGACGTCCTCGTACACGTCACGCCACGGTGCCGGGAACTGGCCGGTGAAACCCGTGCCGGTCGCGCGCGTCCGGTCGACGCCGATCCCGTCGCGGTCGGCGAAGTGGTAGGTGCCCCAGGGCGTGTACTCGTAGCCGTCGACGTCCGGGCCGTAGTGGTGGCCGGGGCGGACCATGAAGCCGACGCCGAGCGGCGCGGTGTAGTCCTCGTAGGTGCGCCACGAGTCGTCGAGGATCTCGTGCAGGGTCGCAGCGACGACGGGGTCGGCGTCCGGGAACGTGAGCCCGATCCACTCGTCGAGCAGCGCCTGCGGGTCGGCCGACGGGTCCCACGCGAGGCGCGCGAACGTGTAGAGGTTGGCCTGCGCGAGCGGGTGGCCGGTCCAGAACGCGTCGTCGCCGACGTTCGACACGGCGACCAGCCCGGCGCGTCGGGCGTCGTCCGCCCCGCCGGTCCCGGCCGCGACGTCCGCGACGGTCCGGCCGCCCTCGCCCCACGGCCGGAAGCGCAGGATCTCCGACCACTGCGGCCCCAGCCACACGGCGTGCTTCTGCTGGCCGGTGTACTCCTGCGTGACCTGCAGCTCGACGGCGAGGCGCGTGCGCGGCACCGCGGCGATCACGGGGGAGACGGGCTCGCGGGTCTGGAAGTCCATCGGGCCGTACTTCACCTGCAGGACGACGTTGTCGTCGAACCGCCCGTCGAGCGGCGCGAAGTGGTCGTGCGCGGCACGCGCTCGGTCCGTCGAGCGGTCCCGCCAGTCCTGCCGGTGGTTGTAGACGAACGCGCGCCAGAACACCGTGCCGCCGAACGGCTTGAGGGCGCGGGCCAGCAGGTTCGCGCCGTCGGCGTGGTCGCGGCCGTACGCGAACGGGCCGGGCTGGCCCTCCGAGTCCGCCTTGACGACGAACCCGCCGAAGTCCGGGACGGCGTCGTAGACGTCGGCGACGCGCGCCGCCCACCACGCCTGCACGTCGGCGTCGAGCGGGTCGGACGTGGGCAGGCCGCCGACCGTCATCGGCGCCGCGAACGACACCGACAGGTGGACGCGGATGCCGTGCGGGCGGAAGAGGGCCGCGATGCGCGCGACGTCGGGCAGGCCGTCCGTGAGCAGGCGCGCCTCGGTGCGGTGCACGTTGACGTTGTTGATCGACACCGCGTTGATCCCGACGGACCCGAGCAGCCGTGCGTACGCGGCGACGCGCGACAGGTCCTCCCGCACGCGCCCGTCGGCGTAGAAGATCGACCCGCCCGCATAGCCGCGCTCGACCTGGCCCATCACCGGGTGCACGTCGACGTTGTCCCAGTGGTCGAGCATCCGGATGTCGTTGGTCGGCGCGTACCAGGTGAGCGGCGTGTCACCCTCTGCCGCGGCTGCACCCGCCCGGACGAGGTGGTGGAGCCCGTACAGCAGCCCGGCCGCGTCCCGCCCGAGGACCGTCGTCGTCGCGCCCTCACGCAGCACGCCGAACGACCCGCTCGCGGTGGGCACGTCGGCGGCGAGCGCACGGGTCGGCTCGTCGGACGCGGTCGACGGCGGGACGAGCGCGAGCACGACGTCGTGCCCGCGCGCCTCGGCGCCCGTCAGCGGCGCGTCGGTCGAGGCGACCGTGACCGATCCGCCCCAGCGTGCGGTCGCGGCGCGGACCTCGGCCACGACGGTCGCACCGACGGGGTCGTCGGGTCCGACGGCGACGAGCACGCGGCGCTCGCCGAGCCGACGCAGCGCTTCGTCGGGCAGCCACATGGGGTGGGCGTCGGTGCTGGTCACGCGGGTCCTTCCGTGGTGCGGAGCCGGTCGGCGCGGGCGCGTCACCAGTCGTGGACGGTGCCGTCCTTGAGCCGGTTGAACGGCAGGTACGCCGGCTGGTACGGGAAACGGTCGGCGACGTCGTCGTCGTAGACGACGCCCAGGCCGGGCTCGTCGCCGGGGTGCAGGAACCCGTCGGTGAACGTGAACGACTGGCGGAACACCTCGTCGGTGAGGCGCCCGTGCTGCATGTACTCCTGGATCCCGAAGTTGTGGATCGCGAGGTCGAGGTGCAGCGCGGCGGCCATGCCCACGGGGGAGATGTCCGTCGGCCCGTGGATGCCGGACTTGATCTGGTACTGCGCGGCGAAGTCGAGGATCCGGCGCAGCGCGGTGATGCCGCCCGTGTGCGTGACGGCGGACCGCACGTAGTCGATGAGCTGCTCGCGGATGATCGTCTGGTAGTCCCAGACGGTGTTGAAGACCTCACCGATCGCGAGCGGGGTCGTCGTGTGCTGCCGCACGAGCCGCAGCGCCTCCTGGTTCTCGGCCGGCGTGCAGTCCTCGAGCCAGAACAGGTCGAACGGCTCGAGGTCCTTGCCGAGCCGCGCCGCCTGGATCGGTGTCATGCGGTGGTGACCGTCGTGCAGCAGCGGCAGCTCGGGACCGAACTCGTTCCGGACGGCCTCGAACACGCGCGGGACGTGCCGCAGGTAGGCGCGGGTGTCCCAGTCCTCCTCGGCCGGCAGCGGCGCGCGCTGCGCGGGCTCGTAGTCGTACCGGCCGCCGCTGCTGGGCTGTGCGGCGACCCCGTACACCGCGTCGATGCCCGGCACGGACGTCTGCACGCGGATCGACCGGAAGCCGAGCTCCCGGTGGCGGCGGATCGAGTCGAACAGCTCGGGCAGGTCGCGGCCCGACGCGTGCCCGTACGCCATGATCCCGGTCCGGCTCGCGCCGCCGAGCAGCTGGTAGAGCGGCATGCCCGCGTACCGGGCCTTGATGTCCCACAGCGCGACGTCGACCGCCGCGATCGCGGCCATCGTCACCGGGCCGCGCCGCCAGTACGCCGACCGGTAGAGGAACTGCCACGTGTCCTCGATGCGGTGCGCGTCGCGGCCGATCAGCAGCGGCACGACGTGGTCCTGCAGGTAGGAGACGACGGACAGCTCCCGGCCGTTGAGCGTCGCGTCGCCGAGCCCGACGACGCCGTCCTCCGTCGTGATCCGCAGCGTCACGAAGTTGCGGTCCGGGCTGCTGACCAGGACCTCGGCGGACCGGATCGCGCTGCCCGACGGGCGGGTCGCGGGGCGGGCGCCGTCCGCGGCGGCCGGTGCGGTGGTGGTCGCGTCGCGCGGGTCAGCAGCGCCGACCGTCGCGTCGCGCGGGTCGGCGGCACCGGTCGTCACGTCGCGCGGGTCGGCGGCGCCAGTCGTCATGTCGCGCGGCTCGGCGGCACCGGTCGGGCGCGCGGGCGTGTCGGTCGTGGGCTCGGGGTGCTGCGGCGTCATCGGTGCTCCCGTCGTGCGCGGCGCCGTCGCCGCGTGCAATCCGTTCCGTCGTCGAGCCTAGACACCCTCCTCGTGATGCGGCAATCGCTTGCCAGATATTGCCAACGGGGCGTCGCGTGGACCAGCATGGACACCGCCACGGGTGGTCGGACGACGACGACCGGCGACCTGCGGCCGAGAGGAGACACCGATGCCGGGCACCCGGCCCACCCTTCGCGACGTCGCCGACGCCGCGGGCGTCGCGGTGTCCACCGCGTCACGCGCCCTGACCCGTCCCGGCCGCATCACCGAGGACACCGCCGCGCGCGTCCGCGCCGCCGCCGAGGAGCTCGGCTACGTGCCCAGCGCGTCCGGCCGCGCGCTGAGCTCCGGGCGCACCGGCACCGTCGCACTCGTCCTGCCCGACGTCACCAACCCCTTCTTCTTCGGCATCGTGCGCGGCGTGCAGTCACGGCTGCGCGTCGACGGGTACACGCACGTGCTCGTCGACACCGAGGAGTCCGTCCCCGCCGAGGAACGCGCGCTGCGCATGATCCGCTCGTCCGCCGACGGCGCGATCCTCGCCGCCCCGCGGATCGACGACTCGACCCTCGCGCGGTGGGCACGCGACATGCCCCTCGTCACGATCAACCGGCCCGTCGACGGTGACGGCATCGTCCTCGACACACCCGGCGGCGCCGTCCAGGCCCTCGAGCACCTCGCGTCGCTCGGCCACCGCCGCGTCGCGTACGCGTCCGGTCCGCGCACGTCCTGGTCGGACCGCCACCGCCGTGCCGCGCTGCGTCCCGCCGCCCGGCGGCTCGGGGTCGAGCTCGTCGTGCTCGGCCCGTACGCGCCGCAGCGCGAGGCGGGTGCCGCCGCCGCGGACGCCGCGTGCGGCGCCGGTGTCACCGGGGTCCTCGCGTTCAACGACCTGCTCGCGTTCGGGATCCTCGACCGCCTGGCCGCGCGCGGCCTCGACGTGCCGGGTGACCTCAGCGTCGTCGGCTGCGACGACGTGTTCGGGGCCGACCTCGTCCGGCCCGGCCTCACGACCGTCGCCGCGCCGCTCGAGCGCGCCGGGCAGCGCGCCGCCGACCTGCTGCTCGCGCGCATCGACCGGCCCCGGCGCCCCGAGGGCCGCGCCACCGACGACGGCATCCCGCCGACCGTCGACCTGCTGCCGACGCACCTCGTCGTACGCGGCACCACCGGCCCTGCGCGCGCCACGTCCTGACCCGCGCCGTCTCCTTCCGGCACAGCCAGGGACGACGACGGGGTGCGGCCGCAGCAGCACCCCGTCAGCCGACCGTGCGCAGGCTCAGAGCGCGGCGTCCTCCACCACGACCACGACCGCCGACGACGTGTCGAGCTGGTCCACGATCGTCGCCTGGTTGGCGGCGCTGCCCGCGAAGCCCAGGATGAAGCCGATCGCCGTGATGATCCACGCGAGCTTCTTGTGCTGCTCGTACCCGGCGAGCGGCCGTCCGGCCTTGTCCCGCTGGACCCCGGCCAGGGTCAGGATGATGTCGACCAGCGCCCAGATGCCCAGACCGCCGCACGTCACGAGCTTGAGGATGCCCGTGCCGACCTTGCCCAGGTAGAAGCGGTCGACGCCGAGCACGCCGAGGAACCAGGCGAGCAGCCACGTCGCGACGAACGACTTGTTCGACTCGACGGGAGCCCCGTAGCCGGGCTGCGCGGCGTACGCCGGGCCGCCGGGCACGGGCGCGCCGTACGCGGGCGCCGGCGGCGCGGCGGGCGGCTGGGGCTTGGACAGGTCGTGCGGCGGGGTGCTCGTCGGGTCGACCGGCTCGGCCGGTCCGGTGCCCTCGGGCGGGGTCGTCGACATGCAGGACTCCGTTCGTGCGTGCTGATGGGCCTCTCATCAGGCGCGACGCCGCAGCGCCGCCTCCGGGCGCCACGCTAGGGCCCCGCAGTGCCTCCGCGCACCGGTACGCGCCGTCGTCTCGCGCCACGGCGCGCAGTCCACCCGCGCACGGCACGATCGGGACCGTGAACACCCGTGAGCTCGTCGCCCGGACCGTGCACGCCGACGCGTGGGAGCAGCACGGTTTGATCCGGGCCGGTCGCGGCGGCGCCACGGGCGAGATCCCCGGCGTCCGGCTCATGGCGAGCGGCCTGCCGCACCCGCAGTGGAACAACGGCGACGTCACCGACCCCGCGGCCGTGGACGTCGCGGCGATGCGCGACTGGTACGCGCCGCACGGGGTGCCGTGGGGCGTGCGCGTCCCCGCCGGTGCCCCCTGGCCCTACGGGACGTTCCTCTTCCGCAAGCACCTCGTGCTGCGCGACGCGGGTCCTGTCCCCGCTGCCCCGGTGCCGGCGCTGCGGGTCCGCGCCGCCGGTCCCGACGACCTGGCGACCGTCGTCGCGGTCTCCGCGGCGGCCTTCGACGGCGACCCCGCGCTCGAGTCGGCGTGGATCGAGCCGCACCTGCACGCGCCCGACCGTGCGTCCGTCGCGCTCGCGGTCCTCGACGGCGTGCCCGTCGCCACCGGCTACGTCCTGCGCTCCGACGGCCGGGCCGGTCCCGCCGCGTACCTGTCCGGCGTCGCGGTGCTGCCCGACCCGCCGCTGCCCGGCGCGTGGTCGGCGGTCGCCGGCTGGCTCCTCCGACGTGCCTTCGACGACGGTGCGCGCGTCGCGCTCGCCCACCCCGACGACGCGACCGAGGCCGCGCACCTGGACGCGCTCGGTCTCGCTCCAGCCGCAGCGCTCGACGTCTACGTCGACCTCGCCTGACCCGCCGCCAGGCCCCGGTCCCGGCCACGTGCGCCGGTGCGGGGCCCGCGGGGTCGGGCAGGTGTCAGTCCGCGGGCTGCGCGTCCAGCGCCGCGAGGACCCCCTCGCCGTAGCGGTCGAGCTTGGTCGCACCCACGCCGCTGATCGTGCCGAGCTCCTGGATGCTGGTCGGCCGCTGCGTCGCGATCTCCCGCAGCGTCGCGTCGTGGAACACGACGTACGCGGGCACCCCCTGCTCCTTCGCGGCGCCCGCGCGCCACGCCCGCAGCCGCTCGAACCGCTCGGCGGCGTCGTCGGTCAGGTCGGCGGCGACCGTGGCCCGCCGCTCGCGCCCGGACGCGCCGCCGCGCGAGCGGCCCGCGCGCTCCTGCTCCCGCCGCAGCCGCACCTCGCGCTCGCCGCGCAGCACCTCGGCGGACGCGGGCGCGAGCCGGAGCGTGCCGTAGCCGTCGGTGTCCACCGCGAGCAGCTCGAGCGCGAGGAGCTGGCGGACCACGCCGCGCCACTCGCCGTCCGAGAGGTCGGTGCCGAGCCCGAACGTGCTGAGCGCGGAGTGCCCGAGCTGCTGGACGCGCGGGGTCGTCTTGCCGCGCAGGATGTCGACGAGGTGCCCGACGCCGTAGCGCTGGTTGCGCTGGTCGAGCCGCACGATCGTCGACAGGAGCTTCTGCGCGGCGACGGTCCCGTCCCAGGACTCGGGCGGGGTCAGGCACGTGTCGCAGTTGCCGCACGGCTCGGACGTCTGACCGAAGTAGTTGAGGAGCTGCACGCGGCGGCACGACACGGTCTCGCACAGCGCGAGCATCGCGTCGAGGTGCTGCGTGAGGCGTCGGCGGTGCGCGGCGTCGCCGTCGGACGTGTCGATGAGCCTGCGCTGCTGCACGACGTCCGCGAGCCCGTACGCGAGCCACGCGGTCGACGGCAGCCCGTCGCGTCCGGCACGCCCGGTCTCCTGGTAGTAGCCCTCGACCGACTTGGGGAGGTCGAGGTGCGCGACGAACCGCACGTCGGGCTTGTCGATCCCCATGCCGAACGCGATGGTCGCGACCATCACGAGCCCGTCCTCGCGCAGGAAGCGCGCCTGGTTGCGGGCGCGCACGAGGCGGTCGAGGCCCGCGTGGTACGGGAGCGCGGGGATGCCGTTCGCGACCAGGTGCTCGGCGGTCTGCTCGACCGAGTTCCGCGACAGGCAGTAGACGATCCCGGCGTCGCCCTCGTGCTCGGTGCGCAGCAGGTCGAGCAGCTGGGCGCGGGGGTTGTCCTTGGGGACGATCCGGTACTGGATGTTCGGCCGGTCGAAGCTCGCGACGAAGTGCCGCGCGTCGTCGAGCTGCAGGCGCTGCGCGATCTCCGCGTGGGTCGCGGCCGTCGCGGTCGCGGTGAGTGCGATGCGCGGCACGTCCGGCCAGCGCTCGTGCAGCATCGACAGCTGCAGGTAGTCGGGGCGGAAGTCGTGCCCCCACTGCGACACGCAGTGGGCCTCGTCGATCGCGAACAGCGCGATGCGCCCGCGGTCGAGCAGGTCGATCGTGTCGGGGACGCGCAGGCGCTCGGGGGCGAGGTACAGGAGGTCGAGCTCGTGGTCGAGGAAGGCCTGCTCGACGGCCCGGCGCTCGTGCGGCTGCTGCGTCGAGTTGAGGAACCCGGCGCGCACGCCGAGCGCTGACAGCGCGTCGACCTGGTCCTGCATGAGCGCGATCAGCGGCGACACGACGACACCCGTGCCCGGCCGGACGAGCGCGGGCACCTGGTAGCACAGCGACTTGCCGCCGCCCGTCGGCATGAGGACGAGCGCGTCGCCGCCCTGCACCACGGTCTCGATGATCTCCGCCTGGTCGCCGCGGAACGCGTCGTACCCCCACACCCGCTGCAGCACCTCGTGCGGCGTCGGGCGCGGGCCGTCGTCCGGCTCGGGGACGGCTCGCGGGCGGCTGCGACCGGGGACGGGCGCGCCGTGCGCGGCCTCCTCCCGCACGGTCCGCTCCGCGTCGTAGCCCGGGTCGAACAGGGGCTCGTCGTCGGCCGGGTCGTACGGGGGCTCGTCGTACGACGGGTCGAAGGGCGGCTCGTCGGGCAGCGGGACGTCGTCCGTCCACGCCGCCGACTCGGCGGCACGGGTGTGGGGGCGGGCGGGTCCGGCTGGCACCCGCCCACCCTACGAGCCCCGGCCCACACCGCGGACCCGCGGTGGCGAGCCGTGGACACGAGGGCGCTCCGCCGGGCTGGGGACGGCTCGCCGAAGCGCTGCGACAGGGCCCGGACGGTCCGTAGGGTGGCGGCATGGGAACCGCACTCGTCACGGGCGCCAGCGCCGGTCTCGGCCTCGAGTTCGCCTGGCAGCTCGCCACCGCCAAGCACGACGTCGTCCTCGTCGCGCGCGACGAGGAGCGCCTCACGCGCCTCGCCGCCCAGCTCGAGGCGGCCGCGGGCATCCGCGCCGAGGTGCTGGTTGCGGACCTCACCCGGCCCGACGACGTCGCGCGCGTCGCCGACCGGCTGCGCAGCGACGAGCGCCCCGTGGGCCTGCTCGTGAACAACGCGGGATTCGGCATCAACCAGGAGTTCGTCGGCGGCGACCTCGAGCGCGAGCTCACGGCGCTCGACGTCATGGTCCGCGCCGTGCTGGTCCTGTCGCACGCGGCCGCCGAGTCGATGGTCGCCCGCGGCCGCGGCGCGATCCTCAACGTGGGGTCGGTCGCGGCGCTCATGGCGTCGGGCACGTACTCGGCGCACAAGGCGTGGGTGCAGTCGTTCACCGAGGGGCTCGCCGTCGAGCTCAAGGGCACCGGCGTCACCGCGACCGTCGTGAACCCGGGCTTCACCCACACCGAGTTCCACGAGCGCGGCCGCATCGACATGACGGGATACCCGGAGATCGTCTGGCTCAACGCCGAGGACGTCGTCGCGACGGCCCTCGCCGACGTGCGCCGCGGCGTCGTCATCTCCACGCCGAGCGCGCGCTACCGGACCATGTCGGCGCTCGCCCGCCTCGCCCCGCGGTCCGCGATCCGCGCGATCGGCCGCTACCGGCGCGCGATCGAGGACGAGCCCGCGGACGCCCCGGCCGACGCCTGACGGATGCGACGCCACCGCCCGCGGGCCGCGGGCTAGCCTTGGGGGCCGTGACCCACGACCTCTCGCCGACGCCCCGCGAGCAGCTGCTCGCCCTCATCCAGGACCTCGCGGTCGTGCACGGGAAGGTCACGCTGTCGTCGGGCCGCGAGGCCGACTACTACGTCGACCTGCGCCGCGTCACGCTGCACCACCGCGCCGCCCCGCTGATCGGCCACCTCATGCTCGACATGCTCGAGGAGGTGGGCCTCGGCACCGCCGAGATCGACGCGGTGGGCGGCCTGACGCTCGGCGCCGACCCCGTCGCCACGTCGCTCCTGCACGCGGCGGCGTCGCGCGGGCAGGACCTCGACGCGTTCGTGGTCCGCAAGGAGGCGAAGGCGCACGGCATGCAGCGGCGCATCGAGGGCCCGGACATCACGGGCCGGCGGGTCGTCGTCCTGGAGGACACCTCGACGACGGGCGGGTCGCCGATCGCGGCGGTCGAGGCCGCGCGCGAGGCCGGTGCGGAGGTGCTGGGCGTCGCGGTGATCGTGGACCGCGCGACCGGCGCGCAGGCCAAGATCGAGGCCCTCGGGGTGCCCTACCACTACCTGTTCAGCCTGGCCGACCTCGGCCTGGCCTGACGGGACGCCTCAGACGACGACGAGCGTCGCGGCGGTGACGACCACCGTCGCGACGATCTCGCCGAGACCGATCGCCGTCGCCGACGGCCACGGCCGACGCCGGGGGACGAGCGCCGCGCGCAGCAGCAGCCCGAGCGCGACGACCGCGCACACGACGGCACCGGCCACGTCGGGCGCGGCGACGACGACGGCGCCGAGCGCGCCCGCCACGAGCGCCCCGTGGTACCCGAGGGAGACCGCGAGCACGGTCCGGTCGCCGCGGTCGCGGATGAGCGACTTCACGTACGGGACGGTGCCGAGGAAGTATGCGGCGAGCAGGCCCGTCGCCGCCCACGTGCGCGGGTCACCGGCGCCGGGCAGCGGTCCGGGCGATCCCAGACCCGCGGCGACCGTCGTCATGAGCATCGCCGCGACGACGGTGACGCCGTCGTTCAGCCACGACCGGTCCGCCCGTCGCGCCGAGCACACGAGGCTCACGGCCAGCAGGACGGCGAAGACGGGCGCCCACCACAGCAGCGACGGCGCGCTCGCGACGAGCGCGAGCCCCAGCACGGTCGTCGCGACCCCGTACGCCCGCACGGGCGGGAGGTAGCGCGGCCGACGGGATGCCTTGAGCCACAGCCCTGCGGCGTTGTACGCGAGGAACCCGACGAGCCAGCAGACGAGCAGCAGCGCGTGCCGCCACGTCGGCCCCGCCAGCAGGGCGCCCACCAGCACCGGGACGACGAGCATCGCCCACGCACCGTGCTGCTGGGACACCCAGCCCGGTCCGCGACGGCGGCGGGCGGGGGCCATGCGGTGCGGGGCGGTCGTCGGCACGCGCCGAGCATTCCCCGCCGACGGCGTCGCACCACCGGGACCTCGGTCCCGGCCCTCGACCGAGGTGGGCTCGTCGAGCTCAGACGCGCTCGACGAGGTCGGCGACCGAGTCGACGATCTCGCTCGGGCGGAACGGGAAGCGGTCGACGTCGTCGCGCCGCGTCGACCCGGACAGCACGAGGACGGTCCGGAGCCCGGCCTCGATACCCGCGACGACGTCGGTGTCCATGCGGTCGCCGACCATGACGGTCGTCTCGGAGTGCGCGTCGATCCGGTTCAGCGCGGACCGGATCATCATCGGGTTGGGCTTGCCGACGAAGTACGGCTGGCGGCCGGTCGCGGCGGAGATCATCGCGGCGACGGCACCGGTCGCGGGCAGGTCGCCCTCGGCCGACGGGCCGGTCACGTCGGGGTTGGTCGCGATGAACCGCGCACCGCCCTGGATGAGCCGGATGGCCTGCGTGATCGCCTCGAACGAGTAGGTACGCGTCTCGCCCAGGACCACGAAGTCCGGGTCGGACGACGTGAGCGTGTACCCGGCCTCGTACAGCGCGGTCGTGAGGCCGGCCTCGCCGATCGTGTACGCGGAGCCGCCGGGCATCTGGTCGGTGAGGAACTGCGCGGTCGCCAGCGCCGAGGTCCAGATCGCGCGCTCGGGGACGTCGATGCCGCTCGCCCGCAGCCGCGCGGCCAGGTCCCGGGGCGTGAAGATCGAGTTGTTCGTGAGGACGAGGAAGGGGCGGTCGCCGTCGCGCAGGGCGGTGACGAACTCGGCCGCACCGGGCAGCGCCGTGCCCTCGTGCACGAGGACGCCGTCCATGTCGGACAGCCAGGAGCGGATCTCCCGCGTCACTCGCCGAAGGCCTTGCGCTCGACGGCCTCGCGCTCGCTCTGCTCGTCGTAGCGGGTGTCGCGGCCGTGCTCGTCGAGCGGCGCCTTCGCGCGCTCGCGGCGGGCGCGCCACATCTCGACGGCGATCGGGATGACGGAGAAGAGCACGATGAGCACGAGCAGGGGCTCGATGTTCTCGCGCACGAAGGGGATGTTGCCGAGCAGGTAGCCGAGCATCGTCACGCCGACGCCCCACAGCAGCGCACCGACCGCGTTGTACGAGACGAAGGTGCGGTAGCGCATGTTGCCGACGCCCGCGGCGACGGGGGCGTACGTGCGCACGATGGGCACGAACCGCGCGACGATGATCGTGCGGCCGCCGTACTTGTCGAAGTACGCGTACGTCTGGTCGATGTACGACTTCTTGAAGAACCGCGAGTCGGGCTTGTTGAAGACGCGGGGACCGAGCCGGCGGCCGATGAAGAACGCCGTCTGGTCGCCGAGGAACGCGGCGAGGAACAGCAGCCCGCACAGCGCCCAGATGTTGATGTGCACCGGGAACGTGTCCTGCGCGACGAGCGCGCCCGCGGTGAACAGCAGCGAGTCGCCGGGCAGGATGGGGAACAGCAGGCCGGTCTCGATGAAGATGACGGCGACGATCCCGATGACGACCGCGGTCCCGAACGAGGAGATCATGTGGTCGGGGTCGAGGAAGTCGGGCCCGAGCGTGGCGACGGGGCCGGCGGCGTGCAGGGCGGCCCCGAGGGTCGTCGTCAGCATGACGTCCAGGGTACGTGCCCGCCCGTGGCCCCGACGTGCGTCCCTGTGTGGGAACGGTGTGGACCGCGGCGCCCGGCCGTCGCGACAATGGCGCCCCACCGGCGGTCGAGGAGAGGGCGACGATGCGGTCCACCGTGAAGGACGTCGCGCTGCGCGCCGGGGTGTCCCCGAAGACGGTGTCGAACGTCA
Source organism: Cellulomonas fimi (assembly GCF_028527925.1). GTDB lineage: Bacteria > Actinomycetota > Actinomycetes > Actinomycetales > Cellulomonadaceae > Cellulomonas > Cellulomonas fimi_C. The sequence continues at coordinate 23,373 of NZ_JAPESW010000047.1, forward strand.
TCAACGGCACCGCGTTCGTCCGGCCGGAGACGCGGGCCCGCGTCGAGGAGGCGCTCGCCGAGCTCGACTACGTGCCCAACCTCGGCGCGCGCGGTCTGCGCAACGGGCGGTACGGGCTCATCGCGCTCGCGCTCCCCGACCTGTCGACCGCGTACTCGGCGGAGGTCGCGCACCACTTCGTCGAGGAGGGGCACGCGCGGGGGTGGAGCGTGCAGATCGAGGAGACGGCCGCCGAGCCGCAGCGCGAGCGGGCGCTGCTGTCGCGGGCGCGGTCCCACCTCGTCGACGGGCTCGTCCTCAACCCCGTGTCGCTGGCCGACTCCGTCGTGGACGAGCACGTCGCGCGCGGCCCGCTGCCGCCGACGGTCCTCATCGGCGAGGTCGAGCAGGACCGCACCGACCAGGTCGGCGTCGACAGCGTCGCGGGCGCGCGCGACATGACGGAGCACCTGCTCGCGGCCGGGTTCCGGCGCATCGCGGTCGTCGGCGCGCCGCGCGAGGTGGAGACCGCAGCCGCCCGGCAGCGCACCGAGGGCTACCGGCAGGCGCTCGCGGCGGCGGGTGTCGCGCACGACCCGACGCTCGAGCTGCCGACGCCGCGGTGGACGGCCGACGAGGCGCGTGACGTGGTGCGGGCCTTCCTCGACGAGCACGCGCCGCCCGAGGTCTTCTTCTGCTTCACGGACTCGATGGCGCTCGCGGTCGTGCACGTCCTGTGGGAACGGGGGCTGCGCGTGCCCGACGACGTGGCGGTCGCGGGGTTCGACGACGTCGAGCCGAGCCGGTACGCCGTCCCGCCGCTCACGACGGTGTCGTTCGACCTGCGCGCGTTCGCCGCGACGGCGCTCGACCTCCTGCGTGACCGGATCGAGGACCCGTCACGCGCGCCCCGGCACCTCACCGTCCCGCACCGCGTGGTCGTACGCGCCAGCACGACCCGCAGCCGCGCCCGGGGCTGACCGGCCACCGACGGCGCCGGTGGGCGGTCGGCTCGCGGATCTGCCCGATTTCCGGCGTGGCGTCCCTCTTGCCGAGTCGTTTCAACGATGTAATGCTCACGACTGGTCCGGCCACGGCCACCCCGGGGACGGCTCCGCGCCGTCTGCGAGGGCGGCCACCGCGGGGCCTCGACACGTGTCTCACGAAGGAGTGACGGCATGACCGACCGCCACGGGCCGCCGCGCGGCTCGACCCCCTCCACCGCGGCCCTCGACCGCGCCGGGTTCGTCGTCCCCGGACGCTCCGGACCACCCGGCATGACCCGGCGGCAGATGCTGCTCGGCTCGCTCGCGGCGATCGGCGGCGTCGCGGCCGCCGGGGCGCTCGCGGGCTGCGCGTCGCCGACCGCCGCCGCGGACGGCGTGCGCGAGCTGGCGTTCTGGCACCTGCTGTCGGGCGGCGACGGCATCAACATGGCGGGCCTGGTCGAGGACGTGAACGGCCTCGACCACGGCTACCAGGCGACGCAGACCGTCCTCGCGTGGGGTGCGCCGTACTACACCAAGCTCGCGATGGCGAGCGTCGGCGGGCGCGCCCCGGACACCGCGATCATGCACGCGTCGCGCATCGCCGGGTACGCGCCCGGCGGCCTGCTCGACCCGTGGGACCTCGACCTGCTCGCCGAGTTCGACGTCACCGAGCAGGACTTCCTGCCGCGCGTCTGGGAGAAGGGCGGGCTCGACGGGACGCAGTACTCGATCGCGCTCGACTCGCACCCGTTCGTGATGTTCTACAACACCGACGTCGCCGCGCAGGCGGGCGTGCTCGGGACCGACGGGCAGCTCGCGCCGATCGAGGACGCCGACCAGTTCCTCGAGGTCGCGCGGGCCATGCAGGCCGTCACGGGCAAGCACGGCCTGTCGTACGGGTACCTCGGCGACGGCGCGCAGATGTGGCGGCTGTTCTACACGCTCTACAAGCAGCACGACGCCGAGTTCGACCTGTCGGGCAGCCGCGCCGAGGTCGACACCGACGCCGCGGTCGAGTCGCTCGAGTACATCCAGACGCTGCTCGACGGCACGATCTGCGCCCCCGACGGCGACTACGGCACCGCGGTCGCGGAGTTCATGTCCGGGGAGAGCGGGATGTTCTTCACCGGCGTCTGGGAGCTGCCGACCGCCAAGAAGGCCGGGCTCCCGTTCGACGCCATGCCGATCCCGACGCTGTTCGGCACGCCCGCTGCGTACGCGGACTCGCACGCCTTCACGCTGCCCCACCAGTCCGACCCGGACCCCGAGCAGCGGCGCGCGACGTACCGGTTCGTCGCCGACATCCTGCAGAGCTCGTTCGCGTGGGCCGAGGCCGGGCACATCCCCGCCTACCAGCCGGTCGTGCAGAGCCCCGAGTACCAGGACCTCGTCCCGCAGGCGCACTACGCGCCGGCCGCCGAGATCCTCAACTACGACCCCGAGGCGTGGTTCACGGGTTCGGGCAGCGACTTCCAGAGCTACTTCCTCGAGACCGTGCAGAACGTGTACCTCAACGGCGCCGACCCGGCCGAGGGCTTCGGGGCCTTCGTGCGACGCGTCGACGTGCAGCTCTCCAAGCCGAACCCGGTCTGACGTCCCTGCCCGATCCGACGAAGGAGTCCGATCGTGTCCTCTGCCGCAACCGCCGCCCCCGGCCGCACCCGGCCCGGGTCGACGACGTCCGAACGGTCCGTGATCCGCGCGCAACGCTCGCGCGACACCCGGATCGGGTGGCTGTTCGTCACGCCGTTCGTCGTCGTGTTCGCGATGTTCCTGCTCTGGCCCCTGCTCCACGGGTTCTACCTGTCGTTCACCGGTGAGTCGATCACCGGTGCCGGCGGCGCGTTCCTCGGTCTCGACAACTACGCCGAGGCCCTGCGCGACCCGATCATGTGGCGGTCGATGCTCAACACGCTGTGGTTCACCGTGCTCTCGACGGTCCCGCTCGTGCTCGTGGCGCTCGTCATGGCGCTGCTCGTGTTCCAGGGCCTGCCCGGCCAGTGGCTGTGGCGGCTGTCGTTCTTCATGTCGTTCCTGCTCGCGTCGACCGTCGCCGCGCAGTTCTGGATCTGGATGTACAACCCGCAGCTCGGCCTCGTGAACTACCTGCTGAGCGGGCTCGGGATCGAGGGACAGGCCTGGCTGCAGGACACGAAGTGGGCGATGCTCGCGGTCGTCGTCGAGACGCTGTGGTGGACCGTCGGGTTCAACTTCCTGCTCTACCTGACGGCGCTGCAGAACATCCCCGAGCAGCAGTACGAGGCGTCCGCGCTCGACGGCGCCGGCCGCTGGCGGCAGCTGTGGTCCATCACGATCCCGCAGCTCGGCCCCACGACGGTGCTCATCGTGATCCTGCAGATCCTGGCGTCGCTCAAGGTCTTCGACCAGATCTACATCATGACGCAGGGCGGCCCGGGCGGCGTGACCCGCCCCGTCGTCCAGTACATCTTCGAGTCCGGCTTCACCGGGTACCGGTTCGGCTACGCGTCGGCGATCGCGTACATCTTCTTCGCGGTCATCATCATCGTGTCGCTGGCGCAGGTCGGGTTCACGTCGCGGAGGAACGCCCGATGACCACCACCGTCGCACCCCAGCCCAACGCCGGTGCTGCCGGCGTCGTCGGTGGTGGCCGTCGCCGCCGCCCCCAGGGACGCTTCTCGCACGCCGCCGGGCTGCGCGTCGGCGAGCGCTTCGCGAGCCCCGGTCGGATCCTCGCGATCCTCGCGCTCGTCGTGCTCGCCGTCGTCTGGCTGCTGCCTTTCCTGTGGGCCGTGTTCACGTCGTTCAAGTCGGAGACGGCCGCCGCGGCGACGCCCGTGTCGTGGTTCCCGGCGGACGGGTTCACGACGGACGCCTACGGGAGCGTGCTGCGCGAGGGGAACATCCCGCTCTGGACGTGGAACAGCCTGCTCACCGCGGTCGCGATCACCGTCGTCACGCTCACCGTGTCGTCGCTCGCGGCCTACGCGCTCGCGCGCATCGACTTCCGCGGCCGCAGGTGGCTGTTCTGGCTGATCATCGCGTCGATCATCGTGCCGCCGCCGGTGCTGATCGTCCCGCTGTTCTACGAGATGCTCGCGCTCAACCTCGTCGACACGTACTGGGCGATCATCCTCCCGCAGGTGGTCCACCCCGCCATGGTGTTCGTGCTCAAGAAGTTCTTCGAGCAGGTCCCCGTCGAGCTCGAGGACGCGGCCCGGATCGACGGTGCCGGACGCCTGCGCGTGTTCTGGTCGATCGTGCTGCCGCTGTCGCGGCCGATCCTCGCGGCCGTGTCGATCTTCGTGTTCATCGCGGCCTGGAACAACTTCCTGTGGCCGTTCATCATCACGAGCGACTCCTCGCTCATGACCCTGCCCGTCGGTCTGCAGACCGTGAAGAGCGCGTACGGCCTGCAGTACGCGCAGACGATGGCGTCCGCCGTGCTCGCGGCGCTCCCGCTGATCGTCGTCTTCCTGTTCTTCCAGCGGCAGATCATCAAGGGCTTCTCGACCACCGGCTTCGGCGGTCAGTGACGTCGCCGGCGGCGGCCCGGACCACCCGCCGGGCCGCCGCCTTCCCGCTCCGCCCGCACCGCTCGCACCACGCGCTCGACCCTGAGGAGACCCATGACCCAGGCACGACTCGTCCTCGACCGTGACTTCACCGTCGGGGAGGTGCCCCGCCGGATCTTCGGCTCGTTCGTCGAGCACATGGGCCGCTGCGTCTACACGGGCATCTACGAGCCCGGGCACCCCGCGGCGGACGAGCACGGCTTCCGCACCGACGTGCTCGACCTCGTCCGCGAGATGGGCGTGACCGTCGTCCGCTACCCCGGCGGCAACTTCGTGTCCGGGTACCGGTGGGAGGACGGCGTCGGACCCGTCGACCAGCGGCCCCGGCGGCTCGACGGCGCGTGGCACACCGTCGAGACCAACGCGTTCGGGCTGCACGAGTTCGTCGACTGGGCGCGCGTCGCGGGCGTCGAGGTCATGGAGGCCGTCAACCTCGGCACGCGCGGCGTCGAGGCCGCCCGGCAGCTCGTCGAGTACGCGAACCACCCGGGCGGCACCGCGCTGTCCGACCTGCGCGCCGCGAACGGCCACCCCGAACCCTTCGACATCCGCCTGTGGTGCCTCGGGAACGAGATGGACGGCCCGTGGCAGATGGGCGCCAAGACTCCCGAGGAGTACGGCCGGATCGCGCAGGAGACCGCGAAGGCGATGCGGCTCGTCGACCCCACGATCGAGCTCGTCGCGTGCGGGTCGTCGAACTCCGGCATGCCGACCTTCGGCACGTGGGAGCAGACCGTCCTGCGGCACGCGTACGAGTACGTCGACTACGTCTCGCTGCACGCGTACTACCAGGAGGACGAGGGCGACCACGCGTCGTTCCTCGCGTCCGCCGTCGACATGGACCACTTCATCGAGTCGGTGATCGCCACGGCCGACGCCGTGCGCGCGGCCGGCAAGCACACCAAGCGCATCAACCTCTCGTTCGACGAGTGGAACGTCTGGTACCAGCGCGGGAAGGACACCCCCGACCAGCCGCACGTCATCGAGCGTGAGGGCGTCTGGCGCGAGCACCCGCGCATCATCGAGGACGAGTACAACGTGACCGACGCCGTCGTCGTCGGCACGTTCCTCAACTCGCTGCTGCGGCACGGCGACCGTGTGACCGTCGCCAACCAGGCGCAGCTCGTCAACGTCATCGCACCCATCCGGTCCGAGCCCGGCGGCCCTGCGTGGCGGCAGTCGATCTTCTGGCCGTTCGCGCGGATGTCGGCGCTCGCGCACGGCCAGATCCTGCGGGTGTCGGCCACCTCCGACCGGTACGACGCCGGGAAGTTCGGCGACACCGACCTCGTCGACGCCTCCGCGACCTGGGACGAGGAGCACGGGCGCGTCGCGCTGTTCCTCGCGCACCGCGGGCTCGACGCGGCGGCCGACGTCACCGTCGACCTGCGCGGGTGGACCGGTGCGCGCGTGACCCGCGCCGAGGTGCTGACGGTCCCCGAGGGCGGCGACCGGTTCACCGCGAGCACGCAGGACCGTCCCGACGCGGTCGGCCTCGTCCCGCTCGACGGCGTGGAGGTCGACGAGGTCGGTGTCGCCGAACTTCCCGGCGGCGTACCGGTCGGGGGTGGCCGCCACCCCCAGGATCTGGCCGTGCGCGAGCGCCGACATCCGCGCGAACGGCCAGCAGGGCCGCTCGCGCC
>NZ_JAPESW010000048.1 GCF_028527925.1 Cellulomonas fimi
CAGGGTGCGGGACGTGGTGGCGGGCGGCGTGGCGGACGGGGCCGGAGGGACGTGCGGAGACGGCGAGCCGGGGTGGTGGGCAGGCGCAGCCGTCCGCCGAGCCCGACGCCCCGCGCGACCCGTCCACCCCACCGCGACCGACCACCACGCCCGACGCACCGTCGCGACGACGCGACCCGAACCGGAGGACCGCCGTGGCCCTGTTCGACCTGCCGCTCGCCGAGCTGCGCACCTACCGCCCGGACGTCCCCGAGCCCGACGACCTCGACGCGTTCTGGTCGGCCACGCTCGCCGAGGCCCGCACGCACGACACGCCCGTCACCGCGACGCGCGTCGACACCGGCCTGACCCTCGTCGACACCTGGGACGTCACGTTCCCCGGCTTCGGCGGGCACCCCGTGCGCGCCTGGTACACGCGTCCCGCGGGCGTCGACGGCGACCTGCCGGCCGTCGTCGAGTTCCTCGGGTACGGGCGCGGGCGTGGCGAGCCGATCGAGCGGCTGATCTGGGCCAACGCGGGGTACGCGCACCTGCTCATGGACACGCGCGGACAGGGCAGCCAGCACGGCAACGGCGGCGACACCCCCGACCCGGTCGGGTCCGACCCCGCGGTGCCCGGGTTCGTCACGCGCGGCATCCGCTCGCCGGACACCGCCTACTACCGGCGGCTCTACACCGACGCCGTGCGGGCCGTCGACGCCGTGCGGACCCTGCCCGGTGTCGACGCGTCCCGCGTCGCGGCGCTCGGCAACAGCCAGGGCGGCGGCATCGCGATCGCCGTCGCCGGGCTCGTGCCGGACCTGGCCGCCGTCGCCGCGAGCGCCCCGTTCCTGTGTCACGTGCGGCGGGCGGTCGGGCTGGTCGACACCGAGCCGTACGCCGAGATCGTGCGCTACCTCGCCGTGCACCGCGGCGCCGAGGACACCGTGTTCCGCACGCTGTCCTACCTCGACGGCGTGCACCTGGCCCGTCGTGCCCGGGCCGCCGCCCTGTTCGGCACCGGCCTGCGCGACACCGTGTGCCCGCCGTCGACCGCGTTCGCCGCGTTCAACGCCTGGGCCGACGGCGACCCGTCGGTGCCGCGGGACATCGCCGTCTACCCGTTCAACCACCACGAGAACGGCGACGCGGTCCACCACCGCCGCATCCTCACCTGGTTCGCGACCCACCTCTGACCGTCCGGCTCGTTCGACCCCGTCCGGGCCGCCGGCACCATGAGGACCACGAGGAGCCCAGGACCGCCGTCGACCGCGAGATCTCCCTCGACCATCAGGACAACCGGACGGACCGGGACCGCCGTCGATACCGACATGGTTGCCGTGCAGCGCGCTCGAACAGCACCCATGTCGGTATCGCGCCGGTCCGCACGCCCGCGAACCACCCCGTGGTCGCCGTCCGCCCACCTGCCCTCGCGCGACGAGCACAACATCAAGGTCGCGAACGGCGCCCCACACGCGCCTGACGTTGTGCTCGCCGCCGTCTCACGCGGTCGACCGGCGGGCGACGGGCGCTTCGGGCTCGGGCTCGCGAGGTCGCTCGGCGTCCGGACGGACGTCAGGTCGAGGCGAGGACCGTGTCGAGGGTGCGGAGGAACGCCGGGCGGGCGTCGCGGTGGACGCTGTGGCCGGTGCCGGGGAGGTTGACGACCGTCAGGCGGGCCGCGTCGGGACCCGCCTCGGCCACGGCCGCGAGGGCGCGCGCGACGAGGGACGGGCCGACGATCGTGCGGTCCGGGTCGCCCGTGACGAGCGTGACCGGGATGCCCGACGCCGTGATCTCCCCGACGGACGCGGGCCAGTCGCGCTCGGCCCAACGGTGCGGCACCGCGGCGAGCTGCGGGTGCAGGCCGGAGCGGGCCGCCGCCCAGGGGGCGCGCTCGTCCTCGGGCCACGTCGGGTCGTCGCGACGCGACTGCGCGAGGAGCTCCTCGACGGGCGTGTGCCGCGCCGCGACCGCGTCGGCGAGCCACCCGGGCGGGACGTCGCCGGCAGTCCATGCGGGGTCGACGAGCACGACGGCCGCGACCAGGTCGGGCGCCGTGAGCGCGACCTCCTGCGCGATCAGCCCGCCCATCGAGTGCCCGACGACGACGGCACGCTCGCTCCCGAGCTCGTCCCGCAGCGTCGCGACGACGTCGGCGCCCAGGGCGCTGATCGCGAACACGTCGGGCAGCGGCCGGCCGCCGTGACCCAGCGCGGTCGGCGTCAGCACCCGGCGGTCCCGCACGTGGGCGACGACGCCGGGCCAGCAGTCGCCCGAGTCCGACAGCCCGTGCAGCAGGACGAGGGGCGTGCTCACCGGCCGGTCCCGTCGACCGCGTGGGGCTCGATCGCGGCGATCTCGTCCTCGGTCAGCGGCGGCGCGGAGAGCGCGGCGACGTTGTCCTCGAGCTGCGCGACGGACGACGCCCCGACCAGCGCGGACGTGATGCGCGGGTCGCGCAGGACCCACGTGAGCGCGAGCTGCGCGAGCGACTGCCCCCGGCCCGCGGCGATGTCGTTGAGCGCCCGGGCCCGCGTCAGGTACGTCTCGGAGAGCGCCGACGGCTTGAGGAAGTGCCCGACGGCGGCGCGCGAGTCGGCCGGCACGTCGCCCGACAGGTAGCGGCCGGTGAGCAGGCCCTGCGCGAGCGGCGAGAAGACGATCGTCCCGATCCCGAGGTCCCCGACGACGTCGAGCAGCGACTCCGACTCCCCCTCGGCGACGTTCTCGACGTGCCGGTTGAACATCGAGTACGACGGCTGGTGGATGAGCAGCGGCGTGCCCAGGTCCGCGAGCACGCGCTGCGCGGTGCGCGTCTGCGACGGCGAGTAGTTCGAGATGCCGGCGTACAGCGCGCGACCGCTCGTGACGGCGGTGTGCAGCGCGCCCATCGTCTCCTCGATCGGGACGCTCGGGTCGGGGCGGTGCGAGTAGAAGACGTCGACGTAGTCCAGCCCGAGCCGCGCGAGCGACTGGTCGAGCGACGCGAGCAGGTACTTGCGCGAGCCGCCGTCGCCGTACGGGCCGGGCCACATGTCGTAGCCGGCCTTGGAGGAGATGACGAGCTCGTCGCGGTACGGCTTGAGGTCGCGCTGCAGGACGCGGCCGAAGTTCGCCTCGGCCGACCCGTACGGCGGGCCGTAGTTGTTCGCGAGGTCGAAGTGCGTGATGCCGAGGTCGAACGCGCGGCGCAGGACGGCCCGCTGCGTCTCGAGCGGCGTCGTGTCGCCGAAGTTGTGCCACAGGCCGAGCGACAGCGCGGGCAGGTCGAGGCCGCTGTGCCCGGTGCGACGGTAGGTCATGGCGTCGTACCGCTCGTCCGCGGCGCGGTAGACGGGCTCGGTGGGCATCGCGGGGCGTCCTCTCGGCGGTGGGAGCGTGCGTCGTCACGCTAGCCCGCCGCGCGCCGGTCGGCCGAATCGATCCGAGCCGGGGGCCACCTAGGATCGGCGCGTGCTGCACGTCGTGTTCTTCGAGCCCCGCATCCCCGGGAACACCGGCAACGCGATCCGCATGGCGGCGGGCACGGGCGCGACGCTGCACCTCGTCGAACCGCTCGGGTTCGACCTCTCCGAGGCGCGGCTCAAGCGGGCCGGGCTCGACTACCACGACCTCGCGCACGTCGTCGTGCACGGGTCCTTCGACGCCCTGCTCGACGCCCTCCCCGACGCGCGCGTCCTCGCGTTCACGACCCAGGCGACGACGTCGTTCGCCGACGTGGTCTACCGCGACGGCGACGCGCTGCTGTTCGGCCCCGAGCCGACCGGCCTGCCCGCCGACGTGCTCGCGCACGACCGCGTCGACGCGCAGCTGCGCATCCCGATGCTCCCGGGCCGCCGCTCGATGAACCTGTCGAACGCCGCCGCCGTCGCGACGTACGAGGCGTGGCGTCAGCTCGGCTTCCCCGGCGGCGCCTGACCGGGAGGTCGTCGTCAGAGGTCGACGACCTCGACGAGCTCGTCGCCCCCGAGCAGCGACCGGACCTCGGGGAGGCCCGACGCCCGCAGGCGCCAGCGGTCCTTCGCCTCGCCGAGCCGGCGCTGCGCGAGCCGCAGCAGCTCGTCGGGCGTCCCACCACCGGGCTCCGACCAGACGACGACCGCGTGCAGCGACGGCCAGTCCGCCGCCTCGATGCCCGACGCGGGCACGGCGAGCCGCTCGACGAGCTGCTGCCGCAGCCCCTCGGCGACCTGCGCGGCGTGCTCCTCGTCGCGCGCGTGCAGCGTCGCCGCGAGCGCGAGCTCGTCGCCACCGATGCGCGCGGCGTCGGACCGGACGGGCGCGACGCCCCGCAGCCGCGCGCCGAGCGCGGCGAGCACGACGTCGGCGAACGCGTGCCCGCGCGTCGCGTTGAGGTGCCGGAAGCCGCGCACGTCGAGCAGCACGAGGACGACGCGGCCCGCGGTGCCGTGCAGGTCGGCGCAGCGCTCGGCGAGCCGGTGCTGGAGCATCGCGCGGTGCTCGAGCCCGGTGAGCGAGTCGTGCAGCGACCGGACGGCGAGCAGCGTCGACAGCGCGTGCACGAGGTCGGACGTGCTCGCGACCGCCCACACGTCGCCCGCGACGATCACGTCGTCGTACCGGCGCTCGTCGTGCCGCTCCATGGCGCGGACGGCCACCTCGGACACCGGCGCGGACGGCGGTGCGACGAGCGGCGCCCAGTCGGCGATCTCGCCGGTCTCGCGTCGGGCGTGCACCGCGCGGCCGAAGCCGAGCCGGCCCGTCATCGCGGCGGTGAACCGCGTGCGCGTCACGAGGCCGATGCGGGCCGGGTCGGACGGGTCGCGGACCGCGACGGTCGTGACGTGCGGCGAGCGGAACAGCACCTCGAGCCGCGCGATCGGCAGGTCGGCGTCGACCACGTCGACGGCACGCGCGAGCTCCTTCACGGTCGCGGCGGCGGTGGTCCGGTAGTCGCCCAGGGCGTGCTGGAGCCGGTCGGCGAGAAGCGTCAGGTCGTCGTCCACCCGGGCATCATTCTCGCAGGTCAGCGGGCAGAACGGACACGTCGACGGATGTTCACGGACCGTTCGCCGACGCCTCGGCGCGGGTTCATCCCGCCGGTCGGGACCCTGCGCCGCACGCCCGCGTGGGGGACGATCGGTCGATGTTCACCACGCGCCCCCAGCTCACCGGGACCTTCGGCATGGTCGCCTCGACGCACTGGCTCGCGAGCGGCGTCGGGATGCGGGTGCTCGAGGCGGGCGGGAACGCGTTCGACGCGGCCGTCGCCGCCGGGTTCGTCGTGAGCGTCGTCGAGCCGCACCTGTGCGGACCGGGCGGTGACGCGCCGATCATCGGGCACCGCGCGTCCGACGGGCACACGTTCGTCGTCTGCGGGCAGGGCACCGCACCCGCGGGCGCGACGATCGACGCCTACCGGGACCTCGGACTCGACCTCGTGCCCGGCACGGGGCACCTGGCGGCCGTCGTCCCCGGCGCGTTCGGCGCGTGGCTCGACCTGCTGGCGCGCTACGGGACGATGACGCTCGAGGACGTGCTGGCACCCGCCGCCGGCTACGCGCGCGACGGCTTCCCGCTGCTGCCGACCGCGGCGCGGACCGTCGAGACGGTGCGGGACCTGTTCGCCGAGCACTGGCCGACGTCGGCGGCGGTCTACCTGCCAGGCGGTGCTCTGCCGGGCGCGGGCGTGCGGTTCCGCAACCCGGACCTGGCGAACACCCTCGACCGGATCCTCGCCGAGGCGCGGGCGGCCGGTACCGACCGGGAGGCGCAGATCGAGGCCGCCCGGCGCGCGTTCTACGAGGGCTTCGTGGCCGAGGCGGTCGACGCGTTCGTCACCGGGACGCCCGTGCGGGACTCGTCGGGGCGGGCGCACACGGGGTTCCTCACGGCCGACGACCTCGCCGCGTGGCGCGCGACCGAGGAGCCGACGACGACCCTGCGGTTCGCAGGCCGGACGATCCACAAGACGGCCGCATGGGGGCAGGGCCCCGTCCTGCTGCAGCAGCTCGCGATGCTCGACGCGCTCGAGGTGGGCGCGCTCGTCCGGGCGTGCGCCGGCGACGCGCCGTCGTCGGGAGCCGTGACGGAGCTCGTGCACACCGTCGTCGAGGTCGCGAAGCTCGCGTTCGCGGACCGCGAGGCCTGGTACGGCGACGCCCCGGACGTCCCGCTCGCGACGCTCCTCTCGCCCCGGTACGCCGCCGAGCGGGCGCGTCTCGTCGGCTCGGAGGCCGCCGACGGGCTACGGCCGGGACGCCCCGACGACCGCGACCCCGTGCTGTCCGCCGTGCTGGCGCGCGTCGAGCGGCCCGACGCGGCCGCGGGCGTGGGTGAGCCGACCGTCTCGACCAGCGGGGTGACCACGGGCGACACGTGCCACGTCGACGTCGTCGACCGGTGGGGCAACCGGGTGTCGGCGACGCCGTCGGGCGGCTGGCTCCAGTCGAGCCCGATCGTCCACGGCCTCGGCTTCCCGCTGCCGACGCGCGCGCAGATGTTCTGGCTGTCGCCGGGACTGCCGAGCTCCCTCGCGCCCGGACGCCGACCGCGCACGACCCTCAGCCCCGGCCTCGTGCTCGACGACGACGGCACCGGGTTCGCGTTCGGCACGCCCGGCGGCGACCAGCAGGACCAGTGGACCGTGCCGTTCCTGCTGCGCCACCTGCTCGGCGGGCTCGACCTCCAGGCCGCGATCGACGCGCCGTCGTGGCACTCGTCGCACGTGCCGGAGTCGTTCTACCCGCGCACCCACGTGCCGCGCGGGCTGGTCGCGGAGTCGCGCCTCGGCGCCGACGTCCTGGACGCCCTGGCCGCGCGCGGGCACGTCGTGCAGGACGCCGGACCGTGGGCGCTGGGACGTATCAGCGCTGCCGGCGTCAGGCCCGACGGGTTCCTCGTCGCCGCCGCCAACCCGCGCGGCATGCAGGGGTACGCGGTCGGCCGCTGACGGTCGCGCTGAGGCGCGCGGGAGGTTCGACGTCTGGCGCGGTCGAGCCCGCTCGCTGTGCGTGGGCTGTGCGGGAGTTGCGCAAGTCGTCCGACGTCTACTCCCCGGTACGGCCCCTTCATGAGGGTTGCATGAGGATCTTCATGCATACGGAGGCAAGAGGTCGGACCACTGCTAGCGTCCGCACCATGCACGATGTCGTGGATGCTCATCTCCAGGTGTGGAACCCCGACGCCGTCCACTACCCCTGGATGACCGGGGATGTCGCCGCCGTCGAGCGCCCCTTCCGGGTCCCGGACGTCGAGTGCGACCTGGCCGACGAAGGCGTCGGGAAGGTCGTGCTCGTGCAGGCCGCGGACAACCGGGCGGACTCCGAGCTCATGCTCTTCCAGGCCCTCTCGTGCCCCCGCGTCGCCGGGGTCGTCGCATGGGTGCCGCTCACCCATCCCGAGGACGCCGCCGCACAGCTCGACGCGTGGCGCATGGAACCCGTCGTCGGCGTCGGGCACCGCGTCCACGAGGAGCCCGACCCGGCCTGGCTGCTCCAGCCCGCCGTCGACGAGTCCCTCGGCCTGCTCGCCGAGCGCCGGCTCACGCTCGACCTGCCCGCGCACACCCCGACCCTGCTCGGTCACGTCGCGACGCTGGCCGAGAACCACCCCAAGCTCACGTTCGTGCTCCAGCACCTCGGCGCACCGCCCCTCGAGGCGCTGCGCCAGGGCGAGCGCGACGCGTGGACCCACTGGTCGGCCATGCTCGGCGCCGTCGCCCAGCTGCCCAACGTCGTCGCCAAGCTCTCCGGTCTCGGCGCCGCCGCCGGACCCGGCTGGACGCCCGAGCACCTGCAGCCCGCCGTCGACCGTGCGCTCGAGCTGTTCGGACCCGACCGCCTCATGCTCGGGTCGAACTGGCCGTACGCCCTCGTCGACGGCGACTGCTACGGGCGGGTCTGGCACGGGCTGCGCAGCACCATCGACCAGCTCCCCGACGACGCGCGCGACCTGATCCTCGGCGGGACGGCCAACCGCGTGTACGGGCTCCCGCTGGACGACCTCTGACGGACCGCGCCCGCGACGGCGCGCCACACGGAATACTGCAGACGTGTCCCGATCCGAGGATGTCGTCGACGGCATCAAGCAGATGATCCTGGACGGCCTGCTCGGGCCGGGTGACCGCCTGCCCGCGGAGAAGGAGCTCGCCGGCACGCTCGGCGTCTCCCGCGGGTCCCTGCGCGAGGGCGTCCGCGCGCTCGGCACGCTCGGGATCCTCGACTCCCGGCACGGCGACGGCACCTACGTCACGACGCTCGACCCGGCCCGGCTCCTCGCACCCGTCTCGTTCGTCGCCGACCTCCAGCACGACGCCGAGTTCCACGCCGTCCGCCGCCTGCTCGAGACCGAGGCCGCCGGGCTCGCCGCCCTGCACATCGACGACGAGGACGTCCAGCTCGCGCGGGCCGCGCTCGACGAGTCCGCGCGCGCCCTGTCGGCCGACCCGCTCGATCATGAGCGCCTCGTCGCCGCCGACGTCGCGTTCCACTCCGTCGTCGCCCGCGCGTCCGGCAACTCCGTGCTCGCCGCGCTCATCGACGGCATCGCCGGCCGCACGTCGCGTCGCCGCCGCTCCACCCCCGACGACGGCCTCGAGGACCGCACCTTCGTCGAGCACGAGGCGATCCTCGCCGCGATCGTCGCGCGCGACCCCGACCGCGCACGGCTGCGCATGGCGACGCACCTGCTGAGCCTGGAGGACGCGATCACCGGCTCCGACGTCGCGACCGCCGACTCCGTGGCGGAGCCCGTCAGCGCCCGCTGACGCCTCCGCCCACGTGCACGACGCCGTCACCGGGCGCGACCCCGTCGTTCGGCGGACGCGCCTGCGAGAGCGGGCGCTCGCCCTGCGGGCCGCGGCTCAGCGGGCGGGCGCTCGCCCCGCGGCCCGACCGTCGGCGTGGTGGATGTCGACGCACGCCCGCCGGTGAGACGGGAGCGTCGCGCTGGGGCCCGACCCTCAGCGTGCGGGTGTCGAGTCGCGCAGCACGACCTGCGTCGGGACGTGCGTGAGCCGCGGCTCGTCCGACGGCTCGGCGAGCGCGAGCTCGGTCGCTGCGATGCCGATGTCGACGAGCGGGATCCGTACCGTCGTCAGCGGCGGGACGACGTCGCGCAGCGTCGAGATGTCGTCGAACCCGGCGAGCGCCACGTCGCGCGGGACCTCGACGCCCGCGTCCCGGGCCGCCGCGAGCGCGCCGAGCGCCATGACGTCGTTCACCGCGAACACGACCTCGGGGAGGTCACCGGCCCGCAGCAGCGCACGCATCGCGTCCTCTCCGCCCTCGTGCGTGAAGGCGCTGGGGATCACCGACTCCGCGGGGACGTCCACGCCGAGCTCCGCGAGCGCGGCGACGAACGCCTCGCGCCGCTCGCGCGCGGTCAGGTGCGCGTCCGGACCGCCGAGGACCGCGAACGACCGGTACCCGCGCTCGTGCAGGGCCCGCGCCAGGTCCGTCGCACCCTGCGCGTTCGCGACGACGACCGCGTCGACGCCGAGCACCGGCTGGCCGATGACCGCCGCCGAGCCGCCGACCGCGCGGTAGTCGGCCAGCGCGTCGCGCAGCTCGCCCGTGGTGTCGGGGTCGTCGAGCCGCCCGCCCGCGATGACGATCGCGCGCGCCCGCTGGCGCTTGAGCAGGTCGACCAGACCGGCCTCACGACTCGGGTCGTGCTGCGTGCTCGCGAGCGTGACCTGGAGCCCCGCGCGGTCCGCCGCGCGCGTGACGCCCGCCGCGATGGAGGAGAAGTAGGGGTCGGCGATGTCGTGGACGACGAGGCCGAGCGACGTGGTGCGGCCGCGCGCCATCGCCTGGGCGTTGGCGTCGGGGGTGTAGCGGAGCTTGGCCGCCGCGGCGAGCACGCGGTCGCGCAGGTCGGCGCGGACCGTGCGGTTGGCGCTGCCGTTGATGGCGCGCGATGCGGTCGCCAACGACACGCCTGCCTCGCGCGCCACGTCGCTCAGGGTCACCGATCCGGCCA
Source organism: Cellulomonas fimi (assembly GCF_028527925.1). Taxonomy (GTDB): domain Bacteria; phylum Actinomycetota; class Actinomycetes; order Actinomycetales; family Cellulomonadaceae; genus Cellulomonas; species Cellulomonas fimi_C. Next base: position 9,928 of record NZ_JAPESW010000048.1, read on the forward strand.
TGCTCGCAAGGGTAGGGGCTCGCCACGTCGGAGCGGTGGCACGGTCCCCCACGGTGTGGCAGGGCACCGCTCAGCGGGCTGCTCCTGGCCATGGGAAAGCGGTATCCTGACCGTCTTCCTCCTTGAAGGGGCTCTCGACGATGACGGCCACCACCGACCTTGCCGACGCGGTGCTCGTGCTCCGACCCGACGACCACGTCGGCGTCGCCACCCGAGACCTGCAGGACGGCACCCAGCTGACGCTCGACGCCGACGGCACCCTCGCCAGGACGAGCCTCGTCGTCCGGCAGAGCGTGCCGCGCGGGCACAAGCTCGCCCTTCGCCCGGTCGCCGCCGGTGAGCAGGTCCGCAAGTACGGGCAGTCCATCGGGCGCGCCACTCGCGACATCGCCGTCGGGGACCACGTGCACACGCACAACCTCGGCATGGACGACGAGGACCGCGAGTACGAGGTCGGTACCGCGCGCGTCCGCCTGCCCACGCCCGCCGGTCCGTCGCGCACCTTCGACGGCTACCGCCGCGCCGACGGCCGGTGGGGCACCCGCAACTACGTCGGCATCGTCACGTCCGTGAACTGCTCCGCGTCCACCGCCCGGCTCGTCGCCGACCAGTTCCGTGGCCGCGCGCTCGACGCGTTCCCGCACGTCGACGGGGTGGTCGCCCTCACCCACGACACCGGCTGCGGGCTCGTCCCCACCTCGGAGGGCGCCCAGATCACGCGGCGCACCCTGCGCGGGTACGCCGACCACCCCAACATCGCCGCACTCCTCGTGCTCGGCCTGGGCTGCGAGATGCTGCCCGCGCAGTCCCTGCTCGACGGCCTGGACCTGCCCGCCGACAAGCCCGTCCGCACCCTCGTGATCCAGGAGAGCGGCGGCATCCGGGCCACCGTCCGTGCCGGTGTCGCCGCGATCGAGGAGATGCTTCCCGCGGTCGACGCGCTGCGCCGCTCCCCCGCACCCGTCTCCGAGCTCGTCCTCGGCCTCAACTGCGGCGGGTCCGACGGGTACTCCGGCATCACCGCCAACCCCGCGCTGGGCTACGCGTCCGACCTGCTCGTCGCCCGCGGCGGCACGTCGATCCTCGCCGAGACGCCCGAGGTGTTCGGCGCCGAGCACCTGCTGCTCCGCCGCGCCGTCTCCCGCGAGGTCGGCCAGAAGCTGCTCGACCGGATCGACTGGTGGAAGCAGTACACCGCCGCCGGCGGCGGCACCCTCGACAACAACCCGTCGCCCGGCAACAAGGCCGGCGGGCTCACGACGATCCTCGAGAAGTCTCTCGGCGCCGTCGCCAAGGGCGGCACGGCCGAGCTCGCCGCCGTCTACGAGTACGCCGAGCCGGTCCGGACCCGCGGGTTCACGTTCATGGACACCCCCGGGTACGACCCGGTGTCCGTGACCGGCATCGTCGCCGGAGGCGCGACCGTCGTCGTCTTCACCACCGGACGCGGCTCGGTCCTCGGCTGCAAGCCCACGCCGTCCATCAAGGTGGCGACGAACACCGCGACCTACCTGCGGATGCGCGAGGACATGGACCTCAACGCCGGGCGGATCGTGGACGGCACCGCCACCGTCGCGTCGGTCGGCGAGGAGCTGTTCGACCTCATGGTCGAGGTCGCGTCCGGCCGCCAGACCGTCTCGGAGGAGCTCGACCTCGGTGCCGACGAGTTCGTCCCCTGGCAGCTCGGCGCCGTCACCTGACGGCGCGCGGGACGTCGAGCGCGCGCCTCACGGCACCCTGACGGGCTGACTGACGATCGAGGCGCGGCGTGTGCCGCCGGCCCAGTCAGCCGGGTCCGACCGGCGCCGTCAGGTGCGCCGGGTGCGACCGGCGCCGCCAAGTGCGCCGGGTGCGGTCAGCGGTCGACGCGGGCGCCGCCGCCGCCGGCGAGCTTGAGCACCTCGGCCTTGGTCACCATCGTCGTGTCACCGGGGGTCGTCATGGCGAGCGCGCCGTGCGCGGCACCGTACTCGACGGCCGTCGCGAGCCCGTCGCCGGCGATGAGGCCGTACGCCAGCCCGGACGCGAACGAGTCGCCGCCGCCGACGCGGTCGAGGATCTCGAGCCGCTCGCGGTGCGTCGCGCGCACCACCCCGGTCTCGCGCGACCACGCCAGCGCGCCCCAGTCGTTGACCGACGCGCTGCGCACCGTGCGCAGGGTCGTCGCGATGACCTTGAAGTTCGGGTACGCCTCGGCGACGCGGTCGATCATGGCCGCGAACGACCCGATCTCGAGCTCGCTGAGGTTCTCGTCGACCCCCTCGACCTCGAAGCCCAGCGAGGCGGTGAAGTCCTCCTCGTTGCCGATCATGACGTCGATGAACGGGGCGATCGCCCGGTTCACCTCCTGCGCCCGGGCCTGGCCGCCGATCGCCTTCCAGAGACTCGGCCGGTAGTTGAGGTCGTAGGAGACGACGGTCCCGTGCTTGCGCGCCACGGTGACGGCCTCGATCACGGTCTCGGCAGCGCTGTCGGAGAGCGCGGCGAAGATCCCGCCGGTGTGGAACCACCGGACGCCGAGGTCGCCGAACAGGTGCTCCCAGTCGATGTCGCCGGGCGCGAGCTGCGCGGCGGCGGTGTGGCCGCGGTCGCTCACACCGACGGCGCCCCGGACCCCGAAGCCTCGCTCGGTGAAGTTGAGGCCGTTGCGCACCGTGCGCCCCACGCCGTCGTACGGGACCCACCTGATGAACGACGTGTCCAACCCACCCGTCAGGATGCAGTCCTCGACGAGTCGACCGACCTCGTTGTCGGCGAGCGCGGTGACGATCGCCGTCCGCAACCCGAAGGCGCGTCGCAGACCGCGCGAGACGTTGTACTCGCCGCCGCCCTCCCACACGCGGAACTCCCGGGTCGTGCGGATGCGGCCCTCTCCCGGGTCGAGGCGCAGCATGACCTCCCCGAGGGACACCGCGTCGTAGCGCGTCTCCTCGGCCGGGCGGATCACCAGGTCGGACATCGGTCAGCTCCTCGTGCTGTCGTGCGGTCCCGGAGGACGGCGGTCGGGCGGTCGCCCTGCGGGCCGTGAGGAACCGGGGCGCCGGACGGTCAGGACGTGTGGTGGACGAGAGACGGTGGGTCAGGGCGCGAGGCGGCGGTCACGACCCGGTCGTCGTGAGCGCGACGGCCGCGGCGGTCAGCGCGCGGATGCCGTCGAGGTCGCCTGCCTGGACGAGGTCCTTCGGCACCATCCAGGAACCGCCGACGGCGCGGACGCTCGGCAGCGCGAGGTACTCGCCGAGGTTGCCCGGGCCGATGCCGCCGGTCGGCACGAACCCGACGTCACCGAACGGTGCGGCGAGCGCGGCGACGGCGGCGGCTCCCCCCGACGACCCGGCGGGGAAGAACTTGACGGTCGACACACCGAGCTCAAGTGCGGCCATGACCTCTGTCGCGGTGACCGCCCCCGGGAGCGCGAGCACGCCGTGCTCCTGGCAGCGCTCGACGACCGCGCGGCTCGTCCCGGGCGAGACGACGAACTGCGCACCAGCGGCGACCGCCTGGTCGACCTGCGCGACGGTGAGGACGGTGCCCGCGCCGACGAGCACGTCGCCACGGGCGCTCATCGCACGGATCGCGTCGGGGGCGGCGGCGGTCCGGAAGGTCACCTCGGCGACCGGCAGCCCACCGGCTACCAGCGCCTTCGCCAGCGGGTCGGCGTGCGCTGCGTCGTCCAGGACGACCACGGGGACGAGGCGGTGCGTCCCGAGGCGGTCGAGGATGTCGGTGTCGCTCACGCGTGCTCCTTCGCAGCGGTGGCCAGGGCCTGCTCGACCGGGAAAGCGTTTCCCGCTCTCGGAGCAGCATACGCCTCCCGCGGGATCCGGTAGGCCAGGTCGACCGCGGACTCGATCGCCTCGTCGAGGTCGAGCCGGTGCTCGGCCACCAGCCGCGCGAGGAAGCCGGCGTCGATGCGGCGGGCGAGATCGTGCCGCGCCGGGATCGAGCAGAACGCACGGGTGTCGTCCACGAAGCCGGTCGTGTTGTAGAGCCCGGCCGTGTCCGTGACGGCCTCTCGGTACCGCCGCATGCCGTCCGGGGTGTCGAGGAACCACCACGGAGCACCCAGACGGACCGCGGGGTACACGCCCGCCAGCGGCGCGAGCTCACGGCTCAAGGTGTCCTCGTCCACCGTGAACAGCACGAGCCGCAGGTTCGGGTGGTGCCCGAACGACTCGAGCAGCGGGCGTAGGGCGTGCACGTACTCGGTCGGCACCGGGATGTCGTAGCCGACGTCCGGTCCTCGCGCCGCGAGCACCGCCGGGTCATGGTCCCGGAGCACCCCCGGGTGGAGCTGCATGACGAGCCCGTCCTCGGTCGACATGCGCGCCATCTCGAACAGCATGTGACCCGAGAACGCCGCCGCCTCACGCTCGTCGACCCTGCCCCGCAGCGCGTCGGAGACGATGCGCTCCGCGACCGAGTCGTCGAGCGGCACGGCGTCGGCGGAGAGGTGCCCGTGGTCCGTCGCTCGTGCGCCGGCAGCGACGAACGCCCGGCGACGCTCCTCGAGCGCCGACACCAGGTCCCGGTAGCCCTCGATGGTCGTACCGGTCACGGCACCCAGCCGTTCGACGTCGGCACGCCAGCCCGGGCGCGCGACGTCCAGGAGCGCGTCCGGCCGGAACGTCGGCACGACACGGTCGCCCCAGCCCTCGGCCGCGAGCGCGGCGTGGTCGGCCAGCGTCGAGGTCGCCGGGTCGGTCGTCGCCAGGATCTCGATCCCGAACCGCTCGAACAGCGCCCGCGGGCGGTAGGCCGGGTCCGAGAGCCGCTCCGCGAGGTGGTCGTAGACGCGGTCGGCCGAGTCGGCCGAGAGCCGCTCCCGCACGCCGAGCACGTCGACGAGCACGTGCTCCATCCAGTACCGCGTGGGGGTGCCGCGGAACAGGTACCAGTGCGACGCGAAGGTCCGCCACACGGCGCGAGGGTCCGTCTCGACCGGACGTCCGTCGAGACGTGGGACACCCAGGGCGTCGTGCGGGACCCCCTGCGAGACCAGCATGCGCACCAGGTAGTGGTCGGGCACGACGAGAAGCGCGGCAGGGTCGGGGAACGGCTCGTCACGCGCGAGGAGGCCCGCGTCGACGTGGCCGTGCATGGAGACGATCGGCAGCCCCGACGTCTGGTCGAGGATCTCCCGTGCGATGGGACGGACTCCGGGGTCGCTCGGCAGCGCGCGGTCGGGGTGAAGCGTCCAGTCGGGGTGCGCCATCGGTGCGACCTCCTCGTCGTGCCGGTCGCGCATCGACGGGTGCGATGCCGTGAACGGCGTGCAATCGATTTCATCGCCGAGCCAACCAGGTCGACCGGCGATCTGCAAGCCTCCACCGCACATCTGTTCGAATCGCGGGACCGGGTTGTCGCGCACGACAGGGACGTGCTGCAATCGCATTCATCGCTGCGGCATCGACGCGTCGTCGTCGACCGAGCGGTAGGACAGGAGGACGGCACCGTGGTGGTGACGCTGCGCGACGTCGCGCGCCGGGCCGGGGTGTCTCCCGCCACGGCGTCCCGCGCGCTGAGCGCCCCCGACCTCGTCGCGCCCGAGCGTCGCGAGCAGGTGCAGCGCGCCGCGCGCGAGCTCGGCTACCGGCCCAACCGTGCCGCGCGCGAGCTCATCACGGGGCGCACCGGGAACCTCTGCCTCGTCGTGCCCGACCTCGAGAACCCGTTCTTCGCCGCCGTCGCCAAGGGCGTCCAGGCCCGCGCCCGGACCCTCGGCCACGCCGTCTTCGTCGCCGACGCCGAGGAGGACCCGCGCATGGAGTCCGAGCTCGTCGAGCACCTCGGCGGCCAGGTCGACGGCGCGATCCTCTGCTCGCCGCGCATGGCGGACGCCGACCTCGACCGCCTCGCCGCCGAGGTACCTCTCGTCCTCGTGAACCGCGAGCACGGCGCTCTCCCGTCGGTCGTGATCGACAACGCCGACGGCGTGCGGCAGGCCGTCACGCACCTGCACGCGCTGGGCCACCGGCGCATCGCGTTCGCGGGAGGGCCGACCGACTCGTGGTCGGACTCGCGGCGCCGGCTGGGGCTGCGGGACGTGTCCCACGCCCTGAGCGACGTCGCGGTGGTGAACCTCGGTCACTTCGCGCCGGTGTTCGCGGGTGGCGTCGCCGCGGCCGACCTGGTCGCGGCGAGCGGTGCGACCGCGGTCCTCGCGCACAACGACCTGGTCGCGCTCGGCATCCTCAACAGGCTCCAGGCGCGCGGTCTGCACGTGCCGGACGACGTCTCGGTCGTCGGCTACGACGACATCCCCGCCGCGACGCTCGTGTCCCCCGCGCTCACGACCGTGACCGTGCCCCTCGCGCGGCTCGGTCGCGAGTCGGTCGACCTGCTCGTCGCCAGCGGCCTTCGCACCGGCCGACAGACACCTGCCGAGCGTGCGATCGCCGAGGCGGTCGCGGCGGCGACGCGCAGGGCCGGCGACACCCTCCCGGGCGCGGGGGCTCCGAGCACCGCCGGGGCGCGCCCGGGTCCGGCGTCCACGACGGCAACCAACTCCAGGACGGGCATCGCCTCCGCGACGGGCACGGCAGCCCTGGACGGGACGGCGAGCGACACCGGCGCCGACACCGCCTCCGTGCGGCTCCGGGTCGAGCTCGTGGTCCGCAGCTCCACCAGCACCGCACCCCGCCTGCCGACCACGGAGAGCGACCGATGACGCCCCGCCTGAGCCGCACGACGCTGTCCGGCACCGACCCGTCCCCCGGCGGGACGCCCGGCCGCACCCCGGTCCGCGGTCCCGCCGTCGACCCGGCCTCGACGACGATCGGCCTGGTGCACCTCGGGCTCGGCGCGTTCCACCGCGCGCACCAGGCGGTGTACACGGAGGACGCCGCGGCCGCCTCGGGCGCCACGGGCTGGGGGATCCTCGGGGTCACGCAGCGCAGCGCACGGGTGGCGGACCAGCTCGCACCGCAGGACGGCCTGTACGGCGTCCTCACCAAGGGTGCCGACGAGACGTCCCTGCGCATCATCGGCTCGCTGCGGGACGTGGCCTTCCCGGGCACGAGCACGCCCCACGTCATCCGCACGATCGCCTCACCCACGACGCACGTCGTGACGCTGACCGTCACCGAGAAGGGCTACCGCCGCGCCGCGGACGGCCGGCCCGACCTCGCCGACCCGGACCTCGCCGCCGACGTCGACGCGCTCGCCGCCGAGCTCGCGGGCGCCGATCCCGAGCGACCGGCACGGTCCCCGATCGGCCTCCTCGTCCGGGGGCTCGCACAGCGCCACCGGGCCGACGCGGGACCGGTGACCGTCGTCTGCTGCGACAACCTCGCCGAGAACGGACCGGTCGTCGGGGGTCTCGTGCACGCGATCCTCGCGACGGTCCCCGGCGGCGACCGGCTGGCCGCATGGGTGGCCGGCTCCGTGACGTTCCCGTCGACGATGGTGGACCGCATCGTGCCGGCGACGACCGACCAGCACCGGGCCGAGGCCGCCCGTCTGACCGGACTCGAGGACCACGGGCTGGTCGTCGGCGAGCCGTTCTCGCAGTGGGTGATCGAGGACGCGTTCGCCGGCGAACGACCCGCCTGGGAGCTCGCGGGCGCCACCCTCACCGCGGACGTCGCGCCGTACGAGCGCGCCAAGCTGCGGGTGCTCAACGCGTCGCACTCGACGCTCGCCTACCTCGGGGCGCTCCGGGGCCACGAGACGATCGCCCAGGCAGTCGCCGACCCGACGCTCGAGGCGGTCGTCCGGGCGCTGGTCGACGAGGACGTCCTGCCCACGCTCGACGCCCCCGACGGGCTCGACCTGACGCAGTACCGGGAGGACGTGCTCGCTCGGTTCGCCAACCCGAACACCGGTCACACGACGGTCCAGGTCGCGATGGACGGCTCGGCGAAGCTGCCGCAGCGCCTCCTGGGCACCGTGCGTGACCGGCTCGCCGCGGGTGCGGTCCCGACGGCCGCGGCGGCGACGCTCGCCGCGTGGATGTCGTACGTGCACGCGACGACGCAGACCGGGCTGGAGGTGGCGGGTCGGCGCGTGACGCTCGACGACCCGCTGGCGGACGTGCTCGCGTCGGCCGCAGCGGGGCCGCTGGACGGGCTGCCCGCGCGGTTGCTGGCCGTGCGGCAGATCTTCGGAGACGACCTCGCCGAGTCCGAGGTGCTGCGTCGGGAGATCCAGGCGCACCTGCGCACGCTCGCCGTCGTCTGACAGACACGGACGGCCCGCACGGCGAAGCGGCGGGCCGGCACGAGCACCCGTCATCCGACGGGGCGCAGGTCCGCGCCCGGGACACGGCACCGGCGGGCGCGTCGTCGGATTCCCTGGGCGTCGTGGGACGGGCGGCCCGTCGGCGTCTCGGACGGCACTTGACTCCCTCGGGTCCTGCGCTACGCTGGAAAGCGCATTCCCCTTCGACCGACAACGCGGTCCTGAACCTCGGAGCGACCATGACGTCCCGCACCCTGCGCATCGCCATGAACGGCATCACCGGCCGCATGGGCTACCGGCAGCACCTCGTCCGTTCGATCCTGCCGATCCGCGACCAGGGCGGCGTGATGCTCGAGGACGGGACGCGCCTGCAGGTCGAGCCGATCCTCGTCGGGCGGAACGCGGAGAAGGTCAAGGAGCTCGCCGCGCTGCACGGCGTCGAGCACTGGACGACGGACGCCGACGCCGTGATCGACGACCCGGCGGTGGACGTCTACTTCGACGCTCAGGTGACGTCGCGCCGCTACGACGCCTTGACGGCCGCGATGAAGGCCGGCAAGCACATCTTTACCGAGAAGCCGACGGCGGAGACCCTCGAGGAGGCGATCGACCTCGCGCGTCTGCGCGAGTCGACGGGCGTCACCGCGGGCGTCGTGCACGACAAGCTCTACCTGCCGGGCCTCGTGAAGCTGCGCCGGCTCGTCGACGAGGGGTTCTTCGGCCGGATCCTGTCGCTGCGCGGCGAGTTCGGCTACTGGGTCTTCGAGGGTGACGTGCAGGAGGCGCAGCGGCCGAGCTGGAACTACCGCAAGGAGGACGGCGGCGGCATCGTCGTCGACATGTTCTGCCACTGGAACTACGTGCTCGAGGGGATCCTCGGCCAGGTCCGGACGGTGAACGCGCAGGCAGTCACGCACATCCCGACGCGCTGGGACGAGCAGGGCCGCGAGTACGCGGCGACGGCCGACGACGCGGCGTACGGGATCTTCGAGATCGAGACGCCCGGCGGCGACCCGGTGATCGCGCAGATCAACTCGTCGTGGGCGGTCCGCGTGTTCCGCGACGAGCTCGTCGAGTTCCAGGTCGACGGCACTCACGGCTCGGCGGTCGCGGGGCTGCGCAGGTGCGTCGCGCAGCAGCGCGCGCACACGCCCAAGCCGGTGTGGAACCCGGACCTGCCGGTGACCGAGCCGTTCCGCGACCAGTGGCTCGAGGTCCCGGCGAACGCGGACCTCGACAACGGCTTCAAGCTGCAGTGGGAGGAGTTCCTCCGCGACGTCGCCGCGGGGCGGACGCACCGGTTCGACCTGCTGTCGGCGGCGCGCGGCGTGCAGCTCGCGGAGCTGGGGCTCCGGTCGTCGGCGGAGGGGCGCCGGCTCCCGGTCCCCGAGATCACGCTGTGACGACGGGGCTGACCGCGGAGGGCCCGGCGGTGGTGCGGGAGCACGGGACGCGGGACGTGCACGACCAGCGGGAGGCCCGTGCCGACGCGACGTCGCGCGACCTGTCGCGACTGTCGCTCAACACGGCCACGACGAAGCGGTGGACGCTGCGCGAGGCCGTCGACGGCGCGGTGCGCGCGGGCCTGTCGTCGATCGGGCCGTGGCGCGACCGCGTGCAGGAGGTGGGCGCGGTCGAGGCGGCCCGGATCATCCAGGACGCCGGTCTGCGCGTGTCGTCGCTGTGCCGCGGCGGCTTCCTCACGACGGACGACGACGCGGCCGCACGGGCGGCGCTCGACGACAACCGTCGGGCGATCGTCGAGGCGGCGACGCTCGGCACGCGCGAGCTGGTCATGGTCGTCGGCGGGCTGCCGGCGGCGAGCGCGCCGGGCGGACCGGCACTGCCCTACCCCGCCCGGGGTGTCGACGACCCGGCGCGTGACCTCGTCGCCGCTCGGCAGCGCGTCGCCGACCGGATCGGCGAGCTCGCACCGTTCGCTGCGGGTCACGGTGTGCGGCTCGTGCTCGAGCCGCTGCACCCGATGTTCGCGGCGGACCGCGCGGTCATCTCGACCCTGGGCCAGGCGCTCGACGTCGCGGAGCCGTTCCCGGCCGAGGTCGTGGGCGTCGTGGTCGACACGTACCACGTGTGGTGGGACCCGGACCTGCGGCGGCAGATCGCCCGGGCGGGCGCGGCGGGCAGGATCGCGGGCTACCAGGTGTGTGACTGGATCCTGCCGCTCGCGTCCGACCCGCTGCTCTCGCGCGGGCACGTCGGAGACGGGTACGTGGACTTCGCCGCGATCACCCGCTGGGTCCGCGACGCGGGCTACACCGGGGACGTCGAGGTGGAGATCTTCCACGAGTCCGTGTGGTCCGCACCGGGCGACCAGACGCTCGCCACCATGGCCGAGCGCTACGTCCGGCACGTGCTGCCGCACCTGTGACGGCTGTGCGCTCGGACGGTCCAGCAGGCCGCCCGAGCTCACAGCCTCCGCGGGGTGCGGTTCGCGTCACCCGCCGATCTGGGTGACGCGACGGGTGACGCGACGACGACGGCGGTGCGCCAGGGGAGGGGTCCCTCCGGCACACCGCCGTCGCACGTCCGACGGCCGGAGGCGCTCCCTGTCACCTTCGATCGGCTCCCGGTCAGGCTGAGGACGGGCTGACCGCGAAGCCGAGCAGCCCGCACAGCACGTCGGCGAACCGTTCCCCCACCAGCCGCTGCGCGGGCGCGTCGGGGTGCAGGAGGTCGGCCATGGGCAGCGCATCCCAGTCGGCGTCGCCGTAGAGGTCCCGGCCGTCGACGAGGTGCAGCGCCGGGTCACCGGCGGTCCGCCGCGACGCGACCACCTCCGCGAGCGCCGTGCGGATCACGCGCAGCGTCAGACGACCGTCGGCGACGTCCTCGGGCCGCCCCCGCGTCGCGAAGACGGGAGCACCGGGAGGCGACGCCGGGTCGATGAACGTGGGGCCGGGGGTGTCCTCGACGAGCGGGCAGAGCAGCGGTGAGACGACGACGAGCGGCGTCGTCGGGTGGCCCTCGCGGATCGTGTCGAGGAAGCCGTGCACGGCGGGCACGAAGGCGCGCAGCCGCATCGCGTCGTGGTTGACGACGTTGATGCCGAGCTTGACGGAGATGACGTCGGCGGGCGCGTCGCGCAGCGTGCGGGCGACGAACGGGTCCAGCACCGCGTTCCCGGACATGCCGAGGTTCACGAGGTCGAGGCCGGTCGCGCGCGCGGCCACCACGGGCCACGTGCCCGTCGGCCGGTCGGCGGCGGCACCGTGGCTGATCGACGAGCCGTGGTGCACCCAGCGTCGGCCCCGCGCACGCGACGGCGCGAGCACCGGCGCGTCCGCGTGCAGCGCGACGAGGCGCACGACCTCGCCGTACGGCAGCCACACCTCGACGTCGCGTACCACGCCCGACGCCCCGTCGATCCCGACCGCACCCGACGGGTCGATCCCCGCGCGATCCGTCGGGTCGAGCCCGACGCCACCCGGCGGCGGCCCGATCCCCGCGGCAGCCGGCCGTCCGTCGAGCCCGGCGGTCGTCGCGCCCGCTCCCGCCTCGACGGATCCCGGGACGAGGGCGAGGTCGACCGACGTCGTCGGGCCAGGACGCTCGACGGTCGTGCCGTGGTGCGGCTCGAGCACGACGACGCCTCCCCCGGCGGTGACGCCCCACCCGTCGGGCTGCGAGACGAGCGCGCCGTCGACGACCACGTCGAACGGCTGGGGCGCATCCGGCGGCTGCGGCTCGACGGCGACACGGAGCACGTCGACGTCGAGGCGCAGGCGGGTGGCGGCGGTGCGCAGCCGGAGCCGGACGCCCGCCGGCTGCTCGTCGCACAGCGCGACGAACCGGTCGGGGAACTGCGCGCGCGTCCACGCGGGCAACCGGTGCGGCAGCACACCGCGGTCGGTGGTCTCGAGCCACGCGGCACCGCGGACCTCGACGCGCTCGTCGGGCAGGGGCACCACGACGCCCAGCGGTGCGACGCGTGCGGTCGCCGTCGTCATCAGTAGACGTTCCCGTGCGCGCGGAACTCGCGCCACACGTTCTCGAAGAAGTCGTCGTCCTCGGGGATGGGCCGCCGCGGCCGCCAGCGGAAGACGGGCAGGCCCGCGGGGTCGTCGGACTTCCGCTCGACGACGGGCGACCAGTCGACGCCCGGTGTCTCGGACGCGGGCGGCACCCACCCGGCCTCCTGGACGACGTCGTCGAGCGCGCCGCCGTCGAGCCGGAACCGGAACACGTCGGGCAGGTCGAGCTCGTCGTCGGCGGCCGGGCCGTACCCGACGCGCGGCAGCGTCCCCTCGGGGTCGCTGTAGAGGACGGAGCCGCGTGACCGGCCGCCGTGGGCGACGTAGTCGGCCATCGCGGACAGGTACACGTAGGCGCTGGTGAGGATGTCGCGGACCAGGAAGGTGCGGTTGACGGAGCGGCGTGACGAGGCGTCCGCGGTGACCAGGTCGGAGTACGACAACAGCCACTCGTGCACCTGCACCAGGGCCTCGTGGATCGACGCGGCCGACCGGACCGGACCGGCCTTGGCGCTCATGAGCACCTGCACGTCGCGCAGCAGGTCACCGGTGTTGTCGGCCACACCGGCGGCCGCCCGTCCCGACGCCCGCGCGACGAGGTCGACCGCCGCGTCGAGCACCGGCGCCGCCGCGTCCTCGAACGCCCCGAGCGCGACGGGGTCGACCGACCGCCGGGCCGCGATGAGCTGCGCCGCGCGCGTCGCACCGACCTGCCCGCTGTTGAGCGCCGCGCCGCCGGGCCGGTAGACGCCGTGCGCCCCGCCCGCCTCGCCGACGGGGAAGAAGCCGGTGACGTTGGACTGCCACCACGCGTCGACGACGAGCCCGCCGTTGTTGTGCTGCGCGCACACGTCGACCTCGAGCAGGTCGGTCTCGAGGTCCACGTACGGGTTCTTCTGCAGGTAGAACTGGTAGGCGGGCTCGTTCATGCGGCGCAGGCGCTCGACGGGCGTCCCGAACAGGACACCCGCGCGGTCGAGGTACTCGTACGCCTCGGGCGACAGCGCGCTCGGGTCGAAGTCGTCCTGGACCGGGTTGCGACGGAAGTCGAGGAACACGCGCCGACCGCGCAGGACGGTCTCCCGGTAGACGAGCAGGTCGACGAGCGACGACCCGTCGAGCGCCTTCCGGATGTCGAAGGGCCACTGGTAGCCCTTGAGGAAGACGAGCGACAGGAGCCGCCCGTAGTCGCCGATCGCCTCGGTGAGGAACTCGCGCTCGTCGCCGCCGTCGGCGTCGGTCGACACGAACCGCGGGATCACCTGCATGTACGTGCCGGAGACGTTCCACCGCGGGTGCGTCGACGCGAGCCCGAACTGCCACTCGGTGAGGTTCTTGCCGTGCACGCCCGCGCGGTACGCGGCCCCCGACGCGCCCCACTGGCCGTTCGGGAAGACGCGCGTCGCGTACATGCCGGCAGGCCCGCCGGTCGCGTAGACGATGTTCGTGCACCGGAACAGCAGGAACGGCGACCGCTCGCCGTCGTGCGGGACGTCCGTGCGCAGGACGAGCAGGCCCACGACCTCGGTCTCGCGCTCGGCGGCGGTGGGGGCGTCGTCGACGGGGACGGCGCCGACCGACGAGTCCGCGGTCGCGTCCGACGCCGTCCGCGGCGCGGCGTCCGACGTCGCACCTCGCGCACCGACGGGCCGCACGACGACGTCCACCACGCGGCACTCGTCGAAGATGCGCGTGCCGTTGCGGTGCACCTTCTTCTCGAGCTGCTCGACCATGGACCGGCTCGTGTACGGCCCGACGGACGTCGCCCGACGGCGCGGGTCGTGGTCGGTCTTGTAGCCGATGAACTCCCCGAACCGGTTCTGCGGGAACGGCACGCCGAGGTCGCACAGCCGCAGGAACCCGCGCGCGGACAGCGCGGCCTCCGCGAGCGCGTTGTCGCCGTCCATCGCGCCGCCCGCGTAGAGCGTCTCGGCCATCTCGCGCACGGAGTCGCCGTCGCCGCCGGACAGCGTGAGCTTGTAGTACGTCTGCTTGTCGGAGCCGGCGTTGCGGGACGCGCCGGCGTTGACCTTGTCGGCGACCATGACGACGTCGTCGTGGCCGAGCTCCCACAGCCGGTCGGCGGCGCTGAACCCGGCGGAGCCGGTGCCGACGACGACGGTCCGTGCGGTGACGACGGGCACGTCGTGGCCGCCGATGCGCACGGTCTCGGGCTCGTGGCGGGTGGTGTGGCTCATCGCTGCGTCCTCGTCGTCGTCGCGCTGGTCGTGCTGTCCGTGCTCGGCGTCCTCGCCGCGTCGGGGAGGTCGGTCACAGGACGGGGATGTGCATGCCGCCGTCGACGTGGAACACCTCGCCCGTCGAGTACGGCGTCTGGCCGGACGCGAGGATCGCGACGGCACCGGCGACGTCGGCGGGACGCCCCCAGCGGGCGATCGGCGCGAGGCCGCCCTCGAACAGCGCGTCGTACCTCGACGCGACGCCCGCGGTCATGTCGGTCGCGATGACGCCGGGCCGCACCTCGTAGACGACGATCCCCTCGGGCGCGAGGCGTGCCGCGTAGAGCTGCGTGGCCATCGCGACGCCGGCCTTGGAGACGCAGTAGTCGCCGCGGTTGGTCGAGACGGTCGTCGCGGACACGGACGACACGTTGACGACGGTCGCGACCGGCCCGGCGGGCGGCTCGGGCAGCGCGTCGAGCGGGCCGCGCAGCGCGATGACGCGGTTCGCGAACGTCTGCGTGAGGAAGTACGGGCCGCGCAGGTTGATGCCGAGGACGCGGTCGAACGACTCGGCGCCGGCCTCGAGGACGTCGGCGCGGACGGTCGGGGCGACGCCCGCGTTGTTGACGAGCACGTCGAGCCGGCCCCACGCGTCGACGGCGTCGTCGACGTAGCGGCGGTGGTCGTCGAGGTCGGCGACGGAGCCGCGGACGTAGCGGACGCGGTCGTCGGCACCGGCGGTCTCGCGGAGCTCGGCGAGGACCTCGGTGGGCTCCTCGCGCGTCGCGAGGATGGAGACGGCGTACCCGTCGGCGAGCAGCCGCCGTGTGATCCCGAGGCCGATGCCCCTGTTCCCCCCGGTCACCAGTGCGACTGCCGGCATCGTCGCCTTCTCCTGTCGAGTCGGTGCTCACCCCGGGCACGCGCCGACGCCGAGGAGGGCGTGCGGACCTGCGCGGGGCCGTGCGGGCGGACCCGTCGTCGGGAACCGCCGACGTCGATCGTGACACGGCGACACCTGCGCAGGCAAGCGCTTTCCGACACCTGGACGGCGTGACAGGATGGGAGGCGTGCACCCGACGAGCGACCGGACCTGATGGGCGCCGTCCTCACCGCGCTCGGCACGCTCACCGCGGTCGTCGTCGCCGGCTGGGTGCTCGGCCGGCTCCGCGTCCTCGGACCGCACGCCTCCGCGGTCCTCGCACGGCTCGTCTTCACCGTCGCCACCCCCGCCCTCCTGCTCGTGAGCATCGGGCGGACGGACCTCCACGTCCTCGCGTCCCGCGCGGCGCTCGCGACCTGGACCAGCACCGCCGGCGTCGCGGTCGTCGCCGCGCTCGTCCTGCGGTTCGTGCTCCGCCGCGGCGCGGGTGACGTCACCATCGGCACGCTCGCGTCGTCCTACGTCAACGCCGGGAACCTCGGCCTCGCGCTCGCCGTGTTCCTGCTCGGCGACCCCGTCGCCGCCGTCCCGACGCTCCTCTTCCAGCTGCTCGTGCTCGCGCCGGTCGCCTTCACCGTCCTCGACGCCCACCGCGACGGCACCGGCGCGACCTCACCGCAGCCCGCCGCGCGTCCCGCGTCCGCCGCGACGGCCCGCGACGCCACCGCCCAGGACCTCTCACCGGACGACGGGACCAGCCCGTCCCCGACGACGGGTCCGCGCCGCGCCGCCGCCGCGCTCCGCGCGACCCTGCGACGCACGCTCACGAACCCGATCATCGTCGGCACCCTCACCGGCCTCGCCCTCGCCGCGCTCCCGTGGGAGCTGCCCGACGTCGTCTACGGCCCGTTGGAGCTCGTCGGCGCGACCGCCGCGCCGCTCGCCCTGCTCACGTTCGGCATGTCGCTCGCGGTGCCCGCCGCCGACCGCGAGCGCGCACCACGCCCCGACCTCGCGCTCGCGGTCGTCCTGCGGTCCGTCGTCCACCCCGTCCTGGCGGCGCTCGTCGCGACCGCGTTCGGGCTCGACGGGCAGGCGCGGCTCGCCGTCGTCGCGATGGCGGCGCTGCCCACCGCCCAGAACGTGCTCGTCTACGCGATCCAGTACGGCCGCGGCCAGGCGCTCGCCCGCGACGCCGGTCTCGTGACGACCCTGCTCGCGCTGCCCGTCCTGCTGGTCGTCACCGCGGTCCTCTGACCCGCCCGTCGGGGCCGGACGAGACGTCCAGGTGGCTGCGGCCGGTCGCCCGGATCAGACGTTCTGCTCCCGGTCGACGTTGTGCGGTGCCTCGCGCGCCACGTGCCGCGGCTCGAGCGCGCGCACGACGAACGCCCCGACGATGCCGGTGACGCCGAACGTCTGCGCGAGGTTCATGAGCGTGGCGACGAGCATCACCCCGGAGCCGCCTCGGAAGAACCAGCCGGACCGCGTGAGGACCTCGTTGACGACCGCGCCGCCGACCAGCAGGCCGACGCTCCACCAGAACATCTGGACGGCGGACAGTCGGGGCAGGTCCACGGCGGGCTCCTCTCGTCGGCCACCACGCACGGTGACGGGCGGCCACGGCGCCGCCTGACCGCACCGTAGCGTCGCACCGGCGACCGCGGGCCCGTTCCGTCCCGGCGCCTGGTCCAGCGCTCGGGCGGGAGCCGCGCGCCCGTCGGAGCGGTGGCGGCTGCGTCGCCGCGCGTGCTGCTCAGGCCGGGAGGCTCGCGTCCGGCGCGGGGACGTCGGCGGAGTGGTCGACGAAGCCGCGGATCTCGACGCCCTCGGACAGCGTCTCGGCGAGCAGCGCCGCGAGGTCGCGCACGTCGTCGGTGTCGACGAGGTAGTACCCGCCGACCTGCTCGACGAGCTCGGCGTACGGGCCGTCGCTCACGGTGCCGGAGCCGTCGGCGCTGCGCCGCACGACGAGCGCGCTGCCGGAGTGCGTGAGCTCCTCCCCACCGACGATCACGTGCCCACGACCCGGTGCGAGGCGCGCGAGCTGCTGGTGCCGCGCGGAGTTGCGCTCCATGTCGGCGTCGGTCCACGCGTCCCACGTCGCCTGGTCGCCGCGGAGCATCACGAGGTAGCGGGCCATGTCAGTCCTCCTCACCGGGGCACCCACTGTGCCCACGCACCCCCATGACGCG
>NZ_JAPESW010000049.1 GCF_028527925.1 Cellulomonas fimi
GTCGTGGGCCGCGTCGCGCTCACCAACCTCGACCTCTACGAGGGCGTCGGTGCGCTCACCTACTGGGTCGCGCGGGGCGGGGCGTCAGCCGGCGTCGGGGTCCTGCTGGACGTGGCGGTCGAGGAAGGCGTAGACCTCCGTCGCGTCGACGCCGGGGAACGCGCCGGTCGGCAGGGCGGAGAAGACCTGCTGGTGGATGCGCGCGCTGGGCCACGACGCGTCGGCCCAGCGGGCGGTGGCGTCCGCGGGCGGGCGGCGGCAGCAGGCCTCGTCGGGGCACGTCGAGCGGTGCCGGACGGTCGTGTCGCGACCGCGGAACCACGTCGCCGACGCGAACGGCACGCCGACGGCGAGCGCGACCTTGCCGGTCGTCGCCCAACCCGTCTGCGTCGAGCACCAGAAGGTCCCGGCCGGGGTGTCGGTGAGCTGGTACGACTCGGTGGCCTGGTCGCGGCGGGCGAGCGCCCGGCGCACGCCCCAACGGCGGCACACCATCTGACCCTCGATCGCGCCCGTCACGTCGGTCGGCAGGACGAGGCCGTCGTTGGCGTAGGCGCGGAAGATCGCGCCGTCCTCGGCGACGCGCAGGAAGTGCACGCGGATGCCGAGGTGGTGCGTCGCGAGGCTGGTGAAGCGCTGCGCGGCGGCCTCGTGCGTGACGCCGAACGCGTCGCGGAAGTCCTCGATCGCGAGGTCCTTCGCGCGCTTGCGCTCCTCGAGGAAGCCGACGGCCGCCGACTGCGGCATGAGGCAGCACGACGCGAAGTAGGTGATCTCGAGGCGCTGGCGCAGGAACGCCTCGTACGACGTCGGCCGCTCGTGGCCCAGGACGCGGTGGGCGATGGCCTGCAGGGCGAGGGAGCGCAGGCCGTGCCCACCGGGGGTCGACGCGGGCGGCAGGTAGATGCGGCCGTTCTCGAGGTCGGTGACGGTCCGGGTGGAGTGCGGCAGGTCGTCGACGTGCCGGATCGTGAAGCCGAGCTGCTCGGCCATGCGCGACACCGTGCGGTGCGTGAGGGCGCCCGACGTGTACCCGGCGCGGCGGGCCATGTCCTCCGCGAGCGCCTCCAGGTCGGGCAGGTAGTTGTCGCGGGCCTGCCGCTCGAGGCGCAGCTGCGTGTTGACGCGGCGGGCCTCCTCGGGCGTCGCGACGGCCTCGGTCGCGCGGCGGGTGAGCTCGGCGTGCAGGCCGACGAGCTGCTCGAGGACGGGCGTCGGCAGGCTGCGGTTGGGGCGGACCGTCGGGAGGCCGAGCTGCGCGAACTCCGGCGTCTGCTGGGCGCGGTCGAGGGCGATCTCCAGCGCGGCGCGGCGCGTGGGCGGCTCGTCGTCGAGCAGGTCCGGGACGGTCACGCCCAGCGCGTCGGCGAGGTCGCGCAGCAGAGCGAGGCGCGGCTCGCGGCGTCCGTTCTCGATCAGCGAGAGCAGGCTCGGGGTCACGCCGACCGCCTTGCCGAGCTGGTCGAGGGTCATGCCGCGCGACGTGCGGGCGTGGCGCAGCCGCCGTCCGAGGGTCAGGGCGTCCGCGGCCGGGACGTTGCTCATCCCTTCACCATATGTCAAGAACGCCCGAACTTGACACCGCCAGCGGTCGGCAGACGCTACGGCTTTGACGTGAGGATCGAAGGGAGACGTTCCTTCGTCCCCTCGTCCTCGTCTGGAGCACCCGATGACCGTGACCACGCTGCCGCCCGCCCGCACCGACGCCCCCGTGCGCGACCTGCGCGCGTGGGTTGCCGACGTCGCCGACCTCACCGAGCCCGACGCGGTCGTCTGGTGCGACGGGTCCGACGCGGAGCGCGCGTCGCTCATCGCCGGCATGGTCGAGACCGGGACGCTCCTGCCGCTCGACCCGGTCCTGCGGCCCGGCAGCTACCTCGCGCGGTCCGACCCGTCCGACGTGGCGCGCGTCGAGTCGCGCACGTTCATCTGCTCGCGGTCGCAGGCCGACGCCGGACCGACGAACAACTGGCGCGACCCCGACGCGATGCGCACCGAGCTCGCGGGCGTGTTCGCCGGGTCGATGCGCGGGCGGACGATGTACGTCGTCCCGTTCTCGATGGGACCCGTCGGCGGCCCGATCTCGCAGGTCGGGGTGCAGCTCACCGACTCGCCGTACGTCGTCGTCGGCATGGGCACGATGACGCGCGTCAGCCGGGCGGTCGTCGACCTCGTCGACGGCGGGGCGCCCTTCGTCCCCGCGGTGCACTCGGTCGGCATGCCGCTGCGCACCGCCGACGGGACCGAGCGCCCGGACGTCCCCTGGCCGTGTGACGACACGAAGTACATCGCCCACTTCCCCGAGACGCGCGAGATCTGGTCGTACGGCTCCGGGTACGGCGGCAACGCGCTGCTGGGCAAGAAGTGCTTCGCGCTGCGCATCGCGTCGGTCATGGGCCGCGACGAGGGCTGGCTCGCCGAGCACATGCTGCTGGTCCGCGTCACCTCGCCGCAGGGGCGCCGATACCACGTCGCCGCCGCGTTCCCGTCGGCGTGCGGCAAGACGAACCTCGCGATGCTCACGCCCACGCTGCCCGGGTGGCGCGTCGAGACGCTCGGCGACGACATCGCGTGGCTGCGCCCCGGTCCCGACGGGACGCTGCGGGCGATCAACCCCGAGGCCGGGTTCTTCGGCGTCGCGCCCGGCACGTCCGTCGCGACCAACCCGGCCGCGATCGCGACGCTCGACCGGGACACGATCTTCACCAACGTCGCCCTCACGCCCGACGGCGACGTCTGGTGGGAGGGGCTGACGCCCGAGCCGCCCGAGGGTCTGGTCGACTGGACCGGGCAGCCGTGGACGCCCGACTCGGGCCGCCCTGCGGCGCACCCCAACTCGCGGTTCACCGTGGCCGCGGCGCAGTGCCCGACGATCGCGGACACGTGGGAGGACCCCGACGGCGTGCCGCTCGACGCGATCGTGTTCGGCGGCCGCCGCGCCACCAACGTCCCGCTCGTCGTGCAGGCGCACGACTGGGAGCACGGCGTCTTCCTCGGCGCCACGATCTCCTCCGAGCAGACCGCCGCCGCCGAGGGGACCGTCGGTGAGCTGCGCCGCGACCCGTTCGCGATGCTCCCGTTCTGCGGGTACGACATGGCGGATCACTGGGCGCACTGGCTGCGCGTCGGGCAGACGCTCGACCCCGCGACGCGGCCGCTGATGTTCCAGGTCAACTGGTTCCGCAAGGACGCGTCGGGCCGCTACCTGTGGCCCGGGTTCGGCGAGAACATCCGCGTGCTCGCGTGGATCGTCGCGCAGGTGGACCGGGCGCGCGGCGTGCGCACCGACGTCGGCGCGGTGCCCAGCCCGGTCGGCCTGCTGCCCGCGCCCGACGCGCTCGACGTGTCCGGCCTGGACCTGCCCGACGACGACCTGGCCGCGCTGCTCGACGTCGACCCCGCGACGTGGTCGGTCGAGGCGGACCTCACGGAGGACTTCCTCGCGGGCTTCGGCGACCGCGTCCCGGACGCCCTGCACGCCCAGCTCGCCGCGCTCCGCACCCGCCTGACGACGTCGTGACCCGGCTCATCACCCGCTGACGACCGTCGGCGCACGTCGAGCACAACATCAGGCGCGCTCGCAGGACTCGCGACGCGCGCGGTGTTGTGCTCGGCGGCGCGGCCGGCGGGATGGAGGCGGCGGGCATGGCGCGAGGGGGAGGCAGAGACGCGTCGCCCGATCAGTGGTGGTCGCCGTCAGTGGTGGCCGCCGTCAGTGGTGGTCGCCGTCAGGGGTGGTCGCCGTCAGTGGTGGTCGCCGTCAGGGGTGCTCGGTCTGCGGCGGCCCGGCCTGAGGTGCCGGTCGGGTTGGTCGGTCAGGGTGGTCGGTGCGGAGGCGGGCGTGCAGGTGCATGTCGTGGTGGCCGTCGGCGTGCAGCGCGTGGCCGCGGCGGACGCCCTCCGCCCGGCAGCCCAGCAGGTCCGCGACCCGGCACGACGCGTCGTTGCGCGTCGAGTGCTCGACCTCGACGCGGTGCAGGCCGAGCTCCTCGAACGCCCAGCGCAGCGCCTCCGCACCCGCGCGCACGGCGACACGGTGGCCGCGCGCGGCCGGCACGACCCAGTAGGTGAGCGCACCGACGCCCTCGTAGAGGTCGAGGTTGGTGAGCGCGACGCGGCCCACGACCGTGCCGGCCGGGGGTGCGTCGAGCCGGCGCAGCGGCGGCCCGGCGAGGTGGCGAGGCGGCACGGCACGGGGCACGGGTCCCGAGCTCGGCGCGGCGTGCGGCACGGGTCCCGAGGTCGGCGCGACGGGCGTCCCGCCGGACGCGTCGCCGGGCACCGAGGACGGCCGGACGTGGGCGCCGACGCCCGCGAGCGCGAGGACCGGTGCGCCGGCCGGGGCCAGGACGCGGGGGGGCGCCGGCACGGCAGCCGACGACGGCGCCAAGGCTGGGGCGGGTGCCGGCTCCGGGAGGTGCGCGGGTGCTCCGGGCCGGTCCGAGTTCGCGGCCCGCGTCGGGGCGACGACGACCGCCCACTCCACGGCCCGCTCGTCGCGCCACGCGGCGTTCTTCGCGTCGACCCAGGCGAGCGCCTCGTCGTCGTCGGACATGGACCGCGCGTGCCACCAGCGGATCGCGGGGTCGTCGTAGGCGGCGCGGACGGTCGGGACGTCGGCGGGCGTCCAGGGCCGCAGGAGGAGACCGTCGGCGGTGAGCGACGGCTGGGGGCGCACGCCCCACCGACCGGGCAGGACGACAGGCGCAGCGAGCAGCGGCACGGCGGAATCATCCCGGTTCGACCCGCCCGGACGCTGCACGCCACGCGGGCTACTCCCCGACGAGCCCGTCGACGGACTGGCGCAGCAGGTCGGCGTGGCCGTTGTGCCGTGCGTACTCCTCGATCATGTGGACGAGGATCCAGCGCAGCGACGGGGTGGTGCCGTCGGACGACGGTCGCCGGGCGAGGGTGTCGAGGCCGCCGTCGGCGAGGGCGCGCTCGGTCCGCACGCGGGACCGCTCGACGGCTCCCTCCCACAGCGCCCGCAGCTCGTGCGGCGAGTCGACGGCGGCGGACGTCCACTCCCAGTCGCGGTCGGCGTCCCAGTCGGCGACCTCCCACGGCTCGTCGGTGGGCTCGTCGTGCAGGCGGACGCCGAACCACTGGTCCTCGACCCATGCGATGTGCTTGAGCAGCCCGCCGAGCGTCATGTCGGTGGGCGCGAGCCGCGCGGCCAGTCCGCCGGCGTCGAGGTCGGCGGTCTTCCAGCGCAGTGTCGCGCGGTGGAAGTCGAGGAACCCCAGCAGGGTCGAGACCTCGTCGGCGGCGACCGGCGGCTCCGGGCGGCCCTGCTCGTCGATGACGCTCATGCGCCCATCCTGGCGGACCGCGCGGACGCCGCGGTCGGGCCGACCGCATCACGGCTGCGACGGCTGCGGCGGGTCCTCCCCCACCAGCCCGTCGACCGCCTCGCGGAACAGGTCGGCGTGGCCGGTGTGGCGGCAGTACTCGTCGATGAGGTCGACGAGGACGCGGCGCAGGTTGGGCGACCAGCCCCCGGGCGCCGTGAACAGCGACGGCTGGTCGAGCCCACCGCGCTCCAGGGCGGCGGCCCACCCGGCCCGCGAGCGCGCGACGGCCCGCTGCCACAGCGCGTAGAGCTCGTCGGGCGTGTCGTGCGCGGCGGAGTGCCAGTCCCACTCGGGGTCGGCCTGGAAGTTCTCCTGGCGCCAGGGCTCGGTGAGGTGCTCGCCGTCGACGAACTCGGCCATCTTCATCTCCTCGACGAGCGCGAGGTGCTTGACGAGGCCGCCGAGCGTCATGGCGGACGGTGGGAAGGGGCGGCGCAGCGCGTCGGCGTCGAGGCCGCCGACCTTCCAGGCGAACTGCGCGCGGGCGCGCTCGAGCGAGAACAGCAGCATCTCGGTCTCGTCGGCGGTCGCGGAGGGCTCGGTGATCCGGGTGTCGAGCGTGTTCTGGGTCATGACGGCGACGCTAGGGTTGATACCGGACGTTCTGCTTCCGCTTGGAGAATCCGGTGCCCGACGTGAGCCCGACCGCCCGCGCGCTGCGCACGCTCGAGCTCATCCAGGGCCACCCCGGCATCACGGCCGAGGAGCTCGCGGGCGAGCTCGGCGTGACCGAGCGCGCCGCCCGCCGGTACGTCGGCGTGCTGCGTGAGGCCGAGATCCCGGTCGAGTCGACGCGCGGCCGGTACGGCGGGTACCGCCTCGGACGCGGCGTGCGCCTGCCGCCGGTGACGTTCAGCGCGGCGGAGGCCCTCGCCCTGGTCATGGCGGCGCTCGACGGGCACCACGAGGCGGGCGACCCGACCGGCCCCGTCGGCGCGGCGCTCGGCAAGCTCGTCCGTGCGCTGCCGGCGGGGGTCGCCGCGCAGGCCGAGGTGGTGCGCCGCACCACGGCTCCGGCGCCCGACCGGTCGGCCGCGCGGCCCGACCCCGCGACCACCGCGGTGCTCGTCCAGGGCTGTGCCGAGCACCGGCGCATCCACCTCACCTACCGGTCGGGCAACGGCACCGAGTGGGACGCCGACGTCGAGCCGTGGTCCGTCGTCGTGCGGCACAGCCGCTGGTACCTGCTGTGCCGGACCGCCCGCGACGAGGTGCGCGCGTACCGCGTCGACCGGGTGCGCGCCGCGACCGTGCTGGACGAGGCGTTCACCCCGCCCGCGGACCTCGACCCGGTCGCGCTGCTCGAGGAGAACCTCGCGACGGGCTGGGAGTACGCGACCGAGGTCGAGATCGACGCGCCGCTCGACGACGTCGCGCGCTGGGTCTCCCCCGCGCTCGGCCGGCTCACGGCGGTCGACGAACGGACGACGCGCCTGGTCGGAAGCACCAGCAACCCGTGGTGGTACGCGGAGCAGCTGGTCCGCACGCCCGCGCGCTACCGCGTGATCGGCTGCCCAGAGCTGCGCGACACGACGCGGGCGCTGGGGCGGCGGCTGCTCGACGCGGCCGGCTGAGAGCGGCTCCGTCGCCCTGTCATCCACGCGCGACCTGGACCGACGTCCAGCACCAGGGCCGAAGGACTGCCGAAAGTCACCCGGATGAGTGACAATAGTCAGACACCCCTGTCTTCCGCGCACATCCGCGCGCCCGAAACCGATGGGACCACCATGAGAGCCCTCACCCGCCGCACCCTGACCACCGGCGCCGTCGTCGCGACCTCCGCGATCCTCGGCGTCCTCGCCCCCGCCGTCGCGTCCGCCGCCGACGGCACCGGTGATGCACCCACGACCACCGCCGGGCAGGCTGACGCCGAGGAGGTGACGTCCGTGTCCGCGATCACCGCGATGTGGCTCTGGGACAACTCGGTCGACCCCGCACAGGACGGCCGTGGAACCGGCTACGCGTTCGCCACGCCGGGCGGCGTCGTCGCGTTCGCCCAGGAGCACGGCCTGGAGACGATCCACGTGTCCGCTCCCTGGGCCTCCGACGAGGGCCCTGTCGCCACCTGGATGACCGACACGCTCGTCGCTCTCGACGCCGCGGGCATCGACGCGGGCGTGCTCGGCGGCGACGCGCCCTGGCTCGACAACCCCGCGCTCGCCGTGCAGTGGATGACCGCCGCGACCCACGACCGCCCGGTCACGCACGTGCAGCTCGACGTCGAGCCCTGGACGCTGCCCGCGTGGCAGGCCGACCCGCAGGCCGCGAGCGCGCAGTGGCTGCACATGCTCGACGTCGTGCGCGCCGCGATGCCCGCGGGCGTCGACCTCGCCGTCGACGCGCCCTGGTGGCTCACGACCGTCGCGAGCCCCGACGGCACCGGCACGCTCTTCGACGACGTGCTCACGCGCGTCGACCGTGTCGGCATCGTGACGTTCATCGACCACGCCGAGGGCCAGACGGGCATCCTCGCCAAGTCGGCCCCCGCGGTCGCCGCCGCCGAGGCCGCCGCGATCCCGTACACGATCGGGCTCGAGACCGACACCCCCGCCGTCGCCGGCGGCGCCGAGTTCACGTTCTACGACGACGGCGCGCAGGCGCTCGAGCGCGAGGCGCACGAGGTCGCCGTCGCGCTCGCCGGCCAGACGTGGTTCCGCGGCATCGCCGTCCAGCACTACGAGGCCTGGCGCGACCTGATCGACCGCAGCTGACGACGCGGCCGGCGTCCCGGGCACGCGTCGTCGACGACGCCCGGGACGTCGGCGCCGCGCATCGGCGACGGTGCGGGACGCCAGCGGATGCCGGACCGCGACGGTGTCGGCAGGGTGGGGGCATGTCGTCCGTCACCGTGCCCCGGTCCGCACCGCTCGCCCCGACGTCGTCCGACCGCGTCCGTCAGGTCGTGGTCGTCGTCGGCGCGCTCCTCGCGATGGCCGGTGCCGCGCTCGGCTCCGGGGCGTTCGGCGGGCAGCAGGTCGAGGACGCGGCGGGCGGCGCGCTCTCCGCGGACGCGACCCCGTTGGCCCCGGACAACCCGGCGTTCCGCATCTGGTCGGTCATCTACCTCGGCCTGCTCGCGTACGCCGTCTACCAGGCGCTGCCCGGACAGGGCGCCCGGCCGCGGCTGCGGGCGACGGGCTGGTGGGTCCTCGCGTCGATGGTCCTCAACGCGGTGTGGATCGGCGTCGTCCAGCAGGGGTGGGTCGTCGGCTCGGTCGTCGTCATCGCGACGCTGCTGGCGGTGCTCGCGGTCCTGCTCGTCCGGCTGGTCCGCATGCCCCCCGAGAGCGCGGCGCAGGCCGTCGTCACCGACGGCACGATCGGGCTCTACCTCGGCTGGGTGAGCGTCGCGACGCTCGCGAACATCGCCGCGACGCTCGTCGTGCTCGACGTCGGCGGCCTCGGCCTCGGCGCGACCGCGTGGTCCGTCGTCGTGCTGACGCTCGCGGCCGCGCTCGCGGTCGCGTACGCCGTGTTCGCGCGGACCCGCCCGGTCCTCGCGGTCGGGATCGGGCTGGCGATGGCGTGGGGGCTCGCGTGGATCGCCGTCGGCCGCACCTCGGGCGCACCGCAGGACGCGGTCGTCGCGGGTGCCGCCGCGGTCGCGTCCGTCGTCGCGGTCGCCGCCCCGGTCGTCACGACGCTCCTCGCGCGACGCTCGGCCCGCTGACACCCCTGGCAGGCTGCCGTCGGACGCGATGACGCCCGACGTGACGCGATGACGCCCGACGTGCCGCGCGCCGACGCCCGACGCCCCCGCGCTGACGCGGGGCCGGCCTCGCGCCGACCCCGCGCGGCGGTCAGCTGCGCGCGACCTGCGCCGACAGCACCTTGTCGACCGCCGGCAGGAACGCGGGCAGGTCGTCGGGGGTGCGCGACGTGACGAGCGCGAAGCCGCCCGCGTCGTCGGTCACGACCTCCTCGTCGCGCCACTCGCCGCCCGCGTTGCGGACGTCGGTGCGCAGCGACGGGTACGACGTGAGCGTCACGCCGCCCAGCACGCCCGCCTCGACGAGCGCCCAC
Organism: Cellulomonas fimi; assembly: GCF_028527925.1. Classification (GTDB taxonomy): domain Bacteria; phylum Actinomycetota; class Actinomycetes; order Actinomycetales; family Cellulomonadaceae; genus Cellulomonas; species Cellulomonas fimi_C. The sequence goes on from NZ_JAPESW010000049.1 coordinate 9,378, forward strand.
GGTCCGTGGCAGATCGCGGCGATGGGACGACCCGAGGCGGCGAACGCCCGCACGAGACCCACGGCCTGCTCGTCGAGCCGCAGGTTGTCGGCGTTGATCGTGCCGCCCGGCACGAGCAGCAGGTCGTAGTCACCGGCGTCGACGTCCGCGAAAGTCGTGTCGGGCGTGACGGTGCGGCCCGGGTCCTTGTCGCCGACCAGCGTCTGCACGGGGTCGCTCGACTGCGCGGCGACCGTGACGTCGACGCCCTGGTCGCTCAGGTGGTCGACGGGCACGACGAGCTCGTCCTGCTCGACGCCGTAGTTCGTGACGATCGCCAGGACCCGGCGACCGGTGAGGGTGCTCTCGGACACGTCTGCCTCCTCGCGGTGGCGGGGGCGCCGTCGTCTTCAGCGCGCCCGGTCACCGTAGGCACGCCCGGCGCGCGTCACCACCGCTGGGGCGGCGGGGGCTGCGGCGGCTGCCACGCGCCGCCGGGCGGCGCCGGGGCGGGCGTCACCGGCCCGGTGTAGAGCGGGACGGTCGGCGCGGAGGAGAACCTCGGGTCGCCGAAGCCGACGCCCGGGCCGGGCCCCGGTCCGGCGAGGCGGCCGCGCGGGTCGCCCGTGCCGGCGAGCGCCTGCGCGGTGAGCAGGCGTCCGCGCAGGGCCCGCACCTCGGCCTCGACCGGCCACTCCTTGAAGGCGAAGACGAGGAGCGCGACGAGGCTCACGACGGGAATGACGCCGAGCACCCCCAGCCACGGGCTGTACCCCGCCTTGCGCGCGACGCGGACGCAGATCCAGACCGACACCCCGATGACCAGGCCGTACATCAGCAGGTACGCCCCGAGGTAGCCCGCCATGTAGGCCGGGGACGGCGTGCAGGTACCGCCCGTGCAGTCGACGGCGGTCAGCATGACGCTCCCTCACGGTGCGGGCGCTCGCCGCACCTCCTGCCCGTCCCTTCGACGGCAGCGCGCCACGGTTGACCCGCGACCGCGCCGGCTCACCCGTCAGGGGCAGGGCGTCACTCGTGCGGCCTAGCCGCGGCTCGCTCCCGCGTCAGCCCACGCGGTCGAGGAACGCCAGGACCCGCTCGCGGAACAGCGCGGCGGCGTCCTCGTCGTACGCGGGCAGGCTCGCGTCGACGAACAGGTGCTGGTCGCCGGGGTACAGGAACAGCTCGCCGTCCGGGACCGCGTCGACGAGCTCGCGCGCCGCCTCGACGTCGCCCTCGCCGACGAACACCGGGTCCGCGTCCATGCCGTGCACCTGCACGGGCACCCGGTCCGGCCACGGCGACCCGAGCGCCTCGGGCGGCACGCACGACCCGACGAGCACCGCACCGACGACCCCGGGCCGGCTCTGCGCGACGGTCTGCGCCGACATGACACCGAGTGAGATCCCGAGGACGACGAGCCGGTCGGGCAGCCCACGCACGGCCGCGACGCCCCGGTCGACGACCGTCTGGAAGCCCGTCTGCTCGGCGTACCCGATGCCGGACTCCAGGTCGTCGAACGTCCGCCCGTCGTACAGGTCGGGCACGTGCACCGTGTGCCCGGCCGCGCGCAGCGTCTCCGCGAGCGTCTGCACGCCTGGCGTCAGCCCCTGCGCGTGATGGAACAGCACCACCTCGGCCACGTCGTGCTCCCTTCGGTCACCGGCCCGCGAGCCGCCGTCGGCCGCGGCAGCGCGACCGGGCACGAGCCTGCCAGCGCCCGGTGACACGGCGCGCGCCGAGCACCGCGCGGCCCCGGCGCCGCAGGTCGCGCAGCACCACCCCGCGCCGGGGTGCGCGGCACGGCGTGACGCGTTGTGATGGACGCAGCCCCCACCCACGACAGGAGCAGCACCATGACCGTGCCCACCCTCACGCTCAACAACGGCGTCGAGATCCCGCAGCTCGGCTTCGGCGTCTTCCAGGTCCCGCCGGAGGACACGAAGGGCGTCGTGCTCGAGGCGTTCGAGGTCGGCTACCGGCACATCGACACCGCGCAGATGTACGGCAACGAGGCCGGCGTCGGCGCCGCGCTCGCCGAGTCCGGGCTGGCCCGCGACGACGTGTTCGTCACGACGAAGCTCAACAACGGCTACCTCGAGCACGACGCCGCGCTCGACGCGTTCAAGCGCTCGCTCGACGCGCTCGGCACCGACCACGTCGACCTGTTCCTCATCCACTGGCCGCTGCCGACGGTCGCGGACTACGTGGCGCGCTGGCGCACGCTCGAGCAGATCTACGCCGACGGCGGGGCCCGCGCGATCGGGGTGTCGAACTTCCAGCCCGCGCACCTGCACCGCCTGCGCGACGAGACGACGGTGACGCCCGCGGTCAACCAGATCGAGGTGCACCCGTACCTGCGCAACGACGCGGCGCGCGCCGCGGACTCGGAGCTCGGGATCGTCACCGAGGCGTGGTCGCCGATCGCGCAGGGCAAGGTCCTCGACGACCCGGTGCTGCTGCGGATCGCGGAGTCGGTGGGACGCACGCCCGCCCAGGTCACGCTCCGCTGGCACGTGCAGCGCGGCGACGTGGTCTTCCCGAAGTCGGTGACGCGCAGCCGCATGGAGGAGAACTTCGCGCTGTTCGACTTCGAGCTGTCGGCGACCGACATGGCGGACATCGACGCGCTCGACCGCCACGAGCGCACCGGTCCCGACCCCGACGTCTTCGACTACGTCCCCGCGACCTGACGGCGCGGGCGGGCGGGGCCGGTCCGGTCCCGCCCGTCGGCGGTCAGGCGAGCGGCAGGACGAGCAGCGTCTCGTTGCGCGACGGGTCCCCGCTCGGCGACGGGTCGGTCACGTACTCCTCCCAGAAGTCGCCGCGGCCCGGGCGCCCGTGCTCGGCGCGGGCCGCCTCGACCTCCGCCCACGCGGCGCCGAGGTCGTCGTACGAGCCGACGTGCAGCCCGACCAGCGCGGGCCCGCCGGGCAGCTCGACGACCTCGACCCGCCCGCCGAGCGGACCCGACTCGAGCCCCTCGACCGGGAACCCGGCCGCGACGTCGACCGTGTCGGTCGGCATGCCGTGGTACCAGCCGAGCGCCGGTCCCGCGACGCGTGCGCCCGCCTCCCCGACCGTGCGCGCGACCTCGCCGTACGCGGTGTCGTAGAAGGCCGCGAGCTCGTCCATGCGGACGGTCCGGCGCACGACGGCGACCGTCCTCGTCGGCTGGTGGCGGACGTCGACGTCCATGGGTCCTCCTCGAAGGATCGTGGTCCTGCGCCCAGCATCCCGTACGAACCGGGCACCGGGGCGTCGTCGGCACGGTAGCCTCCGGAGCGCTCGAGGTCCCGCCCGCCCCGTCGGGCGTCCGCCGCAGCGAGGAGTCCCATGGCCGAGCCGATCGTCGTCGCCCCGCCGAGCGCCGCGTACCCGTGGGCGCGCGTCCTCGGCTGGACCGCCCTGCTGCTCGCGACCGTCGCCGCGGTCGGGGTGCTCGGGGCCGCCGCGTACCTCGTCGACGGGTGGCTGCACCCGACGTCGTGGGGCGACCTGGCGGGCGCGATCCTGCTCACGTGGTCGTGCGTGCCGGCGCTCGTCGCGCTGCCCGTCGGGCTGCTCCAGGCGCACCGTCAGGTCGGCCCGCGGTGGCGCTCGATCGCGACGGTCGCGCTCGCCGCGCCGGCACCGGCCCTCGCGGTGGCGATCCTGCTGGCCCGCGCGGTCGCCGACCTCGTGCCCTGACGCGACCGCCCGTCAGTCGTCGGCGCGCCAGCGGGCCGCGGCGTACCAGACGAGCACCACGGTCGTCGTGATCTCGATCGCGGAGAAGTACGCGTAGTGCGGTGCGACCTCGCCGACGAACAGCGAGGCCACCTGCACCACCGTCATGACGGACGCCGCGACGACGGTCCCCCAGCGCGCGACGCGGTGCGCGGCGACGCGGCTGACGAGCACCATCCCGATGGGGATCGTCATGAGCACCGACGCCCCCACCAGGAACCCGTCGGTCATGACGACGCCGCCGACCTCCCCCGACAGGACCGCCCGCAGGTCTTCGGCCCGGAAGAGGGTGAGCACGTCGCAGTACAGGTAGCAGAGCAGGACGAAGAGCCACAGCGAGGCGACCACCGTGCGGCGCGGGACGCGCCGGTCGGGGGCGGTGGACGTGGTGTGCGCAGAGCCGGCGAGCGTGGTCACGGGAGTCCTCCTGGGTGGGTCATGCGAGCCTTACGGTGTAAGACTTACGTCGTAAGGCCGACCGTACAGCGTAAGGTCGGGCCGTCACAAGGGAGCTCGTCATGCCGTCGTCGCCGCGCCTGTCGCCGCCGCCACCGTCGTCCTCGTCCGCACCAGCAGGCCGCGAGGCCCTCAGCCGCGAGCGCGTCGTCGCCGCCGCCGTCGCGATCGCCGACGCCGACGGCCTCGGGGCCGTCACCATGCGGCGCGTCGCCGCCGACCTGCACTGCGAGGCGATGTCGCTCTACCACCACGTGCCGAGCAAGGACGCGCTCCTCGCGGCACTCGCCGACGAGGTGCTCCGGCAGGTCGCGCAGGCCACCGCCACGGTGACCGCCCCGGCCTGGGACGCCGCGGTCCGCGGCCGCTGCCTCGCCGCGCGCGACGTCATGCTCCGCCACCCGTGGGCTCCCGGCCTCGTCGCGGCGCAGACGACGTCACCGCCGTCCGTCTGGCCCGTCTACGAGCAGCTCGTCGGGACCCTCGCCGAGGCCGGCTTCGACGACGACCTCGCGCACCGCGCCATCCACGCGCTCGGGAGCATGCTGCTCGGCTTCTCCCGCGAGCTGTTCGAGCCCGACGGCGACACCCTCGCACCCGACCCCGGCGGGACCGCCGCCGTCGGCGACGACCTGCCGAACCTCGCGCGCATGGCCGCCTCCGTCGTGCACGAGACCGACGGCGCCCTGTCCGTCTGCGACACCCGCGCGGAGTTCGAGTTCACGCTCGACCTCGTCCTCGGCGGGCTCGACCGGCACCGCCTGGCCCGCAGCGGCGCCTGAGCCGGGCGACCGCGCGCGCCGGCCAGTCAGCCGGTCTGACGGCGCGGGATGCGGCGGACCGCGCGCTTGCGGCCCGGCATCCACACGCCCACCGGTCGGCCCGACTCGACGGCCTGCGCGTCGTCCACGCGACCGGCCTCGCGGTACGCCTCCGCGAGCGCCGCGCGGCTCGCGGCCGTCTGCGGGTCGTCGGGGCCGAGGATGCGCTCGTCGTCGACGCACGCGCGCTCGAGCAGCTCGACGATGTCGTCGAGGCGGTCCTCCTCGCGGTACACCTCGATGAGGAGCTGGCGGCTCGCTGCGGTGTCGACGTGGTCGGGCCCGAGCATGCGCTGACGGTCGGCGAACGTCTTCTCGAGCAGCGGCACGGCCTCCTCGGCCCGGCCCGCCTCGCGGTACGCGACGGCGAGGTTGTTGCGGCTGGTCAGCGTCGCGGGGTGCAGGGGGCCGAGCACGCGGGCGCGGTCGGCGAGCGTCGCCTCCAGCAGCGCGAGCGCGTGGTCGGTGCGGCCCGCGTCGTGGTGCACGAGCGCGAGGTCGCCGCGCGTCGCGAGCGTGTCCGGGTGCTCGGCACCGAGCACGCGCTGGCGGTCCGCGAGGACGCGCTCGAGCACGCGCACCGCGTCCCGGAGCCGGCCCGCGTCGCGGTACGCGAGGCCCAGGCTGTTCGCGCTGGTGAGCGCGTCGGGGTGGTCCGGGCCGAGGACGCGCTCGCGATCCGCGAACGTGCTCTCCAGCAGCGGGATCGCCCGGTCCAGCCGTCCGGCGTCGTGGTACGCCAGCGCGAGGACGCTGCGGCTCGTGAGGGTGTCGGCATGCTGGTAGCCGTGCGTGCGCTCGGCGTCGGCGAGCATGCGCTCCAGCAGCGGGAGGGCCAGGTCGGGGCGGCGCGCGTCGCGGTACGCCAGGGCCAGGTTGCCGCGGCTCGTCAGCGTCACCGGGTGGTCGGGCCCGAGCGCGCGCTCGGCGTCGCGCAGCGTCGCCTCCAGGAGCGGGAGCGTCCGGTCCAGCCGGCGTGCGTCACGGTGGAACGGCGCCATGTCGTTGCGGCTGGTCAGGGTGTCCGGGTGGTCCCGCCCGAGCAGGCGCTGCCGGTCCGCGAGGGCACGCTCCAGCAGCGGGTACGCCCGGTCCGGGCGGTGCGCGAGGCGGTGCGTCAGGCCGAGGTCGCGGCGGACCGCGATGGTGTCGGGGTGGTCCGGCCCGAGGATCCGCTCGGCGTCCTCGAGGCCCCGTAGCAGCAGGGGCAGCGCCTCCTCCAGCAGGCCCGCGTCCCGGTACGCGAGCGCGAGGTTCGTGCGGCTCGCGAGCGTGTCCGGGTGCTCGCCGCCGAGCGCCCGGCGCGACGCGGACAGGTTGCGCTGCAGCATCTCGAGCGCGCGCTCGAGCATCCCCGCGTCGCGGTACGCCATCGCGAGGTTGTTGCGGCTGGTGAGCGTCGCGCGGTGCACCGGGCCGAGCACGCGCTCGGCGTCCTCCAGCGTGCTCACGAGCAGCGGGATCGCGCGGTCGAGGCGACCGGCCTCACGGTGCACGAGCGCGAGGTTGTTCCGCGCGGTCAGCACGTCGACGTGCTCCTCCGGCAGCGAGCGCGCGGCGGTGTCGACCAGGCGCTCCCAGTACGCGACCGCCTCCTGCACGAGCCCGGCGCGCGTGAGGCTCGACCCCGCCTCCCACAGCACGGGGTGGCCGTCGGGGTCCCACAGCACGCCACGGACGTCGAGCGACGCGACGGTCGACGCGCACGAGCGGAACACGTGCGCGACCAGCGCCGTGTCCCCGAGGCCGTCGTCGGCCGGCCACGCCTCGAGCAGCGCGTCGGCGACCGTCCGCAGCACGGTGTCCACGGTCGAGTCGTCGAGGTGCTCGCGCGCCACGCGCTGCACGAGCGGGTGCACCCGGGCGAGGGTCGCGTCCTGCGCGTCCCCGTCGACGAGCGAGGCGAGACCCACCGCGCACAGGTTCGCCAGCCCCTGCCGGAGCTCGTCGGCGGTGACGACCGCGGTCGTCGACGTCCACCGGCGCCGCCACGTGCGCGGCCGCACGAGCTCGTCGACGCCCGCGACCGCGGCCGAGGTCGTCAGCAGCTCGACGGGGAAGGTCGGCCCGAGGACGCTGACGAGCACCAGGACGAGCTGCGCGACGCCCAGCGGCTGCTGCGCGTCCGCCTCGTCGACCGCGAGCGTGCCCGTCGCGAGCACCGCGGCCGGCACGTCCGCGCCGCCGTCGTCGGGCAGCGCGAGCGCACGGCGGCGCTCGGCGAGGCGCTCGACGTACTGCTCGACGGACCCGCCACCGACGCGGAGGTCACCGACCGCGTGCGCGAGCGACAGCGGGACGCGGCCCAGGTCGTCGACCAGCCGCTCGACGAGCTCGGTCGGGGTGTCCGGCGCGACCGTCTCGACGTACGCGCCGGCCTCGTCGCTCGACAGCCGGTCGACCGCCACGGCCCGTCCGCCCGACCGCGGCAGCACGTTGTTGCTCTCGCTCGTGAGCACCACCTGGCCGGTCGTGCCGCGCGGCCACAGGTCGGTGAGCAGGCCGGGGTCGGGGACGCCGTCGAGGACGACGAGCCACCGGCGGCGCGTCGACGCGAGCCACGTAAGGAACGCCGCCGCGGACGCCTCGTCGGCACCGCTCGACGTGGTGGGGTGCACGACGCGGTCGGCGGCGGCGAGCGTCGTGAGGATCCCGTCCCGGGTCGCGCCGGGCACCCACACCAGCAGGTCCAGGTCGCCCGCGTCCCACATGGCGTGCGCGTGCGCACCCGCCACGGCGGTCGCCCCGTACCCGGGCGGCCCCGCGAGCAGGGTCGTCGTGCCGACGGCCAGCCGGCCGTCCTCGTCGGTGAGCGCCGCGAGCAGCTCGGTGCGCGCGGCGTGGTCCGGGGCGTGCGCGGGCGGGTGCCCGACGCACACGGGCCAGTCGACGTCGGCGCGCGCGTCCTGCTCGCGACGCCGCCGGAGCTGCCCGGGCGTCGCGGGCGACTGCGTCCAGCGGCCGGGACCGGCGTCCGCCGTGACCCAGCCCGCGATGTCGGCGTGGTCGGCGAACCTGCGCGCGGGCACGACCTGGAGCGCCGGCGCGTTCGGCTGGTCCGGCCGCGGGTCGCTCAGCAGGACGCCGACCAGCACGTCCTCGGCGACGAGCGCGCCGCCCGCGTGCCCGGCCCACGAGCCGCCGGGCGGCCCGCCCGGGGGTGCGGTCGCGAGCTCGACCGACCAGCCGCGTGCCCGCGCCCGCGCGCCGGGCCGCACGACGATGCCGAGCTCGCTCGCGGCGGCGCCGCCGTCGGCCTCGTCGAGCGCGACCGCGCGCCCGGCGGCGAAGCCGACCGTGAGGCACTCGGTCGCCTCGTCGGGCTCGGACCACGCGGTCGTGAGGCCGTCCGCGGACGGGACGAGGGGTTCGTCGTCGGTGCACAGCAGCAGCGCGACGTCCGCCTGCGGGTGCGTCCAGACCAGCGCCGCGGACCGCAGCCGCGCGCCGCCCGTGTCGCCGAGGGCCCGCACGCGGAGTCGCACGGGGAGGTTCTGCCGGGACAGCCACTCGGGCGTCACCCCGCCCGCGGGCGGGCGCAGGCGGGCCACCGGGAGGTTGCGTCCCAGCACGCGGCGCGCGGTGAGCACGAGGCGCGGGGAGATCAGGTAGCCGGACGCGACCGCGTTGCCGTCGTCGGACTCCAGCCGCACCACGCGCGCGAGGGGGACGTGCGGTGCGTCGGGGGCGTCCTGGTCGAGGGCAGCGTCGGGCGACGGCGTGACCGGCTCGTCACGCTGTGCGGCGACCTCGACGTCGACCATCCCCGGACTCCTTCGCGCCGCCCGTGGCAGGCGGCGACCTTGCGCGTGTCGCGACGGTCGGGGTGGTGGTGCGGCCATCGCCCCGTCGCCGCGTCGGCCGAGTGTGTCACGGCGCACGCGCGCGACGGTTGCCCCGGGCGCCGACTGCTGGACGCGCGTCCGTGATCCGGTCTCGCGGCGCCGTCGACGCGCGTCGTCGCTGGTCACAGCGCTGCACACACTGGTCACGTCATGATGTGCGGCCACCGCGAACGACGCGTCGGGGGCATCGCCGCAGGTACGGAGCCCACCCACGCCCACGGCCTCGCCGCGCGTCGTGCGCCACGTCGCGAGCCCGCGCGTCAAGTCCCCGGAGGACGACTCCGACGAGACGGGACATCCGGGCCGCGCCCTCCCCCCGGCCCACGCGCGGGCTCCGGCGGCGCGCACCCCATCCGTCCCGGATCGTCCCGCCCCGATTTCACCCGCACCACCGCGACGGCGGCTACGGCGATCGGGGGACCCGCCGGGGCGACGTAGGCTCGGACCGTGGCCACGTTCTCCGCCGTGACGCGTCAGCACATCCTCCAGGCGATCGGGGAGCAGGACTCCCGCGGTCGCGACGACTTCCTCGGCGTCTACGGGTTCACGCCCGACGACGGGTATGCCCTGCTGCACGAGGGGCGCGTCTACGACCCGCGCGCGGTCGTCGGCGTCGCCCACCGGTACGCCACGGGACGCCTCGCGATCGCCGACGAGGTCGCCGTCGACGCCGCGGCCGCCGTCCTGCGCAAGCGCGGGTTCGACGTCACCGAGCCCGCCGTCGCGACCCGGGCCCCCGTCGCCGCCGCCCGGCCGGCGCGCGCCCCCCGGTCCACGACGCGCACGTCGACGCCCCGCACGACGACGCGCGCGAGCAGCGCGGCCCCCGAGCGGGTCGCGCCGATCTGCCCGACGTGCTCGATGACCCTCCCGGCCACCGGCGTCTGCGACTACTGCGGCTGACGTCGTCGGCCGCAGGCGCGGCCGGACCCCCGGTCAGCGCCGCGGCTCCAGCACGACCACCGCGGTCTCGGCCGGGCGTCGCGTCGCGAACCCGTCGAGGCCCTTGTCGAGCTTGCGGTACTCCGCCCAGAGGCGCTCCCGCTCGGCACCGGCCGCAGCCCTCGCCCGCACCCGACGTTCGCCGTCCTTGAGGACGACGGTCGCGTCGGGGTTCGCCTGCAGGTTGAGCCACCACGCGGGCTCGGGCGCGGCCCACCCGTTCATCGCGAGCGTGACGAGGTTCGGCCCGTCCTCCACGTAGGCGACGATGACCGTCCGCTCCTGCCCGGACCGGCGGCCCGTCGTGCGCAGCACGAGCGTCCCCCACCGGTCGGGCCGCGGTCGCCAGAGCCCCCGTCGCCCTCCCGTGACGCGGTACAGCGCACGGTGCACCACCCAGGCGGTGCGGACGAACCACCGGGGCGGGAGCCGTGGGCTGCGCGCCTCGTCGACCTGACCCGTCGTCTCGTCCATGGCCGCTCCCCCGTCCGGGCGTCCGCGGACCGGCGTCGGCCCGCAGGTCGCACGCTAGCGAGACGGCCGGGTGTCCGGGAACACCCGTTCCGTCCTGATCCACGGCCGGGGCGCGGCACCGCGCGCACGCCCGCTCGTCGACCGCCCGGTGTCCGGGCCGCCCGACGGTCAGGTGAGGACGACACCACCCTCGGACGTCAGGTGGTCGGCGTCGGCGTCGTCGAACCAGCGCCCGTGCTCCCCGAGGTACCGGAAGGTCACCGTCGACCCGGCGGGGACCTTGACCGACGTGCTCGACGTGCCGTTCGACCGCTTCTTCAGCGGGTGCACCCCGGGCGTCCAGCCGTTGAAGGAGCCGACGACGCTGACCGGGCCGTCGAGCGTCGCCGTCGGCAGCGCGAACGTGAGCGTGCAGGTGGCGGACGCGGCGGAACGGGACTTCTTGAGCACGGGCGGACCACTCTTTCCCTCGGACGGGCGACCCTGACGGGCGCATCGTGGCGCACGCATGTTTCGTGCGGTGACACCGTCCGATGAGCGCGAGGTGACGGCCGGGTGTCGTGGGGCGGTGTCGCCCCGGCGGCGCGCACCGTCGTGCCGGTCGGCGCTCAGCCGGTGAGGACGACGAGGCGCTGCGTGGCGCGGGTCATCGCGACGTAGCGGTCGACCGCCCCCTCCACGCCGTCGCCGAACGACTCCGGCTCGACGAGCACCACGAGGTCGAACTCGAGGCCCTTCGTGAGCACGGGCGGGAGCGACCGCACACGGTCACCCTCGGGGAAGGTCGGGTCGCCGACGACGCACGCGACGCCGCCGTGCGACGCGAGCCACTGCTCGACGACGGCGGGGAGGTCGGCGCGGCGCCCGTGCTGCACGGGCACCCCGGTCCGGCGCACGGACGTCGGCACGTTGGCGTCGGGCAGCGCGGCGCGGATGACCGGCTCGGCCTCGGCCATGACCTCTTCAGGCGTGCGGTAGTTGAGCGTGAGCGACGCGGTCTCGACGCCGGTCAGGCCGACGCGTCCGAGCCGCTCCTCCCACGACTCCGCGAACCCGCGCCGGGCCTGAGCGCGGTCGCCCACGACGGTCATGCTGCGCGACGGGCAGCGCGCGAGCAGCATCTGCCACTGCGCGTCGGTGAGCTCCTGCGCCTCGTCGACGACGACGTGCGCGAACGGCCCGGCGAGCGGGTCGGCGGGCTCGTCGTCGCCGGCGGGGTCGGCGAGCGCGTCGCGCAGGTCCTGGCCCTTCAGCATGGACATGAGGAGCAGCTCGCTGTCGTCGGCGGCGATCAGCTCGTCGACCACGCGCTCGCGCTGCTGCCGCTCGACGGCCCGCTCGGCGTCGCGCCGCCGTCGTCGCGCGGGCGCGTCGGGGTCGCCGAGCCGCGCGCGGGCGGCGTCGAGCAGCGGCAGGTCGGACGTCGTCCACGCGCGCGGCTCGTCGCGCTGCAGCAGCCGCACCTCGTCGGGCGTGAGCCACGGCGCGCAGAGCCGGAGGTAGGCCGGGACGGACCAGAGGTCGGCGACGAGGTCGGGCGCGTCGAGCAGCGGCCACGCACGGTTGACCGCCCGCGCCAGGTCGCGGTCGCGCAGCAGCGTGCGGCGCAGCTGGTCCGTGGGCACGTCGTCGTCGTGCTTCTCGACGAGGATCTCGAGCAGGGCCTCCCACACCTGCGCGCGCGCCTCGTTGTGCGGGGTACCCGGCTCGGGTGCGTCGAACGCCTCCGCCCAGTCGGCTGTGCTGAGCCGGACGTCCGCCCACGGCGTCTCGACGGTCATCCCCTCGGTCGGCGGGCGCTCGGAGAACCGGACGGCCGGCTCGATCGCGCGGACCATGTCGGCCGACGCCTTGAGCCGCGCGACCTCCGGGTCCGCCTCGTCGACGGCCGACGCGCCCTCCGGCACCAGGTCCGCGAGCGTGCACGTGCGGACGCCCTCCTCCCCCAGGCTCGGCAGCACGTCGGACACGTAGTCGAGGTACGGCTGGTGCGGCCCGACGAACAGCACGCCGCCCCGTCGGTGGCCGAGCCGCGGGTCGTGGTAGAGCAGGTAGGCGGTGCGGTGCAGCGCGACGACGGTCTTGCCCGTCCCCGGCCCGCCGTCGACGACGAGCGTCCCCTGCGAGCCCGCGCGGACGATCGCGTCCTGGTCGGCCGCGATCGTGCCGAGCACGTCCCGCATGCGCGCCGACCGGTCCGCACCGAGGCTCGCGACGAACGCCGACTGGTCGTCGAGCGCGGCGTCCGACACCAGCCCGTCAGGCGTGAAGACCTCGTCCCAGAAGTCGGTGACCCGTCCCGCGGTCCACCGGTAGCGGCGTCGGCTGGCCGCACCCATCGGGTTGCCGTGCGTCGCGCCGAAGAACGGCTCCGCGGCCGGGGACCGCCAGTCGACGAGCAGCCGCCGGCCGTCGGCATCGGTCACGCCGAGCCGCCCGACGTGGACGGGCTCGCCGCCGTCGGCGGGGACCACGCGCCCCAGGCACAGGTCGAGGCCGAACCGCTGGAGCACGCGCAGCCGCCCGGACAGGCGGTGGATCTCCTGGTCCCGCTCGAGCGCCGCCGTGCCGTGCCCGCCGGGTGCGCGGCGCGCCGCGTCGAGCCGGGCCGCGACGTCCGCGCGCTGGTGGTCGAGCGTGGCCGCGAGCGCGGCGAAGAACCGCTCGTCGTCGGCGACGAGGGCAGGGTCGGCCTTGGCCGCGAGGGAGTCGGGGAGGTGGAACGCGCTGGTCGTCTGCGAGGTCACGGTCGGCGATTCTTCGCCGCGAGGGGGGCCTTGCCGCAAGACCCCCTGTGCTCTATACGTTGAGAGTGGCGGGGACGTCCCCGCCGTCGTCGTGTCCGGGGGCGCCCGCGCGCCCGTCCCGGCGCCGACGGTCGACCGCCCGACCCCAGAGGGCCGCAGCACCGATCGACGCGATCAGCAGCACGGCCGTCCCGACGACGTCGAGCACGTAGTGGTTGCCCGTCGTGAGCACGACACCCGTCATCGCCAGGGGGAACAGCCACGCCGCCCACGCCGCCCGCGGGCGTGACGGACGCAGCGCGAGCCACACCGCGTACGCGCACCACGCCGAGAAGCCGACGTGCATGCTCGGCATCGCCGTGTAGACCGACCCGGGGGTCGGAGCGCTGCGGTCGCCGAGCGGGTCGTGCCGTCGGACGACGTCGACGACGCCCGCGAGCGCGAACCGTGGCGGCGACATCGGCACCGCCCAGTAGACGGGCAGCACGAGCAGCATCATCGCGAGCAGCGTCCGCCGGGCGCGCAGGTAGACCTCGGGATGCCGCACGTACACCCAGACCAGCACGCCGAGCAGCACCAGGTAGTACGACCGGTAGACGTAGACGGCGGCGACCTCGACCCACGTCGGCTGGGCGACCAGCCACTCGTTCGTCGCGAGCGTCACGTCGATGCCGAGCGTCCGCTCGACGTCCTGCAGCGCGAGCGCGTGCGCCGTCGCGGCGGCGGCGTCGCGCGCGACGTGCGCGTGCACCCAGGTGAAGACCGCGAACGCGCCGAGCACGACGAGGAGCTCGACGACCGCGCGGGGTCGTCGGGTCGAGCGTCCTGGCTGCTCCGTCGCGGCGGGCACGCGCCGATCCTGCCAGCGCGTGCGGCGGGTACGACAGGCTCCGGGAGGCAGTTGCGCGGCGGGCGCGCCACCGGCGCCGGGCCAGGGCCGGGGCCGGGACCGCGGCGGGCGAGGTCAGGCCGGGTCGTCGCGCGGGGGCCGGCCCGGGCGGCGCACGGGGGTGGCGTCGCGCGGCAGACGGCCCGCGTCGGCCAGGGCGCGGCGCAGGAGCAGGTCGACCTGCGCGTTGAGGCTGCGCAGGTCGTCCGCGGCCCACCGGGCGAGCGCGTCGTGCACGGCCGGGTCGAGGCGGAGCAGCACCTGCCGGCGCTCACGCCGCGGGGGCGTGGCGCCGGCCGGCTCGGTGCCGCTCTCGCCGGGGGTCACCGGGGGCTCACGAGTAGAGCGTGCCCGCGTTGACGACGGGCGTGGCGCGGCTCTCGCCGCACAGCACGACGAGCAGGTTCGACACCATGGCGGCGCGGCGCTCGTCGTCGAGGGAGACGATCCCGTCGCGCTCGAGGCGGCCGAGCGCGTCCTCGACCATCGAGACGGCACCCTCGACGATGCGCTCGCGGGCGGCGATGATCGCGCCGGCCTGCTGGCGCTGGAGCATCGCCTGCGCGATCTCGGGCGCGTACGCGAGGTTGGAGATGCGCGCCTCGATGACCTCGACACCGGCGATGACGACGCGCGCCGCGACCTCCGACGCGATCTCGCCCGACACCAGGTCGGTGGCGCCGCGCAGCGAGCGCTCGCCCGCGTCGGCGTCGTCGTAGGGGTGCGACATCGCGACGTGCCGCAGCGCGGACTCCGACTGCACCTTGACGAAGCCCTCGTAGTCCTCGACCGCGAAGGTCGCGCGCGCGGTGTCGGTGACCTGCCAGACGACGATGCACGCGATGTTGACGGGGTTGCCGTCGGCGTCGTTGACCTTGAGCTCGCTGGTCTCGAAGTTGCGGACCCGGACGGAGACCTTCTTCTTCGTGGTCAGCGGCACGGTCGCGACGAGGCCCGTCCGGCGGATCGTGCCCAGGTAGCGGCCGAAGAGCTGGACGACCTTGGTCTGCCCCGGGCTGATGACGGTGACGCCCGACGGGACGAACAGCGCGACCACCATCAGCAGGATGCCGATGGCGCCGAGTCCGGGGGCGTCGTCGGCGTCGGCGAGCGCGACCGCGGCGATGCCGAGCGCGATCAGGGCGAAGAACAGGAGCAGCACGAGCAGGGCCACGGCGGTGCCGCCGGACGGTGCGGGGCGTTCCACTACCTCGACGCGCGCCCCGGCGTGGCCGACGGGACGGCCGCTGGGGTCGCCGCCGACGGAGTCCTGCGGGGGCGTGGTCGGGTCGGGCATGGTGCTCAGCTCCTCGGGTCCGGCGCGCCGACGGCGCGCGACAACTAATGTGATATCACATTGCCGAGGAGGAGGGAACGTGGCCGGGACCGCGTCAGTCGTCCGACGAGAGCCTGCTGCGCAGCAGACCGAACACCTTCCCCATGTTGACCGTCCAGCCCACGCCGAACACCTTCGGGCCGATCAGGTGCGCCGCGTCCGGGTCCCAGACGCGCTCCTTGAACCGCTCCACGGTCGGCATCCGGAACTCGTACGGCACGAAACCGACGACCTTGCCGTTCCACTCGCGCTGGTCGGCAGGGGTGCGGAGCTCCTTGACGACCGCCGTCACCGCGAGGGCCAGCGAGATCAGCCGGAGGATGCCTTGCAGGTCGGGCCGCCGCCGGGCGGCTTCGTCGTGGGACACGCTGCGCCTCCTGAGTCGTGGTGAGGCCATGATCCACCCGGGGCCGTCAGCGGTGAAGGGTCACCTCGGCACCGCCCGACGCGCCACCCGACGTACCGCCCGACGCGCCGCCAGACCCGAGGTCGAGCACGCGGACGTGGTCCACGAGCATGGTCGCAGGCAGGGCCACCTCGTCGGCGTCGTTCCCCGGCCACCGGCCGCCGACGGCCAGGTTGAGCAGCAGGTGGAACCCGTGCCGGAACGGCCACGGCCCGGGCACGTCGTCGGGCGTCACGCGGTGGTACTCCACGCCGTCGAGGTCCCAGACGACCGCGTCGTCGGTCCACGTCACCGCGTACGTGTGGAAACCGTCGGCGAGCGGGGCGGGAGCCTCGTGCCGCCCACCCGCTCCCCCGCCGATGCCCGCGTAGCCCGGACCGTGGACCGTCCCGTGCACCGTGCGCGGCTCGGCGCCGACGTGCTCCATGACGTCGATCTCCCCGCACGCGGGCCAGCCCACGTCCTCGAGGTCGTCGCCGAGCATCCAGAACGCCGACCACGTGCCCGCGCCACGCGGCTGCCGGATCCGCGCCTCGACACGACCTCGCCGGACGGTCAACCGGCCCAGCGTCGTGAGGCGGGCCGAGGTGATGTCACCGTCGGCCTCGCGGCGCGCCGTGATCGCGAGCCGGCCGTCACCGGTCAGGTACGCGTTCCGCGTCGACGCCGTGTACCGCTGGAGCTGCTCGTCGCCCCACCCGCCCGCACCCGTCTCATGCCGCCACACGCGCGGGTCGGGCGGTGCGCCCGGCGGCCCGGCGAAGTCGCCGGCCCACACGACCCGGCGGTGCTCGTCGCGTGTCATCCGCCCCCTCGCCTCACCGGCCGCGTCGCGCCGATCGTCGACGCCTCGTCGCCCGACCGCAACCCCCGCCGTCCAGGCCGACCGCCCGCCGAGGAACTCCACCACGATCCCCGCTCCGGCCGTGAGGGGATCGGCGGCGCCGCGCGCACGACGGACGGGCGCGACACCCGAAGGTGCCGCGCCCGTCGCGGGGAAGACCTCAGGGGGTCAGGACGCCGAGCAGGTGATGCTGGGCCACGTCCAGTTGCCACCGTGCTGGACGGTGAAGCCGAACGAGGTCGTCTGGCCGGCCGACAGCGCACCGCTGCCGCTCGGACGCATCGTCATGACGTTGCCGGACGAGTCCCACGTCGGGGAGCCGTTCCAGGTCGCGATGATCTTCTGCGGCGAGCGCACGGTCACCGTGGACTGCCAGCTGCTGATGTTGGTGTTGGCGCGGATGGTCACCGTGCCGTTGAAGCGGTCGTTCCACTTCTGGCCCTCGGAGTACGTCGCCGTGCAGCTCGGCGTGCTGCCACCCGGGTTCGTCGGCGTGGGCGTCGGGTTCGGGTTCGTCGGCGTCGGCGTCGTCGGGTTCGGGTTGGGGTTGGTGGTCCCGCCCGCGTTCAGCTGGTTGAGGACGCTCGTGTACGCGGCCTTCTTGTTGCCCGACCCGTCGAAGAGCAGCGGCGTGCCGGACGCGCGCCACGAGTCGGAGTCACGGACGCCCCAGACGGTGATGCCGGTGCAGCGCGCGACGGAGAGGCAGGCCTGCACGACGCCCTGGTACTGCTGCGCCTGCGAGGAGCCGGAACCCTCGATGTCGAGCTCGGTGATCTGCACGTCGACGCCGAGGGCGGCGAAGTTGCGCAGCGTCACGTCGTAGTTCGACGGCACCGGGTTGCCCGAGTTGAAGTGCGCCTGGAAGCCGACGCAGTCGATCGGCACGCCGCGCGACTTGAAGTCGCGGACCATGTTGTAGACGCCCTGAGTCTTGGCGTGCGACCAGTTGTCGGTGTTGTAGTCGTTGTAGCAGAGCTTCGCGGCCGGGTCCGCGGCCCGGGCGGCGCGGAACGCGGCCTCGATCCAGTCGTTGCCCGTGCGCTGCAGGTTCGAGTCACGACGCGCACCCGACGAGCCGTCGGCGTAGGCCTCGTTCACGACGTCCCAGGCGTAGATCTTGCCCTTGTAGTACGACGCGACCTGCGTGACGTGGTTGAGCATCGCGTTGCGCAGGTCGGTGCCGGACAGGTTCTGCA
>NZ_JAPESW010000004.1 GCF_028527925.1 Cellulomonas fimi
GTCTGGAACCCCGACCGCGACGCCCCTGACCGCCACGACCCTGACCGCGAGACGAGCGACGACGTCCCGACGCCGGACGCGGGCTGTGGACGGCTCGTCAGGCGAGGAACGCGCGCAGCGCCTCCACGACGAGCGCATGGTCGTCCGCCTGCGGCAGCCCTGACACCGTGACGACGCCGACCGCGCCCACACCGTGCACCCGCACCGGGAACGCGCCCCCGTGGGCGGCGTACTGCTGGAGCGGCAGGTCGTGCTGCTCGGTGAACGTCGTCCCGCGATCCTTCGCCCGCAGGCCCACCAGGTAGGACGACGCGCCGAACCGCTCGACGACGCGCACCTTCCGCTCGACCCAGGAGTCGTTGTCCGGGGTCGTGCCCTCGCGGGCCGCGTGGAAGAGCTGCTGCGTCCCGCGGCGGATGTCGATCGTCACCGCCAGGTCGCGCTCCTCGGCGAGCTCGACGAGCAGGCAGCCGAGGCGCCATGCCTCGTCGTTCGTGAACGAGGAGAGGACGAGCTCGCGTTCCTGCTGCTCGACCTGGGCGATCGTGGTCCGGACGTCATCGGTGGTCATGCCGACATCGTCCCGCACACCCGGTCCACCCACGCGACGGCACGCAGCGCGCACCGGCGATCAGGACGGCACGGCCGCGGTCGCCGACTCCGCGTGGCCGACCTCGCGCAGCACACGCCGCGACGGAGAGACGAGCACGGCGTCCCGGACGTCGGCGGCGGTGGCCTTGACGTAGATGCCGGTGGTCTTGAGGTCCTCGTGACCGAGGAGCGCCTGGACGGCCGGAGCAGGCACGCCCGAGCGGATGAGCCCCTTCGCGAACGTGTGCCGGAAGCCGTGCGCCGCCTCGCCCTCCTGCTTCGAGACGCCCGACCGGCGGATCCAGCCGTCGACGAGGTGGTTGAGCGCACCGCGCTGCAGCGGCCGGCCCGACGACAGGCGCAGCAGGGGAGCGCCGTGCTCCGGCGCGCCGAACCGGTCGTCCCGCTCCGCGACGTACTCCTGCACGATGCGCAGCGCCTCCGGCGGGACAGGGACGTTGCGCTGCCGGTTGCCCTTGCCGATGACCGTGAGCACCGCCTCGCCGTCCTCCTCGACGCGCAGGGACCGGTCCGTCAGACTGCACAGCTCCGACGCACGCACGCCGGTGGTCGACAGCAGCGCGAACGCCGCGCGGTCGCGGGCCGGCCAGCGGCGGCTGTCACCGGGGGAGACGTCCCACGCGACCTTCGCGAGCCGCAGCAGCTCCGCGTCGTCCCACCCCGCCGGCAGGCGCACCGGCCGTTCGGGGGCCTCGATGCGCAGCGTCGGGTCCACCGCGAGGTGCCCTTCCATCTGCAGCCACCGGACGAACAGGCGCAGCGTGCCCACCCGGCGCTGGACGGTCGACGCGGCCTCACGCCCGCGGATCGACCGGTACGCGTTCTTGACGTTCAGCTCGGTCAGGTCGTCGGACGTGAGCAGCGCGAGCGGGTCCTCGCCGTCGTCGCCCGTGAGCCGGCCGACGTCCTGCGCGATCTGCCGCGCCCACGTCGCGACGTCCTGGCGGTAGCCCGCACGCGAGCCGTCGGTCAGGCCGCGCCGCGTGAGCGTCGCGCGGTCGGTCAGGAACGGCTCGACGACGGAGGCGAGGGGCACGGCCATGCGCCGACCGTACGGGCCGAGGTGGCGAGGCGACGGGGGGCGCGCCGGAGTTCTGCCAAAGTTCCGAGCGTGGCTGGGGAGAGCGAGCGGAGAGGGGCGTGCAGATGGATGGCGCAGACGCCGGGCGGGACAGTCTCTGTGCGTCGCGAGGGCGCCGGACGCGTCGGACCGCGTGGGACTGCCGGTGCCGGCACAGGGCCGACGGGTGGCTGGAGCGGCGTGGGAGCGACGGACACGTGAGTACAGGTCCGACGGGCGGCTCGCGGCAGGGACGGCAGGACGGCGTGGAGGCGTGACCTGCACCGCTCCCCAGTTCTGCCAAAGTTCCGGCTATGTTCGAAAACGCCTGGGACAGGGCTCGTGAGGGGCGGGCGGCGACCCGGCGAGCCATCAGGCGTCTCCGCACGGTCCCGCCGCCTGCGTGATCATCACAGCGACCCTGCGATCACGCACCGTCCGTCCCGTGCGGAACGAGACGTTCGCCCTGACGACCGCCATGGCCGCGACGGGCGTCGCCCGCCGTCGACGTGCACGACTGCGCCCCGGGCGTCGGCCTCGGCGTGCCGGACCCGCGGGAGCGGCACCTCGAAGGCCGACAGCGGGATCTGCAGGACCGCCTGCTCGTCGGTCAGCACCGTGCACGGGCGCCACCAGATGAGCCAGGCCAGCACCGGCGCGACGACGGACATGACCGAGTCGGCGACACCCGGACCCCGGCCGCGAGGAACGTCATGCCACTCGAGGCAACGGTCTGCCACCGGCTCTGACGGGGTCCCCTCAGCCCCTGCCGCCAGCCCCGTGCGGGAACTATGGCAGAAAGTGTCCACGTGGCCCCCATCGCTCTCCCGCCACGCCGCCCTACCGTCGGCGCGCCGGCCGGCCGAGCTCGGCGCCGATCCGGTCAGCGCAGCTGCGGCTCCTCGAGCTCGCGCACCCACCGCTCCTCCACGAGCGACGGGTCCCGCGGCAGCGGCTGCCGCTCCCCCGTCCGCGCGAAGCCGGCGCGCACGTACAGGTCCCCCGCCGCGTTGTTGCCGTCGAGGATCCACAGCGAGAGGGTGCGGGCACCGTCGGCCACGGCAGCGGCGCGGACCGCGTCGAGCAGCGACCAGGCGATCCCCTGCCGGCGCGCCTCCGGGGCGACCCACAGCGCGACGACGTGCCGGTCGTCCACGGGCGACCCGGGCTCCTGGATCATCGACACGAGCCCGCGGCCCACCTGCTGCTCGTCGACCGCGACCCACGTCGGGCCGGTCCGGATCCGCATGCGCCAGTGCGACTCGCGGAACGACTCCTCACGCGCCAGCGACGAGCCGAACACCTCGGGGCTCTCCCGCAACGCCCGCAGACGCACGTCCCGCACGAGGGCCCAGTCGTCTTCGGTGGCGCGGTGGATCTGCACGCGACCAGCATGCCTCACACGGGCACACGCGCACGTCAGGCGAACCGCGCGGCGGCCGGTCACCCGCCGGGCGTGTCCACGGCGGGCCTCGGTGTCAGGGCGCCGGCAGGGTGCCGCCGTGACCTTCCGGGTCGGGGACCGACCGGGCGACGTCGGCGATCTCCTCCTCGGGCCGGGGCGGGACGGTCTCGTCGAACTCGAGCTCGGGCACGTCGTGTCCGGTGGGCTGCGTCATGCTGCCTCCTTCGTGGTCCGGGCGGGCCGGTCGAGGTGGACGCCCACCGTACGGCGGGCGTCGGCGGTGCGGGAAGGTCGTCAGACGTCCAGCGCGTCGCCGGGCCCGAGGTCGAGCGCCTCACCCGCGCCGGCGAGCCGGCCGAGGAGGGTGCGCGACAGCCCCCGGCCCGCGTCGCTGAGCTGGACGTCGTGGATGACCGCGATGCGGCGCGGCTGCACGGCGCGGACCCAGTCGACGACCTCGGCGAGCTTGACCCACGGCGCGCCGAGCGGCGTGAGCAGCACGTCGACGGCGTTGCCGGCCGGGTCGACGAGCGCGTCGCCCGGGTGCAGGACACCGTCGACGAGGTACGCGACGTTCGCGACGCGCGGGATGTCGGCGTGGATGAGCGCGTGCCACTCCCCCAGCACGGCCACGTCGAACGGCCCCACGGTCACCGTGTCGCCGTGCCGGACGGCGTGCAGCCGCTCCTGCGGCGCGCCCGCGCCCGCGACGGCGTCGAGCGCGTCCTGCGGGCCCCAGACGTCCACGCCGTCGCGCGCAGCCGCGGCGACGCGCTCGGCGTCGAGGTGGTCGACGTGCTCGTGCGTGACCAGGATCGCCGACGTCCCGCTCAGGGCGCCGTCGAGGTCGGAGAAGGTGCCAGGGTCGATGACGAGGCTCGTCCCGTCCCGCTCGAGCCGCACGCAGGAGTGTCCCCATCGGGTGAGTCGGGTGGTCATGGCCCCAGTCTGCCCGGGCCGGTCCGTCGCCGCAGGTCAGGCCGCCGCCCGCGTCGTCGCGTCACCACCGTTGCGCACGGCGGCTCGACCCGCGCGCGCCCGGGTGCCGCCTGCCCTGCGGTCGACGTGTCCGTGCGGCTCGCCGGTTTCCTCGCAGGCCCGCCGTGCCCGTACCGTGGGCGCCGTGCTGGTGCTCGGGGTGTGCAGTCTCAAGGGTGGCGTGGGCAAGACGTCGGTCACGCTCGGCCTCGCGTCGGCGGCGCTCGAACGTGGGGTGCGCACGCTCGTGATCGACCTCGACCCGCAGGGCGACGCGACGATGGCGCTCGGCGCCCGCGCGGCCGGCACAGGTGACGTCGCCGGTGTGCTGAGCGAGCCGGGTGCCGAGTCGGTGGCCGCCGCGACCGTGCTGAGCACGTGGGCCGACGACGGCCTGGACGTGCTCGCCGGCTCCGAGCGCTCCGCGGTACACGACCGGCTCGACGTGGACGACGTCGACCGGCTGCGGTACACGCTGTCGTGGGTGTCGGGCTACGACCTCGTCCTCGTCGACTGCCCGCCGTCGCTCGGCGCGCTCACGCGGACCGGTCTGACCGCGTGCGACCGCGCGATCGTCGTCACCGAGCCGGGCCTGTTCGCGGTGATGGCCGTCGGTCGTGCGATGCGGACCATCGACGAGCTCCGTCGAGGCCCTGCCGCGCAGCTGCAGCCACTCGGCATCGTGGTCAACCGCGTGCGGGCGCGCTCCGTCGAGCAGGCGTTCCGCATGGAGGAGCTGCGCACGCTGTACGGGCCCCTCGTCCTGTCACCGTTCGTCCCCGAGCGTGCCGCGCTGCAGCAGGCGCAGGGCGCCGCGCAGCCCGTGCACGCCTGGCCCGGCGCCGCGGCCGCCGAGCTGGCGACGACGTTCGAGTCGCTGCTGGACCGCGCGATGCGGGCGCCGCGCCGCTGAGCGGAGACCGGCTGGCTCTCGACACGAGCCCAGCCGCCGCGCAGGCACACGACGCGCGCCCCCCCGGTGACGGGGGACGACTGCGGGCGGTCAGCCCGCGGAACGCGCCTGACGACGCAGCGCGAGCTCGTCCTGCGGGGCGGGCGCGACCTCGTCGGTCGACTCGTCCTCCGCACGCTCGGTCGGGAGCTCGGCGAGCGACCCCTCGACCTCACGCCACACCCGACCCACCGCGATGCCGAAGACACCCTGGCCACCCTGGACGAGGTCGATGACCTCGTCGGCCGACGTGCACTCGTACACCGACGCACCGTCGGACATGAGCGTGATCTGCGCGAGGTCGTCGACGCCGCGCTCGCGCAGGTGGCCGACCGCGGTGCGGATCTGCTGCAGCGAGACGCCGGTGTCGAGCAGGCGCTTGACGACCTTGAGGACCAGGATGTCGCGGAAGCTGTACAGCCGCTGGGTGCCCGAGCCGGTGGCCGGGCGGATCGACGGCTCGACGAGACCGGTGCGCGCCCAGTAGTCCAGCTGCCGGTAGGTGATCCCCGCCGCGCGGCAGGCCGTCGGCCCTCGGTAGCCCGAGTACGTGTCGAGGTCGGGGAGGTCGTCGTCGAACAGCAGACCCTGCGCGCGCTGCGGCACCGCGGTGGTGTGCTGCTCGGCGCCTTCGTTGCTGCTCACGGGTCCTCCACTTTCGCCCGCCCGACGGCGCGCTGGTCCTCGACTGCCTGCAACGCTAGGCCTGGCGTGACCCCGATGCAACGACGCCCCGCCCTGGCGTGTCGCTCCCGGCGAGTCTCACCTTCTACCTGAGGTCGAAGGTTCACCCGTTCGCGCACGTCATGGCCCTCACGGGCCGTTCTCCCCCGGCTCCTCGCCCGTCGAGAAGTCGTCCGGGGTGACGACGTCGAGGAAGCGGCGGAACCGCTCGAGGTCCTGCTCGGTGCTCGTCGTCCGCACCTCCACGCCCGCCACCGCGACGACCTCGGCCGCGCACATCACCGGGCAGCCGAACCGCAGCGCGAGCGCGATCGCGTCCGACGCGCGCGAGTCCACACGCGGCCCCGTCGCGAGCACGAGCTCGGCGTGGAAGACGCCCTCCTCCAGGCGCGTGATCTCGACGTGGGCCAGGCTCGACCCCGTCGCCACGATCACGTCCCGCAGGAGGTCGTGGGTCATGGGACGCGGCGGCACGATCCCGGCCTGCGCCGACGCGATGGCGCTCGCCTCCGTGGGCCCGATGAGGATCGGGACGAGCAGCTCCGACTCGGGGTCGAGCAGCAGCACGACGATCTCGTCGTCAGCCAGGTGCTGGCGCACCCCGACGACCTCCACCTGCACCATCCCGCCGTCCTCGCCCACGCGTCCAACGTACGACGTCCTCGGCGGATCGGCGCGCCCCGTCGGGCAGACGGTCGGGCCGGTTCTCAGGGGGTGAGGTCGGCCACCGCGGCGCGCACGAGCGCGGTGTGCATCTGCGTGCACAGCTCGCCGACCTCGGCCGCCACGGTCCCGGCGCGTGCCGCCGCGGAGGCGCCCCGACGACCCCGCCACGGCGCGACGACCTGCTCGACGAGGTCGGCCTGACGGTCCGCCGCAGTGCGGAACTGGCGCAGATGACGCGCGTCGATGCCGTGCTCGGCCAGTGCGGCCGCAGCCACGACCACGTCGCGCGCCCACGGGTCGAACGAGGACCGGCCGCGCGGCCGCAGGACGCCCGCCGCGACGAGCTCCTCGACGAACGCGACGTCGACGCCCGCCTCCGACGCGAGCGCGTCGACCGTCCAGCGGACCTCACCCGACTGCACGACGCCGTCGCGCGTGGCCAGGCGGGCGCGCGGCGCCGACTCCTCCTCGTCGCCCGCGTCGAGCGCCGCCAGACGCTCGCCGATGACCTTGAGAGGCATGTACTTGTCGCGCTGGAGGCGCAGCACGAACCGCAGGCGCTCGATGTCGGCGGGCGAGTACTGGCGGTACCCCGCGGGCGTGCGGACGGGCTCGACGAGACCCTGCTCCTCGAGGAAGCGCAGCTTCGACGTCGTGACGGCGGGGAACTCGATCCGCAGCGCCGCGAGGACGTCCGAGATGCGCATGGACGCGCGACGGGAGATGCCCCGCGGCCACGGCTCGACGGCACCCGGTCGTGCGGCCTCCGTGTCGTCCTGCTGCCTGCGCTGCGCCCGCGCGCCGCTCATGCGTCCCTCCCCCGCGGACCCGTGATGACCAGGACGGCGCTCACCCGCGAGCGACCTCGCGGTGCGGGCTCGGGTGGAACGTCATGCGGTACTTGCCGATCTGCACCTCGTCGCCAGGACGCAGCACCGCCTGGTCGATGCGGTTCCGGTTGACGTACGTGCCGTTGAGCGAACCGATGTCGCGCACGACGAAGTGCTGCCCGTCCCGCACGAACTCCGCGTGCTTGCGGGACACCGTCACGTCGTCGAGGAAGATGTCGGCCTCGGTCGACCGCCCGGCGACCGTGCGGTCGGCGTCGAGCAGGAACCGCGCCCCGGCGCTCGGGCCGCGCTGCATCACGAGGAGCGCCGACGTCGGGGGCAGCGCGTTGACCGCGGCCACCTCGTCGGGCGTCAGGCCGACCGGCGCCGCCGCCTCGATCTCGACGGGCTCGAGCGCGCCGAACGACATCGTCGTGTCCGGACCGTACGCGGGCCGACCCGTCTGCGGTCCGGGGACCCCAGGGGCCTGCTCGTCGCCGCTCATTCCGCCTCCCGCACGCCCAGCTGATCCGATCACCCCGGCACCGTCGTCGGTGGGGTAGGCACACCCTATGCGGAGCCGGCGCGTCGTCGCAGCACGGATCGCCTGGACGCGCGGGTCAGTCGGTCGTCGGGGGCACCGGGGTCGCGTGCACGGGGTCCGGCAGGACGCGGACCGCGCTGACCTCGACGAGGTCCTGCGGCTCGACCGACGCGTTGGCGCCGTTGTTGCGCACCTCGGCGAAGGCGCCGCCCGGCATCTGGAGCGCGGTCGCGATCGTGTCGGGGTCGCCGATGACCTTCCAGACGTACGGTGCGGACAGCGTCGTGCCGTCCAGCTGGATCGCGCCAGCGGTCCCCGTGAACGCGCTGCTCGCCGTGATCCGCTGGTCGTTGAGCTGCATCGCCTCGGCGCCCGCGTTGCGGAGCTCCTCGAGCATGTTGAGCATCGTGACGGGCTTCACCTGCGAGCCGCCGTCGCTCACCGTGACGACCACGCCTCGCCCCTCCGCGGGCAGCCTGCCCGCGAGGATGCCCTGCGTCTCGGCGCTGCGGCGCAGCGCGTCGAGCGCGGCCTGGCGGGTGTCGGAGCCCGAGAGCAGCTCGTCCCGCTCGTCGACGAGGTCGGCGCGCTCACGCTCGAGAGCGTCGCCGCGCGTCGTCGCCTCGTCGAGGATCCGCACGAGGTCGGCCTGCCGCATGCCCGACAGGCTCAGGTCGCTGGTCTGCCGGATCTGCACGGCGAGCGCGAAGCCGAGCAGCGCGCACAGGACGCCCGCGAGCACCTGCGCACGGGTGACGCGCGGGCGCAGCGCACGGCCCAGCACCGCCCAGCCGCTGCCCGGAGCCGCGGCGTCCGGCGTCGTCCGCACCACGGCCGGCGGGACGGGTGCGGCGGCGGAGGCCGCGGGCACCACGGGCGCGGCCATGGCCTCGTCGATGCCGGCGGCGCCAGGCTCGTCGGCGAGCGCGGCGTCAGGGGATCGCTCGTCGCCGTGGCCCGCGACGGGGGCGTCCGCGCGTGCGTCCTCGTCCCGCGTGGTGTCCCCGACACCACCGTCGAAGTATCGGGCGGCGTCCGCGTCCGTGAGCGCGTGCTCGTCCCACGCGGCGGCCGGGAGGCCCTCGTCGACGTGGTCGGGGGCGTTCTCGCCGGCGGGCGCGTGCTGCTCCCACGACGGGTCCGACGGGTCCGCGACCGGTGCGTCGGCCGGCAGGTCGTGGTCCGGCGCGCCGACGGGCAGGTCGGGGTCGGACGGCTCCGCCGGCGCCGTGAGCACGGACAGGTCGTCCGCGTCCTTGCCGAGCACGTGCGCGAGGGGCGCGTCGAGCGGGCGGACGAGCGCGTCGTCGTCGACGTGCACGACGTCCTGCGGAAGCCCGCCGTCCGGACCGTCGAGGTCGCCGGTCACCGCGGCGTGCGGCTCGGCAGCCGGGACGTCGAGGGCCGCGTCGGCGACGTCGTCGACCTGGTCGCTCGCCAGGACGTCGTCCTCGCGCGTCAGGACGTGGTCCTCGCTCGTCAGGGCGTCGCGGTTGGTGCCGGTCGGCTCCGCGGCGTCCTCGTCATCAGGCGGAAGCGGACGGAGGTCGTCGGGCGTCGCACCCGCCGGGGCGAGATCCGAGGGGTCGTCGTCGGCCGGCGGCACGACGTCCTCGGCGGCGGCGGTCGGGACGACGACCGGCTCGTCCGGGCCCGGGGCGTCGACGCTCGTCAGGTCGGTGCCCGTCTGGTCGGCGTCCGACCGATCAGCACCCGTCAGGTCGCCACTGGGCAGGTCGACGCCGGGCAGGTCGACGCTCGGCGCGTCGGCGGGCGCGTCGTCGGGGCGGTCCGGGTGCTGGTCGCTCATGCCTTGAACAGGTGCCGCCGGATGGAGGCGGCGTTCGAGAAGATCCGGATGCCCAGGACGACGACGACCGCGGTCGACAGCTGCGAGCCGACGCCGAGCTGGTCGCCCAGGAAGACGATGAGGGCGGCGACCACGACGTTCGAGAGGAACGACGTGAGGAAGACGCGGTCGTCGAAGATGCCGTCGAGCATCGCCCGCAGGCCGCCGAACAGCGCGTCGAGCGCTGCGACGACCGCGATCGGCAGGTACGGCTGCAGCTCAGGGGGGACGGTGGGCTGCAGCACGAGGCCCACGACGACCCCGACGACGAGCCCGATCACTGCGATCACGAACGTTCCCTCCCCGGATGACGTGCCGACCCTGCCACACCGGCCGCCTCGTCCGCACCCTCCGTCGACGCGCCCGGGTCCTGCGTGCTCGACGACTCCTCGGTCGTCGACGACGGTGTCGGCGGGGTGAGCCGCGCGTCCTCCGGCACGGTCGCGTCGTGCAGCTTCAGCTGGCCCGTGCCGGGCAGCTCGAGCGCGGTCTGCGACGAGGTGTCGACGCCGATGTCGTAGGTGCTGCGCAGGGTCGCGAGCAGCTGTCCGGCGGAGCTGCGGGCCAGCTCCGTCTGGAGCGTGACCGGGTCGCCGACGGCCTCGACGACGTACGGGCTGATGAGCGGCACGAGGTCCACGCGCACCACGGGTCCCGAGCTCCGGATCGCCGACGTGGCCGTGAGCCGCTCGCCGTTGATGGCGACCGCCTCGGCGCCCGACGCCCACAGCCCGTTGACGAGCACCTGCAGGTCGAAGTCCTGCACGCGGGACGACGGGTCGTCCTCCTCCGCCTCCGGGTCGACCGGGGCGTCGGTGAGCACGATGCGCAGCCCGGGGCCGGTGACGGGCACGACCCCGGCGGCGATCTGGCTCGCCTCGAGCTCCGCGGCCAGGGCAGGGTCCACGTCGTCGAGCGCGGCCTCCTGCAGCGCGCGGACCTCGTCGCTGAGCGACGCGATGTCGCCCTCGAGCGCCTCGGCCTCGGCGTCGTGCTGCTCGATCTGGTTCTGCAGCAGGTTGCGCGCGGCGACGACCGACGGCGGAGGCGTGCGCAGCGACACGGCCGCCGTGACCGTCCCGAGCCCCAGCAGGAGACCGAGGACCAGGAGCAGCGCGGCGCCGCTGCGCGTGCGCGGCGGCCGCGTCCCCGCACGACGGCCCTCGGCCGCAGCGGCGTAGCCGGGGTCGAGCGGCCGCCGGTACACCTCGTTCAGGAGCGTCATCGACGCGTCGGGGGCGGGCCGCTGCACCGCGTCGCCGTGCCGGGACGTCATGCCGTCGCCGCCCCGCCGTGGAGCAGGCCGCGCGCCTGCACGAGGTACAGCGCGCCGGCGAACCAGTACAGGCCCACGCCCCACAGCGCGCACGCCCAGCCCAGCACGGAGGCGACCGGCCCGAGCGGTGCCGCCCACTGGCCGAGCAGCAGCAGCGGGAAGGCGTAGAGCAGCGCGAACGTGCCGGCCTTGCCGGCCATGTGGACGGGCAGCGGACCCCAGCCGGCCCGCGCGAGCCGGACCAGGACGCCCGCGAGGAGCAGGTCGCGCGCGACGAGGACGGCGAGGAGCCACCACGGCACCGCACCGCGCCAGACGAGCCCGACCAGCGTCACGAGGATGAAGAGGCGGTCGGCGGCCGGGTCCAGCAGCTGGCCCAGCCGCGACACCTGGTGGAGCCGGCGGGCGAGCACGCCGTCGAGCCAGTCGGACGCGCCGGACACCGCCAGCACGACGACGGCCCAGCCGTCGTGCCCGGTCGCGATGAGCCAGCCGAACACCGGCACCAGCAGCAGCCGGACGAAGCTCACGAGGTTGGGCACGGTCAGCACACGGGGCGTGACGAGGTCGTTCTGGCTCACTGCCTCCCCCGTCGCTCTCGGTGCTTGCGGCGACGATCCTACGGCGCTCCCCCACGCCGACCTGCCCCGCCGTCCGCACCCGCGCGTCGCACGACCGCGAGGGTGCGTGGTTCGTCCGGTCCCGTGCTGCCGGCGCGTCCGACGAGCGGTCGCGCCTCGTCGCGTGCGACGCTGCGAGCGTGACGCACCGCAACGACCCCGACGTGATCCGCCGTCTGCTCACGACGCCCGGCCGGTGGGCCGTCGTCGGCCTGTCGACCAACACCGCGCGCGCCGCCTACGGCGTCGCCGAGTTCGTGCAGGGCCGCGGCCACGAGATCGTGCCCGTGCACCCGAGCGCGCCGACCGTGCACGGCGCCGCCGGGTACGCGACGCTCGGCGAGGTGCCGGGCGACGTGGACGTGGTCGACGTGTTCGTCAACAGCGACCTCGCGGGGGCTGTCGTCGACGACGCGATCGCGATCGGCGCCCGCGCGGTGTGGCTGCAGCTGGGCGTCGTCGACGAGGACGCGGCCGCGCGCGCCGCCGACGCCGGGCTCGACGTGGTCATGGACACCTGCCCGATCATCGAGGCCCGACGGCTCGGGCTCGACTGACACCGCAGCACGTCCGCGCGCCGTGCGGCGTGTGCCCGAACTCACCTGCCGCACCACGACCATCCGCGGCCGCGCGCCCGTAGACTTGTCGGCGACTACCGGAGTTCGTCGCGTCCCCCGTCGAGCCTGCACACGTGTGCGGGCTCGTGTCGTGAAGTCTGGGCACCGTCCTGGTGCCGTGGGTGTGCGGGGCAGCAGCGACCCGCCGTCCGCCGTCCCGGCGCACGGTTCAGGGCTCCCCCGCTCCACCGAACGGTTCCCCATGAGCACCCTCGTGCCCCCTGCCCCCACGACCGACGAGACCGAGACCCCGACGCCCCGCTTCGACGACCTCGGCCTGCCCGCGGCGCTCGAGCGCGCGGTCGTCGACCTCGGCTTCGTCACCCCCTCCGCCATCCAGGCCCAGGCCATCCCCGCGCTGCTCGCCGGCCGCGACATCGTCGGCGTCGCCCAGACGGGCACCGGCAAGACCGCCGCGTTCGGTCTCCCGCTCCTCGCGTCGGTCGACGCGGGCACCGCCGGCGTCCAGGCCGTCGTCCTCACCCCGACGCGTGAGCTCGCGATGCAGGTCGCCGACGCGATCTCGTCGTTCGCGACGCACCTGCACGGTCTCGGCGTCGTCGCCGTCTACGGCGGTGCGCCGTTCCTCCCCCAGCAGCGCGCCCTCGCACGCGGCGCGCAGGTCGTCGTCGGCACCCCCGGCCGCGTCCTCGACCACCTCGACCGCGGCACGCTCGTCATGGACCAGGTGCGCTACCTGGTGCTCGACGAGGCGGACGAGATGCTCCGCATGGGCTTCGCCGAGGACGTCGACCGCGTCCTGTCCTCCACCCCCGACCGCCGTCAGGTCGCCCTCTTCTCGGCCACCATGCCGCCGCCGATCCGCCGCGTCGCCGAGCAGCACCTGCACGAGCCCGTCGAGATCACGGTCGCGCGCCAGTCGTCGACCGTGACGACCGTCCGGCAGACCTACGCCGTCGTCCCGCACCGGCACAAGATCGGCGCGCTCGGCCGCGTCCTGTCCGTCACGGACGCCGACGCGACCATCGTCTTCGTCCGCACGCGCGGCGCGGCCGAGGAGGTCGGCAGCGCGCTCGTCGAGCGCGGGATCTCCGCCGCGCACATCTCGGGCGACGTCGCGCAGAGCGACCGCGAGAAGATCGTCGACCGCCTGCGCACCGGCGCGCTCGACGTGCTCGTCGCGACCGACGTCGCGGCGCGCGGCCTCGACGTCGAGCGCATCGGCCTCGTCGTGAACTTCGACGTGCCGCGCGAAGCCGAGACCTACGTCCACCGCATCGGCCGCACGGGCCGCGCCGGCCGTGAGGGCGAGGCGCTCTCGTTCGTCACGCCGTCCGAGCAGTCCCGCCTGCGCGGCATCGAGCGCACGACCCGCGTGCCGCTCGAGCAGGTCACGATCCCCTCGCCCGCCGAGGTCAGCGCGCACCGCGTGACGCGTCTGCTCGACCGGGCCCCGGAGCGTGCCGCGCTCGGCCGCCTCGACGTCTACCGCGACGCGATCACCGCGCACCTCGCCGCGCACCCCGAGACCGACCCGGTCGAGCTGCTCGCCGCGGTCGCGGCGCTCGCGGTCGGCGACGAGGGTCCGGCGGCCCGCACGGGCGACGACCTCGACGACGCGCTCGAGCGCGCGCGCCTGGTCCCGGGCAAGCACGAGCGCACCGTGGGCCACGACGAGCGTCCCCCGCGTGAGCGTCGCCGCAGCGACACCCACATCGCGGGTGGTCCGCCGCGCTGGCGTGTGGCGGTCGGCCACCGCGACGGTCTCCAGCCGGGCGCCCTGGTGGGCGCGCTCACCGGCGAGGGCGGCCTGAGCGGCAAGGACGTCGGCAAGATCGACATCTTCGGCAGCTTCGCGCTCGTCGACATCCCCGGTGGGCTCACGCCCGACGTGGTCGACCGCCTCACGCGCACGCGTGTCGCCGGGCGACCACTGCGGATCCGCCTGGACACGGGTCCGCGCCCGGGTCACGGCGCCTCGCGGCCGTCGCACGGCCCGCACCGCGGCCGCTCCTGACACGTCCGCCGACCGGTCCTGACCGGACGGCGCACAGCACGACGCCCCGCGGCTCATGCAGCCGCGGGGCGTCGTCGTCTCTCCGGACCTCGGGGCGGCCGTCCTGGCCGCGCTACCGCGCGCACCGGCCACGGGTCCCGGTGTCGCCGGTCTCGCGGACGCGGCGGGGAGCCCGTCAGCGCAGGACGGAGCCCGGCCGCGCCTCGTTCCGCCACGTCGTGGTCGACCCGCCGCGCAGGAGCGCGATGTCGACCTCGCGCAGCACCTCCGACACGTCCCGGAACCCGCGGATGCTCCCGAGCGCCCCGACGCGGATGCGCGACCCCAGCTCGTGCCGGAGCTGGTCGAGCAGCTGCCCGACCCGGCCCGGGACGCCGCCCGGGCCCACGTCGTCGAGCAGCACCGCGAAGTCGTCCTCGGCGATGCGCGCCGGGGTGTCTCCCTCGCGCAGCGGCCGGCGCAGGCGCCGCACGAGCTCGCGGTGCAGGTCGAGCTGCACGTCGCCGTCCTCGTGGCGTCCCTGCGTGGGGATCGCGTGGTCGTCGGCGACGCGCACCAGGACGACCGCGCAGTCGTAGGACGGCGAGCGCCGCGTCCGCAGCAGCGCCGACGCGAGCCGGTCGAGGAAGAGCAGGCGGTTGACGAGGCCCGTCTCAGGGTCGTGCAGGGCGTCGCGCTGGAGCGCGAGCTCGGCCTCCTTGCGTTCCGTCACGTCGACCAGCGCGCCGACGAGCCGCGCCGGGCACCCCGCGTCGTCGAGGACGGTCACCGCGCGGCACAGCATCCAGCGGTAGTCGCCCGACGACGTGCGCACGCGGTGCTCGAGCTCGAGCGGCGTGCCCGCGCCGGCGAGCTGCGACGCGATGGCGGCCGACAGGTCGTCGCGGTCGGCGGGGTGCACGCGCTCGAGCCACTCCGCGGGCGAGTCGCCGATGACCTCGTCGTCGTAGCCGAGCGTCTGCTTCCAGCGCGGCGAGTAGTACACCGTGCCCGCGGAGACGTCCCAGTCCCAGGTGCCGTCGTGCGCGGCCATCGACGCGAGCGCGTAGCGCTCCTCGCTCGCGCGCACGGTGTCGGCGAGGGAGCGTTCCCGCGCAGCGGCCTGCTCGAGCGCCCGTCGCTGCTCGCGCAGCGACGTGAGCAGGCGCTCCTGGTCGAGCGCGACCGCGAGCAGCGCCGCCCAGTGGTTGAACCGGTCGCGCGCGCTCGTGGCCCGCGTCTCGGCGGTGCCGTCGATCGCGAGCAGGCCCCAGTCGCTCCCGCCGAACGTCACCGGGACGACGAACGTGAGCTCGTTGCTGCCGACCGTCCCGGCCCGCGTGAGCGCCGCCGGCGGGAACTGGCTCGCGGTCGTGCGCATGCCGACCAGGCGCGACAGCGTGCCCGACGTGTCGTGCACGCCGACGATCTCCATCTCGCGGTCGCCAGGTCCCCGGTCGGCACCGAGCCAGAGCCCGAGGCAGGCGTGCCCGCGCACACCGCGAGGGAGCCAGCCGAGCGCACGGGGGCTCGCGCCGTCGCCGCGCAGCAGGTCCATGTCGACCTCGTACTGGTCGACGATCGTGCGCTCGAGCTGGCCGCTGCGGGCGAGCATCGCGCGCGTGCAGCCCTTGGTCAGCGCGAGCAGCACCTCGGTGACCGCGCGCCGGACCACGGCCTCGTGCTCGGGCCGCGGGAGCGCCTCGAGGGTCGCGTTCTCGATGCCGCGCAGGCACGTGACGAGCTGCTCGAGGGCCTCGGGATGGGGCTGCATCGCCGCCGTGAGGTCGGCGAGGCGCGCGAGCGTCGCCGGAGCCGGGACCGTGCCGCGCTCGGCCGCGGCCTCGAGCGGCTCGACGACGGCGTGCCACCAGGTGTCCCGGGGAGCGCTCCCGGCACGCCGGCCGGCGCCCGCGCCGACCGGACCGACGAACGCCGTCTCGGCGAGCGCCCGCAGCAGCTGGTGGCCGCCCGCGACCCCGGTCGGCTGCTCGCTCGTCGACGTGGGGCCGACCTCGGTGCAGCCGCACGACTCGCGCAGCACGAGCGTCGACGGCGTCCGGTACTCGCCGCCCACGATCTCCTCGCCGCGCATGCGCGCCAGGAGCAGCGAGACCGCCGTCTCGCCCACACGGTCGTAGTGCGCGTCCACGGTCGACAGCCGGGGCGTCACCCGCGCGCCGGAGTCGGCGTGGTCGAACCCGATGACCGCCTGGTCGCGCGGCAGCACGAGGCCCGCGGCGCGCAGCGCACGCTGGAAGCCGATCGCGTTGCGGTCGGTCGCGGCGACGACCGCCGTCGTCTGGCGGCCGAGCGCGAGCATCCGCGCCGCCGCGTCCGCGCCGCCCTGCTCGTGGTTGTCGGTGGCGTCGTACCACCACGCCTCGGCGGGCTCGATGCCGTGGTCGGCGAGCGTCGCGCGGTACGCCGCGAACCGCTCGCGCATGTCGCGCTGCGTGAGGCACCCTACGAACCCGATCCGGGTGTGGCCGTGCCCCACGAGGTGGTCGACGGCCGCCCGGACGCCTGCGGTGTTGTCGGGGACGACGACCGGGTCGTCCGGCGTCGTCGGCTCCTCCGACACGAGCACGAGCGGGACGCCCCACTGCTGCACGGCCGCGAGCCGGTCGGCGCGCAGCGCCTTGCCGACGACCACGAGACCGTCGACCGCGCCGAGCGCCACAGGGGCGTCGAGGATCGACTCGTCCGGGTAGCGCTCCCGGTCCAGGCCCGCGGGATACGTCTGGACGGCGACCACGCGGTGCCCCGCCGCGCGGGCTGCGCGGGCCACGCCGGCGATGAGCGCACCGAAGTAGAAACCCCCGACGACCGGCGACAACACACCGATGGTGCGTCGCGCCGTCGGCGACACCGGACCGCGCCGGACAGTCCCCATGGTTGCTCCTCGCCTACGTCGTCGGAGTCGAGATGGTGCAATTGTGCCGCATCGGGCGACACACTAGGTGATCGTGGTCACACCTGCATATGACTCGTCCACCGATGGAAGCACTCCGACCCCTCCGGGACCGGGACCGCTTCCACCGTCCACCCCGGCGCCGAGGCGTCCGACGATCACCGACGTCGCCCGTGCGGCAGGCGTCTCGATCGCGGTCGTCTCCTACGCCCTGAACGGTCGCCCCGGCGTCTCGGCGGCGACCCGTGAGCGTGTGCTGCGAGTCGCCGACGAGTTCAACTGGCGACCGAGCGCCGCCGCCCGGTCGATGCGCACGGGCCCGCGTGCGGTCGGTCTCGTCGTGGACCGTGCGGGCGCCGGCCCCGCGGCGCAAGCGACCGGCGTGCTCGAGTTCGTCACCGCGATCCAGGAGGTCCTCGCGACGCGGAACCTCGCGCTCGTGCTGCAGATCGTGGACGGCCCTGAGGCCGCGGTCGCCCTGTACGGCGAGTGGTGGGCCGAGCGGCGCTTCGACGTCATGGTCGTCACCGACGTCCTGGTCGAGGACCCCCGGATCGACGCGCTGCGCCGGTTGCGTGCCCCCACGGTCGTCGTGGGCGGCTCGCCCGAGGACCACGACCTCGCGAGCGTGCGGGTCGACGAGGCGGACGCGTACGCGCGCGTCGCCCGCTACCTGCTCGAGCTGGGCCACCGGAACGTCGCCGCCGTCACCGCACCCGCGGGGCTCGCGCGCACGCGATCGCGCGTCGGCGCGCTGGCTCGGGTCCTCGACCCGGCGGGCGGGCACCTGCAGCACGAGGCCACCGCCGGCACGGCCGAGGAGGCGGCGGTCGCGACCCGTCGGCTGCTGACCGCGGGCCGGCCGCCGACGGCGATCGTGTTCGACTCGGACCAGATGGCCATCGCGGCGCTCGACGTGGCGCGCCGGACGGGCCTGGCCGTGCCGTGGGACCTGTCGGTGGTCGCGGGCTCGGACTCCGCGCTGTGCCGGCTCGCGACGCCGTCGGTCACGACGCTGCCGTCGGCCGAGCGGGACCTCGGCCTTGCGACCGGCGAGGCGGTGCTCGCGGTGCTCGACGGCGACACCCGGGTCCGTCGCGAGCTCCAGGTCGGCGGGCTGGCGGTACGCGGGAGCACCGGTCCGCGGAGCCGCTGACCAGGACGTTCGCCCCCGTCGGCGCGCGGTCGACCGGTAACGAATGGGTAACGCGCGGGGCTTAAACGATTTGCCCCATGCCGCCCGGATCGGCCTGCGTGTTGAGGTAGCCGCCAGTCGCCGTGGACTCCCCCCGGGCGACTCGCGCCCGACCGGGACGGTCCGCTCGGGTGTGCCGATCGACACCCGGAGGACCACGTGTCCACACACGGCAAGCGAGCGACGGTGAGGCGGCGGCTACGCGCCGCGGCGACCGTCGCCACGGCGACGGCACTCGCCGCCGTCCCTCTCACCACCCTGGCGACGAGCGCGAGCGCCGCGCCGACCCATGTCGACAACCCCTACTCGGGCGCGGTCCAGTACGTGAACCCCACGTGGTCCGCCTCGGTCACAGCTGCCGCCGGCCGGCAGAGCGCAGACCCGACCCTCGCCGCGAAGATGCGGACGGTCGCGACGCAGCCCACCGCCGTCTGGATGGACCGGATCTCCGCGATCACCGGCAACGCCGACGGCAACGGGCTGAAGTTCCACCTCGACAACGCGGTCGCGCAGCAGAAGGCCGCGGGCAAGCCGCTCGTCTTCAACCTCGTCATCTACAACCTGCCGGGACGCGACTGCTTCGCGCTGGCGTCCAACGGCGAGCTGCCCGCGAGCGACGCGGGTCTCGCGCGGTACAAGACCGAGTACATCGACCCGATCGCGGACCTGCTCGACAACCCGGAGTACGAGAACATCCGGATCGCCGCGACGATCGAGCCCGACTCGCTGCCGAACCTGGTGACGAACATCTCCGAGCCCGCCTGCCAGCAGTCGGCGCCGTACTACCGCCAGGGCGTGAAGTACGCGCTCGACAAGCTCCACGCCATCCCGAACGTCTACAACTACATCGACATCGGCCACTCCGGCTGGCTCGGCTGGGACAGCAACGCGGGCCCGTCCGCGACGCTGTTCGCCGAGGTCGCCAAGACGACGACCGCGGGCTTCGCGTCGATCGACGGCTTCGTCTCCGACGTCGCCAACACGACGCCGCTCGAGGAGCCGCTGCTCACGGACTCGTCGCTGACGATCAACAACAACCCGATCCGGTCGTCGAAGTTCTACGAGTGGAACTTCGACTTCGACGAGATCGACTACACCGCGCACATGCACCGGCTCCTGGTCGCGGCGGGCTTCCCGTCGACGATCGGCATGCTGATCGACACCTCGCGCAACGGCTGGGGCGGCCCGAACCGCCCGACGTCCATCACGGCCAGCACGGACGTGAACACCTACGTCGACGCGAACCGCGTGGACCGTCGTGTGCACCGCGGCGCGTGGTGCAACCCGCTCGGCGCGGGCATCGGCCGCTTCCCGGAGGCCTCGCCGTCGGGCTACGCCTCGTCGCACCTCGACGCGTTCGTCTGGATCAAGCCCCCGGGTGAGTCCGACGGTGCGTCGTCGGAGATCCCGAACGACCAGGGCAAGCGGTTCGACCGCATGTGCGACCCGACGTTCGTCTCACCCAAGCTGAACAACCAGCTCACGGGTGCCACGCCGAACGCGCCGCTCGCCGGCCAGTGGTTCGAGGAGCAGTTCGTCACCCTGGTGAAGAACGCCTACCCGGTCATCGGCCAGACGGACCCGGGCAACGACACGCAGGCGCCGACGGCGCCGACGGGCCTCACCGCCGGCACGACGACGTCGACCTCCGTCCCGCTGTCGTGGACCGCGTCGACCGACAACGTCGGCGTCACCGGCTACGACGTGTACCGCGGCACGACGCTGGTGGGCACCTCGACCACGACGAGCTACACGGTCACGGGCCTCACGCCCGCCACGGCGTACTCGTTCACGGTCCGCGCCAAGGACGCGGCGGGCAACGTCTCGACCGCCTCGACCGCGGTCTCCGCGACCACGCAGTCGGGCACCGTCACGGACACGCAGGCGCCGTCGGTGCCGTCGGGCCTGACCGCCGGCACGACGACCACCACGTCGGTCCCGCTGTCGTGGACCGCCTCGACCGACAACGTCGGCGTCGCGGGCTACGAGATCCTGCGCGGCACGACCGTGGTCGGCACGTCCACCACGACGAGCTTCACGGTCACCGGCCTGTCCGCCGGCACGACGTACTCGTTCTCGGTGCGCGCCAAGGACGCCGCGGGCAACACGTCCGCCGCTTCCACCGCCGTCTCCGCGACGACGAAGACGGACACCGTGGTCGACACGCAGGCGCCCACCGCGCCGACGGGTCTGGCCGCGGGGACCGCGACGAGCACGGCGATCCCGCTGTCGTGGAACGCCTCGACCGACAACGTCGCCGTGACGGGCTACGACGTGTACCGCGGCACGACGCTCATCGGCTCGAGCGCCACGACGAGCTACACGGCGACCGGCCTCACCGCCGGTACCACGTACTCGTTCACGGTCCGGGCGAAGGACGCCGCGGGCAACGTCTCGACCGCGTCGTCGGCGCTGTCGGCCTCGACGCTGCCGAGCAACCCGACCGGCGGCTGCACCGTGAAGTACACGGCCAGCTCGTGGAACAACGGCTTCACCGCCTCCGTCCGCGTGACGAACGACAGCACCAGTGCCCTCAACGGCTGGACGCTCGGGTTCTCGTTCGCGAACGGCCAGCGGGTGACGCAGGGCTGGAGCGCCGACTGGTCGCAGTCGGGCACGGCCGTGACGGCCAAGAACGCGGCGTGGAACACCACGCTCGCCGCGAAGTCCTCGGTCGACATCGGCTTCAACGGCTCGCACTCGGGCACGAACAACGCGCCGACGGCCTTCACGCTCAACGGCGTGGCCTGCACCGTCGCGTGACCTGACGTGCTCACCGCACTGACCGCATGACGGGCGGGGGTCCTCCGGAACGTCCCGGAGGACCCCCGCTCCGCGTGCCCACCCGGCTGCACCACCGGGCTCGTCCGGCCGGGACCCACCGGCCGGACCGGATCGACCCGAGGAGAACCACGTGCACTCCCCCCTCCGAACCCGCGTGCGCGCGGCGGTCACGGGCCTGCTGGCCGCGACCGCGCTGACCGCGCCGCTGACCCTGGTCGCCGCACCCGCGCAGGCCGCCGCCGGTGACGACTGGCTGCACGTCCAGGGCAACACGATCGTCGACGCGTCCGGGAAGGAGGTCGTGCTCTCCGGCGTCAACTGGTTCGGCTTCAACGCGAGCGAGCGCGTCTTCCACGGCCTGTGGTCCGGCAACATCACCGAGATCACGAAGCAGATGGCCGACCGGGGCATCAACACGGTCCGCGTGCCGATCTCGACGCAGCTGCTGCTCGAGTGGAAGGCCGGCACCTTCCTCAAGCCGAACGTGAACACGTACGCGAACCCCGAGCTCGAGGGCAAGAACAGCCTGCAGATCTTCGAGTACTTCCTCACGCTGTGCCAGAAGTACGGCATCAAGGTGTTCCTCGACGTGCACTCCGCCGAGGCCGACAACTCCGGGCACGTCTACAACGTGTGGTGGAAGGGCTCGATCACCACCGAGGACGTCTACGCCGGGTGGGAGTGGGCGGCGGCGCGCTGGAAGAACGACGACACGATCATCGGCGCCGACATCAAGAACGAGCCGCACGGCACCCAGGGCTCGACCGAGCGCGCGAAGTGGGACGGCACGACCGACAAGGACAACTTCAAGCACTTCGCCGAGACGGCGTCGAAGAAGATCCTCGCGATCAACCCGAACTGGCTCGTGTTCGTCGAGGGGATCGAGATCTACCCGAAGGAGGGCGTCCCGTGGACCTCGACGGGGCTCACCGACTACTACGGCACGTGGTGGGGCGGGAACCTGCGGGGCGTGCGTGACTTCCCGATCGACCTCGGGGCGAACCAGGACCAGCTGGTGTACTCGCCGCACGACTACGGGCCGCTCGTCTTCGACCAGAAGTGGTTCCAGAAGGACTTCGACAAGGCGTCGCTGACCGCCGACGTCTGGGGTCCGAACTGGCTGTTCATCCACGACGAGGACATCGCGCCGCTGCTCATCGGCGAGTGGGGCGGCCGGCTCGGTCAGGACCCGCGGCAGGACAAGTGGATGGCCGCGCTGCGCGACCTGATCGCCGAGCGGAAGCTCAGCCAGACGTTCTGGGTGCTCAACCCCAACTCCGGTGACACGGGCGGTCTGCTGCTCGACGACTGGAAGACGTGGGACGAGGTCAAGTACTCGACGATGCTCAAGCCGACGCTGTTCCAGCACGGCGGCAAGTTCGTCGGCCTGGACCACGAGGTGCCGCTCGGCGGCGTGGGCTCGACGACCGGCATCTCGATCTCGCAGGTGGGCGGCGGCACGTCCGACTCGACCGCGCCGAGCGTCCCGAGCGGCGTGAGGGCGGGCACGCCCACGGCGTCGTCGGTCCCGCTGTCGTGGACCGCGTCGACCGACACCGGCGGCTCGGGCGTCGCGGGGTACGAGGTCTACCGCGGGTCGACGCTCGTCGGCACGACGACCTCGACGTCGTACACCGTCACGGGCCTGACGGCCGACACGGCGTACTCGTTCTCGGTGCGCGCCAAGGACGGCGCGGGCAACGTGTCGGCGGCGTCCACCGCGGTGTCGGTGCGCACGGCGGCCGGCACGGGTGACACGACCGCGCCCAGCGTGCCGACCGGCCTCACGGCGGGCACGGTCACGAAGACGTCGATCCCGCTGACGTGGACCGCGTCGACCGACACCGGCGGCTCGGGCGTCGCGGGCTACGACGTCTACCGCGGCACGACCCTCGTCGGGACGACGACCACGCCGTCGTACACCGTGACGGGCCTGACGGCGGGCACGTCGTACTCCTTCACCGTCCGGGCGAAGGACTCGGCGGGCAACGTGTCGGCCGCGTCGGCGGCGCTCACGGCGTCGACCGCTCCGGACGTCGCGACCGGGTCGTGCTCCGTGGCGTACACGGCCAACGGCTGGTCCAACGGGTTCACGGCTGCGGTCAAGGTCACGAACACCGGGACGACCGCGCTCAACGGCTGGACGCTGGCGTTCGACTTCCCCACCGGCCAGACGCTGACGCAGGGCTGGAGTGCGACGTGGGCGCAGTCCGGTGCCAAGGTCACGGCGACCAACGCGGACTGGAACCGCGTGCTCGCGCCCGGTGCGAGCGTCGAGATCGGGTTCAGCGGGACGCACACCGGCACGAACACCGCGCCGACCGCCTTCACGGTCAACGGGGCGAGCTGCACCCGCTGACCTCTCCGGTGGGTGCGTCGGACGTGGAGGCCGGCGCACCCACCCCCGGCGCCGGTGGGACGGGCTCAGCCCTGTGCCACCGGCGCCGTCGTGTCAGCCCTGCGCGTCGAGCAGCCGGCGCAGCTCGGCGAGGAACGCGTCGACGTCGGCCTCGGTCGTGTCGAACGCGCACATGAGCCGCACCTCACCGCTCTCGGGGTGCCAGTCGTAGAACTTCCACGTGCGGCGCAGCTCCGCGGACACCGCGCGCGGGAGCGTCACGAAGATGCCGTTGGCCTGGGTCGGCAGCGTCACGTGCACGCGGTCGCCGAGCGCGTCGAGACCCGCGCGCAGGCGTGCCGCCATCGCGTTGGCGTGCCGGGCGGACCGCAGCCACAGGTCGTCCTCGAACAGCGCCACGAGCTGCGCGGACACGAACCGCATCTTCGACGCGAGCTGCATGTTCATCTTGCGGAGGTACGCCAGGCCGGGCGCGGCCGCCTCGTCGAGCACGACGACCGCCTCGCCGAACAGGAGCCCGTTCTTCGTCCCGCCGAGCGACACGACGTCGACGCCGACGTCGGTCGTGAACGCGCGCAGCGGCAGGTCGAGCGCGGCGGCCGCGTTGGCGATCCGCGCGCCGTCGACGTGCAGCCGCAGACCCAGGTCGTGCGCCTGGTCCGCGAGGGCGCGGATCTCGTCGGGCGTGTACAGCGTCCCGAGCTCGGTGCTCTGCGTGATCGACACGACGCCGGGCTGCGCGCGGTGCTCGTCCCCGAAGCCCCACGCCTGCCGGGCGACGAGCTCGGGCGTGAGCTTGCCGTCGGGCGTCGGGACGGTGAGGAGCTTGAGCCCGCCGACGCGCTCGGGAGCGCCGTTCTCGTCGGTCTGGATGTGCGCCGACTCGGCGCACACCACCGCGCCCCAGCGGGGCAGCAGCGCCTGGAGCGACAGGACGTTCGCGCCCGTCCCGTTGAACACGGGGTACGTCGTCGCGCCGTCCCCGAAGTGCGCCGCGACGACCTCCTGGAGCCGTGCGGTGTACGCGTCGGCGCCGTACGCGGTCTGGTGGCCGCCGTTCGCGTCGACGAGCGCCGCGAGCACCTCGGGGTGCGCGCCCGCGTAGTTGTCGGAGGCGAAGTCACGGTGGTCGGCGTCGTGGAGTCGTGTCACTCCCCCAGTCTCCCCCGGGCCGACGAGTGCCCGGGACACCTGTCGCGCGGCCCGGGCGCCGCTGCGGCATGATCCGTGCGACACGACCGAAGGAGGCACCGTGCCCGCGCAGGACCAGCTGCACGACGAGGACCGCAACGAGACGTACACCGAGCGGATGGACCGGAACTGGAACGAGCTCCTGCAGGAGCTGCGCGTGACCCAGACCGGCACGCAGATCCTCACGGGGTTCCTCTTCACGATCCCCTTCCAGCAGCGGTTCGCGGACCTCGACGCGTACCAGAAGGACCTCTACCTCGTGCTGGTCGTGCTCGCGGTCCTCGCGACGGCGCTCCTCGTGGCACCGGTGAGCCTGCACCGGGTGCTGTTCCGCAAGCGGCTCAAGCCCGAGCTCGTCGCGGCCGCGAACATCTTCGCCCGCCTCGGGCTCGTCGTCCTGGCGCTCGTGCTCGCGGGCGCGGCGATGCTGCTGTTCGACGTCGTCGTCGGGCGCGAGGCGGGGTGGGTGGTCGGCGGCGTCTCGCTCGCGGTGCTCAGCGCGGCGTGGTGGCTCGTGCCGCACCTCATGCGGCGCGCGGCGGGCTGACGCCCGGCGGGGTCAGGACGCGGCGGCCGCGCGGCACGCGGCGCACGTGCCGACGAGCTCGATCGTGTGGTCGACGTCGTCGAAGCCGTGCGCGGTGGCGACCTGCGCGGCCCACGCCTCGGCCTGGGCTGCGTCGATCTCGACCGTCCGGCCGCACGACCGGCACACCAGGTGATGGTGGTGCGTGCGCTGCGCGCAGCGGCGGTACACCGACTCGCCGTCCTCGGTGCGCAGCACGTCGACCTCGCCCGTCTCGGTGAGGCTCTGCACCGCCCGGTAGACCGTCGCGAGCCCGACCGACGAGCCGCGCGAGCGCAGGAGCTCGTGCAGCTGCTGGGCGCTGCGGAACTCGTCCAGCCCCGCGAGCAGGTCGAGGATCTCCGCACGCTGCCGCGTCTGCCGTACCACCGCCATCACGTGCCGCTCCTTCATGAGACTCGTTCGCATCATAGTCGACGCGCACGAGACAGGGCCGGGCCCGACCTCGACGGTCGGACCCGGCCCTGAGTCGGGTGTCAGCCCTGGACGGCGCGCTTGAGGGCGCTGCCCGCCGTGAGCTTCACGCGGTAGCCCGCGGGGATCTCGAGCTTCTCGCCCGTCTGCGGGTTGATGCCCGTGCGGGCCGAGCGCTCGGCGCGCGCGACGGCGAGGAAGCCGGGGATCGTCACGGACTCCCCAGCGGC
Source organism: Cellulomonas fimi (assembly GCF_028527925.1). Classification (GTDB taxonomy): domain Bacteria; phylum Actinomycetota; class Actinomycetes; order Actinomycetales; family Cellulomonadaceae; genus Cellulomonas; species Cellulomonas fimi_C. The sequence continues at coordinate 25,724 of NZ_JAPESW010000004.1, forward strand.
GAGCTGCTCCACGAGGACCTCCTGGAAGGCCTTGAGGACCTTGTCGGCCTCGGCGTTGGCGGTGCCCGCCTTCGCGGCCACGGCCTGGACGAGCTCGGTGCGGTTGACGCTCACGAGATGTGTGCTCCTTGTTGACTCGGTTCCTGCGGACCCTGGACGGGCCTGGACCCGTCGGGCGCGCGGCGACACCGCGTGACCGGGGGCTGCGCAGACCCTAACGCGTCCACCCGTGCGGTTCCGCACGTCCGACCGGGCGTGTCAGCGGTGCGACCGCTCACGCAGGCGCTCGACGGGCCACGTCGTCACCACGCGGTCGGGGTCGATCGCGTGCTGCGCGGCGCGCTCGCAGCCCGCCGTCAGCCAGTCGAGCTGACCCGGGGCGTGCGCGTCGGTGTCGATGCTGAACAGGCACCCGACCTCGACCGCCACCGCCAGCAGGTCGTGCGGCGGGTCCAGCCGGTCGGGCCGACAGTTGATCTCCACCGCCACACCGTGCTCCGCGCACTCCTCGAACACCCGGCGCGCGTCGAACTCGCTCTGCGGGCGCTGCCGGCCCGTCAGCCGGCGCCCCGTGCAGTGCCCGAGGACGTCCGTGCGCGGGTTGCGCACCGCCGCGACCATCCGCTCCGTCATCGACCGCGAGTCCATCCGCAGCTTCGAGTGCACCGACGCGACCACCACGTCGAGCTCGTCGAGCAGGTCCGGGTCCTGGTCGAGCGCGCCGTCGTCGAGGATGTCGCACTCGATGCCCGTGAGGACCGTGAACGGCGCGACGGCCCTGTTGAGCGCCGCGACCTGCTGCAGCTGCGCCCGCAGGCGGGGCGCCGACAGACCGTTCGCGACCGTCAGCCGCGGCGAGTGGTCCGTGATCGCCAGGTACTCGTGCCCGAGGTCGAGCGCCGCGAGGACCATCTCCTGGATCGGCGTCTTCCCGTCGCTCGCCTCGCTGTGCGAGTGCAGGTCGCCGCGCAGCCGTGCGCGCAGCGCCGCGACCGCGGGCTCCGGTGCCTGGGCAGCCGCCGCCTCCGCCTCCAGCCGCTCCAGGTACTCGACCGGCTCGCCGCGCACGACCAGCGACACGACCTCCGCCGTGCGCGCACCCACCGACGGCAGGTCCGTGAGGGCACCCGCCTTCGCGAGCGCCACCACCCGGTCGGGCTCCGTCCGCTCGACCGACGTCGCCGCCGCGCGGAACGCCTCGCTGCGGTACCCGCTCGCCTGCGCCCGCTCCAGCAGGAACGCGATCCGGCGCAGCGCCGCGACCGCGTCGTCCCGCAGCCCCGCAGCCGTCACGACGCCTTGCGGCGCGTCCGTCGCGGCGTCGGCGCGTCGTCCTCGGCCTTCGCCGACGACGACTTCGCCGCCGGCTTCGCCTTGCTCGTCGACGCCTTGGTGCTGCTCGACGACTTCGTGCTGCTGGACGCCTTCGACCCGCTCGACGCCTTCGTCCCGCTCGATGTCTTCGACGTCGACGCCTTCGTGCCGGAGGCCCTCGACGAGCCCGCGCTGCTCGACGACCGCGACCCGCTCGACCGCTTCGCCCCACCGCCCGACGCGTCCTCGTCACCCTCGTCGACGTCGTCCGTCCCCGTGCGCGCCCGGGACCGGGGCTTCTCCTCCGCCGCCGGCTCCTCGGCACCGCCCCGCGAGCCCCGCGCCTTCTCGACGCTGCGCTGCAGCGCCGCGAGCAGGTCGACGACCTCGCCGCCCCCGGTCTCGCCCTCCTCGCCCGCCGGCGCCGGCACCGCACGCGTGTCGCCCGTCTGGATCTTCGTCTCGATCAGCGACTCCAGCGCCGCCGAGTACCGGTCCTCGTACTGCGACGGGTCGAAGTCCGCCGCGAGCGAGTCGACCAGGGACGACGCCATCGCGAGCTCCTGCGGACGCACCGACACGTCCGAGTCGAGGATCGGGAAGTCCGCCGCCCGCACCTCGTCCGGCCACAGCAAGATCTGCATGCAGATCACCTTGTCCCGCACCCGCAGGACCGCCATCGACTCCCGCTGCCGGATCGCGACCTTCACGACCGCCATCCGATCCGCCTGCTCGAGGGCCCCGCGCAGCAGCGCGTACGGCTTCGCCGCCGTCTTCTCCGGCTCCAGGTAGTACGTCTTGCCCAGCAGGATCGGGTCGACCTGCTCCGCCGGGACGAACTCCATGACCTCGATCTCGCGCTCCGTCGACAGCGGCAGCCGCGAGAAGTCCTCGTCCGTCAGCACCACGAGCTCGCCGTCGTCGGTCTCGAACCCCTTGGCGATCTCCCGGTACTCGACCTCCTCGCCGTCGATGCTGCACACCTTCCGGTACCGGATCCGGCCGCCGTCGGCCTTGTGCACCTGGTGCAGCGTCACCTCGTGCTCGCCCGTGGCCGCGTACAGCCGCACGGGCACGTTGACCAGCCCGAAGGCGACCGCGCCCTTCCAGATCGCTCGCATCGTCAGCCACCTCCGTGGTGTGGGGGCACCGCAGGTCCGGGCACGCCCCGGCGAGCCCGCGACGGACGCGGACCACCTGGGCAGGATGGACCCGTGGAGCCCATGCTCGCCACCCCAGCAGCCCGGACGGGCGCACTGCCGCGCGGGCCGCAGTGGGCCTACGAGGTCAAGTGGGACGGCGTGCGGGCGCTCGCGGACACCACCACGGGCGTCCTGCGGCTGTGGAGCCGTGGCGGTCGGGAGGTCACCCCGGCGTACCCCGAGCTCGGCGGGCTCGCCGACCTGCCGGGCACGGTGCTGGACGGCGAGGTCGTCCTGCTCGACGGCGGGCGGCCGTCGTTCGCGGCGCTCGCGGAGCGCATGCACGTGCGGGACGCTCGCCGTGCCGCGGCGCTCGCGCGGTCGAGGCCTGTCACGTACCTCGTGTTCGACGTGCTCCGCGTCGCAGGCGCCGACGTCACGGCACAGCCCTACGACGAGCGCCGGGCGCTGCTCGACGCGCTCGCGCTGCCCGACCGCGTCCAGACGTCCCCGGTGTACCCGGACGGCGACGAGCTGTGGGCCGTGACCGCCGAGCACGGGCTCGAGGGCGTCGTCGCGAAGCGGCGGTCGTCGGTGTACCGGCCGGGCGTGCGCTCGGCCGACTGGGTGAAGTCGGCGCACCAGCACCACCGCACGGCGCTCGTCGTCGGCTGGCGCGAGGAGACGTCCGGGAGCGGACGGCTCGGTGCGGTGCTGCTGGGCGCGCACGACGCGGACGGGCGACTGCGGTACCTGGGCCGCGCCGGGAGCGGGCTCACGGGCGCGCTCGCGACCACGCTCCAGCGGGCGGTCCAGGCGCAGCCCCTCGACGCGTGCCCGTTCGACGACGACGTGCCACCGCTCGACGTGCGTGGCACGCGCTGGTGCGCTCCCGTGGTGGTCGTCGACACGCGCTACCTCAACCGCACCCCGACCGGCCGGCTGCGCCAGCCCGTCGTCCGGGGCGTGCGGACGGACACCGACCCCGACCCCTGGGAGCAGCAGTGACGCCGGAGCGGCAGATGGTCGAGGTGGACGGGCGCCAGGTCCGCGTCACCCACCTCGAGAAGGTGATGTACCCCGAGACGGGCACGACCAAGGCCGAGGTCATGAACTACCTCGTGCGCGTCGCACCCGCGCTGCTCCCGCAGCTCCACGAGCGGCCCGTGACCCGGATCCGCTGGCCCGACGGCGTGGCGGGCGAGAAGTTCTTCGAGAAGAACGTGCCGCGTGGCGCGCCCGACTGGCTGCGCCGCCAGACGCTCCCCGCGGCACCGAACAACGACGACGACGAGGGCACGATGCTCGACCTGCCGTTCGTCGACGACCTCGCCGGGCTCGTGTGGTGCGCGAACCAGGGCGCGCTCGAGCTGCACACGCCGCAGTGGACGGTCGGGCCGCGCGGCGGCGTGCGGAACCCCGACCGGCTCGTCATCGACCTCGACCCGGGCGCGCCGGCGGGCCTGGACGAGTGCGCGCAGGTCGCCCACCTCGTCGCGGACCGGCTGCGCGACGACGGGCTGGACGAGACGGTGCCGGTGACGTCGGGGAGCAAGGGGATGCAGCTGTACGCGCGCCTGCCCGGGCGGCGGACCGCGCCCGAGGTCCGGCAGTACGCGCGCGACCTCGCGTTCGCGGTGGCGAAGCAGCACCCGACGCTCGTCGTCGCCGTCATGCGCAAGGACGTGCGCGGCGGCAAGGTGCTCATCGACTGGTCGCAGAACCACCCGGCCAAGACGACGATCACCCCGTACTCGTTGCGGGGCCGCGACGAGCCGCGGGTCGCGGCGCCGCGGTGGTGGGACGAGATCGGTCCCGGGCTCACGCAGCTCGGTCCCGACGAGGTCGCCGACCGGCTCGAGCGTGACGGGGACCCGTTCGACTGACCTCGCGCTCCGCTGGCGGGCGGACCGGTCCTGCGGCAGCGTGGAAGGACGCCCGGGCAAGGCCTCGCCCGGTGCCCACGAGCTGAAGGAGGAGTCCCCTCATGGCACGTTCGCTGCCGAAGTACACCGTCCCGTCGCTCTCGCCCGAGGAGGGCGCGAAGCTCGCCGAGATCCTCCAGCAGCGGCTCAACGCGCTCAACGACCTCGCCCTGACGCTCAAGCACATCCACTGGAACGTGGTGGGCCCGCACTTCATCGCGGTGCACGAGATGATCGACCCGCAGGTCGACGCCGTCCGCCTCATGGTCGACGCGATCGCCGAGCGCATCGCGACCCTCGGCGTCGCGCCGGTCGGGACGCCGGGCGCGCTCGTCAAGGCCCGCACCTGGGACGACTACTCGATCGGCCGGGACAGCGCGATCGCCCACCTCGGCGCGCTCGACGAGGTCTACGTCGGCGTCATCACCGACCACCGCCAGGCGGCGAAGGACACCGAGGAGCTCGACGACGTCACCAACGACCTGCTCATCGGCCACCTGCACGAGCTCGAGCTGTTCCACTGGTTCGTGCGCGCGCACCTCGAGTCGGCGGGCGGCGCGCTGAGCACCGGCTCGGCGGACGGCGAGAAGGCCTCCGCGGACGCCGCCCGGGCGAAGGACAAGGCATCGGCGTGAGCACCGGCACGGAGCACCGGGCGGTCACCCGCGCGGTGCTCCGTGCCGCACGCCCGGGAAGTCGCACCTCCGGCTCGTCGCAGCCGCCGAGCCCCACGCGGCGTCTGCACGTCGCGGCGCGGCTCGAGGACTCGTTCGACCGCGCCGTCGCCGGCGTCCTCGAGCGCCGCGGGTGGACCGTCCGCATCGAGGCGTTCGCGGGGTACGGGGCGCCCGGCTGGGTGCGCGTGATGGCACGCTCGCTGCTCGCACCGCCGCAGGTCGGTGCCGATGACCTGCCGGGTGCGGGCGCGGAGGCGCACGTCGAGGCGAGTCCCGCGGCACCCGTGCGCGGATGGCGCTCGTTCGCGACCGCCGAGGTCGCGGGCGCGCCGCTGCGCGTGCAGGTCGGCGACCTCGAGCACGAGGTCGTCACGGACCGCGGCGGCTACCTCGACGTCGTGCTCGACGCGGACCTCTCCCCCGGCTGGCACCACGTGACGCTCACGAGCGAGGACGGCGCGACCGCCCAGGCGCCCGTGATGATCGTCGACCCGCAGACGCGTGTCGGTCTGGTGAGCGACATCGACGACACCGTCATGGTGACGCGCCTGCCGCGTCCGCTGGTGGCGGCGTGGAACGTGCTGGTCCGCCACGAGAACGCCCGCGAGCCCGTGCCGGGCATGAACGACCTGTACGCCGACCTGCGGCGACGCCACCCCGGGATGCCGGTCGTGTACCTGTCCACGGGCGCGTGGAACGCGGCCCCGGCCATCGCGCGGTTCCTGCGTCGCCACGGTTATCCGGCCGGCCCCCTGCTCCTGACGGACTGGGGCCCGACGAACACGGGCTGGTTCCGCTCCGGCCGGGCCCACAAGGTCGCGCAGCTGCGGCGTCTGTTCCACGAGCTGCCCGACGTCCGCTGGGTGCTCGTCGGCGACGACGGCCAGCGGGACCCCGAGATCTACGCCGGGGCGGCCAAGCACCACCCCGACCACGTCGAGGCGATCCTGCTCCGGCAGCTGACGTTCAGCGAGCACGTCCTGGCGCACGGCCTGCCCACCCCCACGCCCGAGTCCCTGGACGCGGAGCAGGGTGCGCAGGACGAGGGCATCCCCGTGCTCCAGGGGCCCGACGGCTTCGCGCTGCGCCGGGCGGTCCAGGCCGAGGAGCGCCTGACGGACTGACCGCGCGCACGCACGCAGCGGCCCGCGTCACCCTCCCCGGTGGCGCGGGCCGCTGCGTCGTCCCGGCTCGGTCAGAGGCGCTGCGGGTCGTCCCAGTCCTCGCCGCTCGCGATGGCCTCGTCGTCGGCCTCGATCTCGACGGCGTGCAGCGACCGCGGCGCGCGGGTCGGGTCGCCGCCCGAGCGTGCGTCGGCGGCGGCCAGCTCCGCCTCGGGGAGCGGCGGCTCGGCGAGGTGCTCGGCGGCGGGGTCGGAGGTCAGGTCGCGGCTCATGGGAGGTTTCTACCCCTGGTCCTGCCCGGTCGCACCCGCGGACCACGGGATGGCCGGCGAGTCGTCGCGGGTCGGACGCCGGCTGCGCCCTGACCCCGGCATACCGGCGAAAGGTTTCGGCCCCTGACCTGCTCTCGAAGCGCTTCGATACCGTGCCGCCACCCGTCGCCCGAGGCTCGCCGTGAGCCCGTCCGGCGACGGGGACGACCGGCCGGGCGACCCACGCCCGGCGGGCACACCACCGCCTTCACGAAGGAGTGCAGCGGATGCGCGTCCCTGCTCAGAGCTCTCCCGACCGGCCTGGCCGGCCTCGGCGCCTCGCGGGCGCCGTCCTCGCGGCCGCCCTCGTCGCCGGCGCCGGGACGGCCGTCGCCCTCGGCTCCCCCGCGACCGCCGCCGACCCCGCATACACGTGGGGCAACGTCGAGATCGTCGGGGGCGGCTTCGTCCCCGGCATCGTCTACAACCAGTCGGAGAAGGGCCTCGTCTACGCCCGCACCGACATCGGCGGCGCCTACCGCCTCGACCAGCGCACGCAGCGCTGGGTCCCGCTGCTCGACCACGTCGGCTGGGACGAGTGGAGCCACACGGGCGTCCTCAGCCTGGCGACCGACCCGGTGGACCCCGACAACGTCTACGCGGCCGTCGGCACGTACACGAACAGCTGGGACCCGCAGAACGGCGCGGTCCTGCGCTCCAGCGACCGCGGCGAGACCTGGCGGAAGACGATGCTGCCGTTCAAGGTCGGCGGCAACATGCCGGGGCGCGGCATGGGTGAGCGGCTGCAGGTCGACCCGAACGACAACCGGGTCCTCTACCTCGGCACCGAGAGCGGCAACGGGCTGTGGCGGAGCACCGACGCGGGCGTCACGTGGGCCAAGGTCAGCTCGTTCACCAACCCCGGGAACTACGTGCAGGACCCGACGTCGACCAACGACTACCTGACGAGCATCCAGGGCGTCGTGTGGGTGACGTTCGACCCGGCGAGCGGCACCAAGGGCTCCCCCTCGAGGACGATCTACGTCGGCGTCGCGGACAAGGAGAACACCGTCTACCGGTCCACCGACGCGGGCGCGACGTGGCAGCGGATCCCCGGCCAGCCGACCGGGTACATCGCGCACAAGGGCGTCTACGACGCGAAGGGCAAGCAGCTCTACCTCGCGACCAGCGACACGGGGGGCCCGTACGACGGCGGCCACGGCGACGTGTGGCGACTCGACGCCGCGACCGGCACGTGGACGAACGTCTCCCCCGTCCCCTCGTCGAGCAGCGACCAGTACTTCGGGTACTCCGGCCTCACGATCGACCGGCAGGACCCCGACACGCTCATGGTCGTGACGCAGATCTCCTGGTGGCCGGACATCGTGGTGTTCCGGTCGACCGACCGCGGCGCGACGTGGAGCCGGATCTGGGACTGGGCCGGCTACCCGGACCGCTCGCTGCGGTACGAGCTCGACCACTCCGGCGCACCGTGGCTCACGTTCGGCAAGACGTCGGCGACGCCGCCGGAACCGCTCGTCAAGCTCGGCTGGATGACGGAGTCCTTCGAGATCGACCCGTTCGACTCCGACAGGTTCCTCTACGGCACCGGCGCGACGGTCTACGGCGGCAGCAACCTCACCGCGTGGGACACCGGCGGCACGGTCAAGATCGGCGTGAAGGCGCAGGGCATCGAGGAGACCGCGGTGCTCGACCTGGCGGCTCCCCCCGGAGCCGTCGAGCTGGTCTCCGGGCTCGGCGACGTCGGCGGGTTCGTGCACACCGACATCACGAAGGTCCCGTCGCAGATGTACACGCAGCCGACCCACGGCTCGGTCACGGGCGTGGACTTCGCCGAGGCGAAGCCCGCGACGATGGTCCGCGTCGGGCAGGCCGTCGACGGGACCGTCGAGTCGCACATCGGCGTCTCGACCTCGTCCGGGTCGTCGTGGTGGGCGAGTCAGCAGCCGGCCGGCGTGACGGGCGGCGGGACCGTCGCGATGTCCGCCGACGGCGGCACGATCGTGTGGAGCCCCGCCGGGACCGGCGTGCACCGCTCGACGACGCTCGGCTCGTCGTGGACCCCGTCGACGGGGGTGCCCGCGGGTGCCCGCGTCGAGGCCGACCGCGTGAACGCCTCGACGTTCTACGCGTTCGCCGACGGGACGTTCTACCGGTCCACCGACGGCGGGGCGACGTTCACGGCCTCGGCCGCGACGGGCTTCCCGACCACGGGCAACGTCCGGTTCGGGGCCGTTCCCGGTCACCAGGGCCACGTCTGGCTCGCCGGCGAGACGGGTCTGTGGCGGTCGACCGACTCCGGGGCGACGTTCACGAAGGTTCCCGGGTTCGAGGACGGCGGCGCGGTCGGCTTCGGCAAGGCGGCCCCGGGCGCGACGTACCCCGCGATCTACACGACGTCGAAGCTGGACGGCGTGCGCGGGTTCTTCCGCTCGACGGACGCGGGCGCGACGTGGGTGCGGATCAACGACGACGAGCACCAGTACGCGTGGACGGGCGCCGCGATCACGGGCGACCCGGACGTGTTCGGGCGGGTCTACGTCGGGACCAACGGGCGTGGGATCGTCGTCGGGAACACCTCGGGCAGCGAGCCGACGGTCACACCCACGCCCACGGTCACCCCGACCGGGACGCCCACCGTCACGCCCACGCCGACGGTGACACCGACGCCGACGGTGACCCCGACACCCACCGTCACGCCCACGGTCCAGCCCACCGGCTGCTCCGTGCGCTACACGACGAACGACTGGAACACGGGCTTCACCGCGTCGGTCCGGATCACCAACACCGGGTCCGCGACGATGAACGGCTGGACGCTCGCGTTCACCTTCCCGTCGTCGCAGCAGGTGACGAACGGGTGGTCGGGCAGCTTCGCGCAGACCGGGCAGTCCGTCGTCGTGACGAACGCGCCCTGGAACGGCGCGATCCCCGCGAAGGGCAGCGTCGACATCGGGTTCAACGGCTCGCACGCGGGCAGCAACCCGAAGCCGTCCACGTTCACGCTCAACGGGACGGCGTGCGCCGCGGGCTGACGCCCGCGCCCAGCACCGACGTCCGACGCACCGCGTGACGGGGTGGCGGGCCGCGCGACACGCGCGGCTCGCCACCCCGGTCGGTCGTCCCACGACCCGTCCGAAGTCATGGGACGAGAGAGACGAACGTCACACGTCCCTCGCTGTAGAGATTCTCGACGTCGACATACGCTCGAATCGTGGCGCATCGCGAAGAGACAGTGGACGTCGTCCTCGTCGGCGGCGGGATCATGAGCGCGACCCTGGCCGCCCTCATCACGACGCTCGAGCCGACGTGGACCGTCGAGATCCACGAGCGCCGCGCGGAGGTCGCGACGGAGTCGTCGAACCCGTGGAACAACGCGGGCACCGGCCACGCCGCGCTCTGCGAGCTCAACTACACGCCGCAGCGCGCCGACGGCACGATCGACATCGCCAAGGCCGTCACGATCAACGAGCAGTTCGAGCTCTCGCGCGAGCTCTGGAACCACCTCGCGACGAACGGCCGCCTCCCCGGCGGGACCGGGTTCCTCTCCTCGACCCCGCACATGACCTTCGTGCGCGGCGAGGCGAACGTCGACTACCTGCGCCGCCGGTGGGAGACCCTGCGCGCGCACCCGCTCTTCTCGGACCTCGAGTTCAGCGACGACCCCACGACGATCGCCGCGTGGGCGCCGCTGCTCATCGACGACCGCGACCCGGCCGAGCCCGTCGCCGCGACGCGCGCGAGCTCCGGCACGGACGTCGACTTCGGCGCCCTCACGCGCTCGATGCTCGACGACGCCCAGAGCCGCGGCGCGCGCCTGCACGTCGAGAGCGAGGTCACGCGCCTGCGTCAGGGCCGCGACGGCGCCTGGACGCTGCGCATCAAGGACCGCCGCTGGAACGGCAACCGCAAGACCCGCCGGGTGCGGGCCCGCTTCGTGTTCATCGGTGCCGGCGGCGGTGCGCTGCCCCTGCTGCAGAAGTCGGGCATCCCCGAGGCGAAGGGCTTCGCGGGCTTCCCGATCAGCGGGCAGTTCCTGCGCACCACGAACCCCGAGATCGTCGCCCGGCACCAGGCGAAGGTGTACGGCAAGGCCGACATCGGCGCGCCGCCGATGTCCGTCCCGCACCTCGACACCCGCGTCGTCGACGGCGGCACCGCGCTGCTCTTCGGCCCGTACGCCGGCTGGAGCATGAAGTTCCTCAAGCACGGATCGTGGCTCGACCTGCTGAAGTCGATCCGCCCGGACAACCTCATCCCCATGCTCGCGGTGGGCGTCCGGAACCTCGACCTGCTGAAGTACCTCATCAGCGAGGTCACCGCGACGGACACCGACCGGCTGCGCACGCTGCGTGCGTTCATGCCCACCGCGCACCCGCGCGACTGGGAGCTCATCACCGCGGGCCAGCGCGTGCAGGTCATCAAGCGCGACCGGAAGAAGGGCGGGGTGCTCGAGTTCGGCACCGAGCTCGTCACCTCCGCGGACGGCTCGATCGCCGGCCTGCTCGGCGCCTCCCCCGGCGCGTCGACGGCCGTCGCGACGATGCTCGACCTGCTGGACCGCTGCTTCCCCGAGCGCGTCGAGGGCTGGCGCCCGCAGCTGCGTGCGATGATGCCGTCGCTCGGCGGCGCGCACTGGGACGAGTCGTTCGAGCTCGACCAGCTCGTCGACGAGCGGGTCGCCACCGACCACTGAGGAACGCCATGACCGTCCACGACGCGGCGACGCCGGTCGTGCCGGTGAGCGCCGAGATGCGCCGCGCCAAGGTGCGCGCCGCGACCGACCACACCACCGTCGGGCTCGTCGACACCACGCCCGACGGGCACGTCACCATCGCGTGCGCGTGCGGCATGCAGCTCACCAACGGCCCCACCTGGACGCTCGACGAGCACATCCGGCTGCACCGCGCCGAGGCGCGCTTCCTCGCGCTGTCGGCCGTCGCGCCCCCGGGCATCCCGCGACTCGTGAGCACGCACGTCGTCGCGGGCGACGCGACCGACCCCCTGGCCTGACCGTCCCCGTCGCGGGCGACGCTCCTCGCGCGCGCCGCCTGTCGTGCGCAAGGGCCGTGCCGCACGGCCCGACCAACCGTCAGCGCCCCGACCCCGTCGGGGACGGCTCGTGCGGGGCTCAGCGCGCGGCCGCGACCTCGTCGAGGTCGTCGTGCAGGTCGTCGTCCTCGTGCGTGTGCGGCAGCCCCAGCTCGTGGGCGCGCTCGTGCTCCTCGCGTGCCGCGATCCGTGCGGCGATGCGCGCCTGCACCTCGGGGCGGCGCAGGGGCGGCACCGTCGTGGGCGGCTGGCGGCGCGCGGGCAGCTCGTCCAGCAGCCGCGCGGTGATCGCCGCGATCTCGGCCACCGCGGCCTCGAAGGGTTCGCGCGTCGAGTCGCTGAGCGACTGGACGCCCGTCACCTTCCGCACGTACTGGCGGGCGGCCGCCTCGATCTCCTCGGTCGTCGCGGGCGGCTCGAGCCCGCGCAGCGTCGTGATGTTCCGGCACATGCGGCCGACGCTACGCCGCGCGTCCGACGCGCGCCTCCAGCTCGAGCAGCGCCTGCTTCGCCGCGTCGCCACCCGCGTACCGGCCGGGGGTCCCGTCGGAACGGACCACCCGGTGGCACGGCACGACGAGCGGCACGGGGTTGAGCGCGCACGCGGTCCCGACCGCCCGCACGGCACGGGGGCTGCCCGCCGACGCGGCGACCTGCGCGTAGGACGCGGTGCGTCCGTACGGGATGTCCGGCAGGTGCTCGACGACGGACCGCCGGAAGCCCGCGGTCAGGCGCAGGTCGACCGGGACGTCGAACGTCAGCCGGGCCCCGGCGAAGTACTCGTCGAGCTCGCGTGCCACGTCGTCGAGCGCGCGCGGGGCCTCGAGGACGCGCGGGCTGACCCGCTCCGCGAGGTCCTGCAGCACCCGCTCGTGGTCCTGGACGGCGAACGCCACGCGGACGACACCCGCGGGCGTGCGGGCGAGCAGCAACGGACCGACCGGGCTGTCGACCGTGCGGTACGCGACGTCGAGCAGCCCGTCCGCGGTCGCGCGCGCGACGAGGTCGGCGTGCAGCCGCGTGAGCTGCTCCCCCGTCACCGGGGCCGGTGTGGTCGTCATCGTGACTCTCCCTCCTCCGCGAAGCGCGGGTACGTCCGGCGCAGGACGGCGATGCCATCGGCGGCCGCCCGTCGTGCCGCGGCCACCGTCCCGCCCAGCACCGCCGCGACCTCCTCGTACGGCAGCCCGCCGAGGTGGTGGTACGTGACGGAACGGCGCTGCTTGTCGGGCAGCGCCGCCAGCGCCGCCCATAGGTCCAGGTCGCGCCCGTCGGTCGGCGCGGTGCGTTCGGGCAGCTCGGCGACCGGGACCGCCTGGCGGGCGGCGCGCCGGGTGACGTCGACCGCGCGCCGCCGGGCGATGGTGACGAGCCACGCCTCGACGTTCGCGTCCGCCGGCAGGTCCGGGTAGGCACGCAGCGCCGACAGGAACGTCTCGGACCACGCGTCGTCGGCGTCGATCGGTCCCAGGACCGACCGGCAGACGCGTAGCACCGTCGCGCCGTGCTCGACGACGACCCGCTCGAACGGTTGCTTCACGCCCACAGTGTGCAGACGCCCGAGCCGCGCCGGGTGTGAGGTGTCCCCGACAGGTCGGCGTGTCAGGCACAGTGGAGCCATGACGAACCTGGACGTGCGCCCGGAGGAGGCGCTGTGCGAGGCGCTCGGGATGCGTGGCCCCGTCGCCGAGCTGCACGAGGCGCGCGAGGTCCCGCTCGGGGGCGTGCGCGCGATGCAGGTGCGCCGGACGCTGCCGCAGCGCGCGCTCCCCCTGGTCGGCGCGTGGTGCTTCCTCGACGAGATGGGCCCGCAGTCCGTCGACATGCGCGTGCTCCCCCACCCGCACACCGCGCTGCAGACGGTGACATGGCCGCTCGTCGGCGAGATCCTGCACCGCGACTCCGTGGGGTCCGAGGTCGTCGTCCGGCCGGGACAGCTCAACCTCATGACCGCCGGGCACGGCGTCGCGCACTCCGAGTTCACGCTCGGCGACGCCGCGCCGCTGCACGGGGTCCAGCTGTGGGTCGCGCTGCCCGACGACGTCGCGGACGGCGCGCGGTCCTTCGAGCAGGTCACGGACGTGCCGGTGTGGGAGGCGCGCGGAGCGCGCGCGTCGGTGTTCATCGGCGGGATCGACGACGCCCGGTCGCCGGCGCGCGTGCACACCCCGCTGCTGGGGGCCGACGTGGTCGTCGGCCCCGGCCACGACGTCGTGCTGCCGCTCGAGCGCGGGTTCGAGCACGCCGTCCTGGTGCTGGCCGGCCGGGCGACGGTCGCGGACGTCGAGGTCGCGCCCGGGCCGCTGCTCTACCTCGGGGACGGCCGCGACCAGGTCGTCGTGCGCGCCGGGGCTGATGGGGCCCGCCTCATGCTGCTCGGCGGCGAGCCGTTCGACCACGACCTCGTCATGTGGTGGAACTTCGTCGGCCGGTCGCACGCCGACATCGCCGCCGCCCGCGCCGCCTGGGAGTCGCCCGACGCCGCCGACCGGTTCGGGTCGGTCGTCGGCCACGGGCCCGAACGCATCCCCGCGCCCGCCCTGCCCAACGTGCGGCTCCAGCCGCGCCGCCGCCGTCCCCGACCGGAGAGCCCGTGACCGAGACCCTGCCCCCGTCCGCCCGCCGGGTCGCCGACGCCCTCCGCGACGCCGGCGTCGCCGGGCAGGTGACCGTGCTGCCCGACTCGGCACGCACGGCCGCCGAGGCCGCCGCCGCGCTCGGCTGCCCGGTCGGCGCGATCGCGAACAGCCTCGTGTTCCTCGCCGACGGTGTGCCGCTGCTGGTGCTGACCAGCGGTCGGCACCGCGTCGACACCCTCGGGCTGGCGCGCCGGCTCGGGCGCGAGCGGATCGTGCGTGCGACACCCGACCAGGTGCGCGCCGCGACAGGTCAGGCGATCGGCGGCGTCGCGCCCGTCGGGCACCCCGCACTGCTCGAGACGGTCGTCGACGTAGCGCTCGACGAGCACGCCCAGGTGTGGGCCGCCGGTGGGACGCCGCACTCGATCTTCCCCACGACGTTCGACGAGCTCGTCGCGATCACCGGCGGCACGCCGCTGGTCGTCGCCGACGACGAGGTCGCCGCAGGCTGAGCCTCGTCAGGTCATCGCGGCGGCCAGCGGGTCCTCCGCGCCCTGCAGCCGGATCTCGACGCGCGCGATGTCGTCCGCCGGGATGCTCGACGACGCGCCCAGCCCGCGCGCCTGGCCGCTGTGCGACGACCACGTCGCCACGACGGTCGCCGTCCCGTCGGCCTGGACGAGCACGAGCTCGTACACGAGCGTGTAGTCCGCCGGCGGTGCCGGGTACTCGCACGACCAGTCGAGGCGCGTGCCCCAGTTCTTCTGCTGCATCGTGAGGTTCGCGGTCACGTCGACGCTGCCGACCGGTCGCAGCGCGAGGTGCGACGCCTGCGCCGTGACCGGCGCGGGGGCGACGGTCCGGGCGATCCACGCACCTCCGACGGCCGCGACGAGGGCCACCGCGGCGGCCACGGCGATGGTCCCGAGCCGGCGACGACGGCGCGTCGCCCGAGCACGTCCGGCGACGGCCGCGAGGTCGACGACCTCCGCCTCCGGGACGTCGGACGGCTCCGCGCTCAGGAGCACCGCGGCCTGGTCGGGCGGCAGGGCGCGCAGGATGCCGGGCATCCCCGCGAGCTCGGCGACACGGTCCTGGCACGCGTCGCAGCCCGCGAGGTGCTCCTCGAACCGTCGACGGTCCGACGGTCCGAGCGCCCCCAGCACGTACGCCGCGTCCCACTCGCGGAACGGGTCGTCCGCGGGCAGGTCCGGCCGGTCGGCGCTGTCGCGGCCGGTCATGACGTCACCCCTCTCTCCTGCAGCGCGAGCCGCAGCGCGCGCAGCCCGTAGTGCAGCCGCGACTTCACGGTGCCCTCCGGGATCTGGTTCTCGCGGGCGAGCTCCGCGACCGACCGCCCCCCGTAGTACGCCCCGACCACCACGGCCCGGTGCTCCGCCGACAGGCCCGTGAGGGCGTCGGCGACGAGCCACGCGTCGAGCACGGCCTGCGTCCCGTCGGGCGTCGGGACGTCGGGCGTCTGCTCCGTGACGTGCTCGCGCACGTGCCGGGCGCTGCGCCGGTCGTCGATCACGAGGTTCCGCGTCACCCGGTACAGCCAGGCCCGGGCGGCGTCGTCGTCGCGCGCCATGACCTCGGGGTGCCGCCACGCGCGCACCATCGCCTCCTGCACGACGTCCTGCGCGAGCTCGTGATCACCCGTGAGCCGCACGACGTAGTGGTGCAGCGGGCGGGCGTAGGTCGCGTGCAGGGCGCGCAGCAGCTCGTCCGCGTCGTCGTCCACGCGCGTCCCACCTCCCGTCCAGTCATCCACACCACGGACCGCACCGGCTCCGGGTTCAGGTGAACCGCAGACGTCACCCGCCCGTGGACTCCACGGGGAGCCCGCGACACCGCACCGCCCGGCGCGGACCCGCTCCCCCGGGGAGAGGGGACCACCGTGCGACGCTCCATCCTGCTCACGACGCTCGGCCTCGTCGCGACCGCCACGCTGGTCGGCTGCTCGGGCTCCGGCGACGACGACGCCGGCGCGCAGACCGAGGCGACCACCGACGAGATGACCGAGTCGACACCGTCCGACGACGCCTCGGCGGGCGCAGCCGACCTCATGACGGCCGACACGAGCCTCGGGTCGGTCGTCGTCGACAAGGACGGAATGACCGTCTACTACTTCCTCAAGGACACGCCGGGCTCCGGCACGAGCGCGTGCACGGGCGACTGCCTCACGGCCTGGCCGCCCGTCTACGCGGCGTCCGAGAACGTCGTGGCCGACGGCGTCACCGGCGAGCTCGGGACGATCGAGACGCCCGACGGCGAGTACCAGGTGACGATCGACGGACGTCCCGTCTACCTGTTCGCGCAGGACATGGCGCCCGGGGACGTCAAGGGTCAGGGCGTGAACGAGGTCTGGTACGCGGTCGCGCCGGACGGGTCGCAGGTCGGCCCGTGACGCTCACCCCTCTGCGCCGGTCTCGACGTTGAGGATGTTGCCGTCCGGGTCCGCGAACCAGGCCGCCTTCATCTCCCCCGCGACCAGCACGCCGTCCTGCCACGTGCCCTCGGGCACGTCGAAGGTCTGGAAGTCGACGCCCCGGTCGCGCAGGTCCGCGACCTCGGCGTCGAACCGGTCCGCCGAGATCTGGAAGGAGATCGCGGTCGCCTGGTTCGTCCCCGCGAACGACGACGGGTACACGAGGAACTCACCGCTGCCCGACCGGTACATCACGCCCTCGGCGGCGTCCCCGACGCTGGCGAACCCCAGCGTGGACTCGTAGAACGCGCGCGCCTTCTCGAGGTCCGTGACCGCGAGGACGGGGATGGCGTCGAAGTCGGAGAGCATGACGGCCTCCTGCGCGGGCCAGACGACCCTCGGCTGGCCGGCGGCTCGACGCTAGGACCGGGCCGTGGCAGGGTCAATCGCCGTGCACGGACGTGCACGTTGTCGATCCCGGCACGGCTCGCCCGTCACGAGGTCGTCCGCCGGGCCACCGCCGCCCGGTACCTGCGAGCGACGGAGAAGACCATGCGCTACATGCTGCTCATCTGCACCGACCCGACCGGCGAGCCTTACACCCCCGAGGGCGACCACATCGAGACCTGGGTCGCCGAGACCGGCTCCGCCCGTCTGCACGGGGACCGCCTGCGGCCCGTGTCCGACGCCCGCACCGTCCGGGTGCGCGGCTCCGAGACGCTCGTCTCCGACGGGCCCTTCGCCGAGACCGCCGAGCACATCGCCGGGTACGACGTCGTCGAGTGCGAGTCGCTGGACGACGCGCTGCGGATCGCCGCCGGGCACCCGATGGCCCGCTTCGGGCGCGTCGAGGTGCGGCCGTTCTGGCCATTCGAGGACTGAGGCGCGCCGACGCACAGACCTGAAACGGGTGGACGGGCACCCCGCCCCGGTGAGGTAGAGTTTCCGAGGCCCCTGCGGGGGCCATCGGGCTGTGGCGCAGCTTGGTAGCGCACTTGACTGGGGGTCAAGGGGTCGCAGGTTCAAATCCTGTCAGCCCGACGCATCAGGCCTGGTGAGACGGTGTCTCACCAGGCCTGAGGAGTTTCTGGACATGGTCCATCCCGCGTTTATCCCGCGTTTTCGACTCACGAGCAGCGTCGCGGGAGCGTCAACGTCGAGCAGGGCGAGCAGCGCCTCGCACTGCGTCGCGACATCTGAGCGCCCTGCGCACACCTGGCCGCATGACCACGCAGACCCATCTCCCGGACGACGTCGCCGGCCCGAGCTCGAAGCTCCCAGGCCTCGAACCGCTGCTGAGCATCGATGCACTGGCCGAGTACGTCGGCGTGCCGGTGGTCACGATCTACCGCTGGCGCACGGAGGGCAAGGGGCCGTGCGCCCTGCGTATCGGCCGGCACCTGAAGTTCCCCTTGTCGTCTGTGCAGTCCTGGCTCGACACCGTGCGGGAAACCACGCCGGGGACGTATCGCACCGAGCGGTGAGCGGACGTGCCTAGGTCACGGCTGGGCGTGGGCGCGTTTGGCGAGATCTCGATGCAGCAAACACCCAGCGGCCGGTTCCGAGCGCGGGTGCGCTACCGGGACGTTCATGGCCGCTACCGCCAGCTCGAGTCGACCGGTGGCAGCCGGGCCGACGCGCGGCGGCGGTTGCAGCTCAAGATGACGACGGTATCCGACGAGCTCGCGCCGACGAGCGAGATCACGGGCGGCACTTCGTTCGCGGACCTCGTGGCGTATTGGCTCGGGACCCTGGAGGCCGAAGGCGAGTTGGCGATCAGTACGCGTGAACGCTACGCGTGGGAGGCCGAGCACCTCCTGCTGCCGGCGTTCCGGGACTTCACCGTCCGCGAGATCACCGTGGCCCGTGTGGAACGCGTGGCTCACGCAGCAGCGCGCGTTCAGCTACGCCCGTGCCGTGCACTCGAAGAAGATCCTCAGCCTGGTGATGGGCCTCGCGGTGCGGCTCGAGGCGGTCGACCGCAACCCTGTCCAGGGCACGCGACGTCTCAAGCGGCCTGCCCGCCCTCCCATGGCCCTCGAAGCGGTCGAGCTCGACGTCATCCGCGACGCCGTCGCGTCATGGCGACGGAACGGAACGTCGATGGGCCCCAGACCGGATGGTCAGCTCGAGGCCATCATCGAGGTCATGGTGGGCACCTCCGCGCGCATCGGGGAGGCACTCGCTCTTCGCGTGTGTGACCTCGACCTCGACGCCGAGCCGCCGACAATCCGGATCGAGGGCACGATCGTCTCCGCCAAGAGCAGGCCAACGTACCGACAGGACCACCCGAAGTCCGCGAAGTCTGTGCGCCGGGTCGCCGTTCCGTCTTTCACCTTCGAGGCTTTGCGCAAGCGCCTGTCTGTCACGGGCCAACTGCCGCAGGACCACCTCGTCTTCTTCAGCCGCAACGGCACGCCCCTCACGACTGCGAACGTTCGACGTCGACTCCGCGATGCTCTGCAGTCCGCGGGAGTTGCAGCGGTGACGCCGCACGCATTTCGTCGCACGGCCGCAACGGTCGTTGACAGGCATGGCGGGCTCGACCTCGCCGCTGAACTCCTCGGACACACGTCGACCGCGATCACCCGGCTCCACTACATCCAGCCTGACGAGCAGGTAGACGCAAGAACTGCCGAGATTCTCGAGCACCTGGCGCCGGGGAGTGGTCGTGCAGATGGAGCCGCAACCTGATGACACCAGCCCGCACCGGACACGCGGAGAGCGAACATGTGGACTCCTCCACTGTCGTGCCTTGGCGATGTCACTGCCTCTCACCCGGGTGAACTCCTCCGGAGACGGGCTACGCCACTTGTGTGGCGCTCGAGGCGCCCGCTAGTCATTAGGTTGAATTCGCAAAGGTCCGTGCTCGGCACTGAGCCGTGCGCTCCCACTTAGGTGACCGATGGAGGTCCAGGTGCAGGACACCTCGACAACACCCATCGACCTACTAATGCTCAAGCCGTACATCTCCCTCCTGCTCCTGGAGTGCACCGCCACGGACCACGCCGTGGAGATTCCTCGCCTGCTTACTCGTTTGCAGAACGTGTATCGCACGCGGTCGGGCTCCGAGCGAACGATCGTGGCCGCCGCGGTTGATAACCTGGACCGCGCGCTTGAAGCCGCCGGTCTGAGCGCCGACGACCGAGGCGCCGTCACGGTCGGCGCGTACATCTCACGATTTACCAGTAGTCCACCATGGCAAATCGACGGCCCCTACGTCGATGTCAAACACAGTCTCACGGCCTTCATATCGTTCAATAAATACGTCGCGATTGTCTGCGATCACGGCCTAGAGAGCTTCCAGTCCTGGCTTGACAAGACCCCCACACCGCCTTACCGTCGGCTTGAGTCAGCGGCATTGGAAAGGGCATTTTTAACTGGCGACGCGAAGTCGCTTTGGTTAGATGGCGTACATGCACCGAGATCGACGAAGGCAAGTTCAAAGCACCTGAGCGGCCCCCAACTGCAGCAGGCACTTAATCCGTTCGATGATCCGACGTTCTCGCTGAGCGCTGCGCGGGCCGAAATACCGACTTTGGGATTGAACGGTGCCTCCACCGCGAAGTTCGGCGTCACACCAAAGAACTCAACGGTGTGGTTTCACTCGTCGAAAAATATCGGTGACTTCATAAGGTCGACGGTGTGGGTACTCAAGAGCGCGATCGCCGCGATCGAATCAGAGCCTGACGCACCAAGTTCCGTCTTTCCATGGCTCGCGACTCGTGAAAATAGTCTCGACCAAGTGTCTGGTGCATTCCACGTCACACTCCCGACTGTCTCCGACGTGCCTTCCGACGAACTTGACCCCGACTTGATCGATGCGTTGAACCTGCTCGAAGACGCGGAGCTGAATGTCCATGCGGCGTCTGGTGCATCGTTGACCCTCGAGGTGGGTCTGAACGGCACAATTGGCGGCAAACTGGCCGTCGCCGTGACTGCATCTAGGTCCCAGCCCCGGATGGTGTTCGGCTGGGAAGGGGCGCCGACGGATCCCGTGAGCGCCAGGACCGTCTTGAATGCGCTTACGACCGCACAGCGCCACGTCCGCGTGCACTATGCATCGGGGCACGCTGTCGATCACAAGGGTATTTGGTTTAGCAACACCGACATTGAACCGTTCAAGCACTGGAAGTGGGAAGCATTCCTAAATTGCGACATCTCGAAAGAGAAGCCGCGCGTGCCGGAGGGGTCGAGGGTCCATGATCTAATCGGCGTGGCGGGAGACGACTCGCTGTTTGGCTGGGTCGTCACTCGCCTATCCTCGGGCTATTTGACTTGCGATGATGGAGCGGGCGAGGTCGGAGACTTTGTGCACCTGTCGCATAAGGACGAGCTCACTCTCATCCACGTCAAGTCCGCCAGTCAGCGACGGCCCACACGAGGAGTTGCGGTCCAGCGCTACGAGGGCGTCGTGGGTCAAGCCGTAAAGAACCTTTCTCATCTCACCGGCGGACGTCTCGTGAACGCCCTTGGCGCCGAGACGCGTAAGAACAGTGCTACATGGCTAGATGGCAATCGGGAACGTGACCGAACTGACTTTCTGGATTACCTTCGCGCCCGCAATCTCACGGCGCCAGTTCGAGTCGTAGTGCTCCAGCCACAAGTGACGCAGGCCGCCTACGCGGATGTGGCCAACAAGCACAAGGTTAGGCTTCTCGACTCGCTACTCCACTCGGCACGAGCTTCGGCGGTAGGCATCGGCGCGGATCTGGAAGTCTGGAGCAGCGTCTAGGACCGACAAGTGTCAAATGGCTGTCCAGCGGTGTGCCACCCATGAACGTTAGCCAGGCGGCACCGTGAGCCTGGCGGCGCCGATCGCCGCGAGGGCGCCGAGCTCGTCGGCTGTCATCCACAGGCTCGCGATCAAGCCTCCCTCGATGGTGAGCACGTCGATCACCCGGATCTGCAGCTCACGCTCGGTGGGTGGCAGCACCCCGGCCGCCGTGCCGAGCGCGCCGGTCTGTCGGCCCGACATCCGGAAGGCGACGGCGACCTTCGAGCCTCGCTCGTTTGCCTGCTCGCACACGTCGAGCACCTCGCGCTCGAGGTCGGTGAAGGTGTTGCGCACCTGTTCGGCGCGCGAGACCAGGTCGGCGACGGTCATCGGCGTGCCGTTGATGACGACTGGGTCGGCGTACCAGGCGCCGAACGCGGCCTCGGCCGCGGCGCGGTCCTGATGCGGCGTGCTCCAGAGATCGAGCAGTCCTTCGATGTCGAAAGCCATGGGGCCATGGTGCCGCGCCATGCACGACGGCTCACGAGACTGGCGGGATCGAGGTCGTCGCGACGATCCCCGAGACCAAGTCGATCAAGCGGCATGAGCGAGGCAGCTCGCGGAATCTTCGCGGAACGAGCATGCGCTTCGCACCGGGCCTACGCCGTCGTCGTGTCTTCCCCCTTACGCGCGCGCCGTGCGAGCTCGTTGATGTAGTGCCGGAGGGCCGGGTCGTGGTCGCCGGACTCGACGCGTCGCACGAGCTCGGTCGCCTCCTCCTCGCTGATCAAGCCGGCCTGCCTCGCCGGGAGGAGGCGTTCTTGGACGTGCTGGGCGCGGACGCTCAAGAGCACCTCCCGTTGAGCGGTGGAGTCGTCAGAGCGCAACTTCTCGAGCTGGTCGCGGGCGAGGTCTCCGGCCGCCTCGAGGCGTGACGACTGGGACGCCTTGAGCGGGCCGGTTGGTTGCTGTTCGGTCATGAACGCCAATTTATCGAGACAGGGTGTCGATGTCGATACGCGCTGTCGCGGGCGTATCACCCTGTATCGTCTGAGGCACGATGCCGAAGCTCTGGGACAGCACGATCGAGTCGCACCGCCACGAGGTGAGGGCCGCCGTTCTGCGCGCCACGTCAACCGTGGTGTCGGAGCGCGGGCTGCTGGGGGTCACGATGACGGGGATCGCGAAGGAGGCCGGCATCGGGCGGGCCACGCTGTACAAGTACTTTCCTGACGTGGAGTCCGTACTCCAGGAGTGGCACGCCGAGCAGGTCCACACGCATCTGGAGCAACTGCACGCGATTGCAGCCGACGACGGCGGCGTCGTCGAGCGCCTCCGTCGTGTGCTCCGCGCGCATGGGACAAACCTGTTCGAGTCACGCATCCACGCCGGTGCGGCGGACGCGGTCGCATCGCTGCACACGGGCGACCGGTTCGAGGAGCACGGAGTTGCCCTGCAGCGTCTGGTGGCCGGTCTGATCAGGACTGCTCAGGCCGACCATCAGTTGCGTGACGACCTCGATGCGGACGAGCTCGCCCTGTTCGCGGTCAGTGCGGTGTCGGGATCTCCGCGCGCAGCCTCGAAGGCAGCGGCCCTCCGCCTCGTCGACACGACGTGCGCCGCGCTCGCGCCGTAGCCTCACGCGGTTCAGGGCCGACATGCAGGTGTGCGTCGAGCCTTCACTCCGCCCGCATTCACGACGCCGAGAGATGGGGAGTCGCGTCCGCGCCGCCCTGCTGCTGAGAAGGCCTCTCGCGGAAGTGCTGGCGGTGCGCCCCGGGCGTCGTTCCGAGCCGCCGCTGGAACGCCCGGTTCATGGACTCGGGTGTGCCGAAGCCGCACGCCTTAGCGACCTGCGCGACCGTCCGGTTCGTCGTCTCCAGTAGCCGGCACGCGGCATCGAGACGGACGCCCTCGACGTGCGCTCCGGCGGTGGTGCCCACCTCCGCCTTGAAGACGCGCGTGAACTGTCGCTCAGAGAGGTTGACCTGCTGGGCGAGCGCGGGCACGGACAGGTCGTCGGTCAGATGGTCGCGGATCCACGACAGGAGGTCGCGGATCGGTTCGCTGTCGGCTGCCTGCCCGGCGAGCAGTGCCGAGAACTGGGTCTGCCCGCCGGCGCGCTGCAGGTAGACGACCAACTGGCGTGCGACGGCGGCGGCGGCCTGGTGACCGTGGTCGTCACCGACGAGCGCGAGCGCGAGGTCGATGCCGGCCGTGACACCCGCGGACGTCCACACGTTGCCGTCGTTGACGTAGATGGCGTCGGGCTCGACCGTAACGTCGGGGTAGGTGTCGCTGAGGGCTGCGCACTCTGCCCAGTGCGTGGTCGCACGGCGTCCGGTCAGCAGTCCGGCGGCCGCGAGGACGAAGGCGCCGGAGCAGACCGAGGTGATCCGGCGGGCGTCGGTGGCGAGGTGCCGAACGGCGTCGAGGAGTTCGGTGTCGGCGACAGCGGTGTCCATGTCGGAACCGCCGGCGACGACGAGGGTGTCGACCGGACCGCCGACGTCAGCGACCGCGGTGGACGCGAACTCCAGCCCGCAGCTGGGACGCACCGGTCCACCGAGCGGGGTCACGACCTGGGTGACGTACCGCACGGTCGGCACGATGCGGGACGCGGTCGAGAAGACCTCGAGCGGTCCGGTGACGTCGAGGATCTGGGCTCCGTCGAAGGTGACGATCACGACGCCGTGCTCGACCACCGGGGCCGACGTCGACCCGCTCGAGTCGATGTCCCGTGACTCGGTCATCGCGACCTCATGGAGTGACCGTACGCCGCCGAGGCGATGGCCGGAATCGTCAACGACGTGTCCTGGCGGCCGTGCGGCCGTGCCCTCCACGCTGGAGTCGTCCCCGTCACCGCCCGCGTTCGCAGAAGGCAGTCATGAACCGCACCGCCACCCTGGCCGATCCCCCACCTTCTCTGTCGCCGATGCCCGTGGCCTCGGGAGGGCCCATCGGGTGGGTCGTGCTCGGCGCGCTCGCCGGAGGGCTCCTCGCGGCTGTGCTGCTCGCGGCCGCTCCGTTCGTCCCCCCGACAGAAGCAGGGATCACCGGGGCGGTCCTGTGCGGACTGGCGCTGGGCTGGGCGATGCTCGGCATGCTCTCCGCGCGGTTCACCGCTCAGCCTCAGCAATGGGCCTTTGCTCCGGCCGCGGTCATGGGGGTAAGCGGCGTTCTCCTCGTGGCGTTCGATGCGTCGGTGCTCGAGCCGCTCAGTTGGGTGTGGCCGCCTGTCATGCTGGTGCTGGCGGTCTGGGCGATCGTTCGCGCCCGTCGCGACCTGCACCACCCGATCCGGCGGTGGCTCCTCTCCCCCGTGCTCGCCCTGCTGGCGCTCGCCTCGCTCGGCGGCGGCTTGCAGACGGTGCGCGAAGCGGCGACGCGGGCTGATTCCATGCCTGGTCAGCTCGTCGACATCGGTTCGCATCGTCTGCACCTGAGCTGCACGGGCTCGGGCAGCCCGACGGTCGTCGTTGAACCCGGAGCCGGCATGGTGTCCGCTCAGCTGAACCTGATCACGCCCACCGTGGCCGACGGCGCCAGGGTCTGCGGGTACGACCGTGCAGGGCGCGGCTGGAGCGACCCCGCCCCGACCAATCAGGACGCCGCGCAGATCGCGACCGACCTGCACGCGCTGCTCGAGCGCGGCGGGGTCCCTGGACCGTACGTGTTGGCCGGGCACTCCTTCGGCGGGCTCTACGTGCTCACGTTCGCCGATCGCTACCCGGATGACGTCGCTGGAATGGTCCTGATCGACTCCACGGCCCCGGCCTCCCCGCTGGACGAAGGTGCGGCAGAGAGGGGAGACGAGCGCTCGTCGGGCCTCATGGACCGTGTTGCCATCCTCGTGTCGACCTCAGCGCGGCTCGGCCTGACGCGTCTGATCGATCAGCCGACGCCGAGCGATGTCCGCAGCACCATCGAGGAGTACTCCTTGGGCGGCGCGTCCGCCCGGCAAGCGGCCGAGATGAGCGACTTCGCCGAAAAGCCGCTGATCGTCCTGACGGCGGGCATCGGTCACGACGCCGACAAGTCGGCGGCTCAAGACGCACTGGCCACCCTGTCCACCAACAGCGTCCATCGCGTGGTCGACCGCGTCGACCACCCCGGGATGATTCTCGACCAGGACGGTGCATCCGCCACGAGCCGAGCGATCCTCGACGTCGTGTCCTCGGTGCAGACCTCGCAGCGCCTGGTCGGCTAGTCCGGGCAGCCGGACGCCGGACCGTCCGACCAGAAGTCGACGCACGGACCGTCTTGCGCGATCGCAGGGCGTGGGGCGCGTCGGCGCGGAACCTCGGGCGAGTCGGCGTCGCCGTCAAGTCATCGCTCCGCCGCGGATGACGCACTCGAGCAGGTAGCACGGCACGTTCATCGCAACGCCTTGGCCCTGAGGGTGACGCCGCGGAGCTTCGTAGACGTCCCGATGACGCGTCGATGACGGGCTCAAACGCTGACGGATGCGCGCATGCCGTCACCGCTGTGTCTAGTGAGCGTGAGGAGGGTCGCTGCCGACGACAGTTCGGAGGCGACAATGAGCACGAGCCTGCGCGGCCAGCGGCCGCACATCACGAGAGACAACGCGTCGCTGCTGGAGGCGCTCGAACGCGTCGACGTCGAGGGCTGGGAGGGGCCGAGCGCGACGGAGCTGCTGACGTTCGTCCGTGTCCAGATCGCTCGCCCGCTCGCTATCGACGTGGGTCTGCGCGGGCTCGCCGCGTCGCAGGCAGAGGCGTCGGCGTGGCAGGCGGCGTGGGTCGCGATGACGAAGCCGGCGCTCCGGCGGGCCGAGTCGCCGTGGGGCGTCGTCTGGCGCGCGGCTAAGAGAGCAGCGCTGGGTGAGGTGATCGCGGCCCGGTACGGCAAGGTCGAGCGTCGAGCATGGGAGCTGCTGCCCCCGGCGGACGGCTCGGCGCCCGTCCGGCTACCACTCAGCCTCGACGTCCTCCTTGAGAACGGCTGGGAGGCTGCGGCGCCCGAGCCCGCGGCCGGCGAGCTCCTCCCGGCGATCGACTGCGTCGTCTTGGCGCTCGTCGAGAACGGGTGGCCCGACGAGGAGGCCCGGCGGATCGTCCGCGCGGTCGTCGACCTTCCCGACGCCTCGGACGATCCACGCTCTGGAGCGCTCGGCTGGCGGCACATGGCTCGCGACCTCGATCTCCCGCCGTGGCAGGCGCGTCGTCTGTGCGTGGCCTTGCGCGGGACGGCGACCTGGTCCGGTCTGATCGCGAGGATCCTGCGTGATGGTCCAGCGGCAGCCACCACTCCTCCGATGCGTGCCGCCCTTCGTTCGACGCGGGTGCGCCGGCATCGGTCTCCCGTGCTCGCTGCGGAGCGCAGCACCGCGGCGGTCGACGGTCCACAACTGCCTTCGCGGTAAGGCTGTCCACAGATCCGAGCCGACCAGCGGCGCACCTTGGCAGACTCGTGGCACACCTGCACCTATGACGACGTCCACGATGCTCTGGGACACGCGCCCAAGATGCGCGCGTCGCGCCGAAGGGTGTGCAATGGGCGCTCCGACGCAGTCGTCGAGCCGGTTCGCGGGCGCGCGCGGACCGCGCAGGGGGCGGGTGTCCGATGAGGCATCGACACATCTCCACGCGCTCCGCGTTGGGCGGGCTTCTCGTCGCCGGCGCGGTCCTCCTCGCTGGCTGCACTCAGCCAGGACCGGACGCGACCGCTACGACGACTGCCTCGCCGGCATCTCCGACACCGTCGGCGAGCCCGACGCCGACGCAGGACCCCGCCACCGCCTCGGCAGAGGCCGCGATCCTCGATGCCTACCGTGGCTACTGGGCGGCGAAGGTGACGGCGTTCAGCGACCCCACCGTAGAGCCGGGTGCGGAGCTCGAGCGGTTCGCCGTCGACACGGCGTTCGCGGAGGTCATCTCTGGCGTCTACACGTTCCGCCGCAACGGCATCAAGGTCCTCGGCGAACCGACGCTCTCCCCCCACGTCTCGGACATCGTCGTGGGCGAGCAGGGCACGGCCACGATCGTCGACTGCGTCGACGGCACCAACTGGACGCCGGTGTACGCCGCGACCGGAGAGTCCGCGGCGCAGCCGGGCCAGGCGCCGAAGCTGACGACGACGAGCACCGCGTACTACTACGTCGACCGTTGGACCATCCGGTCGTCAGTCGTCGACCACGAAGCGCCATGCTGATCGCTGTTGTCGCAGTGGCACTCGCGCTCGGCTCTGTCATCGGTACGAGCGGCGAGGTCGTCTGCTCGCCGCACTCGACGTTCTGCGTCATCGACGTCGGCACCCCGGGCACGCCCGCCCAGCCCGCACCGCCCGCGGGTGGGGACAGCGGGAGCGGCGCGGAGCGTCGGTGCATCGTCTCCGCCACCGGCGTCGAGGTCCCGTGCCAGAGCCCGCTCGGGTGGTTCAACGATCGCGACGACTGCTACTGGCGCAAGCTCGAGGTCCAGCCACCTGCCACCGACGTGATCTGGGCCGGCCACCACCCCGAGGGTGCGATCTACTCCGTGTCGTGCGTCGGTACCCAGCCCGGGGGGCGCCAGGGCTGGGTCTGGTCGGCGGCCGAGCCACCCGGCTACGGCGGGACGTCGATCACGCCGCAGCAGCTCGCCCAGCGTGCGGTGTCCCTGCTCGAGCTCGCCGGGCCAACGATCCGGCTGACCATCGGCTCGGACGAGACGGGTGTCGTCGGTGTCCCTGTCTGGCTGTGGACAGACGTCACACCGTCGACGTGGGGGCCCGCTTCGGCGACGGCAAGCGTGCCCGGGCTCTCGGTGACGGCCACCGCCCAGGCGCGACAGATCGTCTGGTCGATGGGTGACGGGAGATCCGAGACCTGTGCCTCGCCCGGCACCCCGTACGTCGAGGGCGGAGTCACCTCCCCGACCTGCCAGCACATCTACGACCGTCCGTCGACGGCCGAAGCGAACGGCGTCTTCCCGATCAGCGCCATCACGACGTGGGACGTGACCTGGAGCGGAGGCGGCGCGTCGGGCTCCCTCACCGTCACGCGCCAATCCACGGCCAGTGTCCGCATCGACGAGGTGCAGGTGCTCGTCACCCAGCAGTGAGCTCAAGCAGGAGGGGCCATGACGGCCACCAGCGAGAAGCAGACGCATGACGGATCCCCGGCTCGGCCGGACCTTCGGCCACCGCTGACCATCGCGCCACGAGGGCGGCGGCGACCGTCGCTGGTCATCGCCGGCGTTGCCATGGTTGCTGTCGGCGCCCTGGCGGTGGCGTGGCTGGTGTCCTCGGCCGGAGACCGCGAGGAGGTCGTCGTCATGGCCCGCGACGTGCCGTACGGCGCGACGATCACGGCGGCCGACCTCACGACGACCGCGGCCTCGCTTGATCCCACCGTGCGGGCGGTGCCGGCGGGCGACGCCGACGACCTTGTCGGTCTCGTCGCCTCGACCGAGCTCACGCGGGGCAGCCTCGTCTCCCCGGACGATGTCGTGACGGGCGGCATCGTCGGAGCCGACGAGGCGCTCGTACCTCTTCTCCTCGTGCCGGAGCGCGTTCCGGCGGGCGGACTCACTGCGGGCGACCGACTCCTCGTGGTCGACGCTCCACCACCCGGCGCGGACCCCGTCGCCGGCGCTCCCTCGACGCATGAGGCTCGCGTCGTCCGAGTCGGTTCCCCCGACGTCAACGGAACGGTCGTCGTCGACGTCGTGACGAGAACGGACGATGGACCCGACCTCGCGACACGAGCCGCGACGGGTCGCTTCGCGATCGTGGTCCTCCCGGCTGAGGTCTCGCCATGACGGTCGTCGCGCTGTGCTCTGCAGGAGGTGCGCCGGGCGTCACGACGACCGCGCTCGCTTTCCTCGCCGCGTGGCCGTCCGGACGGCCGGGGCGGCGGGTTCTCCTCGTCGACGCGGACCCGGCAGGTTCCGGAGTTCTGGCAGGCGCGCTCCTGGGGACGCCGACGGAGTCGGTCGGGGTCTCGCTGGTGGCGGCGGACCGGGGGTCGGTGTCGCCCAGCTCGGTCATCGAGCGGACGGCCGCGCTCGACCTCGAGGCGAGCCGGATGGTGCTGCCGGGCGTCAGCGAACCCCGACAGGCACGCCCGCTCCTCACGCTCTGGCCCGCGCTCCTCGACGTCGCACGAGATCTCTCCGACGACGGGATCGACGTCGTGGTGGACGTCGGTCGGATCGGCCATCGGTGGGAGCCGACGCCCTGGATCTCCGGTTCCGACGTCGTTGCTCTCGTGGTCCGGCCCACGGTCGGGTCAGCCGTTCGAGCCGCAAGCGCGATCAGGGCGATCGCAGCGGACCGCGACGGTCGCACCCCGCCGCTCGGCATCGTCGTGGACGCCGGTGGATACAGACCACCCGAGATGGCAGACGCGATCGGCACAACCGATGTCTTTGCCCTGGCGTACGACCGCTCGGCGGCAACGACGCTCTCCGCGCCGACGTCGCTCGACTCGCACCGTCTCGCCGCCTCGCGACTCGTGCGGTCGTCTCGCGCCGTCGTGGAGCGGCTCACTGAGCTCGCGCCGGACCCCATGGCGGTGGCGCCATGACCGGGCGTGACGTGGGCATGGACCACAGGAACGGCCACGCCGCAGGGTCGCCCTTCGCCGCGACGTCGGTCGCCATCCAGTCCCCCGCGGGCTCGGTCGCCGCCGACCTTTCGCTGGTCCGAGACGTGCGAGCGGTTGTCGCGGCACGGCTCGCCGAGCGCTTGCAGACCCAGCGGATCGACTCCCCAGAGGCTCGTCGGGAGCTCGCGCGGTCGCTGGTCGCCGCTGAGCTCGGCGAACGAGCGCGAGACCGCGTCCGCCGTGGCGAGGACCCGTGGCCGCTCGAGACCGAGCTGGCGACCGGGCGGGCTGTCATGGCCGCGCTGTTCGGCCTCGGGCGCCTCCAGCCCCTGATCGACGACCCGGCGGTCGAGAACATCGAGGTGGATGGGCACGACCGCGTCTGGGTGTCGTACGCGGACGGTCGCATCGTCCGCCATGCCCCGGTGGCCGACTCGAACGACGAGCTGATCGAGGTGCTGCAGCTGCTCGCGGCGCGCACCGGCACCGCAGAGCGCACGTTTTCGTCCGCGCACCCGGCGCTCCACCTCCGGCTCGACGACGGCTCACGTCTCGCCGCGGTCGCATGGACGACGCCGCGGCCGCACGTCGTCATCCGCCGGCACCGGGTCCGTGACGTCGACCTCGACGACATGGTGACGCTCGGCTCGCTCGACACCGTCCTCGCAGCCTTCCTGCGGGCTGCCGTCCGAGCCGGCAAGAACGTCGTCGTTACAGGTCTCCAGAACGCGGGCAAGACGACGCTGGTCCGGGCGCTGGCGAACGAGTTCGACCCGATGGAGCGGTTTGCCACGATCGAGAAGGAGTACGAGCTGCACCTGCACGATCTCCCAGACCGGCATCCACGCGTCGTCGCGATGGAGGCCCGCGAGGGCTCGGCCGAGCTCGATGCGCTCGGCCGTCGTGCAGGCGAGGTGACCTTGACCGAGCTCGTCACCACGGCCCTGCGGCTGAACCTGCGCCGGATCATCGTGGGCGAGGTTCGGGGGGCCGAGATCCTGCCGATGCTCGAGGCGATGTCGACCGGTGACGGTTCGCTGTGCACCCTGCACGCGCGGTCGGCGCATCACGCGGTCGACCGGATCGTCACGCTGTGCCTCTCGGCGGGCGTGCACATGACCGACACGTTCGCGTACCGCCTCCTCGCCGGGTCGGTCGACTTTCTCGTGCACATCGAGCTCGTCGACGAGCCACCGCCCGCGAAACGTGAGCGCTTCGTCTCCCAGGTCGTGGAGATCGACGGACTCGGCGAGCGCAACCGGCCTACGATGACAACGGTCTTCGGGCCCGGTCCGGACGGACGTGCCGTCCCGCTCCACCGACCCGCGTGCCTGGCGGACCTCGTCCGGGCGGGCTTCGACGAGCGACTGCTCGACCACCCCATGGGCACCTGGGCAGTGCACGAGGCGGGGGCGGGCTCATGACCGGCGTCCTGGCCTCCGTAGCGGGCGCAACGCTGGCGGGTGGGCTCGTGCTCGTCGGCATCGGGCTGCTGCGACGTCCAGGTGCGGACGCGCCCCGCGCACGACGGATCCTGCGGCGACGGGCTTCTGCGGCGGGCTGGCACCGCTGGCGATGGCTCGCCGCCGGCGCCAGCGGGGTCGCGGCGTGGGCGGCGTCGTCGTGGCCGGTGGCCGGTGTCATCGTCGCCGCCGCGGTCGTCGGCCTTCCCTACTTGCTCGGGTCCGAGAAGGTCGCGGCACGGGCGATCTTGCGCGTCGAGGCCATCGAGGAGTGGACCCGCCGTCTTGCTGACGTGCTCGCCACGGGTGTCGGCCTCGAGCAGTCGCTACAGGCGTCAGTGGCGACGTCCCCTGCGCCGATCTCGCGCGAGGTCGGCGCGCTCTCCGCGCTACTCTCGGCGCGTTGGACGACGGAACAGGCGCTGCGATCGTTCGCCGACGACCTGGACGACGCGGCCGGCGACTTCGTCGTGGCATCCCTCCTGCTCGCGTCACGGCGGCGCGGGCCTGGGCTCTCCTCCGTGCTCACCGCCGCTGCCGGTTCGGTCGCCGACGAGGTGGCCTCTCGCCGCAAGGTGGAGGCCGAGCGAGCCCGGCCTCGGTCGACCGCTCGCCTCGTCACGCTCATCACGCTCGGTGTCTCCGCGGTGCTCATGCTGAACGGTTCCTACCTGGCGCCGTACGGCGATGGACTCGGGCAGCTGGTGCTGCTGGCGATCGCCGGCGCGTTCACGGGTTGCCTGCTGTGGGTGCGTGCGCTGACTCTCAGCCCGCCCTCCCCTCGCTTCCTGGCGGCCCCGGACGGTGCACGATGACGGCGAACCTCGTCATCCTGATCGCCGGCGGGCTCTTGGGCGCCGGGATGGTCGTCGTCACGGCGGGCCTCAGACCAGCGCGGCCCGACGTGGTCCAAGCTGTCCGCTCGCTCACGGAGTCGTCCCCATCGCGCCGTGCGCCGAGGACGACGCGATGGGGCGCGCTGCAGGACCGCGCGCTCCCTCCGGCCGCTCATGTCTTCAGACTGACGCGGTACGCCAGCGACCTGCGGATGGTCGAGATGTCGCCGGAGGACCTCGCAGCGCGGAAGATCCTGTACGGCCTCGTCGGTGTCGCCGCTCCCCCGGTGATGTCCGGGCTGATGCTCGTCGCGGGGGTCAGCCTTCCCGCTGGTGTGCCGGTCGGGGCAAGCGTCGCGCTGGGCGCGGTCTTCTTCCTGCTTCCCGACGTGAACGTCCGCCAGCAGGCGGTCACCGCGCGAGCATCGATGCGGGCGGCGACATGCGTGTTCCTCGAGCTGGTCGCGATGGAGCGGCTCGGCGACGCAGGACCTACGGAGGCGCTGGACCGCGCGGCGGGCGTCGGAGGGTCGCGCGAGTTCGCGCGCATCCGGGACGCCCTCCTCCGAGCCGAGCTCGCGGGCCTGCCGTCGTGGCACGGCCTCACCGAGCTCGCGGCAGCGACACGCGTCCCCGAGCTCGCCGACGTCGCCGACATCATGCGACTCGCCGGGCGCGACGGCGCCGCCGTCTACGCGACGCTCCGCGCCCGCGCCGCCTCCCTCCGAACCCAGCTGCTCGCGACGTCCGTCGCCAAGGCAAACGCCGCCTCCGAGCACATGGTCGTGCCGGTCTCCCTGCTCGGCCTGTGCTTCATGGCCCTCCTGGGCTATCCCGCGTTCGTGCGCATCCTGCTCGCCTGACCGGAGGACCTCATGCTCCCGCTCCTTGCCCTCGCCTACCTCGACAGCCTCATGACGTCCGCTCAAGCGAGGGTGCGCTCGCGAGCGGGGTCGGACGCCGGCGCCTCGACCCTCGAGCTCGTGATCATCATCCTCGGCCTGATCGCCGTGGCCGGCGTGCTCGTCGTCGCCATCACCGCCGCCGTCCAGCGGCGGGTCGACCAGATCACGTGACGGCGACTGATGTCGTCGGCCAAGCGCCCGCGGGACGAGGGGTCGGCCAGCGTCGAGCTGGTCATCCTATTCCCCGCCCTGCTACTGATCGTGACCGCGCTCATCCAGTACGGGCTGTGGTTCCACGCGCAGTCGGTCGCGACCGCGGCCGCGCAGGAGGGCGTCGCCGCCGGCCGCGCGCTCGACGCTGGGCCGGGCGTCGCACAGGCGAGCGCACTGTCCTTCATCGCTGCCCACGGGTCCGACACGCTCGTCGATGCCACTGCCACCTCGGCAGGGCGCGTCGGAGAGATCACGGTGGTGGTGGCGGGCCGCTCGTTGTCAGTCGTTCCCGGCGTCGGAGGCCTGGCAGTCCAGGCCTCCGCGCACGCGCCCGTCGAGCGCTTCGTCAGGGAGGACGCCGGATGATGCGCCTGCCACCTCACGACGACCGCGGCTCGGTCACTCTCGAGCTCGCGATCATCGCGCCTGCGCTGCTGCTGCTCCTGGCCCTCGTCGTCGTGGCCGGACGGGTCACCACCGCGGCAGCTGCTGTCGAGCAGGCAGCGCGCGCGGCCGCTCGGGAGGCGTCGCTCGCTCGGTCTCCGGAGGGTGCCCGAGACGCGGCGACAGCTGCAGCCCGGGCGGGCCTCGACGAAGCGCGCTGCACCTCTTCGAGCATCAGCGTTGACACCAGCGGCTTTGCCGCGCGACTGGGCAGCGACGGCAGCGTCTCGGTCTCCATCGTCTGCCTGGTCACCTTCGGCGACCTCGTGGCGCCCGGGATCCCCGGTTCCCGCTCGATCACCGCGTCGTCGACGTCACCGCTCGACAGGTACCGGTCGCGATGAACGCCCGCCTGCAGGCTCTCGTCGCGGACTCCGACCGGGGATCGGTCTCGGTGTTCGTCGCCATCAGCATGCTCGGACTGCTCGTGCTGGTCGGGCTTGTCGCCGACGGCGGAGCGAAGCTGCGGGCGACGCAGCGCGCCGATGCTGTGGCCGCAGAGGCGGCTCGTGCCGGCGGCCAGGCACTCGACCTCCCCGCCGCCGTCACCGGCCAGCACGACCGGGTCGACCGAGCGGTCGCCGTGCGTGCTGCGGAGGCGTACCTGGCAACCGTGGGCGCGACCGGTTCCGTCACGGTCAGCGGCGACCGGACGCACGTCGAGGTCACCGTCACCGACACCGCGCCCACCGCCTTCCTCGGCCTCCTCGGGATCGAGCAGCTCACGGTGACAGGGAGCGCCTCGGCCACGCTGGTCGACAGCACAGGAGGAGGTGCGCCATGACCGCGTCATCTGCGCGATCGGAGACGGCTCGGGACAGCCACGACGTCGTCCACGCGCTCGCTGCCGTAGCGACCCTGGCGGCGTTCGTCTTCGGAGTGCCGTTTGCGCTCGTCGTCCTGGCCCCCTCCTACGTACCGGGCGGGGCCTTCGCAGCGTCCGCGAGCCCGGCCGACCTCGTCACGCGTCCGGACGACGGCGCGCTCCTCCTGCTCGTGCTCGCCGCCGCGGCGTGGCTCGCGTGGCTCGCCTTCACTGCATCGGTCGTCGTCGAGGTCGTCGCGAGCCTCAAGCGGGCGGCATCACCGCGGTTGCCCGGCCTGCCAGGGGTGCAACGCGTGGCCGCGAGGCTCGTCGCGTCGGTGTGGCTGCTGGGCTCGGTCGGCTCCGGAGTGGCCGCGCTTGGAACGCCGGCCCTCGCGTCGCCGGCGACGCTGGCGTCCGCGCCGGTGGTACCGCACGGGCCAGCCGATGGTGAGCGACCGCCGCTGAGTCCCGAGGCTGAGTCTGTGCCTGAGCCCGCGGTCGACGCTGTGGTCACGCCCACCACCGGACCGATCGTCCGCGTCGAGAGGGGCGACACCCTGTGGAGCCTGGCCGAACGCCACCTGGGCAACGGTGCGCGGTACGT
Source organism: Cellulomonas fimi (assembly GCF_028527925.1). Taxonomy (GTDB): domain Bacteria; phylum Actinomycetota; class Actinomycetes; order Actinomycetales; family Cellulomonadaceae; genus Cellulomonas; species Cellulomonas fimi_C. The sequence continues at coordinate 60,778 of NZ_JAPESW010000004.1, forward strand.
CGAGATCCGGGACCTCAACGCAGGCCGCCTGCAGGCCGATGGTCGGACGTTCGAGGACGCTGACTGGATCCTGCCCGGCTGGACGCTTGAGCTCCCGAGCGATGCGGTGGGCGTGCAGCCCGCACCCGGGGCTCCCGCACACGAGGCGGCAGCGACCGTCACCGTCGAACAGGGCGACACTCTCTGGGACCTCGCGGCCGAGCACCTTGGCGACGGTGGGCGCTACGGCGAGATCCTCGACGCGAACCGCGGGACCACTCAGCGCGACGGCACCACGTTGACGGACCCCGACCTGATCACGCCCGGGTGGGTCCTGCAGATGCCCGGCATGGACGCTGCCCTCCCGGCAGCCGAAGCCGAGATCACCTCGCCGGCCGCGACGTCAGAACCGGTGCGCCCGAGCGCGGCCACTGGGAGTCAGACGCCGGCCGTTGGGTCGCCTCTCGAGGAGACTGCCACGCCACACGCCGAGCTGAGCGATGCCGCAACAGCACCCGCTCTGGCGGACCTCGCGGCAGGCGCAGGTCGGGATCAGGGCACCACTGACCAACCTGGAGAGGCGAACCAGCAGCTCTGGTACCTCGGGCTGACCGCGCTCGGTGCAGCCGGTGTCGTGGCAGAGATCGTCCGGCGCCGCCGCCTCCAGCACCGTGCGCGCCGGCCAGGTGAGCTCATCCCGATGCCGACTCCGGATTCCGGAGCGGCTGCCGCCGAGCGCTCGCTCCGGGCGGCACCGGCGCCGGTGAGCCCGGCAGCCCTCAAGGTCGCGCTCGCGAACCTCGGATGTCGGTGCTTCGACGCCGGACTCGACCTCCCACGGATCGGCGCGATGCTCCTCGACGAGCACTCCCTGACCGTGCTCCTGACGGAAGACTTCGTGCAGCCCGTTACCCCGTTCGTCGCGGTCGACAGCCGCACGTGGCGGGCGGCGACCGCGGACATCGCCGCGGAGCGTCCGATGGAGGACAGCGAGCAGTCCGTCCCGCACCCTCTCGTCGTCGTCCTTGGTCATACGGAGTCGCAGACGCTGCTCGTGAACCTCGAGGCAGCGGGCACGCTCGTCGTCACCGGGCAGACTCACGTCCAGGACGTCGTGCGAGCGCTGCTCGTCGAGCTTGCGACGTCTCCGCTCTCCAGCGACGTGACCGTCGTCGTGGACTCCGAGTGGTCGCGGCTGGCCGAGGTCTTCGAGGCACATCGGATGCGCGGGCGACACGACGACGCCGAACGGCAGACCCTCGCGCGACGCGTCGCGCACCACCTCACGGCGACCGGCGTCGACGACGTCCTCCAAGCACGGGGAGATCGCCATGCGGGCGACTCCAGCATGCCGATCGTGTTTGCGGAGCACGAGGCAGTGGGCACGGAGTGCGCGCCGTGGAGCGGTACCGCGCTGGTCACGACAGACAGCGCAGCCGCCGGATGGCGGCTCGACATCTCGCCTGAGGGCGAGGCAACACTCGTGCCCTGGGAGATCCGGTTCCGCCCTCAGCGACTCGACGCTGCCACGACCGAGCGCCTCCATGAACTGCTTCTGACGTCCGTACCGCCGGCACCGGCGGAGGTAGCACCAGGTCCGGGCGGGGACCCGCTCGACCTCCTGAGGGAGCCGCCAGAAACGGCGGTCGCCCGGAGCTCTGATGAGAACGCCGATCCGGTACTCGTCCGCGTGCTCGGCCACGTGGAGATCGAAGGCCTGCGGAGGCCAACAGACAGTCTCAGCCCGAGGATGACCGAACTCATCGTCTACCTCGCCCTTCACGGACCTGCGACCGGCGCCGAGCTGGACGACGTGCTGTGGGACGGCGCGAGGATCAGCGCCGGAACTCGAAACGCACTCGTCTACAGGACGAGGCAGAAGGTCGGCGAAGAAGTGCTCCCGCTCGTGGGACCGGACGGGATGTACCGGCTGGGCCACGAGGTGGACAGTGATTGGCGGAGGTTCCAACGCTTCGCCAACGAAGCCGCCGGCGCTTCGGGCGATGCCCGCGTCGACCTCTTGCGCGGTGCGCTCGACCTCGTCCGCGACACGCCATTCAAGGGCGTCGCCGGAACACAGTTCGCCTGGGCTGACCCGGACATCGAACGGATGTCGAGCACGATTGCCGACGCATCGCTCGCCCTTGCTCAGGCGCTCACGGGCGAGCACCGGGACCGCGAGGCCCTCGACGTCGCGTTGCGAGGACTCATGGCCGAGCCGTTTTCGCGCCCCCTGCAGGATCTCGTGGTGCAGACGACCGCCGCGACGAGCGGCGTGGAGCAAGCCCGGGCGCGCCAGAGGCAGTTCGTGGCTCGGAACTCGGACCTCGATCCTGAACAGCTCTAGCGGACCGGCGGCGTTCGCCTCACCTCTTGCGGGCGAGCTGTACCTCCTCGAGCGGCACGTCAGCGGCGTCGAGCGGGCTCACGGCCGGCCATCGCTTCGTCGATCGCGGGCCGCTGCAGAGGTGATCGTGCGCGCGTCCGTGCGCGGCCGTGGCTGATGACAGCGACGCCCGCCAGGATGCTGAAGGCGGCCCAGATCTGGGGCTGCGTCAGCCCGAGCAGGACGTGCTCGTTGAGGCGCAGAAGCTCAACCAGGAACCGCGCGACACCCGACAGGACCAGGTACGCACCGAGGAGCTCGAGCTCTGGCCGCCATCGTCGCTGGAGCGCCCAGAGCACTGCGGCGATCGCCACCGCGGCGAGCGCCTCGTAGAGCGGTGTGGGATGCACTGGCACGTCGGTTGCCACGGTCGCGTCAGGCAGCGCAGCGCCCCACGGCAGCGTCGTCGGCTTGCCGTAGGTGCCGTCCCCCGACAGCCAGCACCCCACACGGCCGACGCCGTATGCAAGCGTCAGCGGTATCACCGCGGCATCGACGACTACCGCGGTCGGCAGGTGCCTGCGGCGGGCGACGACCAAGAAGGATGCGACCCCACCCACCAGTCCGCCGTACCACGTGAAGCCAGAGCCCCCGAGATGGTGCCACGTCACCTCGTCGGCGTGCTCGAGCAGGAAGTAGACCTTCGCACCGACGAAACCCCAGATCGTCGCCCACGTCACGAGCGCGTGAGCATCGTCCCGACGAAGCCCGCGTTGGGTGAAAGCCCGGCCGAGCACATACGCGGCGAGGAGCGCCGCGACCGCCTTGCTCACCCCGTACGACTGGACGTCGACGCCGAAGATCGAGAAGAGAACTGGCTGCACCTCAGAGTCCTTTCGTCGTCGGCAGAGGAGGGCTCCGCGCGACGCCCACGGCGTCCGTGAGCACTGCCGATCCTCGAGCTGCAGCACCGCCGTCCCGATCTTCTTGCCGTCAAGATTTGGTCAACGGGAGGACCGGACGCGTTGACGCGACCAAACAGCGCTTCACAGGCCGCCGGGTCGTTGACGGCTTAGTCGGAACTTCACCAAGCCTCGACCGAGCGAGATGTGGAACCGCTCCACGATGGGCGCCATGACCGATGTCGAAGCCCGCGTTCGAGCCGACTCGGCCCCCGAGCGCCCGCCAGCGACGGCCGGCCGGCTGCGCGCGGTGTGGACCGCAGTCTCGGGAGCCATGGGCTTCGTCGCGGGTCTGGCTCCGCACGTCCTCCACCACGTCGGGCCACTGATCGGTACGGCTCTCGTCGCGGGTGCTGGAGGAACCGTGGTGTTCGCCGTCATCGGGCTGGCCGCGTGCATCCCCTCCCTGCTCCGCCTACGTCGGCGCTTCCGCTCCTGGTGGGCTCCCGGAGTCGCTCTGGCCGTGTCCGGAATCGCCTTCGCTCTGTCGACCGTGGTGATAGGGCCGCTGATCAGCGAACAGCCGTCGGCTCCCACAACCCCCGCGGAGCACGCCCAGCATCACTAGCGGTGGCCGCAAGCGGAGAACGGCGCATCGAGTCCCCGAGCCGCGTCCGATCGGCAGGGTCTCGCCCGCTGGCGCCCGTGTCCGAGCAGAAAGCACGAGCGAAGGAGCATTCGGCACCGCGGCAGGCCGGTCAGATGCGGGCGTTCGTTGCCCCCGGTCCCCGCGAAGCCCGAGACACGGAATGGGACGACACAGCGCAGGACGGCCGACGGCGGTGCACGGGCGGGACGGACTAGACGAGCGGCACAGCACGCCACGACGCAGAACACCGTCCCGCCTCGTAGCGCCGGCCAAGGTCGCCGTGGCGGTCACTCTGGCGACGTCGCTAGGCGCAACCGCGTCGGCGCTCGCGGGCACTGGGGCGTCCGCTCGCCCGTCCACGTCCTCGGCCGGCCCCAGCACGGTCGAGGCGCTCACCTCCGAGCTTCCCGACCTCGTACCTCCTGCATCGCTTGTAGCGAGCAGCAGCGGGGACACGAGGCGTCTCGCAGTGGGACGAGCGTCCCGCTCCTCGGCTCGGCCGGAACCGGAGGCCGACGACGGTCCCGACGCGTGTGACGGCGTCGTGACCGACCCTGGCACGAACGGTCGGGTACCTCGGTCGGAGCTGTGCGCGCTATGGCAGCGTCCGTTCGAGGACAGGGCGGATGCTGTCGTTGCCCTGTTCGCGCTCAACGACGAATACGCCGTGGTGTTCGGCGAGCCGATCTGTCTCTCGTCGGGCTACCGGACGTATGAAGAGCAGGCCGCCCTGCGTCGCACGAAGGGGGCCGTCGCGGCTCCGGCGGGCCTGTCCAACCACGGCTGGGGGCTCGCCGTGGACCTCTGCAGCGATGCGTACGCGGGTGCGCGTGGTCGCTGGCTCGCGAAGAACGCCGGGGCCTTCGGCTGGGAGAACCCCGCGTGGGCCCGGAAGGGCGGTTCCGGCTTCTACGAGCCGTGGCACTGGGAGTACGTGCCCGGACGAGACGCCATAGAAGTCGCCCAGCGCTGACTTGGCGGGAAGGTCGCGCACGCGATGGACCCGGCTGCGTCGCACGTTGGGTGACCGGCCGCGCACCTCCCGACAGAGGCCGTGCCCACGGCTGAGGCGATGTGGAGGTCAGTCGAATGAGCGCGCAATCCGTCTGCTGCCGCCTGGGAGACCCCGGCGTGACGCCGAACGAGAGCGGACTTCCCGGGCTCGGGGTGGCACGGGAGGTCGTCGGCGCGCTCATGACGTGGGGCCTCGTCGCGTGCGTCGCGGGCGTCATCGTGTCGGTGATCGTGTGGGCGGTCGCGAGAGGCAACGGCAACTACTCGTACGCGTCGGGCGGCAAGACCGGTGTACTCGTGTGCGCGGCGGGGGCGCTGCTGATCGGCGGCGCGAACGCGATCGTCGCTTTCTTCTCTGGGCTGGGCGGGCAGATCTAGATGTCCCTCGCGACTGTCGATCCGTGCGTCGGCCCCATCGCCTTCGTCTGCGACGTCGCCAACGCGACCCAAGAGGCGGCGGCCGACTACGTGCTGGGCAGCCTCGGCGCCGGCTTCGTCGAGAGTGCCGCACAGGTCGGTGAGCTGGCTGTCGCCGCGCTCGACTCCACCACGTCCATCGACCTCGGGGTGTCGTGGTTCCGGGACAACGTCGTGGTCATCTCGGCGGTCGCCCTCCCCATGATCGTCGGTTTGTTCGTCGTCCAGGTCATGGCGTCGGTGGTGCGGCGCGAGCCCGGCGGGCTCGTGCGCGCGGTCGTCGGTGTCGCGAAGGCGCTCGTCGGGTCAGTGCTGGCGCTGGCGGTGACGCAGCTCGCGCTGACGGCGGTGGACGGTGTCTGCGAGTACATCGCCCGTAGCGCGGGGACGACAGTGGCAGAGGCGGCGGCGCGGTTCTTCGACTTCGCGGCGATGCTCACGTTCGCACCTGGGCTGCAGCTGCTCCTCGGATTCGCGCTGATCGTGGGCTTCTTCCTCCTGTGGGGAGTCCTGCTGTTCCGCAAGGCGGCGCTCGTGCTCGTCGCCGTCTTCGCTCCGATCGCCTTCGCTGGTTCCGTCTGGGACCAGACGCGCGCCTGGACGCGACGGTGGATCGAGGTCGTCGCCGCACTGGTGTTCTCGAAGATCGTCATCGTCGTGACGTTCGTCGTCGGCTCGTCGGCACTCGCCGGCGATGCCGGCGCCGGCGCGCCGATCCGCGTCACCGACGTCGGTGCAACCGGGCTCTCGGACATGCTCGTCGGCATCCTCCTGCTGGCCATCGCCGTCTGGGCGCCATGGCTGACGTGGCGTTTCGTGCACTGGTCGGGGATGGAAGCGGCGGGTGTCATGCACAGCGCCGTCGCCGCCAACCCGATCAGTCGGGCGGCGCGGTCCGCAGCGACGACGAGCCGGCACGTGACGCAGCAGCTGGCGATGAGCGCTGCGACGTCTGGCGTCAACGCCGCCGCTCGCGGTGCACGCGCTGCAGGGAACGGGGCACGAGTCGCGGTGCCGCAGCGGCCGAGCCCTCCCCCGCACCCCACTCCCTCGTCAGCCGGTGAGCAACCATGACCTCGAGCACCGCGGCGCCGACGCGCTTCGGGCGCCGGGAAAGTCGAGGCATCCTGCTCGGGCTCACCGCGGCTCAGCTCGGCGTCGTGACAGTTGCGCTCGCCGTCGCCGTGGGGGCGGTCTACTCGTCGGGCGCTGCCGGACTCGTATCGGCATCACCAGCCTGGGGGCTCCTGCTCGCGGTCGGCACCGTCAGCGTCAGCGACCGACCCCTGGTGGACTGGACGCCTGTCGCCGCCGAGTGGTGCATCCGGAAGGCGCTCGGGCGCACGACCGCGGCGCTGTCGACGCGTGGCCGCGACTCGGACGGTGTTTTCGTTCCGGGGCTGGCTCGCCGCATCGACCTCGTCGACTGCTCGTCGGCCGGCGCGGTGCTCGCGATCGATCGAGCAGCGGGCACCGTCTGCGCCGCACTGCGTGTCGACGGCACCGGATTCCTGCTCGCGGACGGCGCCACCCAGGACCACCGGGTGAGCGCGTGGGGGCGCGTCCTGGCGGCGCTCTGCCAGCAGCGGGAGGTCGTGCGCGTCCAGGTGCTCGTCCGGACGCGCCCGGGTGGGATGTCACGGCCGCGCGCCTGGTGGGCGGAGCACTGCGTCCAGCGCGGCGACACCGTCACAACGGAGCTCGTACGGCTTCTCGACACCTCGTTCGTCGACCCGTGGGTGCACGAGGCTTTCGTCGCCGTCTCGATGAAGCTGGCTAGAGGGAGGCAGCGTGGCATGTCCTCCACCGACGTCGAGGCGACTGCCACGACCCTCAGCAACGTCGAAGCCGCCCTGGAGGCCGCTGAAGTCAGGTCGTCAGGGTGGCTCGACCGTGAGCACCTGCTGGACGCGATCCGAGCGTCCTACGAACCCGGACCCAGCGGCCGGGCTGAGGGCGTCGTGACGACGTCGGTAGCGACGGGCGTCGACGAGCACTGGACGCACCTCGTGACCGGTGAGGCCGTGCACGCGACGTACTGGATCGCCGAGTGGCCGCGGAGCGACGTGCATCCGTGCTTCCTCCAGCCGATGCTGCTCGAGAGCGCTGCTCGGCGGACGTTCTCCCTGACCGCAGAGCCGCTGCCGATCGCGAAGGCGCTCAGGGAGATCCGGCGCGCCAAGGCAGAGCACGCCGCTGACGCCGTGCAGCGGGCGCGACTCGGTCAGGTTGAGAGCGAGGTGACGCGCGCAGAGGTCGCGGAGCTGGCACGACGAGAGGCGGAGCTCGTCGCCGGCCACGGCGACGTCCGGTTCACGGGGCTCGTCTCGGTCTCCGCGGACGACGAGCCCGAGCTGGCCCGACGGTGCGCAGCGCTCGAGACAGCTGCGGCGCAGTCGCTGTGCGATGTGCGACGACTCGTGGGCCAGCAGGGCGCGGCTCATCTCGCCGCGTGCCTACCGCTCGCGCGAGGTGTCCTGTGACCGGGCAGCCGCGTCGCCGGATGTTCCGCACGACGCCGAGGCGGTACCGCCCTGGGACCCTTCGACTGCCGCCGCACCGCGCGTCGACGGCTGTCCTTGCCGGCGCCTACCCCTTCTTGGGCACCGTCCCGAGCGACGTCGGCGTCCCCGTCGGCGTCGACGCCTTCACGGGCTCGCTCTACTGCTTCGACCCGTGGGCGCTCTACGCCCGCGACGAGCTGACCAACCCGAACGTCGACCTGGCGGGGGTGATCGGGCAAGGGAAGTCAGCCCTCGCGAAGTCGCTCGCCCTCCGGTCCATCGCTGCCGGCCGTCGGGTTTACGTCCCGGGTGACCCGAAGGGCGAGTGGGCAGCGGTCGCCGAAGCCGTCGGCGGGACGGTGATCCGCCTGGGGCCCGGGCAGCCCTCGAGGATCAACCCGCTTGACGTGTCCGTCGCAGGCGATGACGGCGCACGGGGTCGGCTGCTCGCGGCCTGCGCCGGGAGCAGCCTGCGACGCGACGTGTCGGCGAGCGAACGCGGCGCGCTCGACGCCGCCCTGAAGACCGCCGCTGCGCGGGCGGGGTGCCCGACTGTTGCCGACGTCGTCGAAAGCCTGATGACGCCCGATCGCACGGTAGCTCAGCAGGACGGCATCGCCGTCGCCGACAGGACGCTCGACGGCCGCGACGTCGCCCACGCGCTGCGCCGCCTCGTCCGGGGCGACCTAGCCGGCATGTTCGACGGACCGTCGACCGCGCGCATCTCCCCCACCTGTCCCATGGTCGTGCTCGACCTGTCGGCGCTGGGCACGGACGACGACGCGATCGCGATCGCGATGACGTGCTCGGCGGCATGGCTCGAGTCGACGTTCGAGGGCACCTCCGCCAGGCGCTGGGTCATCTACGACGAGGCGTGGCGCCTGATGCGCGACGTGGCGCTGGTCCGCCGCCTCCAGGCCCACTGCAAGCTGTCGCGGGCCCACGGGATCGCGAACCTGCTCGTTCTGCACCGCCTCACCGATCTCGACGCCGTCGGGAAGCGCGGCTCTGAGGCCCGCGCGCTCGCGAAAGGACTGCTCGCCGACTGCTCGACCCGGATCGTCTACCGCCAGGAGTCGGACCAGCTCGCCGCGACACAAACCGCGCTCGCCCTCACCCGGTCGGAGCGGGACCTTCTTCCGCTGCTTCCTCGCGGGACCGGCCTCTGGCGGACACCAAGCCGAGCCACGGTCGTGCACCACGTACTTCATCCCGTGGAGCTCGACCTCATCGACACGGACCGAGCGATGCGTGACGAACCCACCGCTGGAGATGATCGCGATGCGGCATGACGAGCTCGTGCGCCTCGCCGAGCAGGCGACGCTCGGCGGCCTGATGCTGCGACCGGAAACCCTCGGCTCGGTCCGGCCGTGGCTGCGAGCCGACGACTTCGCCGACATGTGGCACGGCCAGGTCTACACCTCGCTCCTCGAGCGTGAGCCGGTCGGCGGCCGCGATCCACACTCGATGGCCGCAGTGCTGGTGGACAGGCTGGGGACTCGACGAGCGAACCTCCCGCGGTTCGCCGAGCTCATCCACGTGACTCCCCCGGCGCCCGAACCGTCCGAGTACGCGCGCATGGTCGCCGGCAACGGACTTCGCAGAGAAGTTGCCGGCCTGGGCGTCCTGCTCCAGGCGGCGGCTCTCGCCAGCGCCAACGACCTCAGCGCCGGTCCCCTCATCGCGACGTGCTCGCTCGTCGACGCCGGCCTCGACCGAGTCGACGTCAGGTGGTCGCTCGCGACCGGTACACCGCACGACGACGTCGTTGTCCCGCTCCAGCTCCGCGCGGCGGCACGGAACACCGGACGAGCTGCTCGTCTTGCGGCCGACAAGTACCTGACGGCGCACCCGCCGCGCGACCGCGAGTCGGAGCGCCTGCATGTCGCACTCCTCGTCGGGTCGTTGATCGCACACCCGGGGCGCATCTCCGACGTCTCGCGCTGGCTGCCCCCGACGCGGATCGAGGACGTTGGGTGGCGCGTGCTGTACGGCACGACGCTCGAGCTCGCGGAGCTCGGGCGTCACGTCGACGTGGTGACCGTCGCCTGGGCCGCCACCGCCCACGCACGTCACGGCCCAGAGCTGCCGAGCCTGGCGTTGCTGCGGCAGACCGTCGACGACTCCTGGTATGTGCACCCGCGGGAGATCGTGCGACTCGTCGCCGCGGACCAGGCGCGCCAGATCGCCGACGTCGGAGCCGAGCATCTGCAGGCCGCCGCCTCGAACGTCTCGCTGGAGATCGGCGACCTCGTCGACGCGGGACGGGCGGTGACCACGACGCTCCGGACGATCGCGCGCGCGCTCGAGCCCCGCCCGGCGACCGAGCCGACCACGGTTCGCATCGTCGAACCGCCGTCGATCGCGGCGCACGGCGCCGCACGATGATGTCGCCGCGGCCGCCTGTTCGCCCCGGCCCAGCACGCTCCGGCGGACCAGACCTGACGTCATTGGCGACTGCTGCTCTCAGCGGAGTTCTGGTCGTCGCCAGTGTCCTGTGGGTGGGAGCTGCTGTCGGATGCTTCCTCACGGGGCGTGGTCTCCCACGTGGCGGGCTGGTACCGCCGCTGGTCGCCCTGCGGCACGCCTCCTCGCCGTCGACCGCGTGGCCGTTTCCGGCCGACCTGCCGGGCGCCGGCCCCTACTGGCTCGGGACAGCGCTGGTCGTCGTCTCACTCGCGGCCGGCGGCGTCGCGGTGTCGCGCTGGAGGCGCCGCATCATCAGCACGTCCGGAGCCGTCCAGGCGCTCCGCACACTCCCCGGCATGGCCGCACCCGGCCAGGTCATCGCGGTCGCCGGCGCGCGGGCTGTGCGTCGACAGGCAAGCGTCGTCCGCCCATCGCTCGCCGGTCTGGTACCGGCCGACCAGGTCGGGTACCGGCTCGGCTCGCTCCGGGGGCACGACCTGTGGTGCTCGGTCGAGGACTCGTCGCTCGTGGTCGGCCCGCCTCGCATGGGGAAGGGACTGCACGTCGTCGTGCCGTGGGTCCTCGACGCACCGGGCGCGGTGGTCGCGACGTCGACACGCCCTGACACCCTCGCCGTGACGCTGCGCCACCGGCGTCGGAACGGTCCAGTCGCCGTCTTCGACCCGCAGCGACTCGCAGGACTTCCTGGGGGCCTCGCGTGGTCGCCCGTGCGCGGGTGCGAGACGCCACGGACCGCGCTGGTCCGCGCGCGCGGACTCGCGGCGGGCGCGGGCTTCGGTCACACCGTGTCGGACTCCGACTTCTGGGCGGGCCAGACGGAGACCGCGCTCCGGTGCCTGCTGCATGCCGCAGCACTCGACGGGCGCCGAGCGGTGGACCTCTACCGCTGGTCGCTGAACCCAGCGCTCGCCGAGGACGCCGTCACCATCCTCAATCGAACGTCGTCCGCCGACGGCTGGGCAGACGCACTGGACGCGGCGATCCACTCCGACCCGCGGACGCGGGACTCGATCTGGCTCGGCGTCCGGCAGTCGCTCGCAGCGCTCGCCGACCCCGACGTCCTCGAGGCCGTCGACCCGGCGGCCGGCGCAGAGTTCGACCCGCACACGTTCCTGGCGGAGGCCGGAACGCTGTACATGCTGGCGTCGGCCGTCACGTCCGGATCGTGTGCCCCGCTGATCGCGGCGTTCGTCGAGGACATCACCGAGACCGCGCGAGCCGTCGCCGCCCGCTCCTCCGGCGCGCGCCTCGACCCCCCGCTCCTGCTGGCGCTGGACGAGATCGCGAACCTCACACCGCTCCCCTCTCTTCCTTCGCTCATGGCGGAGGGCGGCGGATCAGGGATCACGACCCTGGCCGTCCTGCAGTCGCTCGCACAGGCTCGGGCGCGCTGGGGCGAGCACGCTGCGGATGCGATCTGGGACGCCGCCACGGTCAAGGTCGTCCTGGGCGGGCTCGCGAAGTACCGCGACCTCGACGACGTCGCGCGCCTCCTCGGCGAGATCGACGAGCTCACCGAGACCCGGTCGTCCGGCCGCGGCGGCGAGCGGTCCTCATCGACATCCGTGCGTACCGTGCCGGTGATGCCGGCGTCGGTGCTGCGCACACTGCCGTTCGGGACCGCGATCCTCCTCCTGCGACAGACGGCGCCCACGGTCATCGACCTCTCCCCGTGGACCGCCCGACCCGACGCGACCGCACTTCGAGTCGACCAACGTGCGGTCGAGCACGCGACGGCGACCGGGACGGCGGTGCGAGCGTGATCGGCAAGCTCCTCGGCGCCCTCGGTGTCGTGGCCGTCCCTGCGCTCGCCGTCGTGACGGCCATCGGAGTCGGCCTCCAGGCAGGCGCATGCATCAGCACGTCCGCACTGGGGCCACTCAATGACCGCGCCCCCGTCCCGCCGGAGGCGCGGCCATGGATCCGCGAGGTGCGCGCAGGGTGCCCGGACCTCCCGGAGGTGTGGATCGCGGCCGTCATGGCGCAGGAGTCCGGATTCCGGCCGGACGCGTACGCCGACGACAGCAACGGCGGCACCTGGGGCCTCTTTCAGCTCAACCAGAGCATCTGGCGCGCGCACTACGGCCACCCGTGGTCTGCGGATCTCGACCACGACGGTCGCTGGGACGTCACCCAGCCGGAGATCCACGCCTCCGTCGCCGGCCGTTACCTCTGCGCCCGCCTCGCAGGCGTCCGGGGCATCCGCACCGAGCACCCGGACTGGCCGTCGGCGTCGATCCCGGAGCTTGACGCACTGATCGTCGCGCACAACGCCGGCGAGTCGAGGCTGCGCAGCTACCCCGCGATCCCGACCGTCACGGCGAGGTTCATCTCGAACGTCGACGAGCGCGTTCGCGCCTGGTCGGGGAGCGACCCGCCGGACAGCCGCGAGGAGAACCCCTCGCCGAGCGCGGCCGAGCCGGCGGCGACGTCGTCCGATCCCCCGACCAGCGATGGATGCGTGCCCGAGCTCGGCGACGGAACCGTGAACGTTCCACCCGGCACCTCCGACGACGTCGCGACCGCCGTGAGCAACGCGCTCGCCTACGTCGGTGTGAAGTCAGGGTGGGACCAGCTCTGCGACAGGCTCGCGTGTCGCGCGTACGGGTACGTCGGTTCTGGATTCACCTCGGCGAAGGTGCACTGGCAGACGATGGTCGCCGATGGGCACGCGCATCCAGGCGACCGCTGCCCGCCGCTCGGCTCCTTCGTCTTCTTCGAGACCGGCCGCCCGTTCGGACACGTCTCGATCGTCGTGCGAGCGGATCCCGGGCGGTGCGACCCCGAGCAGATCCTCGTGACGTCGAACAGCGCCTTCGACGCGGCGACAGGCAACCACGGCGGCGTCTACCTGCTGAGCCTCGGCCGCCTCAACAGCTTCTACCTCCGTGGCAGTGGCTACCTCGGTTGGTCGGATCCTGTGTGCCGCGGTGCCCTGCTCCCAACCGGTACGTCCCACCCGGCACCACCCGGGCGATGAGCATGATGCGTTCACGACAGGCCCCGTCGAGCGACGACAAGTTGCTCGCCATCCACGCCCAGCTCGTGCAGGCGGTCGAGGACCTCATGAGCTCCGACGCGTGGATTGCCATGCTTCGCGTCGCCGCTCGGTTCACGACCTACTCTCCGTCGAACATCCTGCTCATCGCCGCTCAGCGGCCCGACGCGACTCAGGTCGCCGGCATCCGCACGTGGAACGCGTTGGGAAGGCGCGTCGTGAAGGGTGAGCACGGCATTGCGATCCTGGCGCCGTGCTTGTATCGGCAGCGGGATGACAGTGCCCAGGCGCTGCCCAGCGCATCACCCTCGCCCGAAGCGGACGAACCTACGAGGGTGCTGCACGGGTTCAAGGTCGTCCACGTCTTCGACGTCGCACAGACCACCGGCGACGACCTGCCCGACACCGAGCCGACCCTCCTGCGCGGTGAGGCTCCGGCGGGGTTGTGGGACCACCTCGCACGGCTCGCTGCGGACGACGGCTACGCCCTCGAACGCGGTCCCTGCCCGCTCGGGGTCAACGGGTTCACAGACCCAGAAGGCCACCGCATCAGGGTGCGCGCCGATCTCGACCGGGCGCACGCCGCAAAGACACTCGCTCATGAGCTCGGCCACATTCGCGCCGATCACCCCACTCGGTTCCCCGCCTACGCCACCGACTTAGCCTGCAGAGGTCAGGCTGAGATCGAGGCCGAGTCGATCGCCTACATCGTCATGACTCACGCAGGCGTCCCCGCCGAGGCGTACTCCGCGGCGTATGTCGCCGGCTGGTCCTTTGGAGAGCCCGACGCGGCGAAGGCTTCCGTCGCCACGGTGGTGACCACGGCCCGACGGCTGCTGCTCGGCGGAGCAGTGGATGAGCGGCCGTCACCCGAAGTGGGACCAGGGAGCGCGTTGATGCCGCATTCGACGGCGGGCGCGGAACCGCCATGGCTCGGTCGATCGTGAACTGACGGTGGCGACTGCTAGCCGGCCCGTCAGATGAAGCACCGACGGCCCGCTGGGGCCACCCCCAAACGGTCCGTTAGGGCGTTTCGGTGGCTGTGGTTACGGTTCTGAGTTTCGGTCGGGCCGTTCGAGGCCTGTCCGCGACCGGCGACTGCGGTGACCACAGCCACACCGGAAACGATCAGATTCGGCGAGTTGTGGGTATCGACAACTCCCGTAGTCGGGCGCCATCCGTCAACGGGGCAACCTCTCGACCGGTCTGGCTTCCGCTGCGATGCGGTCGGCAACGCACGCAACGTCGGCAGGGCTCGTCCATCGGCCCAGCGATAGCCGCAGCGCCGAGAGGGCGCGCTCGCGTGACATGCCCATGGCGGTGAGTACGTCCGAGGGCCGGTCTGTTCCGGCGTGGCATGCGGAGCCCGCCGAGGCGGCCACGTCGTGTAGGTCGTTCAGCACGGTGAGGGCGCGGGCGTCGGTGATGCTGACGTTCAACGTGTTCGGCAGCCGGTGCTCGGGGTGCCCGTTGAGGTGGACCCGCCCGGGTAGAGACGCCTCGAGAAGCTGGTGCAGGCGGTCGCGGAGGCGGCGAAGCCGCTCGCTCTCCCCGGCGGCCAGGGCCTGCGCGGCAAGGTCGGCCGCGACGCCGAGACCGACTGCGTAGGCGACGTTCTCGGTGCCGGCGCGCCGTCCTGCTTCCTGGCCACCGCCGTCGACGACGGGTCGCAGGGGCGTTCCCGGCGCGACGTACAGGGCGCCGACCCCCTTGGGCGCGTACATCTTGTGCCCGACCACCGTGAGCAGGTCGACCCCGAGCTCCTTGACGCTGACGGGGAGCTTGCCGACGGACTGGGCGGCGTCAGTGTGCATCAGTGCGCCGTGGCGGTGCGCGATCTCGGCGATCTGGGCGATGGGTTGCACCGTGCCGGTCTCGTTGTTGGCATGCATGACGGAGACCAGGACGGTCTGCTCGGTGATGGCGGACGCGACTGCCTCGGGTTCGACGCGACCGGTCTCGTCGACGGGTATGACGGTCACGCGGACGTCGTGCAGCTCGCGCAGGTAGTCGACCGCGGCCAGGACGGCGGGGTGCTCCGTGGCCTGGGTGATGACGTGTGCACCGGTGTGGAGGCGTGGCGAGGCGAGCACCGCACCGCGGATGGCGAGGGCGTCGGCCTCGGACCCGCTGCCGGTCAGGACGATCGTGCTGGGGTCGTCAGCATCGAGCAGGGCGGCGATCTGGCTGCGCGCGCCGGTCAGCGCATCGCGCGCAGCGCGTCCAAAGGAGTGGGTGCTCGAGGGGTTGCCGAATCCCACGGACAGGAACGGCAGCATCGCCTCGAGGACGGCGGGGTCGACCGGTGTGGTGGCGTTGTAATCCGCGTATACCGGTGCCCCCACGAGAGCCGCCGGACGGGCACTAAGCGGTTCCAGGTCGCGCATCAGAACGCCGACACCTGGTCCCCGCTCAGCGGACCGGCGCTGCACGACGTGTTCGGCCTCGGCCTCGGCCTCGCCCTCGACCCTCGGCACCTGCCTCATCCGACGCCTCCCCACGCTTGATGCCCCACCTCTCCCAACACTGTATCTTCTATTCCATGGATTTCAGGAACACTGCGAAGGGTGACGTCTTCGACGCGCTCGCCGTGGTCGTCAAGGCCATCGCCAACGGCCACCGTCTCGAGCTCGTCGAGCTGATGGCCCAGGGCGAGCACTCGGTCGAGGAACTCGCCCGCATGTCCGGCATGGCCGTGACCACGACGTCGGCCCACCTGCAGAACCTGAAGCAGGCCGGCCTCGTGCGGACCCGACGTGAGCGCACCACCATCTATTACCAGCTCGCTGGCGACGACGTCGCCGAGCTCTACGTGGCCGCCAAGCGAGTCGCCCTGCGCCGTTCGCCAGCGCTGCGCGACACGCTCGACGACTACCTCGGCGCGCCGAGCGCCGCCGGCGGAACCATCGACCCCGGTGCCGTGACCGAGTCCATGACGGTCGTCGACGTGCGCCCGCGCTCGGAGTTCGACACCGGTCACTTCCCCGGCGCCATCTCCATCCCGCTGGCCGACCTGCCGGCCCGGGTGCACGAGCTGCCCGCCGACCGGTCCGTCGTCGTCTACTGCCGCGGCGAGTTCTGCCGCCTCGCCCGCGAGGCCGCGCATCTCATGCGCGAGCACGGCCTCGACGCGGTCGCCATGGACGAAGGAGTCGTCGAGTGGCGCGCGAGCAAGGCGGTGGCCCTCGATGGTGTCGCCTGAGCTGACCGAGGTCGCCCCCGGCTACCGCGACGCGACTGCCCGCGAGGCCCTCCAGCGCCGCACCCTGTGGGTCGTGGTCGCCAGCCAGGTCCTCGGCGGTGCCGGCTTGGCTGCGGGGATCACCGTCGGCGCGCTGCTCGCAGAGCAGATGCTCGGTGCGCAAAGCATGTCGGGGCTGCCGGCGGCGCTGTTCACGCTCGGTGCGGCAGTGGCGGCGTTCCTCGTCGGGCGCGTGACGCAGCGTCGTGGCCGCCGCATCGGGCTCGCACTGGGCTTCGGGGCCGGAGGTGTCGGTGCGCTCGCCGTGGTCCTCGCTGCCGCGCTCGGCAACGTGCCGCTGCTGTTCGTGGCGCTGTTCGTCTACGGGGCGGGCACTGCGACAAACCTCCAGGCCCGCTACGCCGGCACCGACCTGGCGCCCGCGCACCGGCGGGGAACCGCCGTGTCCGTCGCGATGGTCTCCACGACGGTCGGCGCGGTCGCCGGACCCAACCTCGTCACCCCCCTCGGGGCGACGGCGACCGCGCTCGGCCTGCCTGCCCTGGCCGGGCCGTTCCTTCTGGCGGGCGTGGCCTATGTCGCCGCGGGCGGTGTGCTGCTCGCCCTGCTGCGCCCTGACCCCTTCCTCGTCGCACGCGACCTCGCCGACCAGCCCATGCCGGATGCGGCAGAGGCAGCTCCACCGCAGCGACCCGGGATCGGCGCCACCGTCGGTGCCGTCGTCATGGTCCTCACGCAGGTCGCGATGATCGCGGTCATGACGATGACGCCGGTCCACATGCGCGCCCACCACCACGGCATGAGCGCCATCGGGCTCGTCATCGGCATCCACGTCGGCGCGATGTACCTGCCGTCGCTGGTCACAGGCCGGTTGGTCGACCGGGTCGGGCGCGTCCCCATGGCGGTGGCCGCCGCGATCACGCTGCTTCTCGCCGGCGCGACCGCCGCGCTCGCCCCCGCCGACTCCATGCCGTGGCTGATCGTCGCACTCGCCCTGCTCGGCCTGGGCTGGAACTTCGGGCTCATCTCCGGGACGGCGCTGGTCGTGGACGCGACCGTCCCGGCCAACCGTGCGCGGACCCAGGGCTCAATCGACGTCCTGATCGCGCTCGGCGGCGCCGGTGGCGGCGCGATGTCGGGAGTCGTCATGGCGGCGACCAGCTACGCCACCTTGTCGCTGCTCGGCGGCGCCCTGTCGCTGCTGCTCCTGCCCGTCCTGGTCTGGACGCGCCGCTCCCGCGGCTGAGGCCCACCCCGACGCGTCGTGGCACCGCGGTGTTGACGGGTCGACGTCGCATGTCTACTTTGAGAGATACATCCGAAAGTTGACATGCGCCGGAAGTGACCTCGTGAACCCTCCGCCTGTCGCGAGACTGGGACGCGCAGCGCGCCGCGAGCAGATCCTCGCCGCCGCCACGGAGGCGTTCGCGGCTACTGGGTTCGCCGCGACGAGCCTGGACGACGCCGCCGCCGCCGCCGGGGTGACGCGCGTCATCCTCTACCGGCACTTCGAGTCCAAGGCCGACCTGTACCAGGCGGTCCTCGACCGGATGTGCGCGCGCCTGGAGGCGCATGTCGAGGAGCCCGCCCACGGGTTCACCGACGCCAGCATCGACGGCCTGATCGCCGCCGCCACCGAGTCGCCCTCCGGCTTCCGACTCCTGTTCCAGCACGCAATGCGCGAGGTCGAGTTCAAGCAGCGGATAGAGCAGTTCCGCGCCGCCATCAGCCAAGCAGCTCTGGTGCAGACCTCACGCCTCATCCCCGACCCCGCGCTGGCCCGCTGGGCCGCACAGCTGGCACCCACCGTCGCCATCGAGGCGACCATCGCCTGGCTCGACGCCGGGCAACCGGATCCGGCACACGCATCCGCGAGGATCCGCCAAGCGACCATGGGAGTCGTCGAGGCAGCAGCCTCCCTGCACCCGGCCGCCTCCTTCCCTGCACCGCACGAGGGACCTGACCATGACTGGAACGGCTGCACAAGCATGTGAGACACCGACCGCACGCCAACGACGCGTGTGGGACAAGGCGGCGCCCGCCTACGACAAGCAGATCGCGTTCTACGAGCGGATCTGGTTCACCGGCGGCCGCCAGTGGATCGGCGCCCGCTCGCGCGGACGGGTCCTCGAGGTCGCCGTCGGGACAGGCCGCAACCTGTCGTTCTACCCGCGCGAGACCACGATCACCGGTCTGGACCTGAGCCCTGCGATGCTCGCCCTGGCCGCACGCAGGGCCAGCGAGCTCGGGCGTGTCATCGACCTGCACGAAGGCGACGCCGCGCACCTGCCCTTCGACGGCGCCACCTTCGACACCGCCGTCTGCGCGCTCTCGCTGTGCAGCATCCCGGACCCGCAACGCGCGATCTCAGAGATGCATCGCGTGCTCGTGCCCGGCGGCACCCTGCTCCTGCTCGACCACGTCGCGAGCACCTGGCCTCCGCTGCACGGCGCCCAGTGGGTCGTCGAGCAGGCGACCCGCCGCCTCGCCGGCGAGTTCCAGACGCGCCGGCAACGCCCGCTCGTCGAAGCCACCGGCTTCACCATCGCCGAGGCCGACCGACTCAAGGCGGGGACCGTCGAGCGGCTCCGCGCCATCAAGCCCTGACGGAGCCGCCCTCCACGTGCCACGGCCGCCCCGGCATCGTCCGCACACCGGTGGCGGCCACTCGCACGGCGAACGTCGGCACCTCCTGCCCGCGGACCCGACCGACATACTCGTGGCCGGTCATGTGACACCACGCAGGCAGGTCAATCGGCGCGACGGGGTCGCTCGTCACGAGATGCACCACCGTTCCCACAGGAAGGCCCGCTACCCGGTTACGGAGCAGCACCAGCAACCGCGCACACCGAAGATCCCCGCCGTCAACGACGACCGGCTCATCCGAGACCCCGCCGGGCGGGCGTCCAATGCGCTCCTCCGCGATCACAGTGCAGACCGTAGTTGGCTCGCACCCGCTGTCTACGGAGGTGCGGGCGCCGGCCCAATCCGATGAGGTGTTCCCGGGACGGTTGCACTCGTGCTGAATTCAGCGCGGCGTGTACTGTCGCGCTCATGGAGACGGTGACCCTGACGCACACGGCCGCGCTCGCCCGGCTCGGCCACGCGCTCTCGGACGAGACACGCACGCGCATCCTGCTCGCGCTGCGTGAGGCCCCGGCCTACCCGTCGGACCTCGCGGACTCGTTGGGCGTGTCCCGGCAAGTGATGTCGAACCAGCTCGCGTGCTTGCGCGGCTGCGGGCTGGTCGAGTCGATCCCGGACGGTCGACGGACCTGGTACCGGCTGGCGGACACCCACCTCGCGCCGGCGCTCGGTGACCTGCTCGCCCTGGTGCTCGCCGTCGACCCCGAGTGCTGCGGCCCGGACTGCACCTGCGCATGAGCACCCTGTCGATCGGGCCCCGGCCCCTGGACGCCGCGCGCCGGGCCGTGCTGCAACGCCGCATCCGCTGGGTGGTCACCGCGACCATCTCCTACAACGTCGTCGAGGCAGTCATCGCGATCGCCGCGGGCCGTGCGGCCTCCTCCTCGGCGCTGATCGGCTTCGGCCTGGACTCCGTCGTCGAGGTCCTCTCCGCGGCCGCCGTCGCCTGGCAGTTCGCCGCACCCGACCCCGAGGCCCGGGAGAAGGTCGCGATGCTCGCGATCGCGGTCTCATTCTTCGGCCTCGCGCTGTTCGTCACGCTCGACGCCGTCCGCACCGTCGTGGGCGGTGCCGAGCCCGACCACTCGACGGTCGGCATCGTGCTCGCCGCCGTGAGCCTGGCGGTCATGCCGGCGCTGTCGTGGTTCGAGCGTCGCACGGGCCGCGAGCTCGGATCAGCCTCCGCGATCGCGGACTCCAAGCAGACCCTGATCTGCTCCTACCTCTCCGGCGTCCTTCTCGTGGGGCTCGTCCTGAACAGCACACTCGGCTGGTGGTGGGCCGACCCGCTCGCTGCCGTCGTGATCGCCGGCTTCGCCGTGTGCGAGGGCCTGGAGGCATGGAAGGGCGACGCCTGCTGCACACCGGTCGCCCAGCTCGTCGGCGACGACGACGAGCGCTGCGCCGACGATTGCTGCAAACCGGACGTGACCGACGGGGGCACCCGATGACCGCCGACACCGGAGCGTTCGCCGCGATCGGCCTCTATGTCGTGGGCTGCGCCGTGATCTTCGGCTGGCGCAGTTGGCGCCAGCGACTCGACACCGGCTCTGCCGGGTTCCGCGGGATCAGCGGCGCGCCGGGCTCCGCCGGTTGGTGGGGCGGGGTGCTGTTCGTGGTCGCGCTCGTGCTCGTAGCACTCGCGCCGGTCCTCGCGCTCGTCGGTGATGTGACGGTGACCGTGCCGAGGTGGGTCGCACTCGTCGGCGTCGCCGTCGCCGTCGCCGGCTTCGCTGGCGTCCTGCTCGCGCAGGTCGCGATGGGCCGGTCGTGGCGGATCGGCGTCGACGCGGCCGAACGGACCGACCTCGTGACCGCGGGAGTGTTCGCGCTCGTGCGCAACCCGATCTTCACCGCGATGGTCACCGCCGTGGTCGGGCTCACGCTGATGGTGCCCTCACTGATGTCTGCTCTCGCGCTCGCCGCGTTGATCGCGGCCGTCCAGCTGCAGGTCCGTGTGGTCGAGGAGCCCTACCTGCTCACCGTGCACGGGCCGACCTACGCCGACTACGCCGCCCGCGTCGGACGCTTCATCCCCGCCGTCGGACGACTTCGCCCGCACCGCCTCAAGGTGCGCGCGGCGTGAGCGGCACCGGCAGCGCCCAGAAGGAAGGCATCTGATGGGACACGACCACGCCCACACCGCCGGCGCACCCGACCACCGCGGCCGCCTCGCGATCGCGTTCGGCATCACCACATCGATTCTGCTCGCCCAGGCCGTCGGTGCATGGCTGACCGGAAGCCTCGCGCTGCTCGTCGACACCGCACACATGCTCACCGACGCTGGCGGCCTCCTGCTCGCCCTGTTCGCCGCGTCGCTCTCGCTGCGGCCTCCTACCCCGCAGCGGACCTGGGGCTTCCGCCGAGCCGAGGTCCTGGCAGCACTCGCTCAATCCGCGATCCTGCTCGCCGTCGGCATCTACGTCCTCATTGAAGGCGTCCAGCGCCTGCTCACCCCACCCGAGATCCCCTCCACCGAGCTGGTCATCTTCGGTGTCATCGGACTCGTCGGGAACATCGCCTCGCTTCTGGTGCTCGCCGGGCACCGCACCGCGAACTTCAACCTGCGCGCCGCGTTCCTCGAAGTCCTCAACGACGCACTCGGCTCGGTCGCCGTCATCGTCGCCGCCATCGTCATCGCCACCACAGGGTGGCAGCAGGCCGACGCCGTCGCCGGTCTCTTCATCGGCGTGCTCATCGTGCCCCGAGCGTTCAAGCTCCTGCGCGAGACCAGCGGCGTCCTACTCGAGTCGGCCCCGGCCGGCCTCGACCTCGACGACGTGCGACGACACCTGCTCGAGCTCGAGCACGTCAAGGAAGTCCACGACCTGCATGCCTCGCTCATCTCGACCGGCCTGCCGGTCCTGAGCGCACACGTCGTCGTCACCGACACCTGCTTCAACGACGGGCACGCCGCCCGCATCCTCGACGACCTGCAGCAGTGCGTAGCCGAACACTTCCCCGTCTCCGTCGAGCACTCCACCTTCCAGATCGAGTCCGCGAGCCACCGCCGCCACGAGCACCCCAGCCACGTCTGACCCCACAGTCCGACACGCATCGCGAGTTGCTGGTCTCGACAGAGGTGCCGGCTTCACCGAAACCCAGCACCGGAACCGAAACCAGCCGATACCCCGCAGCAACCGGCCGCCGTTTCCGGGGACGTCTACGTCGGCCGCCACTGAGCCCGCCGAAACCGATCGTTTCCGGTGAGTTACGACCTGCTCAACGGAATGATGGGAACGTGCCGATGTCGAACCCAGAGCCGAGGCCCGGAGACACCTTCTTGGCCACGCTCGACGAGCGTGGCCGCATCACGCTTGACCTCCCGGTGCCGACGGACGAATCGATCACGTACTCCGCGGAAGAGCGTATTGGCGACGGACCCCGCCTGGTCTATGAGCTGACCCTTCCACCGGGGAAGGCAGCGGTGGAGCTGACCGCACCGATCGTCGAGCGCCAGGGCGGAGCGAGCGCTGCCGACGCTCAATATCGCGAGCGGCTCTACGCAGCCGTGGGTCGCATCACGGTCGCCGGCGGACAGGTTGAGGCCTCGCTCAAGCGGAGCTTGATCCTTCTCTCCCCTGAGCGTGGTGCCGCGTTCGTGGACGTCGACTTGGAGTGGTTTCGCCTCGAAGCGGCGATACGTGAGGCTGTCGACTCCGCCGAGTCCGTCCTTGGCCGTCGCGTTGTGCGCCTGCTTGACCTGGCTGCGCGCAACCGCTTGAGGGAGCGCCGCAACGACGCAGTCCACGGTGCGTGGTGGCCATTCGACGGCATGGCCGGGCGAGTATCCCGGTGGCCACGAAGATCCGAGGGTTACATCACCAACGTGGACCTCCGCGCGCTCGAGGAGGTGGGCGCCAAACTCGAGCGCCTTGTGCAAGCTCTCAATGACCTGGTGCGGGAGCGCTGGCCCGTGGTCACGCTGCCTCGGGACGACCGGCCGACAGGCTCGTTCGGGGTCTGACACCGGCGCCCCCCGAATCGATCGCACTACTCGCTGTCACCACCACCCGGCAGACTGCGCACATGACCTTGACGTTTGATGGACCGATTCCTGGCAGCGACCTCCCGCTGTGCAGCGTGCTGCGGTGCGACGCCCAGGGCGCATTCGTCGTCCGGTACGAGGCCGAGGGGACTGGCCGTCGGATTGAGCGGCTGATGTGCGCTGCTCACGTCGACGCAGTTCGCGCCGGTGAAGCTTGGCGCTGGGACGATGAACAGAACGTTTTTCTGATGGGCGCGGACCGCGTCGCCAGCGGCGCTCACATGGTGTCGGGATATCGGTTCGAGGTCCGCACCTTCGAGACCGACACGACGCTGGGCAGCCGCCCGATCCACCTGTATGTCGAGGTCGGGGGCGCCGATGGCGCTCACACCCAGGATCTTCATCTCGAGATGTCTCAGAGCATTGCCGCCGACCTCGCCAAGACGCTCACCCTGCTGACGACGAACTCAGAGTTGGAATGACGGCCGCGCGGGGTGGCGGCTCCCCGCCGCTCAGGCAACGATGACGGGCGTCCGCGACGTTGGGAGGAACTGATGGCAGGGAACGGCGTGCACACGGTGCCGGCGGGTGGCTCCGGCTGGGTCAACGAGGTCGACGGCACCAAGGTCGGCGCGGCGTACGCGAGCAAAGACGAGGCCGTGAAGGCCGGGCGCGAGGAAGCCAAGCGTCGGCAAACCGAGCACCACATCCACAACCTCGACGGCACGATCGGCGAGAAGAACTCCTACGGCAACGACCCGCGGAACATCCCCGGCTAGCGGGCCGCGCGATGTGCGGCAGGTACGCCCAGACCCGGGCGGCAGACGAGATCGCCCGTGACCTCGACGTCGAGCAGATGCTCGTCGAGGCCGGCGGGCCGTCGTGGAACGTCGCCCCCACCAACGTCGTCCCGGTCGTGCTCGAGCGCGTCGAGGACGACGAGATCGTGCGCCAGCTGCGGGCGGTGCGCTGGGGCCTGGTGCCGTCCTGGGCGAAGGACCCCGCCATCGGCAGCAGGCTCATCAACGCGCGCGCCGAGACGATCACCGACAAGCCGAGCTTCCGCCGCGCCGCCCTCGCCCGGCGGGCGGTGGTGCCGATGGACGGCTACTACGAGTGGGGCGCCCCGCTGGCCGGCTCCAAGCGCAAGACGCCGTACTACCTGCACTCCCCCGACGAGGCGCCGCTGGCGGCGGCCGGCCTGTACGAGTTGTGGCCCGACCCGGCGAAGGACAAGGACGACCCCGAGCGGTGGATGTGGACCTTCACGGTCATCACCACCACCGCGACCGACTCCACCGGGCACATCCACGACCGCTCACCGCTGCTGCTGCCGGCCGACCTCGTTGACGCGTGGCTGAACCCCACGGTGACCGAGCTCGACGCCGTGCGCGACCTGCTCGCGGCGGTCCCGGAGCCCCACCTGGTTCCACGGCAGGTGGGATACGACGTCGGCAACGTCCGCAACGACGGCCCCCACCTGGTCGACCCGGTGGCATAGAACGGCGGACCTCGACGCTTCTTCGGCCCGGCCGACAGGCGGCGTGGGTGCGATGCTCACCCTCATGGCGATGTCAGCGAACTTGACCTGCCCGGTCGGAGGAGCGTCTCCTTCGACCGGGCGTGGGCTGGACCCTGCACGTGAAGCGGTGCCCGCGCATGTCGTGCCATGTAGGCGCAGGCGGTACGTCGACCGCCGGACGCTCGGGAAAGAGCGACCAGACCGCCCCCGGCCTGAGCAGCGCGGCGTTGATTGGGACTGGTGCCAGCGAGCGAGCAGCCAAGGTCACTCGAGTGCTCATCGTCGCCGTCGAGGGGCGGGGCAGCGAGGTCCTCGACCCCGGCAGTGCCTCCCCACGCCGTGCGCTCCTGAAAGAACGCCCGCGGCGGCGGAAAATCAGCCCCGAGTCCGGTGCTCAGCCGGGCGGCAACCGCTGCGTGCCACGCAGTCTGACAGCCTCGTGCGCGCCGCGGCGAACTGCTCGAGCCACCTGAGCGGGGCGTCGGCGTTGGCGGTGGTGGCGTAAGCCCCTTGCCACGCGAGGTGGAGTGCTGACAACTCTTCGATGAGTTCGGTGTGGTCGTGCCAGCATGCCGGGACGACGCGGCGGTCGAGCTGGAAGCGTTCGACGAGCCAGCCAATCCAGAGATCGAGCTCCTCGAGCAGGAGTTCCTGGTCCTCCGGTGCGTGGGCAGACCACACGATCGGCACGGGTAGTGCGGTCGGCTGGTTCATCTGTAGCGGCGGGTAGAAGAGATCGCCTCGGCCGTCATCGCGGTTCACGAGAGTCACCTCCCCATGACGTTCGACCCCGCAACGGCGGCACGGCGCACAACCTCGGCTGGCGGCGCGGCGTTGACGTGGTGCTCAAGAGTGAAACTCCAATCGTTGTCGGGCATGCCCGGTTCGGCTGCATCGGCGCACAGCCCTAGCCAAGACTCGTCGTTCACCTCGTCTGCGGTTCTCCGGACCGCGTCGTGCTCCGCCATGAGGCCCTCGACGCGATCGAGAATCTCGATGCCGTCTGCGTCGAGCCCAGCGCGTGATCGGGGAGCCGGCGTCGCGTCCTGCTCTTCAACGACTCGCTCGATCCATGCCCGAGCTCTTGCCAGCAGGCGCGTGGACGCGTCAGCGCCCTGGATCCCTTTCACCAGGCCTCGGACGACGTCCGTCGGGCGCGATGTCAGAGCCGCGATGCGGTCGAGAGCGATGAAGATCCCGCCGCCCTCGGGCGACGCCGCGATGTGCCGAACGGTTCCCTCGCTGAGGCCGCAGGCGTGCAGCCGTTCCGTCCACCTGGCGCGCGCGGCGTCGGCGTAGATGGTGCGGATGATCGGTTCGAGTCGACGCACCGACGTCGACTCCGACTCACGTCGGGCGATCGTGGCCGTCGCCGACAGTTCCGCGCCGCTGGTCGCGAGGATGCCCTCGAGAATCTCGTGAGCGTCACCGGCGGCATGGGGATCCGGCAGCTCGTCGCACTCGGGGTTGACGGGATCGACCGAGACGTAGAGGCGATTGCTGCGCCTTCCCCGCGTCATGGCGACGTACAGGTTCTCGCGCGTCATGCCGGGGTGGACGAGGACGTGGGCGAGGTCGACCGTGACCCCCTGCGCGCGATGTGTCGTGGTCGCGTAGGCGAGGTCGACGCTGTCCGTCACGTAGGCCGGCGGCAACGTCACTGACCGCGCCTCATCGGAGCCCGCCGTGCCGACGACGCCTCGCCTCGCCAGCGCAGTCCTCGCCGCGACGACGACGAGGTGGCCGTCGGCCCCCACGCCCTTCACGTCCCAGAGGTCGCCGTTCCTGACGTGGCCGTGTGCGGCGCGGAGCCCGCGGTCGTTGAGGCGAGTCACCACCCGGTCTCCGACGCAGATCATCGTGCCGCTCTTGGTGGTCACACCGTCCCGCGCGACCAGGCCATCCTGCACCCGGTCGTTGTGGGCGCGCGTGTTCAGCGCCGCGACCGTCGCCGCGTCGGGCGCCAGCAGGATCGTCGTCGCGCCCGACGCCACGTCCGCGGACCACGCGGCGTACGCCTCCTCGAGCATCGACTCGGCCGGTCCGGCGCGCAGCCGCCCGGCGTCCTCGTACTCGTCCAGCACGCGCACGTCGCCGGCTCGCAGCCGGATGGTCGCGCGCGCCTCCCACCCCTCCGCGAACCGCCACAGCGTGCGTAGGTGCGCTCCCCCGGTCCTGTCGACGATTAGTCCAAAGGCACCACCGGCATCGACAGCGGACAGCTGCTGGTGATCGCCGACAAGCAGCACCTTGCCGCGTGCCCGGGCGACCTGGTCGACGAGCTCGCGCAGCATGAGCGTCCCGGCGAGCGACGCCTCGTCGACGATGACCAGCTGACCATCCCTGATCTGCCACCGTCGCGCCTCGCGCGTGAGGCTCATCAGTGCAGTGTCGAGCAGCCGTAGCCGGCGTACGTCGCCGCCAATCGCCGACCTCTCGTCGATCAGTCGCTGGATGACGGCGCGGCGCTGCTCGCCGCCCAAGCCATTCGTCTCGTGACGCCATTTGGCGGTGTTCTCGCATGCGATGCCGAGCGCTCCCGCGAGGTTTGCTGCCGCAGAGGCGGAGGGCGCGAGGCCGATCACCGATCCGTGCCCGTGCTGCCGTTCCCACACGTGGCGAAGGGCGGCGAGCGCGGTCGTCTTGCCCGAACCCGCCGGCCCGACCAGGGCGTCCACCAACCTCCCCGAGGAGGAGATCGAAGCGACTGCGGCGAGCTGGTCTGACGCCAGCTCGAGGGCGTCGTCAGCGCGCATCATGCGTGACGTCGGCGCCGACGTGTCGGCGGCTGCGGCGAGGAGCGTGTGCTCAGCATCGAGGATGACGATGTCGGTGAAGGTGTGCTCGCCTGGACGCTCGAACACGCTCGACCCGTCCTCACGCGCGTAGCGTCCCGACGACGGGAACGCTGGCGCGGCCTCGAGGCTGACGCAACGTCGCAAGGCGGCGTCGCACACGTCGTCGACAATCCGCAGCCGGTCTGCCACGCTCGCGGCGATGAGCGGCTTGGTGACGCGCAGTGCCTCAGCCATCACGTTCCAACGGGTCCAAGTCGATCGCCGCTCGCGCACGCCGTCGAGCACGCGCGCCGCAAGGACATCCAGCACAGCCGGGGCGACCTCGAATCGCTGGACGGGTCGCATCAATGACGCGCCGATGACGCGGGAGGTGAGCTGCTCGGGCGACTCCCCCGTCACCGTGGCTGCCCGGTGCCTCCATCGCTCGACGAGCCGCCCCAGCGCGCGGACCTTCTTCGCTGGCCGCGTAGCACGAGCGACCTGCTGACGCAGTCGGACGATCTCGATCCGGTTCGGCGCTCGCCCATGCCTCGCCGTGAAGTCCGCGACCTCCGTCGTCATCGCCGCGTCGATCTGGGTCGAACGCTGCGAGAACGCCGCCATGAGCTCGTCACCGACGCCGTCGAGCTCGAACGCGGGCGTGCGCCTCGGCCCACGGGAACGCCAGCTCCACCGCACCGGCAGGCTGCGCGCTAGCTCGTCGACGAGTAGGGCTTCGTACAGCTCGCTGATCGTGACGACCGCGTGGTGCAGCGCCCGCGAGTCGAGTGACCTCCACGCGCCATCGCGCCCCTGCACCTTGTTGGCCACTACCAGGTGCGTATGGAGGTTCGGGTCACCGGCCCGGGAGTCCCAGTGGTCGAACGCCGCCGCCACAGCACCGCCGGTCGACTCCTGCCGGCATCCCGCGGCGCCGGTCCTCGTAAAGAGCGCACGGTCCTCGAGGAACCGGAGCGATGCCCCCACGGCTCGCCGGTGCGCCGAGTACACCGCGGCCTGCGTCTTTTCGTCAGCGACGGCCCAGAGAGTCGACACCGACTTCATCACCGTGAACGTGAGATCGAAGCCTGCGATGCAGGGCGACGACTCCCTCGCCAGCTCAACCCTCGTGATCGCGTCGACCGCCCGCTGTCTCGCCTCCGCGATGAGATCGCCGGGAAGAGCGCGCACCTGGGCCGCGACGCGATCGGCCGGTGGTGCCGCCGGAGAGTAGCGCCGACCGAGCGGCACGCCAGTCGACGGGTCCAGACCATGGCTGAAGAGCCGCGCCATCCCCTCCTCCGCTACCACTGTGCCCTGCTCCACCCCGACGGCCACGGCGGTCCCGGTGCGGCGGCCTAGCGCACCTAGCCCACGCCCCAGCCAACGGCCCGGTGGGTTGCCCGAGGCGGCGTAGTACGTAGTCATGGGCGACGGTCCGCGCCGCTCGCAGTCACCCGTGGCAATGTGCCGGAGCAGGTAGCGGTAACCCGCCCCTGCGGTGAGCCGGTGCAGCGTCATGACCACAACAGCGCCGCCGCGCTCACGGTCCGGATCCGATCGCCCACACTCCTGGGAGTGCGGGTCGGCGGCTGAACACCCGACGGGACTCACGCGGCCAGCCCTAGTGCCAGACGAGTCAGTGCCCTCTCCAGGCGCGATGCCGGCTGACTATCGGGGGCGGACGAGAGCCCTCGCCCCCTCGTCCGCACGCGGCTCGGCGACACCACCTCGTGCAGAAGTGTCGGTGCCGGCCGATAGCGTCCCTGGCGAAGACCGGACGAGAGGGCGAGGACGGTGAGCTCGTTGGTGAGGCGCAAGATCCCTACCCCCGAACGGATGCGGGTGTGGGTTCGCTCGGGCGGCCGCTGCGCCGTCTGCGGCCGCTACCTGCTCGAGGGGAAGCTCACTCACGAGGAGTTCTCGCTCGGCGAGCTTGCCCACATCGTCGGTCAGCAGACCACCAAGGGTTCGCCGCGCGGCGATTACGACCTCCCTGTGGCCGAACGTGACCTCGCCGAGAACCTGATGCTCGTGTGCGCAGACGATCATGACGAGATCGACCGCAACGGCGCCCTGGACACCCTGACCGTCGACCGCCTCCGCAAGATCAAGCACAGCCACGAGGACTGGGTCCGGCGGATGACCGGCTTGGACCGCAGTAGGGGCACCGCGGTCGTCCGGATGATCGGCGCGGTTCGTGGGAACGTCGTCGAGCTGTCCAAGCCGACCGCCTCTGCTGCGGTGCTTCACTCGGACGACCGGTTCCCGGAGTTCCCGCTCAGCTACGAGCAGTACGGCTTTGAGATCGACCTCCGCCACCTCCCCGCGGAGGGCACCGAGATCTACTGGACCGCTGCGACGGCAGCCATCGACGAGGTCATCGAGCACAAACTCAATCAAGCTGTTCGCGGGGAGCACGTTCGCCACTTGAGTCTGTTCGCGTTCGCCCGGCTCCCTCTTCTGGTCTACCTGGGGAGCCGCCTTGACGACACCTACGAGGTCGCCATCTACCAGCGGCACCGCTCCACCAACGGCTGGGCCTGGCCCGAGGTCACGTCCGTTCCAGCGTTCGCGGTTGAGTCGCCCCCGATCGACGAATCTGCCGATGCGGGCGAGCCGGTCGGCGCGGCGCTGGTTCTGAACGTTTCCGGGACCATCCAGCCCGACGAGTTGCCGCAAGAGGTTGCCGATCTGCCGCGCCATGTCATGACGCCGGTCGGTCAGACTCCAGGGGTCGAGACCATCAGTTCCCCGGCCGCCCTGGACGCGTTCACCGAGACTGTTCGCGCCCTACTCTCGCGGCTCGAGGTCACGGACAAGCACTTGTCGGTTCTCCATGTCTTCGCCGCCATGCCCCTCTCCGCGGGAGTCGCGCTTGGACGCGCTCGCGATCCGCACGTCCACCCACCCTTCCTCATCTACGACCGCACCGACTCGGGGTACACCCCGGTGCTGGAGATCTCGTGAAGCTGACTCAGTACTTCAAGGCGTTCCTCGAAGACACGGTCGACCTCAATCAGTCACGTTTGGATCTCCTTGATGAGCGCGTTGCTGCCATCGTGAGCGTGCTCGAGAGCGACTCCGCCATCGGGAAGAAGATTCTCGAACATGTACCGCAAGGATCTTGGGCTCACAGGACCATCATCCGGCCCCTCAATGATCACGAGTTCGACGCCGACGTCCTCGTCCGTCTGGAGGAAGTCCCCGAGTGGACGCAGCAGCAGTACCTCCGTGAAGTGCGGGCTGCTCTGCGAGCTTCCACCACTTACAAGGAGAAGGTCCGAAAGAAGAACCGGTGCGTTCGGATCATGTACGCGAACGACTGCCACGTCGATGTCGTGCCGTACATCCACCTTGCCGACGGGCGCCAGGTGATCGTGAACTACGCCGAGGCGAAGTTTGAGGACACCAACCCCGCCGGCTACACCGCCTGGATGAAGGAACGCGACACCCTGGCGCACGGGAACCTGCGCAAGGTGATCCGTCTGCTGAAGTACTTGCGCGACTACAAGCAGACGTTCAGCGTGCCCTCAGTCATCCTCACCCTCCTCGTCGCCGAGCGCGTGAGCGCGTGGGACGCCGACGCACGGTACGGGGACGTCCCCACGGCTCTGATGCACATGCTGGCCGACCTCGACGCTTGGCTACAGGTGCACCAGACGATGCCGGTCCTCGAGGACCCCAGCTGCCCTGGGACCTACTTCAACCACCGCTGGGACCAGGGCAAGTACGAGAACTTTCGCGAACGGATCTCGCAGTACTCAGCCTGGGTGACCGAAGCCTATAGAGAGGTCGACAAGCAGAAGAGCATCACGGCGTGGCAGCGCGTGTTCGGTACGAGCTTCAAGGCACCCACGACCACGACGCTCGTTGCATCGGCGCCACCCGTCATTGCCGAGGCAATCCCTCGCGCGCCCGAGGAGCAGTACATCGACGAACTGTTCATAGCGGTGCGTACCGGGTACTCAGTGCGGATCGACGCAGTCGTCGGGAAGAAGAACGGATTCCGCGCGGGCCCGTTGCGCCTGTTTCGATCGATCGGCAAGCAGCGCTCGTTGACGTTCACCGCAAGAACCGACGTGCCGGGCCCTTTCGACGTCTATTGGAAGGTCCGCAACACAGGGCCCGAGGCCGCTGGCAATCTCCGCGGAGGGCTCATCCCGGACGACGGGACGATGTCGCGGACGGAGACGACGCTCTACCGCGGCCGTCACTACGTCGAGGTGTACGTGGTCAAGAACGGGCTCGTCGTCGCCAGAGACCGCCACGACGTGGTGATCGATTGACAGGCCCATCCACACACAGTCAGGCGCTGCCCGCCGTCCGACGGCGCATCGGCACCGCCCACCCGCTATGACCAGACAGACTTCACGATCGTCGTGATTGCGGTCGCGATTGCGGCTAGCGCAGGCAACGCGGTCGCCCACGGAATGCTCCCGCGCCCCGCACCCCCGCGTCCTTCGCCCAAGTACGCGCCCTGAACCTGGTTGAGCATGACGTCACGAACTCGAGCCTTGAAGTCCTCGCCCGAGACGTCGGTGATCGTCAGGCGGTACCCCGTCGACTTCTCTAGATCGCGACGCACGGCTCGCTTGCCTAGGAGTTCGCGCCGACGTCTCGTGTAGCCCGCGCTCGACTGGCTCGCGCGCAGAAGGCGCCGCGCGGTTCGTCCGAGGCGCCACTCGGGGCTACCCCAGCGGGCACGTAGAAGAGCGGTCAGGGCGAGACCCGAGTACAGGACGACACTCAGCACAGCTGCGAACGCCACGCGATTGACAAACGCTGCGTCTCCTCTGAGTACGACAACGATGCACGTCGGGCCTGCGGCCCACAAATAGACCGTCAACAGGTCAACGCGGCTGAGCCACTGAGCCAGCAGGGCGATCTCGTTGTCGGTGAGGCGGGCGAGCTCCTCAGCCGTGAACCCAAGTTTCGTCAAGCCCCGACGCCTACCTCGGGCCACCGGCACGGCGACTTCGTCGGATGAAGCCCGACCGGGCCCCGCCGCATCGATTGCTGGCGACGCAGCGCCGGCAGGCGTCTCAACGGTGGCAGTCATGAAGCGTGGCGCCGCTCTCGTCAGATCTCATGGACGGCAGGCTAGGCCGTCGGGCTGACACTCCACGTTCGTCCGCGCCCGGCCAGGAACGCCGGTCAGCTTGCGCCGACTGTGCGGCGGGCCGCGACCTGGCGCACGGTGCTCGCTGCGCCGGGTTGCTTCATTGGCCGGCGCCCGACGTTCGGCGCTCGTCCACGGCGTGGGTCGATCGCTATACGCGAGACTGACGGCTACCGGCCATGCGGATAGCGCCGCGACTCCGCCGACAGGCGGATCACTCGGCCGGCGGATACTCCGGCTGCGATCGGTCGATCTGCAACGCCAGCAGCGCCGCGGGTTGCTCGGCGACGCCCGGACCGCCCTGCTCGAGCCATCGCTCGAGCTCACGGGTAAGGCCGTCGCCTGCAAGACGCTCGAACCACACCGGCCGGCCCGCAGAGCGTCGGCCCACGACGCTCGGTCGCGCGACGACGACGTCGCCGCGCTCGCACTCGTCGAGGCACTCCGACAACGTGAGGTCGGCAAGCCCGCGACTGCGCAGCGCCTTGAGCCGCGCGAGCTGCCCACCTTCCAGCGGGTCGTCGTCACCCAGGGTCTCGCCGGCGCACAAGCTGCAGGCGGTCAGACCTGGACGCGTTGCAGGGCGCGGAGGAGTGGTCGAGCGATCGGGCACTTGATCAACGGTACCGACGTTCTCGAGGGTCTCGATCGGTGAGCGGTCCGATCCGCGTGAAGGTTCGATCAAGGTCCACGGGAGATCCGCTTGAGCCGGGCCGATCCGGGACCTTCGGTGTGGTTCCTGGCAGGACCGCTCCTCGTACGGTCGTCGCGCCCGGGTCCGACCTCGATCCGGAGGGCGGGCGGTCGAGCAGGTCGCGACCGCGCGAGCGGTGACCGAGAGGAGCAGTAGGTGCACATCGTGGTGTGCGTCAAGCACGTCCCCGACGTCCAGTCGGACAGGAGGTTCACGGAGGACGGCCGCGTCGACCGCGAGCAGGATGCCGGCACGCTGAACGAGCTCGACGAGTACGCGCTCGAGGCAGCGCTCGTCCTGGTCGAGGCGAACGGCGGAGAGGTCACCGTCCTGACGATGGGACCAGCTGCGGCCGAGGACGCGGTTCGTCGGGGCCTGCAGGTCGGTGCCGACCACGGCGTCCATGTTCGCGACGAGGCACTCGAGGGATCGGACGTCTTCGCGACCGCACGCGTACTCGCGTCGGCTGTACGCCGCGTCGGTGAACGAGCGCCCGTCGACCTCGTCCTCACGGGAACGTCGTCGTTGGACGGTCAGATGGCCGTGCTGCCGGCGCTGCTCGGCGCCGAGCTCGGCTGGCCGACGGCGCCCCACGCGGCGCGGATCGACGTCGCAGGCGCGAGCCTCGAGGTTCGTCGTCACCTCGAGGACGCCGAGGAGACGCTGGTGGCACCGCTTCCCGCCGTCGTCAGCGTGACGGACCGGGCGAACGAGCCGAGGTACCCGAACTTCAAGGGAATCCAGGCCGCGCGAGAGAAGTCCGTCGAGCTCTGGACGCTCGCCGACCTCGCGATCGCTCCGAACGAGGTCGGGCGGTCCGGCGCCCGGACGCGCGTTGCGACCAGCGCGCTCCGCCCGCCGCGGGACGGCCGCGTGCTGCTGACCGACACGGGCGATGCCGGGGTGCGCATCGCCGACTTCCTCGCCGCCAACCAACTCATCTGAGGGGCACGACCATGACCACGCAGCCTGACCCGGTCCTCGTTCTCGTTGACCACGACCACAGAGGGGTCGCGCCGTCTGCCTGGGAGATCCTGGCCGTGGCTCGTCACCTCGGGCCGGTCCACGCTGTTCTCGTCGGTGCCGGCCCTGAAGGGGCGCTCGAGGAGCTCGCCGCTTACGGCGTCGCGGCCGCGCACCTTGTCGAGGCGCCAGCTGACGTGGCGCTTCTCGCACCAACCGTCGCGCGCTCGCTGACCGGGGTCGCCGCATCCGCGGACGCGACGGCAGTCGTACTGGCGGCGAGTCCGCGGAACGCCGAGATCGCCGCGCTCGCCGCCCGTGAGCTCGGTGCCGGACTCCTCCTCGATGCGCGGTCCCTTGGCCGCGGCGCCGACGGTCGCCTGGTGGCCGGACAGCTCGCGTTCGCGTCCATGTGGTCCGTCGTCGCGGAGTCGATCGCTGAGCGCTGCGTCGTCACGCTGCGTCCGGAGTCGTCACACGTGCTTGCGCACGACGCTCCTACAGAGCCGTCGGTTCATCGGCATCGGCTGCCCGAGGGCGATGAACTGCGTGGGCTGCGCCTGATCTCTCGGACCTCGAGCGTCGCGGCGGAGGGTCCGAAGCTCTCCAGCGCCCGGGTCGTCGTCGCGGGCGGCCGTGGTACCGGCGGAGACTTCGGGCCGCTGCGGGAGCTCGCCGCCGCACTCGGCGGTGCGGTGGGCTCGACTCGTGTCGCCACGGATGAAGGGTGGATCGCCGCCGACACCCAGATCGGGCAGACCGGTGCGACCGTGAGCCCGGCGCTCTACGTCGGTGCCGGCGTCTCGGGAGCCGTCCACCACCGCGGTGGCATGCAGTCGGCGGGCGTCGTGGTCGCCATCAACAACGATCCCGACGCACCGATCTTCGAGATCGCCGACTTCGGGGTCGTGGGCGACCTGTTCGAGGTCGTCCCGCAGCTGACGGCGGAGGTGCTGCGCCGCCGATCGTGAGGCGTCGCAGCCTTGACCCGACCTCACGAGCACCGTGATCAGTCCTCAACCCGGCGAGAGCAGGATCGAACGGGGCGGATCGACGGAGGAGGCCCCATGGACGTCGAAGTCGTCGTGCGGGCACTCGCCGAACGACGCCGGCTCGCGCACCGGGATCGGTGGTCGCGTGAGCAGGTCCACGCCTACCGCCAAGAGCGGTTGGCGGAGCTGCGCCGGTGGGCGGTGACCCGGTCGAGGTTCTACGAGCGCCACCACGCAGGGCTCCTCGATGCACCGCTGTCGGCGTTGCCTCCCGTCACGAAGCCCGTGCTGATGGACGCGTTCGACGACGTCCTCACCACGCGGGACATGACGCTCGCAGCCATCGAGGAGCACCTCCGGCAGCTGAGCGACTCGAGCGGCGACCCCGGCGCGCGCTGGCGCCGCCGCTGGCGCACAGCCGCTACCGCGGGGACGACAGGTGTGCGCGCAGTCCTCGTCTGGGACGAGCAGGAGTGGGCGACTGTGCTGGCGTCCTACGCACGGGCGACCGTCTGGGCGGGTACCCCCACAGGCATGCGACCGGTTCGCATGGCGGTGGTGAGCTCGCGCAACCCCACCCACCAGAGCGCGGTGGTCGCAGCGTCGGCCCGCTCGCCCTTGATCCGCTCGCTGCGGCTTGACGCGACGGCACCGTTGAGCGAGACCGTCAGCGCTCTCAACGCCTTTGCACCCGAGGTGCTGGTCGGCTATTCCTCAGCGCTGCGGCCGCTTGCATTGGCGCAGATCGACGGGTCCTTGCGCATCCGGCCTCGGGCGGTCATGTCTGCCTCCGAAGTCCTCAGCGAGAGCGCGGCGCGGGTCATGACGACCGCGTGGAACACGGCGCCGTTCGACGTCTACGCCGCCACGGAGACAGCCGGCATCGCCTCGACGTGCGAGCACGGCCGGCGCCACCTGTACGACGACCTCGTCATCGTCGAGCCGGTCGATGCCGCAGGGGCGCCGGTTCCCGTGGGAACCACCGGAGCGCGCCTTCTAGTGACGGTGCTCTTCTCACGCACCGTGCCGCTGATCAGGTACGAGCTGTCCGACCGCGTGGCGATCGGCTCCGGTGACTGCCCGTGCGGGCGGCCGTACCGGCTGCTCGAGACCCTCGAAGGCCGCGCCGAGGACACGTTGAGCGCGGCCGGACGAACCCACGCCGGCGACCTGACGGCGCTGCTGAGGAACGTGGTGGAGCAGTTTGCCGTCGACATGTGGCAGCTCGCGGAGACGGCACCGGACGAGATCCGTGTCCTCGTCGTGCCCCATGGCGGCGACGCGCTCTCCGTCGACGCGATCCGACGACGCCTCGAGGCACGCCCGGAGCTGCACGGCCATCGGATTCGGGTCGACGAGGTCGCGACACTGCCGCGAACACCGCTCGGGAAGGCCCCGCTGCGCCGCTCACCTCCCGGGCGGTGACCGCCTGGCACGCACCGCTCAGCCGTGGTGATCGCCTTCGCCGTGTCCGTGCCCGGCGTCGTCACCCCCGTCACCCTCGTCGCCCGCCGCGTCGGTCGAGTAGTCCGGCACGTCTACCGCGGTGTCGGCAGAGGCCCCCGTGGCCGTCACCGGGGAGAACGAGATCCCGTTCGGCATGTCCCCGACCGTGATCGTCGCGGTCACGGCAAGGTTCGTGAGGTCCAGCACCGAGACCGTGTCGGCGTAGAGGTTGGTCACCCAGGCGAGACGCCCGCTCGGGTCGACGACGACCCCGTGCGGCCCGGCTCCCGTTGTCACCGTCGCGGTCACCGACATGGTCGCCACGTCGATGATCGACACCGTGTCGCCTGGCGCGTCGGCGGTGCCCTGGTCGGCAGAGAGGAGCCGGGCTCCGTCCGGCGTGAGGTAGAGCTGCACTGGAGGCGTCGGGACGGTGACCTTCTGGACGACCTCGTGGCGGACGAGGTCGACCTTCGCCACAGCGCTCTCGCCCGCGAGACTGACGTACGCGAAGTTGCCGTCGTCGGAGACGGCGACCTGCACGGGCGAGCTGCCCACGGCGATGCTCGTCGTGCGAGTCAGATTCTGCGGGTCGACGACGTCGATCGCGCCCGCCGTCGTTCCGGCCACGACGAGCGCTGCCCCGTCACGACTCGGCCGCAGACCGTGTGGTCCCGCACTGAGGGCGACCGTGCCCATCGAGCTCGCGGTGGTGGCGTCGTACCGAGCGAGAGTGTCCTCGCCCGAGTTGGTCACATAGACCGACGATCCGTCCGGACCGACGACCACGTGTGCAGGGCTCGCGCCTGTAGCGGCGGTCATCAGGAGCCGCGAGGTCACACCGTCGAGTGCGACGAGCGCGTTGTTGTGACCGCTGACCGCCCACACGGTCGCCCCGTCGGGGCTGGCCTGGACGTTGTGCGGGCTCGGGATTCCGGTGACCGTGGTCAGGACCCTCCCGGTCGCAGCGTCGATCGCCGAGAGGCTGTCGGCACCCTCGTTCGCGACCCAGACCGTGCCCGACACCCCAGCGTCCGCTGTCCGCGAAAGGGTAGGGAAGGGTGAGTCCAGGCCGGCAGGGCTCGCGGTCGCCGCGCCGCACGCCGCCAGGAGGAGAGGGCTCACGGCGAGCAGCGCGGTCTTGCGTCGACGGGTCCAGGTCCACATGAGTGCTCTCCCACGGTCGGGTGTCGGGTTCCGCACCACTGTTGGTGACCGACCCCGCACGCACCCCGGTTATCCCATGAAGAATCCGTGGATATCCGCTCGACGGCTCAGCCGTCGCTGAGCGGCGCGAACCCTGCGTCGAGGTCGCGCGACTCGAGGGCGCCACCCTGGGTGATCACGACGACGCGGAGCGAGCCGTCCCACGCTCGCACTGCGGCGAGAGCCTGGGGCGGACCCTCGACCTCCGCCTTCTGCTCCCACGTGGCCCCGCGGTCCTCGCTCACCGCTACGACCCCGTCCGGGGTCACCCCGACCACCGTGTCGTCATCGGCCCACGCGACCACCTGCAGCAGCGGCACGTCGGCGATCTTCTCCCACTGTGCCCCGCCGTCCGTGGACCGCACAGGGCCGGACTCGCTGGTGACCACGAGGGTTGCGCCGTCGGGCGAGACGCCCATCGCGAAGGGCGGGACCGGGACGGGGAGCGGACGCCACGTCGTGCCGTCTCCCGTGCTCTCCAGGCGTGAGCCGTCGAACGCGACCACGCCCTCTTGCGACGCGGTCATGGCGTGGAAGTCGGACACCCCCTGGCGTGAGAGCGGCTGCCACGTCTCCCCTGCGTCGGTCGACTCGATGAGCCCCACCGGGTTCGGGAGGTCGACTCCCGCGCCCGGGTGGCCGGAAGCGTAGAAGTGCCCGGGACCGGCCGCGGTGAAGCCCATGAGGTCGATGACCGGGCCGACGCTGGTCCACCCCGAGCCGTCGCGCAGGAACAGTCCTTCGTGTGTCGCGAGGTAGACGCGACCGTCGCCCGGGTCGATCGCGACACCGTGCACGTGCTCACCGGGCAGTGGCGATCCCGAGCTCACGTCGTCATGTGAATGGGCGTGCCCGTCGCTCGCCGTGGTCACCGGCGCCGCTGGCGTCGGCTGACCGCCGGCGTCAGAGCAGGCGGTCAGGAGGGCCGCAGCGACGAGCGTGGTCAGAGCCGCCACGGCGCGGCGGGGCATGCGGTTCATGAGGTCGTCCTGATCGATGGCGGGAGGAGGTGCGCTGGCGAGGTCGCGGCCCGCGCATGACCAGCCTCACCCGAGCCGTGCCGAGCGGCGCCGCGATTTGCTCAAGGTTTGATGAAGTCACCTCCCCCAGCGTGCGCAGCGAACGCCGTCTGGGCCCTTGGTCTCCTTCTATGAAGATCCCGTTGAGTTTCGTGTCGGCGGGGTCGGCGAACGCGGACGCTCGTCTAGCCTCGACTTGCCGGTGCACCGCCGGCACGTCCTCGGTGGGCGCCGAACCCTGCCGACCCCGAGGCCGCACATCGAGCACGAGAGGCAGGGACGGGGGACCCAGGAGTGCGGGCACCACGGTGCCCTCGGGGTGAAGCCACGACGTGGCCGGGAGACTTCCGCCCGAACCCGACAGCTAACCTCGCAGGCGTTCGGGAGGTTCTTCCATGCCCGCTCGCTCCGCGAGTTCCCGCCACCGCGCGGCCCGTCGTCCACGCACGGCCCTCGATGACCTGGTGGTCCGTTCCACCGACAGCATGAACGAAGCCGGTCGACGCTCCGTCGCCGTCGCTGCCGCCTCCGGCCTCGCCCTCGGGCTCGCTGCCGCACCGACCTACGCCAACCACCCGCGCGAGTCTGCCCAGTCGATCGGCGGAGTCGACACGGACGCCGCCACGGCGGCCGCCCGCGCCCTCATCGGTGCGCGGGTCGTCACGGCGCCGGCCGAGGCGACATGGACGTTCGACGCTCCCGTCGTCACCGCGGTCGCCCCGCCTCCCCCTCCAGCCCCGGCTCCGGCCGAGACCCGGGCGACGGCGTCCAGCCGTTCCCAGGAGCGCCGCGCCGCCACCCCCGCTGCCGCACCGGCGGCCGCGGCCCCTGCCGTGGAGGTGCCGGCGAGCGCCTCCGGAAGTGCGGTGGTCGAGATCGCCATGCGGTACATCGGCGTGCCGTACGTGTCGGGCGGCACGACTCCCGCCGGCTTCGACTGCTCGGGTTTCACGTCGTACGTCTATGCGCAGGTCGGCATCAACCTTCCGCGGACGTCGAGCCAGCAGCGCTACGCAGGGACGGTCGTGTCCCGTGCCGACGCGCAGCCGGGCGACCTGATCTGGTCTCCGGGGCACGTCGCGATCTACGCGGGCGGCGACATGCAGGTGGACTCCCCGCGACCTGGCAAGACCATCCAGCTGCGCGAGATTTGGCAGTCCAGCCCCACCTTCATCCGCTTGGGCTGACGACCGCCCGGCGGGCGACCAGCGGCACCGACCGGCGCGACCGTCTGCCAGGACGGCTGAGACGACGAGAGGGCCGGCCACCGCACCCGCGGTAGCCGGCCCTCTTCGTGCGCTGACTAGATGTCGCTCAGCAGGTTCGTCATCTCCGTGATCTCCGCAGTCTGCGCGTCGATGATCGTGCGGGCGAGCGCGAGTGCGTCGGCGTTCTCGCCGTCCTCGAGCTGCTGCTCGGACATCTCGATGGCGCCCTTGTGGTGCTCGATCATGAGCTCGAGGAAGCGCCGGTCGAAGTCCGCTCCGGAGAGGGCTTCGAGGTCCGCCATCGCGCCCTCCTGGTCCATGCCGTCCATGTCGATGCCGCCATGGTCCATGCCGCCGTGCCCCATCTCGTCCGGACCGGGCTCGCCCCACGTCTCGAGCCACCCGGTCATCTGCTCGATCTCGGGGCCCTGGGCCGCGGAGATCCGCTCCCCGAGGGCGACGACCTCGGGTCGTTCGCCGCGCTCGATGGCGAGCTCCGCCATCTCGATCGCGCCCTCGTGGTGGACGATCATCATCTGCGCGAACTGGGCATCGGCGGCGTTGTGCGCCTCGGTCTGGGAGGTCTCGGCGGTGGTCGGCGACTCGCCGGCGCCGGTGCCCTCGGACGCGTCGCCCCCGGAACATGCGGCGAGCGTGAGGGCGAGGGTCGTGGCGGCCGCTGCGGCTACCAGGCGGCGGCGTGCGGTCGTGGTCATGGGGATCTCCTGAACGTCGGGACGGTGCGGTCGGTGCGGACCTAGGCGGCAGGCGTCTGCGAACAGCATCCGCTCGCGGCGGCTTCGGACGAGCTGCAGCACCGCTGAGGCTCGGTGGTGGTGCTCTCCGGTTCGGTGAGGTCGTTCTGCTGGCAGCAGGACATGCGCTTCTCCTTGATGGTGGTGATGGATCGGAACGGGTCAGAGGTGGCGTCGGACCTCGGTGAGCAGGTCGTCGGGTGCGAGCCACATCGACGGGTAGTCGCCCTGCCACACCTGCTGGCCCTCGGCGTCGACGAGGACGAAGCCGTGCCCCGGAAGGCCCTCGTGCATGCCGGTGCCGAGCGTGCCGTACGCCTCGGAGACGGTGCCGTCGTCGAGGAGGAACGGTGACTCCACCCCCAGACGCTCGCGGTCTGCGTTGATCTGGTCGGCGGTGTTCATGACGATCGGCAGGACGGTGATCCCGGCGTCGGCGAAGTCGGCGTCCTCCTCGATCTCGGCCATCTGCTGCAGGCACGAGTCGCAGCCGGCCCCCTCGTTGAAGTACAGCACCACGGGCTCGCCACGGTAGTCGGCCAGGGAAACCTCGGAGCCGTCGGACGTGGGCAGCGTGAACGGCGGGGCCTCACGAACCTCGCTCGAGGCTGTCGGCCGGGACGACAGCAGCCCGGCCGCGACCAGGACACCGACCACGACCGCTCCCACGCCCCACAGCACCCAGGTCCGCAGCCTGGCGC
The DNA here is from genome assembly GCF_028527925.1 of Cellulomonas fimi. Lineage (GTDB taxonomy): Bacteria > Actinomycetota > Actinomycetes > Actinomycetales > Cellulomonadaceae > Cellulomonas > Cellulomonas fimi_C. The sequence continues at coordinate 102,238 of NZ_JAPESW010000004.1, forward strand.
GCCGTTCGGCTCGCTGCTCTGCCGCACGGGCTCGCGCAGCTGCGAGCTCGCGCTCCTCACGCCGTCGTGCGGCGGTTCCGGACGTCATCGTGTGGGCCCTTCCGTCGTAGGTGCCGCCGACTCATGGCAGGTCGGCTCGTGCAGGACCGTGTCCGCGTCGGGAGCCGTTGACCGCTCCGCCTTGGGGGTCGCCGCACCCGCGCTCGAAGTCCCGGTACGGCGGCCCACCAACGCGCCCCAGGCGAACGCCCCGGCGAGCGCGAGGAGCCCGATGCCGAGCACGACCTCGGGGACGGGAGCGAGCCAGCTCTGCACGGCGCCGAACGTCCGTGTCAGGACGCGGCTGGCGGCGTCCTGTGCCGACGTCCCACCAGTCATGTCCTCGCTCGCAGCGAGCGCGATGACGAGCAGCCCCATGATCGCGAAGGCGATCGCCACGGCGACGTTGATCGTGTTCGTCACGAGCGTGAACCGGCCAGCGTGCAGCCGGACGACACGCGCGCGCAGCAGCCGCCGCTCCCCCAGCCGCGCGCGGTCCCACAGGAGCGCCATGACGAAGAGCGGGAACACCATCCCGAAGACGTACGCGAGGCCGAGCGCGAACCCACCGGCCAACGAGCCGGAGAGGGCGGACAGCGTCATGACGCCCGCGAGGACCGGCGCGCAGCACGAGGAGGCGATGCCCGAGAAGACCCCCAGGGCGAAGAAGCTGGCCGTGTCTCCCCGGGCGGTGTCGGGTGCCCGGACGAACGACGGCAACGACCACATGCGCCCGGACAAGGCGAGCGCCGCCAGCGCCAGCATGAGCACTCCCCCGGCCCAGTACAAAGGCGCGTGGTAGCGCGCGATCGCACCGGCGAGCGCGCTCACGCCCAGCGTGATCGGCACGAGCACCACGGCGAGCCCGGCGGCGAAGACGAACGTCAGCGGCAGCAGGCGCCAGCGAGCGTTCTTGACCGCCCCTGCGAGGTAGGACGGTGCAAGGAAGACGATGCAGCACGGCGCGAAGAGTGCGACGCCGCCGGCGAAGAACGCGGCCAGGATGCTGCCGGTCGCGAGGAGCTCGGTACCCATCAGGCCTGTGCCCCTTGCAACGCGTGGCGGCGTGCGGTGAGCGTGCGCTCCAGCTTGCGGCGGGGCAGCCGCCCGGCGGAGAAGTACACCCCGTCGACCAGGACGAGAGGCGCGAGCGGCGGCCGGTGCCGCGCCACGAGCTCGCGGCCCGCGTCGGACTCGGCCTCGACGGTGTCGACGACGATCGGATGGTCCTTCGCCAGCTCGGCGAGCACGGCCTTCGCGTCGTCGCACAGGTGGCACGCCTGCGCCTGGACGACAGTGATCCGCACGGGTGGACGGGCGTGGACCGGCACAGGGGCTCCTCGGGTCGTTCTGACGGACCCAGCCTCGCCCGGGCGCCTCGAAGGACCGCTCGCCGTTCGATCAAGGTTTCGTGAAGTCCCGGGACACCGGTCGACGGTCCCCGAAGATGGAGCAATGACGTCCACACCCGCACCCGTCGCCGCGCGACGTGCCGTCGTCGTCGACGACGAGGTCGCCCTCGCCACGCTCGTCGGTGGATACCTCGAGCGCGACGGGTTCGAGGTGACCGTCTGTCACGACGGCGCGCAGGCCGTGGAGGTCGTCCGCCAGGTCGATCCGGATGTCGTGGTGCTCGACCTCGGGCTGCCGGGCGTCGACGGCATCGAGGTGTGCCGCCAGCTCCGGACCTTCACCGACTGCTACGTCGTCATGCTCACCGCGCGAGCGGAAGAGGTGGACACTCTGATCGGGCTCTCCGTCGGTGCCGACGACTACGTCACCAAGCCGTTCAGCCCGCGTGAGCTGATGGCGCGCGTGAACGTGCTCCTGCGGCGCCCGCGGCAGTCGACGTCGACACCGGCACCTGCCGCGCTCGCCCTGCAGATCGGCCCGCTCTGCGTCGACGTCGACGCCCGCGAGACGCACCTCGACGGGCGCCGCATCGAGCTGACGCGGACCGAGTTCGACATCCTGACCGCGCTCGCGTCGCGGCCCGGCATCGTCCTCTCGCGCCGAGCCCTGATCGACGTGGTGTGGGGTGCGGGGTGGGTCGGCGACGATCACCTCGTCGACGTGCACGTCCTCCATGTCCGGCAGAAGCTCGGTGACACCGCGAAGGAACAGCGGTTCGTCCGCACTGTGCGTGGCGTCGGCTACCGGATCGGCACTGGCGAGTGACGCGCTCGGCGCGCCGGTTCGGCCTGGCGTCGCGGCTCCTGGTGGCGATCGGGATCGTCCTGGCGACAGCTGCCGCGACGGCCTGGATCGTCGTCGCGGCGGTGGGTCCCACCGTGTTCCACGAGCACCTGATGCGCGCGGGCATCTCCGACCACGCGATGGCGGACATGCACGTCGAGGAGGCCTTCACGTCCGCCACGACGGTCGCGTCCGCCATCGCCCTCGTGGCCGCGGGCGCAGCGGCGGCCGCGGTGAGCCTCGTCCTCACGAGGCGGATCGGCGGGTCGCTGGCGGCGGTGTCGACGGCCGCCACCTCGCTTGGCGCCGGCCACTACGACGTCCGCGTTCCGTCACCCGGGCTGGGGACGGAGTTCGACGACCTCTCCGAGTCGTTCAACCGCCTGGCGGACCGGCTGGAGGAGGCGCAACGGCTGCGCGGACGGCTGCTCGCCGACCTCGCGCACGAGGTACGGACGCCGGTCGCCACGATCAAGGGCTACCTGGAAGCGGTCGAGGACGGTGTGCAACCGCTCGACGCGACCACGATCGCCGTCCTTCACGAGCAGGCCGACCGGCTGACCCGGCTCGCCGCCGACCTCGCCGCCGTGACGCACGCGGAGGCGGGTGACGTCGTCCTCGAGGCCGAGCCGACGCCGCCACGGGATCTGGTGGACGCCGCCGTGAACGCCGCACAGGAACGGGCAGCGGCTCGGGGCGTCACGCTCAGCGGCACTGCGACGCCCGGACTGCCGGCGGTGCTCGCCGACCGTCACCGCATGTCCCAGGTCATGGACAACCTTGTGACGAACGCACTGCGCCACACGCCGAGCGGCGGCGAGATCGTCATCCGCGCCGAACGTGAGGGCGACGGTGTCCGCGTCGTCGTCACGGACACCGGTGAGGGCATCCCGCCTGAGCACCTCACGCACGTCTTCGACCGCTTCTACCGGGTCGGGACGGCGCGGGACCGTGCGAGCGGCGGTTCGGGCATCGGCCTGGCCATCAGCAAGGCGCTCGTCGAGGCCCACGGCGGCTCGATCCGCGCGGCGAGCGCAGGGCCCGGTCGCGGCGCCACCTTCACCGTGAGACTGCCGGCGGCCTGACGGACGTCAGCGGCGGTGTGCCGACCACGGGCGCTCGGAGGCCCCCCGTGGCCGCGTCGGGAAGAGGCGGGCGATCGCCCACACCGCGATTGCGACCGCCACGAGGACGACCGGCACGACCACCCACACACCGAGTGACGACACGACGTCGGGCATGGTGGGCACCTCCAGAGCCGCGACCGGACGGTCGCACTCCTCGATGCTGCCGGGCCGAGATCAAGGCACGGGCGACGACAGATGAAGACTCGCTCAAGGCGAGCGGACCGCCTCAGCGTGAGTAGACCCAGTGCCACGGCTCGCGCGGCGTGTCCTCCTCGAAGCCGTACGTGCTGGCGTTGGCACGCATCCAGGCCTGGGCGCGGGCGTCGAGGTCGAGGTCGAGGGCGAGCCCCCAGCCGTGCGGGCTCGTCCCGGGCGCGGCGGCGAGTCCGCCCTGCGAGTACAGGCCCTTGCGCGCGGCGACGTCGACCTGCGCGTCGTAGGAGCGATAGGAGTCGGTGACGCCGATGCGCACGCCGTCTCGTGCCGCCGCAGCACTCAGCTCGCCGAACGCCTGCGCTGCAGGGGCCCAGAGACGGTGGCCCGACGAGCCGACAGGTGCAAGGGCATCCGCGGGGATCCTCCCGTTGCCGAAGCGCGCGAGGTCGGCGGGAACCCCGTCAGCGTTCCGTGCGGACGAGGCAGGCGACGACGCCGTCACGGCGGATTCGAGCGCCGCAGCGAAGGCCGTCGCGCTGCTGGAGCCGCTGGTTGCCCGATGGCTGGCTACCGCGGTAGTCGGAGTGACGGCCTGCAGACTGCTGCGGATCTCCGCCATGCGCTGGGCGATACCCACGATCGCGTCCACGAGACACCTCCTCGGTCTCGTCGATCGGCAGGGATCAGCGCTACCTGAGGAAGGTCGCCGCCGAGGCGGACCGCGCGTGAGGCTCAATCGAATCTTCATGGAAGGGCGGGAGTAAGCGGCTGGGGCGCCGCGTTAACGTCGACATACCCCCTGGGGGTATCCGCGCTCGGTGTCCCGGATGACGGGACGCCGTGGCATGCGGACCGGATCGACGACTGAAGGGACACGGCCATGGACCACCAGACGACCGTCCTCGAGGTCGGAGGGCTCCACTGGGCGACGTCGGCAGCATCGGTCGAGCGGGCGCTGTCGCGCCGGCCCGGTGTGATCGCGGTCGACGCTAACGCTGCGGCGCAGACCGCCAGCGTGACCTTCGACCCGAGGCGCACCTCCGTGCCGCAGCTGACCGACTGGGTCCGTGAGTGCGGGTACCACTGCAGGGGTGAGTCCGTGCCGGCGCACGTGTGCGAGCCGATGTCGAGCGCCGCCGGAGCCCCTCCCGAGGCTGTGACCGTCCAGACGTCCGACCACCACCACGGTGCGGCCCACGGAACGACTGCGATCGACCACTCCCACGGACACGGTCACGGCCAGGGCACGCAGGTGACGCCGTCCCCGCACGACGCCATGGGGCACGGCGGGCACCATGGCGGCGGCTCGATCGCCGAGATGGCGCGGGACATGCGGAACCGCTTCCTCGTCGCGCTCGTGCTCTCGGTCCCGATCACGCTGTGGTCACCGATCGGCCGGGAGCTGATCGGGTTCACGGCGCCTGCTCCGTTCGGGCTCCGCGACGACGTCTTCGCACTGCTCCTGTCGCTGCCGGTCATCTTCTACTCCGCCTGGATCTTCTTCGACGGCGCCTACCGAGCTCTGCGTGCGCGCACGCTCGACATGATGGTGCTGGTCGCAGTGGGCGTCGGGACCGGGTGGCTCTACAGCCTGGGCGTGACGCTCACCGGCGGCGGAGAGGTCTTCTACGAGGCCGCGAGCGTCCTGGCCACCTTCGTCCTGCTGGGTCACTGGGTGGAGATGCGCGCCCGAGGCGGGGCGAACGACGCGGTCCGCACGCTGCTCGAGCTGGCGCCTGCGACCGCCGTCGTCGTGCGGGACGGCGTCGAGGTCGAGGTGCCGACGAGCGACGTGCAGGTCGGAGACCTGCTGCTGATCCGGCCGGGCTCCAAGATCCCGGTCGACGGCGTGGTCGAGTCCGGCGAGTCCGAGGTGGACGAGTCGATGGTCACCGGGGAGAGCCTGCCGGTGGCGAAGCAGGTCGGTGACGAGCTGATCGGTGCGTCGATCAACACGACCGGCGTCATGCGCGCCCGGGCGACCAAGGTCGGGGCCGACACCGCGCTGGCTCGGGTCGTCGCCCTCGTGCAGCAGGCGCAGAACTCCAAGGCGCCCGGGCAGCGGCTGGCCGACCGGGCCGCGTCCTGGCTGGTGCTGGTCGCGCTGGCCGGTGGGGCGGCGACCTTCCTCGTGTGGATCCTGGCGGGCGCGAGCGCGCCCACGGCGATGCTCTTCGCCATCACAGTCGTCGTCATCACCTGCCCCGACGCGCTCGGCCTCGCGACACCGACCGCGATCATGGTCGGCACCGGGCTGGGCGCCAAGCGCGGCATCTTGTTCAAGAACGCGTCCGCGCTGGAGGCCGCTGCGAGCATCGACACGGTGGTGCTCGACAAGACGGGGACTCTCACCGTCGGCCAGCCCGAAGTCACCGACGTCGTCATCGACGGCATCGACAAGGAGGAGCTGCTCGCGCTCGTGCACTCCGTCGAGCGGGAGTCGGAGCACCCCCTCGCTCGGGCCATCGCCCGCTACGGGGAGGCCGAGGGGGCGACCGCGGTGGACGCGACGGGCTTCGTCAACGTGCCCGGCCACGGTGCGACCGCGCAGGTCGGCGGCCGACGCGTCGTCGTCGGGAACGACCGCCTGATGGTCGCCGAGAGCGTCACGCTCGGGTCACTCGACACCGAGCGGGACCGCCTCGCGGCGGCCGGGCGCACAGCGATCGTCGTGGCTGTCGACGGCCGGGCCGTCGCCGTCTTCGCCCTCGCCGACGAACCGCGGCCCACCGCTCCCGCCGCCGTCGCCGCGCTGCACGATGCGGGGGCGCGCGTCGTGATGCTCACGGGCGACAACGAGTCGACCGCACGGCGTATCGCAGACGAGCTCGGGATCGACACGGTCATCGCGGAGGTCCTCCCCGGCGACAAGGCGGAGAAGGTCGCCGAGCTCCAGCGCGATGGCCGCAGAGTGGCCATGGTGGGCGACGGGGTCAACGACGCGCCTGCCCTCGCGACCGCCGACCTCGGCATCGCGATCGGTGCGGGGACCGACGTGGCCATCGAGACGGCCGACGTCGTCCTCATGCGGTCCGACCCGCTGGACGTCCCGGTGGCGTTGCGCCTCGGCCGGGGCACGGTGCGCAAGATGCGGCAGAACCTCGGTTGGGCGATCGGCTACAACGCTGTCGCTCTGCCGATCGCGGCAGGCGTGTTCTACCCCTCGCTCGGTCTGTCTCTGAGCCCGGAGATCGCCGCGCTCTCCATGTCCGGCTCATCCGTCATCGTCGCGGTGAACGCGTTGCTCCTGCGGCGCCTGCGCCTGCCGGGCACGGCCGTCGTGCCGGAGGTGTCCGCGCCCGACGCCCGGGTGCCGGTGCAGCCGGCATCGGCAGGGCGGGGAGACACGTGAATGCTCCAGCCGTTGATGGAAGCCGGTCAAGGGTCCTCTAGGGGCTCCCCCATCGTGCGGCGCACCCCGCCGCCCCGCGTCGTCCGACCGGTCGACGCACCGTCCCACCAGAAGGAGTCGAGATGAGCACCACCACCTACGGGGTCACCGGGATGACGTGCGGGCACTGCGTGTCCTCGGTCACCGACGAGGTGAGCAAGCTCGCCGGGGTCAAGGACGTGACGATCGAGCTCGTCACCGGTGGCGAGTCCAAGCTGACGGTCGCCAGCGACGAGCCGCTCGACGTCGACGCCGTCCGCGCGGCGGTCGACGAGGCCGGCTACGCCCTGACCGGCGCGACGGCGTGAGCACCGCCGGTCGGCTCGCTGGGTTCGGCGCCCTGCTGGCCGCGTCACTCGGCCTCGGCCTCGGGCTCGGCGCGGTCCTCGGACCGCTCGAGCCCGGTGCCACGGCGCCCACCGTCGAGCCGACCGGCGACATGCCGGCCGAGCACCGCTGACTGGAGGCTCACGCATGACTCAGTCCCTCGAGCTCGAGATCGGCGGCATGACCTGCTCGTCCTGCGCAGCTCGCATCGAGAAGAAGCTCAACCGCATGCCCGGCGTCGAGGCGTCGGTGAACTACGCCACCGAGAAAGCCAAGGTGTCGCTGCCGGACGGCACGTCCGTCGAGGACGCCGTGGCAGTCGTCGAGGCAGCCGGGTACTCGGCTCGGCAGAAGGTCGCGCAACCCGCACCGCCTGCCGAGGGCGAGGCCGACGCCGAGCCGGACGAGACCGCCGCGCTCCGCCGCCGCCTGCTCGTCTCCGCGATCCTCACCGTGCCCGTCGTCGCGCTCGCGATGGTCGAGCCGTTGCAGTTCGACAACTGGCAGTGGTTGTCGCTCACGCTCGCCGCCCCGGTGGTCGTCTGGGGTGCGCTGCCGTTCCACCGAGCCGCCTGGACCAACGCGCGCCACGCCGCAGCGACGATGGACACCCTCATCAGCGTCGGCGTCCTCGCCGCATTCGCCTGGTCGCTGTACGCGCTGTTCTTCGGCGCGGCCGGCGCGCCTGGCATGCGCATGAGCTTCAGCCTCGTGGCCGCCCGCGGCGGAGGGGCGCACGAGATCTACCTCGAGGTCGCCGCGGCGGTGACCGTCTTCATCCTGCTCGGACGGTACTTCGAGGCACGCGCCAAGCGACGGTCCGGGGCAGCCCTCCGTGCACTCCTGGAGATGGGCGCGAAGGACGTCGCGGTGCGCCGCGAGGGAGCGGAGATCCGCATCCCGATCGGCGAGCTGAAGGTCGGAGACGTCTTCGTCGTCCGCCCCGGCGAGAAGATCGCCACGGACGGACTGGTGGTCGACGGGACGTCGGCGGTCGACGCGTCGATGCTCACGGGCGAACCGGTACCCGTGGAGGTCGGTCCCGGCGACTCCGTCGTCGGGGCGACCGTGAACGCCGGTGGTCGCCTCTACGTGGAGGCGACGCGCGTCGGCTCGGACACGCAGCTGGCACAGATGGCGCGGCTCGTCGAAGAGGCTCAGACCGGCAAGGCGCCGGTCCAGCGCCTGGCCGACCGTGTGTCGTCCGTGTTCGTCCCGGTCATCATCGCGCTCGCCGTCGCGACGCTCGGGTTCTGGCTGGGGATCGGCGCCGGTCCGGAGATGGCGTTCACCGCGGCCGTCGCCGTCCTGATCATCGCCTGCCCGTGCGCGCTGGGGCTCGCCACTCCGACCGCCCTCATGGTGGGTACGGGGCGGGGGGCACAGCTCGGGATCCTCATCAAGGGCCCGCAGGTGCTCGAGTCGACCCGGCGCGTCGACACGGTCGTCCTCGACAAGACGGGAACGGTCACGACAGGGCGGATGGAGCTGCTGGAAGTCGTCCCCGCCGCCGGTACGAGCGAGGAGTTGCTGCTCCGTCTGGCAGGGGCGCTCGAGGACGCCTCCGAGCACCCGATCGCCCGGGCCATCGCCGCCGGGGCGCGCAATCGACTCGGCGACCTTCCCGCGGTCGACGGCTTCGTCAACAGCCAAGGCCTGGGCGTGTACGGCGTGGCGGACGACCATGCCGTCGCCGCAGGGCGCGTCGGGTGGTTGGCGGACCAGTGGGCGCAACCGGCGGACGCGGAGCTGCAACGCGCGGTCGATGCTGCCGAGTCGGCGGGACGAACGGTGATCGGCGTCGGCTGGGACGGTCAGCTGCGCGGCCTCCTGGTCGTCGCGGACACCCTCAAGCCGACGTCCGCCAGCGCCGTCCAGGAACTGCGAGGGCTCGGCCTGACGCCGGTCCTGCTGACCGGCGACAACGAGCGGGCCGCGCGTGCGATCGCGCGTGAAGTCGGGATCGACGAGGTCGTCGCGGAAGTCATGCCCGAGGACAAGGTGCGGGTCGTCCGAGACCTGCAGGCGCGTGGACGCGTCGTGGCGATGGTCGGTGACGGCGTCAACGACGCCGCAGCCCTCGCGCAGTCGGACCTCGGCATCGCGATGGGGACCGGCACCGACGTCGCCATTGAAGCGAGCGACCTCACGCTCGTGCGCGGCGACCTCAGGGTCGCTGTCGACGCCGTGCGCCTGTCGCGCAAGACGCTGTCGACGATCAAGGGCAACCTGTTCTGGGCATTCGCCTACAACGTCGCCGCTGTCCCGCTGGCCGTGGCGGGCTTCCTTGACCCGTTGATCGCGGGCGCGGCCATGGCGTTCTCGTCGGTCTTCGTCGTGACGAACAGCCTGCGGCTGCGTCGCTTCCAGGCGGTCTCGGCGAGCAGCGTGCCGGCGGAAGAGCTCGACGCCGTCAGCACCTCCTTCGACAGCTGACCTTCGCCCGCACACGAAGCGAGCCGCCCACGTCCTGAGGACCTGGGCGGCTCGTCGCGCGTGGTGCAGGCGCCGTCGACGCCTACGTGCGAGGCGCCCCCTGGCGCTCAGAAGTCGACGACGAGTCGTGGTGCGGGTCGTGCTGGTGCCCGTGGCGCCCCATCATCAGCATCATCACGACGAGCATCACGGGGCACGCGAGCAGCGCCGCGTACGACAGTGCGTCGCTCCACGACCGACCGGTCACCACCAGGACCGCGAAGATGCCTGCCCCGATCCCCACCATCATCAGCAGGTGGCCTGCCGGTGAGTGGGCGCTCATCCATCGCTTCCTGTCCACGGTCACTCGCTCCCTCGTCGCTCGGACTCGGCCGCCGGACATCGCCCGATCGGCATGCACTCACGATCGCCCTACAGCCACGCGGTTCGGGTCGCGGGCGGACGAAGATTCGCTGAAGACGGGTGGTCTGGCCGCGGTGGTGCGTCGTCGCTCGCGGCCCAGGCCGGTACGGCTCCTGTCGGCATGATGAAGATTCGATAGAGGAGGGCCGCCCGGGACTACAAGTCCCATGTCGCGCCTGTCCCCCAGGACGAAGGTTCACCAGCAACCACCCGTCCCGAGGAGGACCGCGATGTCGCCCACCCTCGTCCGGCTCGGCGTCGCCCTCGCGGCCGTCGCGCCGCTGATCGCCGCCGGATCCAGCGCCGCACCTGCCGGCTTGGCACCACACCCCGGCGCCGAAGTCGTCCTCGGCGCGGCGGGCGTCCACGCCGGCGAAGACCCCGCTCCCCACGTCCACGGCGACCCGCTGCCGACCTCGTCGTCCACCCCCTCGACGACTCCCCGCCCCACAGCCACGGCGCCGGACGCACACGCGGAGATGGCCGGCATGGATCACGGCGACATGTCCGACATGGACCACGGGGACATGAGCGGTACGGACGACGAGATGGCCGGTATGGACGACATGCCGGGGATGGACCACGGCGACGACGTGGCCGGGATGAGCGACGACGACACCGACGGCACCGACGGGCACGACGAGCACGCGGCGGACGACACCACGTCGACGCCCCCGGGCCACGAGCACGACGAGTCCGGCGCCGGCGCTGTCGGAGACGACCACGGCGCGAGCGGCCAGGCCCCGGAGCGCCCGCGCGCCCTCGTGCTCGGCGCCTTCGCGGTCGTCAACGGCGCCGTCCTGATCGTCGCCGCGGTCCTCCGCCGCCGAGGCAACGCTCGCCCACGACACCGTCCGCACGCGTCCGCTGCCCCGACGACCGCCTGACCGGAGAAGACGATGGCCACCCCGACCCTCACTCCCCCGCCGCCGGCGGACCTGCCGGACCTCGACCCCGACGTCGACCCCGGACCTGACCTCACGCCGCCCCGCCCGGGCCGAAACCTCATGACGATCCCCTGGGTCGCCAGGACGCTGCGGAGCGGTTGGTACCCGAAGATCCTGCAGATTCCCGTGGCGGCCGTCTTCGGGCTCGTCGCCTACCAGCTCCTCGTCGGGCCCGACTCGGCTCACGACAACGCGGGTACCGCGCTCATGTGGGTGCTGTGGTGGCCGGTCATCCCCATCGTCTTCGTCCTGCTCGGCCGGTTTTGGTGCGCCGTCTGCCCGTTCGGCGCCATCTCCGACTTCGTGCAGAGTTGGGTGGGCGTCAACCGCCCGGTCCCGAACTTCCTCAAGAACTACGGGATCTGGATCATCGACGCGTCGTTCCTCGCGATCACCTGGGCGGACCACGTGTGGGGCGTCGTCGAGTCTCCGTGGGGCTCCGGGGTGCTCCTGCTGATCCTCACCACCGCGGTGATCGCGTCGGGCGCCCTCTTCCAGCGGCGGACCTTCTGCCGCTACCTGTGCTTCCTCGGCGGCCTGTCCGGCAACTATGCGCGCGTCGGCATGGTCGAGCTGCGGGCGGACACCGGCATCTGCAAGACCTGCAAGGCCAGGGCCGTCTGCTACAACGGCAACGACAAGGTCGCCGGCTGCCCGCTGTTCACGTTCCCCCGCACCATGGAGGACTCGGCGAACTGCAACCTGTGCGCTAACTGCATCAAGGCGTGCCCGAACGACGCGATCCAGGTCCGCCTGCGTAAGCCCACGAGCGAGCTGTGGTTCATCACGAAGCCGAAGCTCGAGCAGTCCTACCTCGCCATGGCGATCATGGGCATCGTCTTGATCCAGAACATCACGATGCTCGAGGTCTGGAACGACTTCCTCGCGTGGATCGAGAGCACGACCGGCATCACCAGCTACGCCGTCATCTTCACCGCCGCGTTCGCGGTCGCCGTCACCGTGCCCGTAGCTCTCCTTGCCCTCGCCTCACGCGTCGCGGCCGGCGCGAACCTCGAGGACACGAAGATGAACTTCGCGAGGTTCGGCTACGCGCTCATCCCGCTTGACGTCGCCGGGCACCTCGCGCACAACCTGTTCCACCTGCTTGCCGAGGGAAAGTCCGTCTTCTACACGGTGGCCGCGCTGTTCGGCCGGCAGAGCGCGGGAGCGGACGCCGCGCTCGTGAGCACCAGCACCATCCAGGTCCTGCAGTTCGTCCTACTCGCGCTCGGCCTAGCCGGCTCGATCTATACCGCCCGCCGGATCGCGCACCGCCGCTACCGGACGGTGGCGCGGCGACGGGCCACGCTCGCGCCGTACCTCGTGATCATCGTGCTGCTCGGCGCGATCAACGTCTGGATGTTCCTGCTGCCCATGGCTCACCGCATGTGACGCGACGCGGTTCCTCGCCCTTCACGCCAGCACCCGATCGGAGAAGCCATGTCGCACACCACCACGCCCGCGCGCACCCACGGCCGCGCGCTGCGCGTCGCCGTCGTCGGCGCCGGACCGGCCGGCATCTACGCCGCCGACATCCTGTCGAAGACGGACCTCGACGTCAGCATCGACCTGTTCGAGCGCCTCCCTGCGCCGTTCGGGCTCGTGCGCTACGGCGTCGCGCCGGACCACCCGCGCATCAAGCAGATCATCGTCGCGCTGCACAAGGTGCTCGAGCGCGGCGACATCCGCCTGCTCGCGAACGTCGACTACGGCACCGACCTCAAGCTCGACGACCTGCGCCAGTTCTACGACGCGGTGATCTTCTCCACGGGCTCGATCCGCGACGCGGCCCTGCCGATCCCGGGCATCGACCTCGACGGCTCCTACGGTGCCGCGGACTTCGTGTCCTGGTACGACGGCCACCCCGACGTCCCGCGCACCTGGCCGCTCGAGGCCCAGCACGTCGCGGTGCTCGGCGCGGGCAACGTCGCGCTGGACGTCGCGCGCATCCTCGCCAAGCACGCCGACGACCTGCTCCCGACCGAGGTCCCGGCCAACGTCTACGACCTCCTCAAGGCGTCGCCCGTCACCGACGTGCACGTCTTCGCGCGTCGCGGCCCCGCGCAGGTGAAGTTCTCGCCGCTCGAGCTGCGCGAGCTCGGGCACGTCCCGGACGTCGACGTCATCGTGTACCCCGAGGACTTCGAGTTCGACGAGGGCTCGATGGCCGCGATCCACTCCTCGAACCAGACCAAGCAGGTCGTCAAGACGCTCACGGACTGGACGCTCAAGGAGCCCGAGGAGCTCACGGCCAGCCGCCGCATCCACCTGCACTTCCTGCACAAGCCGGTCGAGGTGCTGGGCGAGGACGGCAAGGTCGTCGGGCTGCGCACCGAGCGCACCGCGCTCAACGGTGACGGCAACGTCACCGGCACCGGCCAGACGCACGACTGGCCCGTCGAGGCCGTGTACCGGGCGGTCGGCTACTTCGGCTCGCCGCTCGTCGACATCCCGTTCGACGACGTCGCGGGCGTCATCCCGAACCGCGAGGGTCGCGTCGTGGACGTCGACGGCGAGCACATCCCGGGCGTGTACGCGACGGGCTGGATCAAGCGCGGCCCGGTCGGCCTCATCGGCCACACCAAGTCGGACGCGTCGGAAACGATCGCACGGCTGCTCGAGGATGCCCCTGGGCTCGAGCAGGCCGCGTCGCCTGAGCCGGAGGCCGTGACGGAGTGGCTCGTCGAGCGAGGTGTCGAGCACGTGGAGTGGTCCGGTTGGCTGCTGCTCGACGCGTACGAGCGAGCACTGGGAGCACCGCAGGGCCGTGAGCGCGTGAAGGTCGTCCCGCGAGACGAGCTGCTCGCAGCAGCCCGCGGAGCAGCCCCGCGACGGGGAGCCGACGCCAGGTGAAGCGACCGGCGGGCGTCGCCGTAGCACCCCGAATCCCTCCTGGGACGTTGCGGAGGCACTCCCCTTCCGAGACTGACCACGCCGGACCGGCGCCGGCACGCGACCTGCGTCGCGTCTGGCTGCGCGTGGTGCACACCAGCACGTGACGACGCATCGGTCCACAAGTGCCCATCCCGTAACTGCGGCCGAGTAGCCGCTGGCCCGACCGTCGTCGTGGGCGTGGACCGACCACGCCCGTGGAGGTGGTCGGGATGACGTCGTCATGGCGCGAGCCGGCTCAGCGGCTCATCGAGAGTCGTGACCTGAGCTGGGACGGCCTCTGGGCTCTGCTCGACATCGCGGGGCACGCCGCCATCCGACTGAGCCTCAGCGCGCCACTCGGTTCAAGCGTTGACCTGACATTCGCTGCGCTCGACCTCGGCGAGGCTCGCGAAGAGCTCGAGTGGGCACGGCCCTCCCTGAGGAGCGACTCGTCACACCACCCGCTCCCCGCGCTGTTCCCCGACGACGACACAGCAGACGCGCGCCGCGTACTCGAAGAGGTCGTCGACGAGGCAGCTCGGCGGCTCCTCGCCGCCGGCGGGGACAACTGCGAGCAGGACGAGCTCAGCACGCTCGGCCGAGCATTCCGACGCATCGTCAGCGCGCAGGACGAGTTCAGGCGATGCCGGGCATGAACGCCGCGACCTACGGCGCGCTCATGGACGCTGCCGCTGCGCATCTCGCCGAGGGTCGGCGCCAGGTCGAGGGCCACCGGTTCGACGGCAAGGAAGACGCGAGTCTGACTGTCGCCGCCTACCTCGATCTTCTCGACGCCGCACGGCGCCACGCCTGGGCGCTGATCTCCCCTGCCCGCGTCGCCGGCGTCAGGGCGTCAGCTCATCCTCACCCCGTCGAAGCCGCGGCCCTCACCATGGTCGACGCACTGCCGCCGGCACCCGGCGACGCTCCGATCACCGACGGGGGTCCTAGACGACAGCACGCCTGGGCTGTCGCACGCACGCACATCCGCGCGGCCTCCGACCTGATCGCCTCGCACGTGACGATCGATGGCAGCGGATGGACTCCCGATGCCGCCCTCGTCTGGGACGACGTCGCCCGCCAAGGCGCACTCGGTCGTCTCGGTGGTATGACCGCGACACTGCTCGCGACCCAGGACGCCCTGGCCCTCCGAGCCGGGCAGGCTGGGCTGCGATGGAGCCAGATCGGTCGTTGGCTGCCGCCGGCCGACCGGGCGCATCGAGCAGCCTTGGACGTCGTGCGCACCGCGGAGGTGACGGGAGCGACGACGACAGAGCTCGACGGCCTCTCGCCTGCGAGCACGACCATCCGAGCCGCCACAGCCGTCGACGAGCTCGCCGAGCGCGTCGCTCGGATCCGCCGCGCCGCCTGGGACCTGCGCCAGCACCCGGACTACTCGACCGCCACCCTCGTCGACATCGCCCAGGTCGGGCTCCACCTGTCGGTGCACACCGCCGCGTTCCACGGGCTCGACCTGCACGCGCACGCCCTGCCGGCCGGCGACCTCCAGGTCGGCCGTGCGCGGGCTTGGCTAGAGCTGCTCACCGACCTGAGGACGTACGCCGACACGGCGCCGCGGTCGCAAGACGTCCACAGTGACTTGGTGGCCGTTCGTCGTCTGCTCACCGCCCTCGTGCCGCGCGGCAGGGTGAACGGCGACCGCGGACTGTCGGCCCGGCCCGCCGAACGGGCTCTCGGCGGGACCCTCCACGCGGGCTGCGCCGCACTGGCCGAGAGCGCCTCGTGGTGCTCCGCCTCCTTCAATCGGCTCGCGCAAGCAGGACATCTCTGGGTCGACGTCAGAAGCCTCTCGGGAGAGGCACTCAGCGAGGATGCATCCCTCGCGGAAGCCAAGCTCGTCGGAGGTACCACCCTCGCCCGCGCCCCGCGAGACCACGTCGACGGCACGCTCTCTCGCTTCAGCGCCGCTGTCGCGACGGCGGTTCAGCCCTCATTCCGACGGGCGCCGGCCTCGAGCCTCGCGTCATCAAGTCGCGACAGCTGGGGCGAGCACGCGCAACCGATGGCGATCGCGCTGCCCTAGCTTGCCGAGGCGGCATGCTGCTGAGCCCCGGCGGGCGGGCAACTACGACGGTCCGCTTGCAACCGGCGGCGTGACGAACCAGCTCACGCTGCGAGCCACATCCGCCGCCCTCAGCCATTCGTATCGCTCGGAGCGCGGGCCGGGCGTCAACTCCAGCCACGCGACCATCACGTGCGTCTTCGTCCACCGCACCGCCCTCGCCGCACGCCACTCGTCGCTGCCGTCGGACCAGACCACGTGAGCGACGACCGGGATGTCTCCTTGTGGCCTTGAAGGCACATCCCGCGGAACCTCGCGGTTCACGACCGTCCGCGGGTCTCGACCAACGCTCACCAACGCAGCATATCGAACACACGTTCTATCCCACGCGCGCTAGTGGTACCGCCCGACCGCTCAGACGCGGAACGGCTGCGCGTGGCCAAACGCTGGCGATCGGCGTGGTCGCTTTCCGCCTGGTATCGCTCGGGGCGTCGGAGGGGCATGCGAGCATCCCCCTGTGGACGCCCCGATCGAACCCGAGCCGCCGAACGCCGCTGTGCTGGACCGACTGCACCGGTGGGCCGACCTTCCGCTCGCCGCCGATCATCTGAGTGGCTTCGCTGGCCCGTGGAAGTTCACGATTCGCCGATGGCTGCGGAAGCAGTCCGTACTTGACTTCCCGGCGCCCGCCACCGTGACGCAGCCCGACGAGGCGCTCATTTGGGAACGACGCGGTCGCGCCATCGCCGCCCAGCACTCGACTCGTGGCCAGTTCGCGATGTGGCTCCTCAGCGGCTCGGTCGGCGCATTGCTGGGACTGCTGATAGGAGGGTGGGCATCCGCAACGCGCTCGTCGAGTGCGTGGCCGACCGTCGTCGGTGCTGCGATCGCCTGGGCCATCGGAGTCGCGCTCGTGATCGGGATCCTGGTGCTCGTCGCAGGACCGACACTCGCCTCGCTGCATGTGCACGCGCCGACGTGGGAGGCTCGGGCGGAGGCATACGCCCGGCGTCGGGAGGAGCTCCTCAAGCCGGACCCCGACGAGACAGCGGACGCGTCGCACCAGGGCTTGGCCGCCTCGCTCGCCAAGATGTTCCGATCAACGTGAGACGACGTCGTTGCATGTGGTCCTCCGCACGGAACGCCGCCGCGTGACCGAGCGCATCCGCATCTCATCAAGTCCAGGCGCTCGCCGTGCGCGCCTCTGGCACGGCGTCTAGGTCTCCGATCTCGTACCCGTCACGAGTACCTCGTCGCTCGCGTCACTCTCGAGGCAGTTCAGCCATCGCCTCTGCCAGACCGGGGTAGGACGAATCTTCGGCGAGAACCTTCTCGAGGTCCTTGCGAGCCATCGCCCGCTTGTTCTCCGCCAGGTAGGTGTAGGCCCGCTCGACGAGGGCCCGGTGCCGCAACTGGGCAGGCCTCGAACGAAGCCGGAGCGCCTCCTTCAGCGCTTCCCGCGCCGCACCCGGGTTGCCCGTTGAACGCAGCGCCACTGCTCGCTGGACGAGCAGGTACATTGACGCCTCGTCCTCGTTCGCAACCCCGTCGGTCAGTGCGATCACATCTGCCCAGCGCGCCTGCTCGGCGTAGAGCTCGGCCAACGACACAGCGGCAACCGTGGAGGGCGTCACCTCTTCGACGATGTCGGATGCGCCGCGTACATCGCCGGCAGACTGCAGCGCCTCAGCGAGCGTCAGGCCGATGGTGTCCCGTGTCAGAGGGAGCTCAACGCTGATCTCCGGTGTG
This sequence comes from Cellulomonas fimi, assembly GCF_028527925.1. Taxonomy (GTDB): domain Bacteria; phylum Actinomycetota; class Actinomycetes; order Actinomycetales; family Cellulomonadaceae; genus Cellulomonas; species Cellulomonas fimi_C. The sequence continues at coordinate 119,905 of NZ_JAPESW010000004.1, forward strand.
ATCTCCAGGGCGAGCGCCGCCTGAGGGAGATACCGGGACAGGAACGGGTCTGTCGCGGGCTCGTACCCCTCGCGCCAGAGCCAGCCGAGGAGCTCTTGAACACGGGCGACATCGTTGCTCGGCAACGCACCCAGGAGGGCCTCAAGCAGAGCAGCAGTCCGCTGCGCCTCGGAATGGCCAGCGGCCACTCTCTGCACAGCGCCGGGATCGCGCTGGAGCACCGCCGCAGCGTGCAGGGCCTTCTCCCACCTCGGCGCCAGCATCCCAGGCTTCGGTGCCGACACCGGGGCGACCGCACGGGGTGGAGCACCAGTGCGGGCTCGGCTCGCGCCGCCCGCAGAGGTCGTATACGAGACCCCGGATCCCGGGATGCCGACTGTGCCCGTCACCCGGCCCGACGAATGCGCTCGAACGCGCGCGCCGTTGACCCCGACCGATGTGGAGACGCCTCGTGGCGTGACAGTCATCCGTACGCCGGGCATCACCTTGAACGACTTGCGGACGCGAAAGCCCATGCTCGCCCTCCTTTGGTCGGAAGTTACTCCGACGGCGCGCGACCGTGAGCCGTTCGGAACCGGGCGGCCGGGTGAAGACCGAAGCACTCGGTTGCCTGCGGGTGCATGCTGGTTCAGGGCTCGCGGGCGGGCCCGGGCCCCCCACTCGACGCCCGCGTTTTCCCCACGGATTCACTGAATGACAGCGGTCGTAGGTGCTGATCGCTGCACGGCCTCGATGAGGCACCGGCCTCATCAGTTCGCAGACCACGCGCTGTTTCGCTGACTGGTGCAAGACGACAGCAGATCCAACCGGCGACGCCTGGATGCTTCAAGGGGTCGCAGGTTCAAATCCTGTCAGCCCGACAGATCAGGCCTGGTGAGACGGTGTCTCACCAGGCCTGACTCTTGACGGGCGAGGCCTAGGCCACGTCTTCCCCGCGTTTCGACGACGCCGTCCGCTTCTCGGGTGCGAGCAGTCACGCGCTGCCTGCGGCGTCGCGGTCAGGGAGGTCGCAGGTTCAAGTCGCACGTGCCCGGCGCGTCGCACCTGTGCGGGGTCCGCGTCGCTGTTGGCCTCGACGCCGTCGCAGGCGCTCTGCCCGCGGGCCCGACCAGAGCGAGCAGCAGACGCCCCGCGGGTGATCTCCGGGGCCCGCGCTGGCACAGTTTGCGAGGTCGAGGGGTGATGCGGACCTGCGGCACCCACACAACTACACGCCGGGGCGGTCGGTAGGCGTCAGAGTCTCCAGCGTCGCGGACGAGAGTTGGGCAACGCGAATGCCCAGCGCCTCGAGCGTGGTATCGCGGGCGGTCTGGTTGCGCGGGCGGATCCCGCGGCGGCGCGATGGCGCTCTACTGCTGCTCGCCGCATGCGCTCCATCGGGCCCCTATTGAGGCAGCGCCTCCGCGGCCGCGACCCCGGCCCGCTGTCCGTTCGGTAGCGGAGGTGGCACCCGCGGCTCGGGGCGAGGTCATCTGAGCCTGCAGCAATCCCCACCGCTCAGCGGCCGTCGCCAGAAGCTCGACATTGTCGTTGTGCAACGCGCGCATCTCTCCCCTGGCCTACGGCATCTGCTCACAGCCGACCAGTCCTCGCTGCGGATCGTCCACTCCGAGTGTTCACGCGCTCGAGGTGGTTTCGCTCTGCGCGCTCTCGATACCCATCCTTCGTCACGGCCGGTGTGGCGTGAAGCTCCATATGACGTCACGATCGAGCAGGACCCATGCCGCGCTCGTCATCGGCGTGTCCAGCACCCCTTCGAGGCGGCCCGACCGACCGACCTCCGTCCGTGCGTCTGTGCCCCCGTCGTACAGGAGCATCCCGGAAGTGGCTGGGCACCATTCGTCGTCGTCAGCAGGCCGCACTCGCACGACCGCGTCCTGCGGCCTGATGTAGAACCCGAAGTCGTATCTGACGAGGTCGTCGTACAGGTCCCAGAAGAGCCTGAGCGAACCGTCGGCGACCTCGGCCACGCCGGCACCTGTGGCGTAGCACCTGCCTCCGTCGATGTAGTTCTGCGGCCCTTCCTCCACCTTCCAGCTCGCCTGGCCGTGGACCTCCAGCTCGATGGAAGCGCCTGTCCGCGCCCCGGCGGGCCGTGACCATGTCACCTCTGGGATGTCGACGGTCATCCGGCCCGGAACCATGTCCTCCGCTCCGGGGTCGACAAAGGTCGACTGAGCATGGCTCTCACCTCTGTACCCGGCACATCCCGCCGTGGACGATCGGACCGAGGGCGGCCTGTCGTCCTGCGGTGTGAGGCTCCGGTCCAGACTGCTGTTGCTGACGACGAGGACCAGCCGCTCGACGTGCTCCGCTGGGATGTCGCGGCAGAAGAACCGCACACCCTCCTCGAGCCCGAACGATGCCTGCTCTCTGATCGTCCAGTCCTCGGCCGTCCACACCCCACCCGTCTGGACCAGCGCCGTCACCGAGGCGTCGGGGTCAGTGGTGTATCCGTCGTCCATGAGGTAGTTCCCCGGGTCGACAGCAATCCAACGCGCGTCAGGGTCGTCGAAGACGAACCGGTAGAAGTGGACTGCGAGCGGGGCCACCGCACCGGAGACCGCAACGCGCTGCACTCCGTCGCCCGCGACGTGCAACGCATGGCTGATGCTCCCTGGGCCGGTTGCCGGGAGGCCGGCCGCGGTGAACGCGGGCGGCACGGACTGGAGGTGGTCGGCGTTGGTGAAGTCGGCCACGGGGTCCCGGTTCCACAGGCCGCTCGACACCAAGGGCCACTGCTTGCGCCAGCCGCCAGGCACCGCCTCGTCGATGGCCTCGTGATCGGGGAGCTGCTCGCGGGTGCGCACAATCTCGGCGACGACCGCCGGCCCCAGTCGTTCGACGAGGTGCTGGAAGAGGAGGTAGCCACCGTACGCCCGCACCGGCCTCCGGAGCCTGGCCCAGACGCCCCGCTCGACGAACGTCTCGTGCGTGGTGCTCATGACCTGGTACGCGTATGCGTGCTCGTGGTCGTGGTCGTGGGCGATCGCGAAGTCCTCGGCCCACGCCCCGAGGGCCTCGTCCATCCAACGAGAAGCGATGCACCCGTCGACGGTGGGTAGCGCGGCGACGAAGGCGTGCATGAACTCATGCGCCACGTTGGACTCGTCCCAGCTGCTCGGTGTCGCGGATTTCGGCAGCAGGATGAAGACGGATGTGTCGTGGCAGCGCGGGGCGTGCGACATGGTGAAGATGCCGCTGTCCTCGTCGACGATGCTGACGTCCAAGGCGTCGTCCCCACCTCGGCAGGGAAGCGTGGAACCCCCGTCCGGCTGAGGAACGGTACCGAGAAGGCCTTCGAGCGCCGGCCACACGGAGGTGTCGAGTGTGCGCGCGACGAATTCGGCGTATGGCTTCGCGATGGGATCCCTCTTCGGGAACCAGACGCGCACACGGGCAGCGGCGGCGGTGACATTCGACCACGAGCCGAGCACCGGCTGATAGATGCCGCATCCTGGGCCCAGGGACGTCCGGTAGGAAGCAGTTCGCACGGCGAGCCCGCCGACGCCGGCCCTGGCCGGCTGGGCCAATTCGTTCGTGTGCCGGAGGTCCCACCAGCTTCCTGCGTGGAACGGCGGGATCAGCACGGGGTTGATTGCTTCCCGAACGTCATCGGGAAGCGACTCCCAGCCGCTCAGCGCGTCCGGGGACAGCTCACCGACCTTCTCTCCGGATCGGGGCCGGAAGTGCGCCGGGAGTCGTGGGTCAGCCACGGCCAAGTAGAACCGGTACAGCGTGGCCTCGGATGCCGTGAGCTCTCCCGCCGCCTGCGCCTCATCTATCCGTCCCTGTGCGCTGCTAGGGCTCGTCGAGGCATCGTTCGTCGGCGTGGAGGTCGGGACGGCGGTCGCGGTCCGACTGGTGGTCGGGCTGGCAGTCGAGGATGAGCCGGACGTCGTGAACGGCCAACATGCGGAGAGCGCCAGGGCGCCGGCCAGGACGACGGCGACGATCCGGACGCATCGTCCGACATGTGAGGCGCTGTGAAGCCGACCCGTGCTTCGGCGCGACAGGAGGCGGAGCGGCCCGGACATCGTCGACTCCCTACGGTTCGATACGGCATGGCTAGGAAGGCTCGGCCGGCGGCGCCGGGACGGGGCGGCTCAACCGTCCCGGCGCGCATCGGCGTCAGGAGACTGGGACGTCCAGCGCCCAGAGGAACCACACGAACCGGCACTCGTACTGGCCGCCGGTCGCGAGGCCGACAAGGTTGCACGTGAGCGGGTCGGGGAAGACCGCAACGGTCTTCATCCGGGGGGCTGCACCGACGACCGAGCTCGCGAGCGGCGCTGCGGCAGCGGGGGCGGTCGTCGCCGTTCCGATCCCGGTGACGAGGGCGGCGGCGAGCAGCCCTCTGACGATGGTGCGGGACTTTGGAGCCATGGTTCCGTCTCCTGCCTGTGCTCGTGTGGTGTGTCGCTTCGGGCTGATCGTGCGAGTCGCCGCGGCCCGGACGGCAGGGGCGTCGGTCCCATCTGTCCGGGGACGTTTTCCCGGTACCCACGGCTCTCTGGCCCGCCAGGGGGTCGCTTGTGCAACTCGAGCCGCGTCGGACCAGTGCGGTCGACGGACCTCACGGGACCCCGTGCGGACGCCTGGGGTGGTACGCGGTCGTCGACGTGTCCCGCCCACACTGCGACCGGCGTCCCGTGACACCGGGACACACACGGTGTCAGCCTTCGAGCATGACGTCGGCGCAGGCTCCGGTGGCCGGCTCAGGGCGGGGAGCCGTCCTGCGGCGGATCTCGGACGCGCACCTCAAGGTCGCCGGCTGGGTGGTGTGCGGCGCCGCGTTGCTGTTGCTGCTCTCGGATGTCCCGGTGCTGGCGATCCAGCAGCCGGCGCAACCGCAGCCGTGGTGGTACGGCGTAGCGAACATACTTGGCCTGGTCGGCGCGCCGATCCTGGGAGCGCTGATCGTTTCCCGCTCCCCGCGGATGCCCTACGGCTGGGTGTGGTTGGGCCTGGGCATGTCTACCGGGTTGATCATGGGCGTCGACGCCCTCTCACGGACGCTGCCCGATGGCACCGGCTCGGCCGATGACTTCGTCGTGGCATGGGCGTTCATCGTGGCGCTGGCGTGCGTCATCTTCATCCTGCTTCTGTTTCCCGACGGCCGGCCGCCGTCGCGGCGGTGGCACTGGGTCCCGTGGGCGGTGTTGGGAACCGGGGCCGTGATGATCACGGCGGTCGCGTTGATACCGCACGAGGACGACGGACAGTTCACGCCGCAGGCCGAGCTTGAAGGGACCATCGGGGCGGTCTGGCTTGGCGTGCTCAACGCCGGAGTCGCCGTGACGTTCGCGCTGACCGTCGTGGCGGCCGTCGCCGTTCCGCTTCGCTGGCGCCGAGCGGACGGGGTCCAGCGCCGCCAGCTGAAGTGGTTCGCGCTCGGGGCAGCGTGGTTCGCACCGACGTTCGCCGTGGTCGGCTTCGCCGAGCAGTTCGTTCCGTACTGGCTGCTTGCTGTGCTGGCCTTCACCCAGTTCGCTGCGCTTCAAGTCGCCGTGGGTATCGCCATGCTTCGCCACGGCCTGTACGACGTCGACAGGGTCATCAATCGAACGCTGCGTTACGTGACCATCAGCGTGTGCTTGTTCGCCGTCTACACGGTGGTCGTCGTGACGAGCTCGGTCATTCTCGCCGGTCACCTCGAGGCTGCCGCCCACGCGCTGGCCACGGCGGCCGTCGCCCTGCTTGTGCTGCCCGTACGAACTCGCGTGCAGAAGGCGGTCGACCGACTCACGTTCGGCAGCCGCGGCGACCCGTACGCCGTGCTCGCCGAACTCGGCCATCGTGTCCAGACCGCGGGCGACCCAGAGTCCGTGCTGGCGGGCATCGTGGAGTCCGTCGCCGTCACACTGCGTCTTCCGTACGTGGCCATCACCCTGCAGCGGGGCACCGAGGCCGTCCCGGGGGCTTCCTCGGGTCAACCGGCGTCCGCCGCGGAGGGGTTCCCGCTGACGCACCAGGGCGAGCAGGTGGGCGTACTGCTCGCCGCACCTCGGTCCGCTCGCGAAGAACTCACCTCGGCCGACCGGCGGCTCTTAACCGACCTGGCACAGCACGCCGGCGTGGCTGCGCACGCCTTCCTCCTCGCTGACGACCTTCGGCGCTCCCGCGCGCGTGTCCTCGCGGCGAGGGAGGAGGAGCGGCGGCGGCTTCGGCGAGACCTGCACGACGGGCTTGGCCCGACACTCGCGGCGGTCGCGCTCGAGGTCGACGCCGCTCGGCGGCGGGTGGCCGAGCCCGACCGGGTCGCGACGCTGCTTGCGCAGATCGGGACGGATCTGCAGGACACGATCGAGGACGTGCGCCGGCTCGCGCACGATCTGCGCCCGCCCGTGCTCGACCAGTTCGGGCTCGTCGAGGCGATCCGGCTGGACGCCCGCCGTCTTGAGACGGAGACGGCCTCGAGCACAGGAGGTCTGGCCATCGACGTGAGCGCCCCCGCCACCACCCCGTCGCTCCCGGCTGCCATCGAGGTGGCCGCCTACCGGATCGTGGGAGAGGCACTGACGAACGTGGTCCGTCACTCCGGTGCGCACCGGTGCGTCGTGCGCGTGGGGTTCGACGACTGCCTGTGCATCGAGGTCACCGACGACGGCCACGGCATACCGCCGCAGCACCGACAGGGCGTCGGTCTGTCCTCGATGGTGGAGCGTGCCGTGGAGGTCGGCGGAGTCTGCGTCATCGATGGCTCGGACCGTCGGGGCACCCTCGTGCGCGCCCGTCTACCGCTGGAGGCACCCACATGACCGAGGCACTCCGCGTGCTGATAGTCGACGACCACCCCATGTACCGGGACGGCTTGCGAGCCGCGCTGGAAGAGGATGCCTGCCTGCTGGTGGTGGCGGCCGCGGCCGACGGGAAGACCGCGATCGAGCTGGCGCTCGACCTGCAGCCAGACGTCGTCGTGATGGACCTGAAGATGCCGGGAGTCAGCGGGGTGGAGGCCACCCGTGCGATCACCGCGGCCAGCCCGCACATCGCCGTCCTCGTGCTCACGATGTTCGACGAGGACGACTCCGTCTTCACCGCGATCCAGGCGGGGGCTCGAGGTTACGTCCTCAAGGGCGCCGGTTCGGCGGAGATCGTGCGGGCCATCCACGCCGTCGGTAACGGGGAGGCGATATTCGGGCCGGCGGTCGCCCGCCGGGTGCTCGATCTCTTCGGTGGAAACCTGGCGCCCGCCCGCGTCCCCTTCCCCGAGCTGACCGCCCGTGAGCGGGAGGTTCTGGACTTGGTGGCCCGCGCAAACAGCAACCGGGACATCGCCCGGCACCTTCACCTCAGCGACAAGACCGTGCGCAACCACATCTCCAACATCCTCACCAAGCTCCAGGTGGCTGACCGCGCGCACGCCATCGTCAGGGCGCGGGAGGCGGGCCTCGGCCGAGGAAGAGGAGCCTGATCCGCGTCGACGGCGGCCGGCAGCTGCGCCGTGCCGCTCCGGTCGTCGACACGCTGCGTGCGGACGTCTCTTGTTCGCGCTCGCGGCGCGGGGAGGCGGCCCACGACACTCGCCCCGGCCCAGGCCGGAATGGCGATGCCGCGGCGTTGACGACCCACGCGGAGGCCCTGCCGGCCCGTTGCTCGGCTTCGCCCGCCGCATCCCCAGCCCGAACGCGGACGCCCCGTCCAGACCGACGACGGGGCGAGCCGGAGTTGCTCCGCGCCGCCCGCGGCCTCGCGGACGACGGCCACCTCGTCGTCGCCGAGGGATGTGACACCCGCATGATCACGAGCAGCGCGAAGGACTCGGTTGCTGGCGGGTGCGTGCTGGACCAGGGCGCGGGCGGGCCACCCCCACTCGACGCCCGCGTCTTCCCCACGGATTCACTGAACGACAGCGGTCGCAGGTGCTGATCGCTGCACGGCCTCGATGAGGCTCCGGCCTCATCGATTCGCAGACCACGCGCTGTTTCGCCGACTGGTGCGAGACGGCGGCAGATCTGACCCGGACGACGGCGACGAACGGCTGGCAGCCGCACGCGGAAGACCGGCGAAGGCCGTCCCGTCGACACGCGTCGCACCGGTGGGCCGCGACGCCACGGGGCCGACAGGCGTCGCGCACGCCGCGAGCAGCGTCGCCACGCCGAGGAGCGACGCGCCTGCGCGCCATCGGCGCCCGGGTGCTGGAGACCGTGTCGGCGACTACGGGATCGATCCTCGGGGTCGGCATCTCCCGGGCGGGTGCGCGAACGGGCGCTTCCAGCGTCCCGTACTCCCCCGACGAACCGTTCGCCAACCTGTCCGTCGCGACGAGGTTCACGCGTCCGTCTGGTCCGCGGCACGCGCAGCCGCCGTCGCCTCGATGCGCTTCTCGAGCCGGTGCAGCGCCTCCACGGCTTCCTCGTAGCGGCGCAACGCCGTCGCCCGCGCGTCCGCCCGGGTGCCCCGTCCCACACGGGAGACGTTGAGGGTCGCGCGGTCGGCGTCCAGGAAGGCGCGGTAGGTGGTGCGCGTCGCCTCCCGCAGGTGCGGCAGCATGCGGGCGTCCAGGAGCACGGCGGCGGCGACGTCCTGGCCGTGCGTGCGGGCGTCGATCTCCTCGATGAGCATCTCGTACGCGTCGTGCGCCTTGCTCTGCGCCGCCACCGCCTCCCGGTAGCGGTCCCGTGCGTCGATCAGCCGCTGGTCGTTCGCCGGCAGGCGCAGTCCCTCCATGAGCCGCAGGCGCCGCAGCGCCACGTCGACCTCGTTCACGCGCGTGTCGAGCTTCGCGTAGACGTCGTCGCGATGCGCCCGGTTCTGGCCGAACACGCTGTCGTAGAACGCCGACGCCTCCTGGTGGCGCAGGTCTCCCGCCGTGAACGACTCCGCTGCGCGGCCGCCGGTCTGCGCCTCCCAGGCGGCCTTCACGGTCTGCGGGTCGAACCGCCTGAGCACCGGGTCTCCCTGCGCGGACGCGCGCTGCACCTGGGCGTACGTCGCTCCGGGCATCGTGCGCTCGATGTGCAGCCGGACCATGCGGAACCACTGGAGCGCGTGCCGCGCCTCGTGCGCGATCGTGTCGCACGCGGCCGCGAACTCCAGGGGCGTCGGGCGCTTCTGCGAGACCAGGCCGAGGTTGATCTGCAGCTCCCACTCCTTGGCGGGCTGCCGGCCGTACTGCTCGGGCCTCGGGTTGTGGATGTGGTTCGGGATGAGGGGCGGCGCGCCCGCCGCGACGAGCTGCCGGTTCGCGATCCCGAGCAGGACGTCGAACCGCGCGTGGGGGTCCATCGTGAGGTAGCCCTCGTAGACGGCGACGAACTCCGCGGCGAGCGCTCGCGCCTCCGGGCTGAGGCGCTCGACGATCTGGGCGGCGTCCGTGGCGCCCGGTCCGCCGGTCGTGGCCTTGGGCGACGTGGTCGACGCCGGATCGGCCACGAGCCGCACGTCGGTCTGCTTCGCCCATCCCGGCGACTTCGCGTCGAGGTACTCGGTCGCGTCCTTCACGTGCTGCCCGGCGTCGTCGCCCGTGAAGTGCACCTCGACCTGGCGACCGGCACCGGTCTCGACGATGAGGACCGTGCCGTCGAACACCGTGCCCGCGTTGCGCGCGAGGCCCTCGCGATGCGCCTCGAACCGCGCGATGAGCGCCTGACGTTCCGGGAGCGGCAGCGTCGCACCGAGGCCCGTCCCGCCCTGCAGCTCGGCGTGGAGCCGCTGCCACCCGCCGGCCTCGGTGAGGAGAGCGCGCACGGCGACGTCGGAGAGCCGGCCGGCTGGGACCTTGCCGTTCCCGCTGCCGGCCGTGCCCGGGACGTCGACCGTGGGCGCGGCACGCGCGGCGTCGCCCCGGCCGGTCGGTTCGGGCACCGTGACCGCGGGCCCGCGCGAGCCGCCCCGCCACGCCTCGTACTCCTTCGCGACCCGGCTGTTCACGCGGGCCAGGCCGAGGTCCATCGCGACGTTCTCGACGACGCCGTCGACGATGAGGTCGGCGAGCTCGCTCGCGTTCTTCGGCAGGGCCTTGCCCTCGACGACGGCCTTCAGCGCGGTCTCGGTCGCCGTCATGTAGACGGACGAGGTGCCGGCCGCCATCGCGCTCGCGGTGAGCTCGGCGAGCTTCGTGCCTGCGAGGTCGGGGATCCGCTCGATGCGCGCCTTGATCGCGACCTGGAACCGGGCCTGCAGCGCGCCACCGAGGTAGGTCATGACGGCGCTCACGCCGGCGGCCTGCACGAGGCTCGCGAGCCCGAGGTCCTTGCGCTGGCCGTAGTGCATCTCGGCGGCCCGGCCCAGCCCTTCCTGCGTGAGCGTGTAGCCGCCGGCGACGAGGGCGGACCCCGTCAGACCGAGCCCGCCCGAGGCGATCCCCGCGGCGATCGTCCCGGTCGTCTTGAGCCGGTTGAGCCACTTCACGGCGGTGCCCGCGCCTGTCATGACACGGTTCTCGTAAGCCGAGAACCTCGTCGCCGCGTCGGCGGTCGACTGCTCGGCCATGGCGATGAGCGGCACCGCGAGCTCGTACTTGCGCTCGCGCAGCAGCGGCCAGGCCTGCTCGATGAGCTGGCGCGGCTGGTCCCAGATGCGCAGCGACGGGTACGCCTGGCTGCCCTCCCCGAGCGCCTCGGAGATGTGCCGGACGACCCCGAACCCGATCCGCCGCGCGTTGATCGCGCTGCGCTCGACGTGCATCGGATGGAGCTCGTGCCACACCTCGGTCGTCTCCTTGAGCGCCTCCCGCAGCTTCGCGAGCTCCTCCCGGTTCGAGACGCGCCTCGCGTACTCCTCCGGGTAGTCGTTGCGCAGGTCGTCCGCCGTCACGAAGCCCTTCGTCTTGTGGACGATCCCGGGCATCGGGTGCTGCCCCAGCGCCTCACCGGGCGTCGGGCGCAGGTTCAGCTCGAGCGGCTGCCTCGTGATCTGCTCGACGGCCCACTGCCGGAACTCGGTCTCCGCCTTGACGTCCCACTCGGGCGGCTGCCGCACGTCGTCGGCGAGCAGCAGCCGCACGTCGACCGGGAGGCGCTCGTCGGGCTTCGACGGCACGGCACGCAGCAGCCGGCGCCGCTCCTTCACGTAGTCCGGGTGCTGCTCACGCACCGCGCCGTAGTAGGCGAAGTCGTCCCACAGCCTCCGCAGCCGCGCGTCGACGTGCCACGCGATCGTGTAGTGGTCGACGACCTTCTGCCACTGCTCGAGCTGCTCGCGCGTCAGGGCGCCGAGCAGGGCCGGGTACCTGGCCTGCAGCGCGGGCCGGATGTCCGGTCCGCTCGTCGGGATCGGCTCGCGCGCGTGCACGCCGGCGAGCGACTCGGGGTCGAGCTCCCGCTGGACGTACGTCGCGACGGCGCGGTTGCCGGCGTCCCGCTGGAGGCCGATGACGTCCTCGGGCCGCAGCGACGACAGCGCCCTCGACGGCGCTCTCGGGCGTCGCGCCGCCCGCTTCGCGGGTGTGGCGCCGCCTGTGCGCTTCGCGCCCTGGTCACCGCGCTCGTGGACCGGCACTCGCCCTCCTGGGTCCCCGAGCACCATGACGGCGCGCGACGGCCTGAGCGTCCAGGGCGCGCGCGCAGCGGAACGCGCACGCATGTTGCCCGAGCGGGCAGAACCGCCGGGCCGGTGGTGACGCAGCGGCACGGCCGGAATGGGTCGCACTGCCGATGTCCCCGAGGGCGTACGTCAGGTGTCATGGCGGCACGAGCCCGGCGCGAGCCACGCGCGGCCCCCGCCACGAAGGACGTCGCCCTCATGTACATCGGTCTCATCGCTCCTCCGGGCGTCCCCGTGCCACCCCCCGCCTACGGCGGTACGGAGTCCGTCGTCGACCGGCTGGCCCGGGGTCTCGTCCGCGCCGGTCACGAGGTGCTGCTCGCCGCCGCGGCCAACAGCACCTGCCCGGTGCCGCGGGTCGCCGGGACGGACGAGGCGGCCCGGGAGGCACCGGTGTCCGCCGGGGCGCTCACCGAGCTGCGGCATGTCGTCACGAGCTACGCGGCCATGGCCGACGTGGACGTCGTGCACGACCACACCATCTCGGGTCCGCTGTACCGACACCGCCCGGCAGGGGCACGCGTCGTGACGACTGCGCACGGGCCCTTCGACGCGTCGCTGGGCCCGCTCTACCGTGCGATGCGCGATGTCGCCCTCGTGGTGATCTCGCACGACCAGGCGGCCAGTGCGGTCGGCGTCCCGCTGGCGGGCGTGATCCATCACGGCCTGGACGTCGAGTCGGTGCCCGTCGGCCGCGGCGACGGCGGCTACGCGAGCTTCCTGGGACGCATGTGCCCCGAGAAGGGGCCGCGTGAGGCCGCGCTCGTGGCCCGCGCGGCGGGCGTCCCGCTGCGCATGGCGGCCAAGCTGCGCGAGCCGGCCGAGCGCGCGTACTTCGACGCCGAGGTCCGGCCGCTGCTGTGCTCGGTGGTGGAGTTCGTCGGCGAGCTCGGCTACGTCGACAAGCTGGAGCTGGTCGGGGGCTCGTGCGCGCTCGTGAACCCTATGCAGTGGGCGGAGCCGTTCGGTCTGGTGATGATCGAGGCACTCGCCACGGGCACACCCGTCGTCGCGACGCCGGTCGGTTCGGCACCGGAGATCGTCGACGACGGCGTCACCGGCTTCCTGCGCTCGGGCGTCCTCCGGCTCGCCGCGGCGCTCCTGGAGGCGCCGCAGCTCGACCGCGCGGCGTGCCGGACGGTCGTCGGCCGCCGGTTCAGCACCGAGCGGATGGTGGCCGAGCACGTCCGGCTCTACCGGGAGCTCCAGTTCGGCCCGCCGCCGCACTACCGGCAGACCAGCCAGCACCGCCGACGCGCGTCCTGACCGCGCGTACGCGTGCCGTGGACGTCGGCCGCTCGCCCCTGCCGTCCCGCGCGCCCAGGACCCTCCTCGGGGGGCGCGCCCCGGGACCCGTCAGGACCGCGTCGCCGCGTCCGGGCTCCGGGACCACGCGTGGCGCACCTCCACGCCCGCAGGCGCGCCTTCGACCACCGTGCCGTCCGCCGACACGTCGAGGTCGATCCTCGACTGACCGAGCGCCACACCGTCCACACGCAGCGGCGTGAAGGCCGCGGGGAGCACCGGGTCGACCCAGAGCTCTCCGCGCGGCAGGTGCGGGTCGAACCTCAGCAGGGTGCGCATGAGGTGCACGGGCGCGGCGGCCGCCCACGCCTGCGGCGAGCACGACGTGGGGTACGCGACCGGCTCCGGGTACTCCTCCCGGTCGAAGCCGCAGAAGAGCTCGGGCAGCCGTTCGCCGAAGTGCAGGCCCGCCTCGAGCACGCCCTCGGCGACGCGCTGCGCCTCCTCGACGAAGCCGTAGCGCATGAGGCCGGCGACGATGAAGGCGTTGTCGTGCGGCCAGACGGAGCCGTTGTGGTAGCTGACAGGGTCGTAGGCGCCCATCTCGGTGCTGAGCGTGCGCACGCCCCAGCCGCTGAACATCGCCGGGGACAGCAGGTGGCGGACGACGTGCGGAGCCTTGTCCTCGTCGACGATGCCGCTCCACAGGCAGTGCCCCATGTTCGACGCGCACGAGTCGACCGCACGACCGTCCCGGTCGAGCGCGAGGGCGAACCAGCCGCGCTCGGGGAGCCAGAACCGCTCGTTGAACGCGACCTTGAGCGCCGTCGCGCGGTCGTCCCACGTCCGCGCCACGTCCTCCTCCCCCACCAGGCGCGCGAGCTCGGCGCGGCTGCGGTAGGCGTCGTAGACGTACCCCTGCACCTCGCAGAGCGCGATCGGCGCGGCGGCCGGGGTCCCGTCGGCGAACGTGATCCCGTCCCAGGAGTCCTTCCACCCCTGGTTCGCGAGCCCGCGGTCGGTCGCCCGCTTGTAGTCGACGAAACCGTCCCCGTCGCGGTCACCGTGGCGCCTGACCCACTCGAGCGCCAGGTCGGCGTGGGGCAGCAGCTCCGCGACCTCGTCGGGCTCGGCACCCCACCGCGCGAGCTCCCCGAGGAGCACGACGAACAGGGGCGTCGCGTCGACGGTCCCGTAGTAGGTGCTCCCGCCGCCGAGCGACAGTCCGGACTCGACCCCGAGACGGACCTCGTGCAGGATCCGCCCGGGCTCCTCCTCGGTGAGCGGGTCGGTGACGCGGCCCTGGCGGCGCGCGAGCGTGCGGAGCGTCCCCAGCGCCAGGCTGCGGTCGACCGGCAGCGCCATGTACGCGGTCAGGAGCGAGTCGCGGCCGAACAGCGCCATGAACCACGGCGCGCCGGCGGCGACCGCGGCGATGGACGGGTCCTGCGGGTCGAAGATGCGCAGGGCGCCGAGGTCCTGCTGGCTGCGCCTCAGGACGCGCTGCAACCCCTCGTGCCCGGCCGTCGCGAGCGGCGTGCTCTCCTGCCAGCGCTCCAGGCGCTGGGCGGGCAACGCCTCGCTCAGCGGGCGGTCCAGCGGGAAGGAGGGCTCGACGTCCTGGCCGTCCACCACGGGCTGGACGAGCATCGACGCCGTCCACGCGCCCCGCGCAGGGACGACGACGTCGTACCGGATGACGCCTGCGCTGTCGGACGCGCTCGGCATCGCGTCGACCGTGGCGCCGGGCGCCACCACGACCACGCCGCGGTGCTGGTCGCGCCAGCGCTGGTCGAGCACCAGGCGCTCGCCCTCGCCTTGGGCGCGCCGCTCCCCCCGCGCCTGGACGCGGCCGTCCTTGACCTCGAAGAGGTCCGCGAAGTCCGCCTCGACGGCGATCGTCACCGTGCAGCCCGCCGGCTCGCCGGCCGAGTTGCGGATGGTGAGGTCCTCCCGCACCCCGTTGCCCACGCGTCGGTCACGCTCCACGACGAGGTTCGTGTCGGTCCGGCCGGTGCGACGCGGCAGCCGCCCGAGGAAGGTCCCCCGGTAGGGCGCCGGTGTCATGGCAGCCAAGGGCTCGGGGGTCTCGCCGTCGACGCGCAGCTCCCACCTCGACAGGATGCGGGTGTCACGGAAGAACACCCCGTGCGGGCCCGCGCCGCTGAGGTCGCCGTTCGGGGTGCTGATGCAGAACGACGACCCCTCGACGAGGGTCACGGCGGCGCCGCCGGTGCTGCTCGGCTCCGCCTCGGGTGTCCAGGCCCCCATGTCCGTCGTCCTCCGGTCGTCGCTACGACGTCCTGGTCGCGACTCAGCGCCTCGCGCGGGCGCGGACCGCCGTGTGAGCCCTCCACGTTGCTGGCTGGCCGGGCGCCGCACAATCGGTCGTTCGACCGATCGAAGGGGGCGCGAGGTCCGTCCGGGACGCGTCGCGGCCCCTCGTCGCGGGTCGTTCAGGTGCGCGGGGCCAGCTCGTACACGGGTCCCAGGTCACGCGAGGTTGACGACGTACAGCGCCACGTACGCGATGAGCACGCCCGTGGTCAGCGTGAGGATCGTCGAGACGTTGTACCGCCGGGAACGCTCACGCGCCTGCGCGGAGTCGTCGTCGGGACGGTCCCACAGCTCCCCGTCGATCACGAGCCACCCCACCACGAGCGCGATGGAGGGGATCGTCGCCACGAGGAGGCGCCACCACGACAACGAGCTCGCGAGCAGCCAGACGGTGGAGTTGATCGTGGCGACGGCGCCGGTCGCCAGGGCCGCGACGAGCGCCGACTTGAGCCCGGCAGGAGGAGCCACGGACGGTTGGCGAGCACCATGCCCCAGAGCACGCGCGACCGCCCGCCGACTCGGCCCTCGCCCCGCAGGCGCAGGCGTCTCCCGGACGACGACCCCGCGGGGACCGTCACCGTCCTGTCCCCGCCCGGTGTCGGCACCGGGACGGCCGTCCCGAGGGTCGCCTCCCACGGAGCGACCTTGAGCGGCACCGTGATGTCCTTCCCGTCCACGTCGAACAGGGGGTGGGGCTGGAGCCGCACGACGAGGTACAGGTCGCCGGCCGGCCCGTCGCCCGCACCGCGGCCGCCCTCACCCGCCAACCGGATGCGCCGTCCCTCGGTGACGCCCGGCGGGATCGTGACCGTGTACTGGCGAGGGCCGTCCGGGCCGTTGAGGGTGATCTGCCGACGCCCTCCGCGGTAGGCCTCCTCGACGGTGAGCGGCAGCTCGGCCTCCTGGTCGGCCCCGGGGAGCGGGCCCGCCCGGCTCCTCGCGCGCCCCCCGAACATGTCGCCCAGCAGGTCCTCGATGTCGACGCCGCCCGACCCTCCCCAGAAGCCGCCGTCACCCGAGTCGGCGCGGCCCGCACGAGGGCCGCCGCCCCCCGTCCACGCGGTCCGGCGACCGCGACCCGGACCTCCGCCCGCACCCGCCCGCACGCGCTCCTCCCAGTCGTCGGGCACGTGCCGGAAGTCGTCGCCGAAGCGGTCGTACTTCGTGCGCTTGTCGGGGTCCGACAGCACCGAGTAGGCGTCGTTGACCTCCTTGAAGCGCTCCTCGGCGCCCGGGTCCCGGGTCACGTCGGGATGGTTCTGCCGCGCCAGCCGGCGGAACGCCTGCTGGAGCTCGTCGGGTCCCGCGTCGCGCGACACCCCGAGCACGTCGTAGTAGTCGCGAGCCATCGGTCAGCCCGCCGGGCCCTGCGCCACGGTGACGGTCGCCGGCCGCAGCTGGTGCCCGGGGGCGCCGTACCCGGGCCGCAGCACCTGCACCACGGCACCGGGGGCCACGTCGGCGTCACCGGCGTCGACCACCGCGACCACCTCGTGGCGCGTCGGGTCGAACGGGACGCCGGGCTCGTCCTCCCGTCGGAAGCCGAGCCCTGCCACGACCGCGAGGGCCTGCTCGCGCAGCGCGTGGACGCCCTCGAGGATCGAGCGCGGGTCCGCCCCGGCGTGCTCGAGCGCGCGGTCGATGTTGTCGAGGACCGGGAGGAAGGCCGAGGTCACACGGTCCCGCTCGAGCCCACGCTCGCGCTCCAGCTCCGTCGCGTACCGCTTGCGGAGGTTGTCCAGGTCGGCCAGGGCGCGTCGCCAGCGGTCCTGCAGCTGGGCGACGTCGGGGCCCGCGGGCGGCGCGTCGGCGGCCGCGACCGGGGGCGCGGTCCCGTCCTGCGACGGCTCGGCGGTGCCCGGCCGGCCCTCACGCACCGGGTCCGGCGCGTCGGTCGGCGCGTCGGTCCCGGTGCCTGTCGGCGTGCCCGCCGCGTGGTCGGTCATCGGTCGTCAGCCGCGGTCGAACTCGGCGTCGATGACGTCGTCCTCGGCGTCGCCCGCCGTGCCGGTCGTGCGCGCGCCGACGCCGGCCGTCTCGCTCGCCGCTGCCGGCGCCGCCATGAGGCCGGCGAGGACCTGCTGCAGCTCGTCGGTCAGCTCGCGCACACGCCCTGTCGGTGCCTGCTCCTCGACGGCCCGGCGGGCGTCGGCGACGAGCATCTCGGCCCGAGCGCGTTCGTGCGACGGCGCCGCGTCGCCGAGCTCGTCGAGCCGGCGCTGGACCTGGTAGGCCAGCGAGTCGAGCTGGTTGCGTGCGTCGACCTCCTGGCGGAGCTGCTGGTCCGACGTCCGGTTGCGCTCGGCCTCCTGCACCATGCGCTCGATCTCGGACTGGTCGAGGTTGGTGCTCTCGGAGATCGTGATGCCCTGCTCGACCCCGGTGTCCTTGTCGCGTGCGGTGACGTTGAGGATGCCGTTGGCGTCGATGTCGAAGACGACCTCGACCTGGGGCTCTCCCCGGGGTGCCGGGCGGATGCCCGTGAGCTGGAACCGGCCGAGCACGCGGTTGTCGGCGGCGCGCTCGCGCTCGCCCTGGAGCACCACGATGTCGACCGCGGGCTGGTCGTCGGTGGCCGTGGAGAACGTCTCGCTGCGGCGCACCGGGATGGTCGTGTTCCGCTCGACGACCTTCGTCATGAGGCCGCCCTGGGTCTCGACGCCGAGGGACAGCGGGGTCACGTCGAGCAGGAGGACGTCGGAGACGTCGCCGGTGAGGACCCCGGCCTGGATGCCGGCACCGACGGCGACGACCTCGTCGGGGTTCACGGTCATGTTCGGTTCCTTGCCGCCGGTGAGGCGCTTCACGAGCGCCTGCACCGCCGGGATCCGCGTCGAGCCGCCCACCAGGATGACCTCGTCGACGTCGTCCGCGCCGAGCTTCGCGTCGGACATCGCCTGCCGGACCGGTCCCATCGTGCGTTCGACGAGGTCCGCCGTGAGCTGTTCGAACGTCGAGCGCATCAGCGTCGACGTGAGGTGCTTGGGTCCGGTGGCGTCCGCGGTGACGAAGGGCAGGTTCACCTGGGTCTGGGTGACGGAGCTGAGCTCGACCTTCGCCTTCTCCGCGGCCTCGGACAGCCGCTGCAGCGCCTGGGGGTCCTTGCGCAGGTCGATGCCGTTCTCCTGCTGGAACTGGTCGGCGAGGTGGTCGACGACGCGCCGGTCGAAGTCGTCACCACCCAGGTGCGTGTCACCGGCCGTCGCCCGGACCTCCACGACGCCGTCGCCGACGTCGAGGACGCTCACGTCGAACGTGCCGCCCCCCAGGTCGAACACCAGCACGATCTCGTGCTCCCGCTTGTCCAGCCCGTAGGCGAGTGCCGCCGCGGTCGGCTCGTTGATGATCCGGAGCACCTCGAGCCCCGCGATCCTGCCGGCGTCCCGCGTGGCGTGCCGCTGGGCGTCGTTGAAGTACGCCGGGACCGTGATGACCGCTTGCGTCACCCTCTCCCCGAGCTGGCGGCCGGCGTCCTCGGCGAGCTTCCTCAGGATGAGGGCGGAGATCTCCTCCGGCGCGTGCAGCTTGCCGCGGACCTCGATCCGCGCGTTGCCGCCGTCGTCGGGCACGACGTCGTAGGTGACCTGCTCGGCCTCCGTCTGCACCTCGTCGTAGCGCCGGCCCATGAACCGCTTGACCGAGTAGATCGTCCCCTTCGGGTTGAGGACGGCCTGCCGCCGAGCCAGCTGGCCCACGAGCCGCTCGCCGCTCTCGGTGAACGCGACCACCGACGGCGTGGTGCGGGCCCCCTCCGCGTTGGGGACCACCGTCGCCTCGCCGCCCTCCCACGCGGCGATGACCGAGTTCGTCGTGCCCAGGTCGATGCCGACCGCACGTGCCATGTCGATCTCCGTTCGGGTCCGCCGGACCCCGACGCCGGTCGGGGTCGTGCTCAGGTCGTGCGAGCGGTCGTGCACCGATCCGACGGGTGCACGACCCGCGACTCTCCGGTCCGGTCTCGCCGTCCGGCGACCTGGCGTTCTCCGCAACGCCCGGTACGCACCATCCAACCCACGTCCGGGTCCCAGGACATCGGCAGCCCTGCCGATCTCTTGCCTGCGACGTAGGCGGACGAGCCGGCGCTCGGGGTGCTGGGCGACGGCCGCCACGGACGGCTCGGCGCACGGTGAGGACCGCGGTCCTCGTCGACGGGCGCAGACCGGTACCGCGCCGCCGAGCGGCTCAGCGACGCGCGGCCGTCAGGCGGTAGAGCGCGCGGTGCGGCAGCACGCGCACCATCGCGGCGGCGACGCGGGCGTCGCGGCCGACGACGCGGCGCGGTGCCGGGTCCCGGTCGAGGAGGGCGCGCACGACGGCACGCGCCACGCGTTCGGGCGGGGCGCCACGGACCGCGCTGCGGCGCGCGTTCGCGAGGGCGTGGTCGATCTGTGCGCGGTAGCGGACGAGGGCCTCGGGGGTCATCGCGTCGGTGACGGCCTGGCCGGCGGCCTCGCCGCGTGCCCAGATGGGTGTGGCGATGGCTCCCGGCTCGACGAGCAGCACGCGGATGCCCGACGGTGCGAGCTCGGCGCGCAGCGACCCGGCCAGGCCGACGAGTCCGAACTTCGCCGCGCTGTAGGCACCGAGCACGGGCCCGGCGAGCCGGCCCCCGATGGACCCGATCATCACGATCCGTGCGTCCTGCGCGGCGTCCCGGCTCGCCCGCAGCGCGGGCAGCATCGCCTGCGTGACGGAGAGCTGGGCGACGAGGTTCACCTCGAGCTGGCGGCGCAGCACGTCGAGCGGCAGGTGCTCGAGCGGCCCGGGCAGTGCCGCGCCCGCGTTGTTGACCAGCGCGAACAGCGGTCCCGCCGCGAGGACCTGCTCCCCCGCAGCGCGCACGGCCTCGTCGTCGGTGATGTCCAGGAGGAGGGTGGTGACGGCGTCGCCGTGCTCGGCTCGCAGGCTGTCGGCGTCGTCCGGCCGGCGCACGGTCGCCCAGACGTGGAAGCGTGCGGCGACGAGGGCGGCGGTGGTCGCGCGGCCGATCCCGGTCGACGCGCCCGTCACGAGCACGGATCGCATGGCGGTCCTCCTCGCTCGGCGCGGACGTCGGTGCTCGCCACGCTAGCGGCGCGCTCCGCGGGGGAACCAGGGTCCGCCCGCGGCTCGGCACCGGCCCGCGTCGACCACGTCCCCCCGGCGTGCGGGACACGTTCGGCGGAACGGCCCGGCCCGGGCGTGCGCGGGTTCGCTATCGTCGCCCGGACAAACCCGACATCAGGAGGCCGACCCGTGCGAGCGACCGTTCGGACGACCGTGACGATCGCGTGCGCCGGGCTGCTGCTCGCCGCGTGCACCACGCCCGAGCCCGAGCCGACCCCGGCGGCGGCGACCAGCGCGGCACCGAGCCCGACGCCGACACCGACGGCGACCGCGTCGGGCCCGATCGACCGGTCCGACGAGGCCCTGGGCATCCGGTTCGAGGACCTGCCCGACGTCACCGGTGACGCCCGCGCGGCGCTCGACGTCTACACGCTCTTCGAGGTGGAGTTCTGGCGCTCGACCACGGACGGCGCCGTCGCCGGCACGCTCGAGGCCGTCGCGGCTCCGGCCGTGCTCGACGTCGTGCGGACCCAGGTCGACGGCAACGCCGGGTTGGACATCGGCGGCCGGACCTCGGTCCGCTTCCTCGACGTCCAGGCCGACGCGGTGACGGCCACGATCAGGACCTGCAACGACTCGACGGGCGCCGTCGTCACGCTCGCGGACGGGACGACCCGCACCGGGGCCGAGGTGGGCGCCGCTCCCGCCGTCGTGGTGACGGGCTTGACGAAGACGCCGGACCTCCCGTGGCAGGTGACGACCACCGACAACACCGGTGAGCCGTGCTGACGGCGACCCGTCGCGCACAGGCCGTCGCCGTAATCGCTGCGCTCGTCGTCCTGGCTGCGACGCCCGTGCACGCGGCGTCGACCTTCCGCCCTGCCGCCCTGCGAGCGGCCCCGGGAGCCGGTGACGTCTGTCTCGACCGGTCCTGCGGCGGGACGTCGCCGCCGCCCGGGTCGGGCGGTGGCTCGGGGGTCGGGGCGGGTGCCGACGGCGAGGGGATCTCGGTCGTCGTGTGGGGCACGGGCGTGCGCGGCGGGGGTGAGAGCGCGACGTCGGGACGGCGGACGGTGCGCGCCGCGCCGGCGTGCTTCTACCGGCAGACGTGGACGGGCCAGGAGTACGCGGACGCGTGGGCGCCCGGCGGCAGCTTCCGCGACCTCCAGCACCATCTGCCGCCGGAGGACACGTTCGAGCCGTGGCCGGGGTACCTCGAGCACCAGGACGACGCCGAGGGGCACTGGTGGTACCCGACGTGCGACAGCGACCGGTTCCCGGACTCCGCGGCCTACCAGGCCGCGTACGCGGCGTTCCGTGCCACGCACGACATCGTCTACGTCGAGGCGAGCGAGACACCGCCGAACGCGCAGGTCGTCCCCCCGGAGACGCTCGCGCAGATCGCGTTCGAGGAGACCGACCTGCCGACCGGTCAGGTGCAGTGGAACCCGCGCCGGGCCGGGGACGGGTCGACGTTCGTCGGGATCGACACGTGGGTGTGGCTGGACGACCCGACCGTGCAGGTCCAGGTCACGGCGGAGATCCCCGGGCTGTCCGCGACGGTCACGTCGACGTTCGACTCGCTGCGGGTCGAGGCTCCCGGTGCCGAGGCCGTCACCTGCACCGGCACGCCGGGGACCGCCTGGGCGGCCGGTGCGACGCAGGGCTGCGCGATCGTGTTCACGCGCTCGTCGGCGCGGGAGGGCGTCAAGGCCGGGCAGAGCCTGCCGACGACGACCCTGACCGCGACGGGCAGGTGGCACGCGACGTGGACCTCGACGGCCACTGCGGGGACGCGGGAAGTGGGTGAGCCGCAGACGACGACGGCGACCGCGGAGCTCCCGGTCGCGGAGATCCAGGCCGTCGTCACCCGGTAGGGCGCGCCGCGGGCGGGGCTGGGCTAGGGCCGCGTCGACCACCGGACGGCGGGTGGGCGCAGACGGGCCGCCCGCGGGAGGCCGGCGTCGTCGGTCAGGTCGACGTCGGCGACCACGACGCCGGTCGTCGCGGGGAGGTCGGCGAGCATGAGCTTCGCGCGCCGGAACATCGCGAAGTCGTCGCCCGACCCCTGTCCCCACGTGAGGTAGACGAACCGCTCACCGCGACGCCCCTGCACGGCCGGTCCGCGCACGTCCTGGCCGTCGTCGACGACCTCGAGCTCGACGCGCCACTCGGGGTCGGCCGCGTCGGCCGGGACGAGCCCGGCGGGTGCGCGCCCCACCTGCACGCCGACGTGCACGTCGGTGAACCCGCCGCAGGTGCGGCCCGGGAGGTCGTGCCCACGGATGCGCAGCTCCACACGACGACGGTACGCCCGTGCCACGGAGCGCGTTCGCCCCGATGTGAGCGTGAACACGCCTAGTCTGCGCGGTGGACGTTCGTGCGACGGAGGGAGCGGTCGGTGTCCGAGAGCACGCTCGAGGCGCTGGGCGGCCGCGCTCCGCGCCCGGCGCAGTACGGGCACGACGCGCTCGTCGTGTGCGACAACCTCGTGCGCATCTACCAGTCGGGCAGCGTCGAGGTGCAGGCGCTGCAGGGGCTGGACCTGCTCGTGCACGAGGGCGAGATGGTCGCGGTCGTGGGGGCGAGCGGGTCGGGCAAGTCGACGTTGCTCGGCGTCCTGTCCGGGATGGACGCGCCGACCGCGGGCCGCGTGCGGGTCGGCCGCTGGGACCTCATGGCGATGCCCGCGCGTGACCGCGTCGTCTACCGGCGGCACATGGTCGGGTTCGTGTGGCAGCAGACGTCGCGCAACCTGCTCCCCTACCTGACCGCGCGGCAGAACGTGGCGCTGCCGATCACGACGGTCCCCCGCCGGCAGCGGCGGAGGCGCGCGGAGGAGCTGCTCGAGCTCGTGGGCGTCGGCCACGTCGCCGACCGGCAGCCGCAGGAGATGTCGGGCGGTGAGCAGCAGCGCGTGGCCATCGCGACGGCCCTGGCCAACGCGCCGCAGCTCCTGCTCGCCGACGAACCGACGGGTGAGCTCGACACGACCACGACGCAGGAGGTCTTCGAGACGCTGCGCACCGTGAACCGCGAGGCCGGCACGACCGTCGTCGTCGTGACGCACGACCCCGCCGTGAGCGCGCTCGTCGAGCGGACCGTCGCGATCCGTGACGGGCGCACCAGCAGCGAGGTGCTGCGCCGGGAGACCGACGGCGACGTCGTGCACGAGGAGTACGCGGTGATGGACCGGGCCGGCCGGCTGCAGGTGCCTCGCGAGTACCGCGAGGCGCTCGCCCTCACGAGCCGTGTGCGCCTCGTGCTCGAGGCCGACCACCTGGCCGTCTGGCGCGACGGCGGTGCCCGGTGAGCCCCACCCCCGGCGCTGCGGTGCAGGTCCGCGGCGTGCACCGCACGTTCGGCAGCGGGCGGTCCGCGGTGCACGCGCTGCGCGGCGTCGACCTCGACGTCGCCCCCGGCGAGCTCGTCGCGCTCGTCGGACGCTCGGGATCGGGCAAGACGACGCTGCTCAACCTCGTCGGCGGTCTCGACCGCCCGGACGAGGGAACCGTGCACGTCGACGGCGTCGACGTCGCGTCCCTCGACGACGACGGGCAGGCCACGCTCCGACGCGACCGCGTCGCCTTCGTCTTCCAGACGTTCGGGCTCATGCCCGCCCTCACGGCCGCGGAGAACGTCGGCGTGCCGCTGAGGCTGCACGAGGCGCCCGTCGACGTGCGCGAACGTCGCGTCGAGATGCTGCTCGAGCTCGTCGGCCTCGCCGAGCACGCCGAGCAGCGCCCCGACGAGCTGTCCGGCGGCCAGCAGCAGCGCGTCGCGATCGCCCGCGCCCTCGCGTCGTCCCCGCGGCTCCTCGTCGCCGACGAACCGACCGGGCAGCTCGACAGCGAGACCGGCCTCGCCGTCATGGCGCTGATCCGCGGCGTCGTCGAGGCCGAGGGGATGACCGCGATCGTCTCGACGCACGACCCCGTGATGATCGCGCTCGCGGACCGCGCGCTGCACCTCGTCGACGGCCGGGTGGTCGAGGCGGTCGCGCGTGGGTGAGCACGTCTGGCGACGCGGCCGCGCGCAGGTGGGCGTGCTCGCGGCCGTGCTCGCCGTCATGGTCGCCGGGTCGGCGCTGGTCGGCGTGTGCGTGCTGCTCACGACCGCGGCGCCGCAGCGGGCGCTGCAGCTCGCGATGTCCGACGCGCCCGCCGCCGACGTGGAGGTCGCCGTGGCGCTGGGATTCCCCGAGGACGCCGACGACCCCGACGTGGACCCGCTCGTCGCCGCGACCGCCCGCGACGCGTCGGACGCCCTCGCGACGGCGACCGCGCTGCTCACGACACCGTTCGGCGACCTCCCGACGACGCGGACCACGTGGGCGTCCAGCGTCGTGCAGTATCTGCCGGCCGACTCAGGACCCGTCCGGCTGGGCTACCTCGCCGAGCTCGACGACCCGGACGCCCGCGGGACCGTGGTCGCGGGCCGGTGGCCCGCCGCACGCGGCGAGGCCGCGCTCCCCGTGGCGGCCGCCACCGCCCTCGGCCTCGACGTCGGCAGCACGACGGCGCTCGCCGCCGAGGCGGGCGGGAACGGGGTCGCCCTGACCGTCGTCGGGACCTTCGCACCCCGGCCCGGCGCGTCCTGGCAGGAGGACCCGCTGCGCGGCGCGGGCGTCAGCCCCGACTTCCGTGGTCACCTCGCGGCCTACGGACCCTTCGTCGTCCCACCCGCAGGCGTCGCCGACAGCGGCATCCCGCTGCGCCGGGTCACCCTGACCGTGCAGCCGGACCTCAGCCGCGCCGACGCGCACGACCTCGTCCGTGCCGGTGACGGCGTCGACGCGGTGCCGGGCGAGCTCGAGACCGCGCTGGAGCAGCACGCGCAGAACATCGTCGTCGACCGCCCGTACGCGCGCACCTTCGGCACCGCTCGTGAGCAGGGTCGCGTCACGGGCTCCGGCGTGCTCGCCGTCGCGCTGCTCGGCGGCGCGCTCGCCGCGACGACCGTGACACTCGCCGCACGCCTCGTCGCCGGTCGCCGCGCGCCTGAGGCCGCGCTCCTCGCCGCGCGTGGCATGGGCCGCCGACGGCTGGTCGCGCAGGCCGCGGCCGAGGCTGCCGCGCTCGCGGTGCTCGCCGTCGTCCCCGCGGCCGGCCTCGCGCTCGCCCTGTACCGCGCGCTCGCGGACGCGGTCGGTCTCGGGCCTGCACCCGTGCCGCCGGGCGGCCTGGCGACGCTCGTGGTGAGCGTCGCTGCGGTGACGCTCGTCCTCGGCGGCCTGCTCGTGCTGCCCTGGCTGCGCACGTCGTCGCCGCGCGGCCGTGACGACCGGGTCGGCGTGGTCGCCCGGTCCGGCGCCGACCTGCTGCTGCTCGCGCTCGCCGCCCTCGCGTTCCTCCAGCTCCGCGCGCACCGTGTCGCGACCGGCACCGTGGTCGACCCCGTGCTGGTCGCGTCGCCGGTGGTCTGCCTGATCGCCGGGGCGGCGCTCCTGCTGCGCCCGCTCGCGCTCCTCGCGCGTCGGGTCGACGCGCGCGCCGGTTCGGCCCGCACGCTCACGCTGCCGCTCGCCGCCTGGGGAGTCGCGCGTCGCCGCCAGGGTGCCGCTGCGGCGTTCCTCCTGGTGCTCGCCACGGCGTGCGCGACGTTCGGCGTCGGGTTCGCCGCGACGTGGACGCAGTCGCAGCGCGACCAGGCCGCGGCGCTCGTCGGGACGGACCTGTCCGTCCCTGCCCCCGGCGACGTCCTCGGCTCGGGAGCGGCCGTGCGCGACACGACCGGTGGGCGCATCAGCCCCGCGACGACGCGCCCGACCGTGCTCGGCTCGCGTGCGAACAGCGGCGACGAAGCCGTGCAGCTCGTCGCGGTCGACACGCGGGACGCCGACGGCCTGCTGCGCGGCCGCCTCCCGTCGGGCGGCTGGGGCGACGCGACGGCCGGGCTGGCGCCGGACCGCGCGGCCGTCGGCGCGCAGCTCACGGGCGGGCGGACGGACGTCGTCGTGGCGGGACGGGTCGACGGCGACGACGTCCCGGTCGAGGCCGTGCTGAGCCTCGTCGTCGAGGACGCCGACGGCGCCCGGGCCGCGGTCCCCGTCGGGACCGTGCTGCTCGACGGCACCGCGACGACGACCACCGTCGACGTCCCGGGCGACGTCCGCGTCGTCGCGGTCGACGCGCGCCTCTCGGCCGTCGGCAGCGACCCCGACCGGCGGGGCTCACCCCGGTTCACGATCGACGTGACCCTGCCCGGCGCGACGTCCGCACCCGGCGGCTCGTGGTGGCCCGCCACGCCGCCGCGCGACGACTTCGGCGTCCTCACCCTCACCGACGTCACCGCCGACACCGGGCCGGACGGCGTGCACCTGACCGTCACGGGCAGCCTCGACCTGCCCGGCCTGTACTGGACCGAGGGCGCGCTGACCGCGCTCGCGTTCGAGCCGGTCGAGGAGGTGCCGGTCGTGCTGTCGGCACCCCTCGCCGCGGACCTCGGGATCGACGTCGGCGACGGCGTGCAGGTGTCGCTCGGCCTCACGCGCGTCGAGGCCGTCGTGCAGCGCGTGACCCCCTACGTGCCGTCGCAGCCGCGCGGGCCCGCGCTGCTCGCCGACGTCGACGCGCTGTCCCGCGCCGCCCTCAGCCTGGGCGACCTCGCGCCGCTCACCGACGCGTGGTGGGTGGGCGGTGACGTCCCCGCCGACGCGGCCGCGACGCTGGCCGGCCTCGGCACGACGCCGGTCGTCGACCGCGCCGCCGTGGTGCGCGACGCCGTCGACGGACCCCTGCGGGCCGCGCAGCGCGCCGCCGCGGCGCTGCTGGTGGTCGCTGCCGTCGTGCTCGCGCTCGCGGGGACCGCGCTGCACGCGACGGCCGCGCTCGAGGCGCGTGAGCTCGACGTCGCGCGGCTGCGTGGGTTGGGTGCGTCCCGCCGCACGGTGCTCGCGTCGGTGCTCGCCGAGCAGGGCTTCGTCGTCGCGGCGCCGCTGCTGCTCGGCGCGCTCCTGGGCCTGCTCGCGTGCTGGGCGGTCGGGCCGCTGCTCGCGGTGTCGCCCGAGGGCCTCGTCCCGGTCCCCGCGGCCGTCCCGCGGTGGCCGTGGTCGGCGCAGGCGGCCGCAGTCGTCGTCCTGCTGCTCGGGTGCGCCGCCGTCGTCCTGCCGCTCGCGTCGCGGGTCGTGCGCCGCTCGACGATCGCGCGCCTGCGGATGGACTCGCTCGCATGAGCGCCGCGTGGCGCCGGGCCCGCGCCGACCTGTGGCCGCTGCTGGTCACCGCGGTCGTCGTCGCGCTCCTGGTCGCCGTGACCGACGCCGTCCCGCGGCTGCTGACGGCCCGGGCCGACACCGCGGTGCGCATCGCGGTCGCGTCGGCCGACCCGGCCGCGGACCTCGTGGTCGCCGCCCGGTACGGCGCGGGGACGTCCGACGCGACCGCGGGCGCGACGGACACGACGATCGGCGTCGACGACGTGGCCCGCACCCTGGACGCCGCGCTCCCCGCGGCCGTGGGCGCCGTCCTCGACCCGCCCGTCGCGTCCGCGTCGAGCACCGACCTGACGCTCAGCACCCCGGGACTCCCGACGGGCGGGCTGCTCCGCCTCGCCTACGTGTGGGCGGGGCAGGAGCCGACCGTCCGGTGGCGTGACGGCGTCGCGCCCGGCCGCCCGGGCCCCGACGGGGCCGTCCAGGTGGGCCTGTCCGCGGCGGTCGCGGACACCCTCGGCGTGCGGGCCGGGGACTCGCTCGCGGCGACCACGGCCGACCGCACCACCGTCCCGCTGGTCGTCACGGGCGTGTACGACGCGCAGGACGTCGACGACCCGGCCTGGACGGCCCGCGCCGAGCTCCTGGGACCACGCGTCTACGGACGCGACGACGCGCGCACGACCGTCGTCGCGGGCCTGCTGACGGCTGCGGCCCTGCCCGCCGCGCGCGCCGCGCTCGAGCCCGACGGCGTGACGCGCACGTTCCGCCTCACGGTCGACCCCGGCGCGCTCGACCACGCCGGCGCCCGCGACCTGGTCCGGCAGGTCGCCGCCCTCGAGGCCGCCCCCGACGTGCTCACCGTCCCCGGGTCGGACGTGCGCGTGACGTCGCGCCTCGACCTGCTGCTCACGCAGGTCGCTGGGCGCGTGGACGCCACCTGGTCGCAGGCGGTCGTCGTGCTCACCGGGCTCGCGGCCGGCGCCGCTCTGGTGCTGCTCGTCGCGGGCGACCTTCTCGCGCGCCGTCGCGCGACCGCGCTGCGCACCGTCCGCGCACGGGGGACGTCGCTCGCGGGTGTCGCGGGGACCGCGGCCGCCGAGTCGGCGGTCGTCGTCGGCGCCGGCGTCGCGGTCGGGCTCGTGGTCGGCGCGCTCGTCGCGCCCGGTGCCGTGACCTGGCCGTGGGTCGCCGGCGTCGCCGCCGTCGGGGTGCTCGCCGCCACCGTGTGCGCGACCGTGACGGCGCGCCGCGTCGAGCCGCGTCGGGTGCCGACCGACCGGCACCGTCGACGCCTCGCGCAGCGCGTCCGCACCGTGCGGCGGGTGTCGCTCGAGGCCGCGCTGCTGATCGTCGCCGTCGGCGCGACGACCGCGCTCGTGCGCCGCGGTGCGGCGTCGCTGTCCGGTGCGGCCGACCTGCTGCTCGCCGCAGCGCCCGTCCTCGTCGCCGTGACCGGTGCGCTGCTGCTGTGGCGCGGGGTCCCGCCGCTCGTCGGCGCCGCGCTCGGCGCCGCGCGGCGGTCCCGCAAGGCCGGGCCGCTGCTCGCGATGGCCCGCGCACGGTCCACGGGCGCGGTCCTGCCGTTCGTCGCGCTCGTCGTCCTCACGACCCTCGTCGCGCTCTGCGCCGCGCTCGTCGGCACCGCACGGGCCGGTCAGGAGGACGGCGCGTGGGACGCCGTCGGTGCCGACGTCGTCGTCCGCACGACCGCCCCGGACCCCGCCGTCGAGCAGGTCGCCGAGACGCTGGCCGCGGCCGACGGTGTCGACGCGGTCGCCGTCGCCCGCGTGCAGGACGACGCGCAGCTCTTCGGCGTGCCCCGCGTGGGCACGGTGCGGGTCCTCGCGGTCGACCCGCTCCCCTACGCCGACCTGCTCGCCCGTACCCCGACCGGACCGGCACCCGCGCTCGCGACCCTCGCCGACGCCTCGGCCCTCGCACGGGCCGGGACGGGCGTGCGGCCGCTCCCCGCGCTCGTCGCCGCGCCGCTGCTCGACGCGGACGCCGCCCTGCGGTGGGGCGACGTCACGATCGACCTGGACCCCGTGGGGGCGGCCCCCGTCCTCCCGACTCCGCCGGGCGACGACGTCCCGACGGTCGTCGTCGACCGTGCCACCCTCACCGCGGTCGCCGCGGCGCTCGCGGACGCGCGGGAGGCGCGGAGCGGGTCACGTCCCCCGGGGGCCGACAGCCGCGTGGCGGACGCCGACACCGTGTGGGCCGTCGGACCGGGTGCGGCGACGGCGGCCCACGCGGCTGCGGCGGCCGCCGGGGCGCGCGACCTGTCCCGGGTGCAGTGGCTGGCCGACCGGCGGTCCGACCCGCTCACGAGCGGGCTCGTCGGCCTGGTCCTGCTCGTCGCAATGGTCTGCGCGGCGCTGGCCGCGACGGTCGTCGTGCTCGACGCCGCCGCGTCCGCACCCGGCCGCGCCCGGTCGCTGGCGAGCGCACGCGTGCTGGGCCTGCGCGGGAGGGCCGCGGCGAGGGTCGCGGCGGGCGAGCTGCTCCCGCCGACGCTCGTGGGCGCCGTCGGCGGGGTCCTCCTCGGTGTGCTGCTGGTCGGCACGCTCGTCGGACCGCTCGCACTGCGGCTCGTCACCGGGCAGGCACAGGACCCGGCGGTCGACCCCGCGTGGTGGGCGGTCGCGCCCGTCGTGCTGCTCGTGGCGACGGTCCTCGTCGTGGTGGCGGTCGAGTCGTCGACGCGGCGCCGCGTTCGCGGTCGTCGGGCTGCTGCGGGTGCGACGCGACGCCGTCCAGGGCTACCGCTGGTTCCGGCGCGCCGTCCTCGTGAGTTTGCTCGTCACGCAGTTCTTCCTGTTCCGGCTGTCCGAGTGGGACGCGAGCTGGGGGCTGCTCGTCGACCTCGCCGTGCTCGGCGTCGTGAGCGCGGAGCTCGAGGTCCTGCGCCGCAACCGCGAGCAGCAGGGCGCCTGAGCGGGCGCGACCTCCACGTGCGGCGCGGCGCGGGAGGTCGAGGTCGGGCGAGGTGGGCCGGGGGTCGGGCG
>NZ_JAPESW010000050.1 GCF_028527925.1 Cellulomonas fimi
CGCGAGCGCGAGGTCCTCGTGCTGATGGCGAAGGGGCGCTCGAACACCGAGATCGGGCAGGACCTGTTCGTCGCCGAGGCGACCGTCAAGACGCACGTCGGGCGGATCCTCGCCAAGCTCGGCGCGCACACGGTAGCCGCCGCCGGGGCGCGGGCCGGCGGTCACGGTGCCGCCGAACAGCGCGGCCCGCTCGCGCATGCCGAGCAGCCCGTGGCCGAGCCCGTCGGAGCCGGCGGACGCGCCGCGGCCGTCGTCGGAGACCTCGAGGGCGAGCGCGTCGGGACGCCACGACATCACGACGGTGACCGCCGGGTCGGGGCCCGCGTGCTTGAGCACGTTGGTGAGGGCCTCCTGCGTGATGCGGAACGCCGTCAGCCTGACGCCGGGCGGCAGGTGACGGGGCGTCCCGGTCCGCACGAGCGACACGCGCAGCCCGCTCGCGCGCACCTGCTCGACGAGGTGCGGCACGTCCTCGACGGACGGCTGCGGCGTCACGGCGGGTCCCGGAGGCGGCGGTGCGGTGGCTCCGCCACCGGCGGGAGACGTCGGGACGAGCGCCGCGCCGGTCCCGGCCGGTGGCGGGACGACCGGGATGCTCCCCGTGGGCGTCGGCGGGCCCTCGCGGAGCACCCCGAGCAGGCGGCGCATGTCGGTGAGCGCCGCGCGCCCGGTCTCGCCGATCGTGCCGAGCGCGCGCGTCGCGGCCGCGGGGTCGGCGCTCGCGGCGTACCGGCCGCCGTCGGCCTGCGCGATCATCACGGTGAGCGAGTGGGCGACGATGTCGTGCATCTCGCGCGCGATACGGGCGCGCTCGGCCGCGGTCGCGATCTGGGCCTGCTGGTCGCGCTCGCGCTCGAGCTGGGCTGCGCGGTCGACCAGCGCCTCGAGCGTCTCGCGACGGGAGCGGCGGGCGAGGCCGAACGCCCACACGGCGGCGGCGACGGACCACACGAAGATCGTCGTGGCGATCGCCGACGGCGGGTTCCACCAGGTGACGAGCGTGACCGGCAGCAGGACGCCGCCGACGAGCGCGCCGACCATCGCGACGCGGTGCGCCCAGCGGGGACCGTGCACGGTGACCGAGTAGAGCGCGACGAGCACCGCGAAGTCGGCCGGGATCATGAGCGGCGTGACGAACAGCATCTGCAGCAGCGCGACCGTGTAGACCGTCGCGGCCGACGCCGCGGGCCGGACGCGTCGCCAGGCGAGCGGCGCGATGAGGAGGAAGGCCACGAGCAGGTCGGGCACCCCGCGCGCCGACGAGCCGTCGAGGAAGTTGACGTTGAGCGTGAGGCCGATCAGCAGCACGAAGAGGGTGCCGACCAGGTCGACGACGAACCGGTGGGAGTCCTCCCAGCGCAGCACCCGGTCCCACCAGCTCACGTGACGAGCCTAGGCGGGCCACCGCCGTGCGTCGTGCACCCGCGGTCGGACCCGGCCGGCCAGCGGCGCGACCGCGGGGGGACCCGGCGGTCGGCGGCGTGCTCCCGGGGGCGCGCACGCTGCCGACCTCGACCGACATCGCGTGGGCACTGGCGGACCAGACCGTCCCGTGACCTAGCATGGGGCGATGACCCAGGTGCTGCTGGCGGAGGACGATCCCGCGATTGCCGAGCCTTTGGCCCGCGCCCTCGGGCGTGAAGGTTACGACGTGCGCGTGCAAGGCACGGGTCAAGGTGCGATCGACGGCGCCTCGTCCGCGGACCTCGTCGTCCTCGACCTCGGCCTGCCCGACATGGACGGGCTCGACGTCGCGCGCGCGATCCGGAACCAGGGCCTCACGACGCCGGTCCTCGTGCTCACCGCGCGCGCCGACGAGGTCGACCTGGTCGTGGGCCTCGACGCGGGCGCCGACGACTACGTGACCAAGCCCTTCCGGCTCGCGGAGCTGCTCGCCCGCGTGCGCGCGCTCCTGCGACGGAGCGTGGGCGACCCCGCCGACGAGGACGAGGTCCACGCGCAGAACGTGCGCGTCGACGTCGCGGCGCACCGCGCGTTCCAGGGCGAGCGCGAGCTGCACCTCACCGCGAAGGAGTTCGACCTGCTGCGGGTGCTCGTCGCGGCGGCGGGCACGGTGGTGGCGCGCGAGACGCTCATGCGCGAGGTCTGGGGCTCCGACCCGACGGGCTCGACCAAGACGCTCGACATGCACGTCTCGTGGCTGCGCCGCAAGCTCGGCGACGACGCGGGCGCCCCGCGCTACGTCACGACGGTGCGCGGCATGGGCTTCCGGTTCGAGACGGGCGCCGGCGAGCGGGCCTGACGCGTGCGCCGTCGCGTCCTCCAGGCGACGATCGCGGCGGTCACCGTCGCGGTCGTCCTGCTCGGCTTCCCGCTCGCGTTCCTCGGCGCGCAGCTCGTCCGCGAGAACGAGCTGCGCCGGCTCGAGGTGCGGCTCGAGTCGGCCGCGGAGACGGTCGACTTCCGCGCGAACTCCGGGATCGCGTACACCGACCGCATGCTCGAGCCGGCGGCGGGCCGCGTCGACGAGATCCCGGCGCACGTCGTCGTCCGCACGACCGACGGCGAGATCTACGAGGCAGGCGCCCCCGTCGAGGGGCGCGCCCTCACGCTCCAGACGACGACGGACGCGCAGGCGGTCGTCGTGCTGTCGGTGTCCTTCTGGGACGTCTTCTGGGTGAGCGCGCGCGTCATCGCGCTCGTCGTGGTGGCGGCGGTGGTCGCGTTCGCGGCGGGCATCGCGATGGCGATCTGGCAGGCGAACCGGCTCGCGGCACCGCTCGTGTACCTCGCTGCGTCCGCCGAGCAGCTCGGGTCGGGGCAGGTGCGACCGCGCCTCGAGCCGTCCGGGGTCGAGGAGATCGACCTCGTCGCGGCCGAGCTCGCCCGGTCCGCGGACCGCATGGCGGGACGGCTCGCGGCCGAGCGCCAGTTCGCGTCGGACGCGTCCCACCAGCTGCGCACGCCTCTGACGGCGCTGTCGATGCGGCTCGAGGAGATCATGCTCGCGACCGACGACGCGCAGGTCCGCGAGGAGGCCCGCATCTCGCTCGAGCAGGTCGAGCGGCTCGTGCGCGTCGTGGACGACCTGCTCACGAGCTCGCGGCGCGCCCAGGGCGGGACGACGGAGGCCGTGCCGCTCGTCGACGTCGTGCACCAGCAGGAGGAGGAGTGGGCCCCGACGTTCGAGGCGGCGGGCCGTCGCCTGGTCGTCGAGGTCGACCCGCAGACCCAGGTGCTCGCGACGCCGGGCGCGCTCGCGCAGGTGCTCGCGACGCTCATCGAGAACTCCCTCAAGCACGGAGCGGGCACCACGACGGTACGGTCGCGCACGGGCGGGCCGTCGGGCGCGGTCGTGGTCGAGGTGGCCGACGAGGGCGCGGGCGTCCCCGACGAGCTCGCGGGTCGGATCTTCGAGCGCGAGGTCACGTCCGGCGCGGGCACGGGCCTCGGTCTCGCGCTCGCGCGCGACCTCGCGAGCGCCGACGGCGGCCGTCTCGAGCTCGCGCAGCGCCGCCCGGCGGTGTTCGCGCTGTTCCTCTCGGGCGTCCCGGCCTCGCTCCGGCCCGACGTCGTCCTCCCGCTCGGTGCCGTCGTCTCGGCCCGACCCGACCGTCGGCGGCGCTGACCCCGCGCCGACCCGACGCCGACCCGGCGACGGACGGCCGTGCGCCCTCAGGCGGACGTGCGGTGCGCGGTGAACACCCAGCGCTTGTAGCCGACGTACCGCAGGACCGTCCCGACGGCGATGCCGATGACGGTGGCGACGTTGTCCGCGACCGGCGTGTCCAGCCGGAGCACGTAGTGCGAGAACGCGAGCGTCAGGACGGGGACGGCCGCGCCCACCAGGTTGATCGCCCCGTACACGACGAGCTCGCGGCCGTGCCGCTGGGTGCGGTGCGACGCGAACGTCCAGTAGCGGTTGCCGAGCCACGAGACGACCGTCGCGAGCGCCATGGAGACGATCTTCGCGGTGATCGGCTTCTCCTCGAGGACCCCGCCGGGACCGAACCGCAGCAGGTTGAAGACGCCGATGTCCACGACGAACGCGACGCCGCCGACGGACAGGAACCGGGCGATCTCGAGACCGCGCGCCCGGAGCGCCGCGAGGAGGAGGGCCGGCTGCGGCCGCGTGCGGGACGTCCGCGGGACGTCCGTGAGGCGGCGCTCGTCGGTGGCACTCACGTGGTGGTCTCCTCGCGCTGGGCTGCCGCGAGGATAGCGGGAGCACCTGGGAACGGGCAGTGAGAGGCCCGGGTGCGGGGCCGGTGAAGCGATTCGGGGCGGCGATGGACGCGGCACGGTGGCCGGTCGCCGCTCGGTTAGGCTCGTCGGCCGTGGCAGCTCCTGTGGTGGCGGTGGTCGGCGGCGGTCAGCTCGCACGGATGATGGCGCCCGCGGCGACGGCGCTCGGCGTCCACCTGCGGGTCCTCGTGGAGGACGCGTCGTCGTCGGCGGCGCAGGTCGTCGTCGACGCACCCGTCGGGGCGGCGTCGGACGCGGCGGCGATCGAGGGGATCGTCGACGGCGCGACCGCGTTGACGTTCGAGCACGAGCACGTCCCGAACGACCTGCTCGAGCGGCTGGCCGACGCGGGTGTCGCGGTGCGGCCGGCGGCCGGCGCGCTGCGCCACGCGCAGGACAAGGCCGTCATGCGGCGCCGTCTGACCGAGCTCGGGGTGCCCTGCCCGCGCTGGGCGCCCGTCGCCGACGCCGCGGAGCTCGGCGACTTCCTCGCGGCGAACGGCGACCAGGCGGTCGTCAAGACCACGCGCGGCGGCTACGACGGCAAGGGTGTGCGGGTCGTCCGGTCGCCCGACGAGGCCGCCGACTGGCTCGCGGCCGCCGCCGACGGCACGGGCGTGCCCCTGATCGCCGAGGAGAAGGTGCCGTTCACGCGCGAGCTCGCGGTCCTCGTGGCGCGGCGGCCGAGCGGCGAGGTCCGGACGTGGCCCGTGGTCGAGTCCGTGCAGCGCGACGGCGTGTGCGCCGAGGTCGTGGCGCCCGCACCCGACCTGCACCCCGCGACCCGCGACCAGGCCCTCGACGTCGCGGTGCGCGTCGCCGAGGGGCTCGACGTCGTGGGCGTGCTCGCGGTCGAGCTGTTCGAGGTCGCCGGGCACGACGGCGCCCCGACGGTGCTCGTCAACGAGCTCGCGATGCGTCCGCACAACTCGGGCCACTGGACGATCGACGGTGCGGTCACCAGCCAGTTCGAGCAGCACCTGCGCGCCGTCCTCGACCTGCCGCTGGGCGACACGTCGGCCCGCGCGCCGTGGACGGTGATGGCCAACGTGCTCGGGAGCGCGCTCGACGAGCTGACCGACGCGCTCGACGCCGTGGCCGCGGCGGACCCGCAGGCGAAGGTCCACCTGTACGGCAAGCAGGTCCGCCCGGGCCGCAAGCTCGGGCACGTGAACGTCAGCGGCGACGACCTCGACGAGGTGCGCCGCCGCGCCCGTGACGCCGCCGCGCTCCTGCGCGGCGACCAGTCCTGACGACCCACCCCTCGTCCCGGCGCGCGCCGCGGACCGCACGGACGGAGACACCGTGACCACGACGCAGCCCCTGGTCGGGATCGTGATGGGCTCGGACTCGGACTGGCCTGTCATGGAGGCCGCCGCGCTCGCGCTCGACGAGTTCGGCGTGCCCTACGAGGTCGACGTGGTGTCGGCCCACCGTCAGCCCGACAAGATGGTCGACTACGGCCGGACGGCCGCCGCGCGCGGCCTGCGCGTGGTCGTCGCGGGCGCCGGGGGAGCGGCCCACCTGCCGGGCATGCTCGCGTCGGTGACGACGCTGCCGGTCGTCGGCGTCCCGGTGCCGCTCGCGCACCTCGACGGCCTCGACTCGCTGCTGTCCATCGTCCAGATGCCCGCGGGCGTGCCCGTCGCGACCGTGTCGGTCGGCGGCGCGCGCAACGCGGGGCTGCTCGCGGTGCGCATCCTCGCGGCCGGCGCCGACGACGACGCGGCACGGCTGCGCGACGCGATGGCACGGTTCCAGGACGGCCTGCGTGCCCAGGCGGACGCCAAGGGCGAGCGGCTGCGGGCGCGTGCCGCCGGGCGACCGGCGACCGGCTTCTCCGCCTGAGCCCTCGCGGACGCGTGCCGGGGGCCTCGTGAAGGCCCCGTGCACGACGCGTCGTCCAGGCCTTCTCGACGCGCGAGGTCGGCGGGAGCATGCCTACCGTCGAGGCGATGACCTCCGTCCCCTCCGTCGACGACCGCACCCTCGCCGACCGCCCCGCACCCCGCACAGCAGCGCCCGCGACCCTCGCCGACCGGACCGACGCCCCGACCACGGTCGGCCGTGACGCACCGCCGAGCGCGTCCCCGCCCCGGCTCATGGTGCTCGACGGGCTGCGGTTCCTCGCCGCGGCGGCGGTCGTCGCGTACCACCTCGCGGGCCGGCAGACGTCGGCCTGGGGGCCGGACCAGGTCGAACGCCTCGGCGACGTCCCCCGGTGGACGTCGTACGGCTCGCTCGGGCCGGAGCTGTTCTTCGTCATCAGCGGGTTCGTCGTGCTGCTGACCGCCTGGGGCCGTCCGACGGCCCGGCTGGTCGCGTCACGCCTGGCACGCCTGTACCCGGCGTACTGGGCGGGCGTGCTCCTCACCGGCGGGCTGCTGCTCGTGCTGTGGCCCGAGGGCAAGGACGTCACGCCCGCGCAGGTGCTGGTCAACCTCACGATGGTCCAGCCCGCGCTCGGCGTCCCGCACGTCGACGGGGTCTACTGGACGCTCTGGGCGGAGCTGCGCTTCTACCTGCTGGTCGGCGTCCTGTCGCTCGTCGGGCTGACCCGCCGCCGGGTGCTCGCGGTCGCGCTGGTGTGGCCGTGGCTCGCGCAGCTCGCGCTCCACAACGGGCTCACGGGCCTGGCGACCGCGCTCGTCGCGGACTACGCGTCGCTGTTCGCGGCGGGCATGGCGCTCTACGTGCTGCACCGTGACGGGCACCGGCTCGACGCCTGGCTCGTGGTCGCGACGAACACGGTCCTCGCGGTGCTGCTCGTCGTGCCGTCCCGCGCCGCCGTCCTCGCCCGGACGACCGGCTACGAGCCGTCGGAGCTCCTGCTCGGCGCCGGCGTCGTCGTGTGCGTCGCGCTGGTCGCGTGTGCCGTCCTCACCCCGCTCGCACGCGCCCGTGCCACGTGGTGCGTCACGCTCGGCGCGCTGACGTACCCGGTGTACCTCGTGCACGACTACTGGGGCCTGTACGTCGTCCACCTCACGGCGCCGCACGTGCCCACGGCCGTCGCGCTCGCGCTCGCGGTCGGAGCCGCGCTCGCGCTCGCGTGGCTGGTCCACCGGTGCGTCGAGCTGCCGTGCGGTCCGCGGGTGCGCCGGTGGTCCGAGCAGGCGCTCGTGCGGGCGCGCGCCGTGGTGCTCGACCGCGTCAACCGCGGTCCGCGTCTGGTCCGCGGCCTCGACGAGGTCCGCGTCCCCGGCTGACGCCGGACAACCCGACGCGTGGCCGTCAGGCGCCGGGGACGCCGCCCACCGCACCCGGCGGCAGCGAGCCGTCGCGGATCGCGGCGAAGAACGTGGGCGCCTGGTCCGGGTCCAGCAGGACCGTCGACCCGACGTCGCCCGGGCGGTAGTCCAGGTCGGCGATCGGCGGGGTGCCCGTGATGCCCTCGCTGCCCGTGGCGGCACGGAACGCGAGCGCGAGGCGCGCCATGTCGACGATGCCCGACCCGTCGTCGACGGTCAGCGCACCCGTCCCGGCGTCGACCAGCTCGACCTGCTGGCCGGGGTGCCACACGAGCGACGACGGCTGGACCTTCGCCATGACGGCGCTGACCAGCTGGCGCTGCCGCTCGGCGCGGCCCACGTCGCCCTTGGGGTCGGCCTTGCGCATGCGCGCGAACGCGAGCGCCTCGGTGCCGCCCACGTCGTGGCACCCGGCGGTCCACACCATGCCCGAGTCGGGGTCGTTCACGTCGGCGTCGTGGCACAGGTGCACGCCGCCGACCGCGTTGACGACGTTCCCGACGCCCGCCATGCCGATCTCGGCGTAGTGGTCGACCGTCAGGCCGGTCAGGCCCTCCACCGTGCGGACCAGCAACGGCGCCTGCCCCCAGGCGAACGCCGCGTTGAGCTTCGACGGCCCGTGCTCGGGGATGTCGACGTAGGTGTCGCGCGGGAGGGAGATGAGGGCCGTCGGGCCGTGCTCCGGGACGTGCAGCAGCAGGATCGTGTCGGTCCGCGCGCCCTCGGTGCCGTCGGCGGCGATCCCGCCGTCCGCGCGCGAGTCGGAGCCCGTGAGCAGGTAGGTCGTGCCCGGGGTGTCCGCCGCGCCGGACAGCGCCGCGGTGTGCTGCACCTTGCCGTTCGCCCAGACGACGAGTCCGACGGGCCACGCCAGCAGGAGGGCCAGCACGACGACCGCCACGAGCAGCGCTCGCCGGCCGCGACGGCCCGTGCGCCCCGTCGTCGGGCACGACGCGACCCACCGACGTCGACCGCGGTGCCGGCACCCCGGTCGGGCGGGCCGCCGTGGGCGCCACGGCCGCGGGTGCGGCGTCCGCGGGGGCGTCGGACGTGCCGCGCCCTGCCGCGGGGCGGCCGGTCACGGCGGCAGCGCCGCGCGGTGGGGTCGCGGGTGCCGACGCACGCCCGGCGGCCGACGCGGGTGCGTCCCCCGTGCCGACGACGATCGCGTCCTCGTCGCCGCCCTCCGCCGGGCGGCGCGGCGGTGACGTGGGCGTGAAGGTCGGGGGCCGGCGCTGGTCGCCCCGAGGCGAGCTCGTCATGTCGACGCCGCCGTCACCCGCACACCGCCGTGGTGTCCGTCGCGGAGAAGGCCTCGCGGCCCGCGGCCTTGGTCGGCTCCGGCGTGGGGGTCGTCGGAGCGGCGTTCTGCGGCGGCGTCGAGGCGCCGGGCGCCGGGGTGGTGGGCGTGGCGGGGGCGGTCGTCGTGGTCGGGGCCGGCTCCTGCTCGCCCAGGGCCGGGAGGTCCTGCGCGACGTTCTCCCACAGGTCGTCCGCGGCGCTCGTCCACTCGACGCGGTTCGGGTCGCTCGCCGCGGGCGCCCACGGGACGGTCATGAAGGTGATGTTGCTCGGGTTGATCGACCGCAGGTTGTACGCGAGCCCCGTCATCGAGGGCAGGGACAGGTCGGAGTCGGTGGTGAGCGAGCTCGTCGCCGCGTCGAGGAACGACACGAGCTGCGGGACGTCCGTCAGGACGTTCTTGGAGAGCACCTCCTGCACCATCGCGGCGATGAGGCGCTGCTGGTTGCCGATGCGGTTCGTGTCCGAGCCGTCGCCGACGCCCTTGCCCTTGCGCGCCCGCGCGAACGCGAGCGCCGTGGGGCCGTCGAGCACCTGGTTGCCGGCCTCGAGGTACAGCCCGGCGTCCTTCGACGTCATCGCGTTCGGGATGCAGATCTGGACGCCGCCGATCGCGTCGATCATCGACTGGAAGCCCGCGAAGTCGACGACGACGAAGTGGTGGATCGGGACGCCCGTGTTCTCCTGCACCGTCCGGATCGTGCAGGCCGCGGCCGACGCCATGTCGCCACCCATGTCCCAGCCCGTCGCGAACGCCTGGTTGAACATGCCGTGGGTCGCGCGCGACGTCTTGCCGTTGG
Organism: Cellulomonas fimi; assembly: GCF_028527925.1. GTDB lineage: Bacteria > Actinomycetota > Actinomycetes > Actinomycetales > Cellulomonadaceae > Cellulomonas > Cellulomonas fimi_C. Next base: position 9,560 of record NZ_JAPESW010000050.1, read on the forward strand.
ACATCTGGCACGACGGGATGTCGACGAGCGAGTCGCGGGGGATCGACACCGCCTCGACGCGCTGCCGGTCCGCGGAGATGTGGACGAGGATCGTGGTGTCCGACCGCATTCCCTCGACCTTGCCGCCGATCTGCCCGTTCACGCCGTCGCGCTGGTCCGAGCCGAGGACGAGGATGTTGACCGGGGTCCCCGCGCTCGGGTCGTCCGGGTCGGGTGTCGTGGAGGGCGTCGGCTCGGGACCGACGAGCCCCGAGACGTCGACGCGGTCGACGTTGCCCTGCAGCTTCGTGAACGTCGCCGCCGCCCCGGCCGCGCCGAACGCGAGCAGGCCGACGGTCGCGAGAGCGACGCCCCGCAGCGTGCGGTGCGTGTGCAGCCGCCGGGCGTGCCGGGCGGCACGCGGGCGCATGACAGCAGCGTGGCGGGAGGTCACGGCACCGATCTTAGGTTCCTGACCTCGCCGTGGAGGGCAACCCACGCAGAGACGCCGTGGAGGATCTGTGAGGACATCGACCCTCGCTGCGGCAGGCGGGTGAACCCTCCGGCAGGGCCGGGAAGGTAGTCTGCGGGCCGTGCGCGGGCGGTACGCGCACCCCGCGTACCTCGGACCCGCGGCGGTCGAGCCCGGCCGCGCGCCCCGGAAGGACAGACCATTGCCCAGGCGACTTCGCGCTGCTCTGGCGGCGGCGGCCGTGCTCGTCGGTGCCCTCTGCCACCTCGTCCTCCAGGCGGGGATGATGCGCTCCTGGCCCGGTTGGAACCTGTCCTACTTCCGCAACTACTACTGGGGCGACCAGCTCGCCTACCTGTCGATCGCGACGAACGTCGCGGAGGGTGAGTCGTGGACGGCGGAGCCGTACACGATCACCGGCGCCAACTACTACCCGCGCGCCTGGTACGTGCTGCTCGGGTACGCCGCGCGGCTGACCTCGACCAGCACGGCGACCATGTGGACGGTGGGCGGCCTCGCGGCCCAGGTGGTGCTCGTGTGCGCGATCGGTGTCACGTGCGTGCTGCTCACGCGTCGCTGGTGGACGGGCGTCCTCGGCTTCGTCCCGATGCTCCTGGGCACGGGCGCGTGGATGCTCAGCTCGGGCACGTCGTGGATGACGCTCCTCGAGTCGCACGCCGTGCTGTGGGGGCCGTTCGCGGTGCTCTTCACGCTGAACGGCGAGACCGTCGCGCTGTCGCTCGGCACGAGCGCGCTCCTGCTCCTGCTGCTCGTGGCGGCCGGTCGCGTGCCGCGTCGTCTCGTGTGGCCCGCGGTGGTCGTGGCGTGCGTGGTGGTCGGCCTGCTCGCGAACATCCAGACGTACTCGTTCCTGGTGGTCACCTACGTCCTCGCCACCGGCACCGCAGCCGTCGGCCTGGTCCGGGCGCGCGCGGTGCGGGCAGGGATCGTCACCGCGGGGCTCGTCGTCGTCGTGCTGCTCGCCGGGCCGCTCGTCGCGGACGTCGCCGGGCAGCTCGCGGTCGTCGTCTTCGGCATGCTGCCCACGGTCCCCGGCCTGCTCCTCGTCGGTCGTGCGACGCGCTGGCGCGCGGTCTGGGGGCTGGTCGCGCTGGCGGTCGCAGCGTCGCCGCAGGTCCTGGCCACCGCCGGGGGGCTCGTCCAGGACGACCCGTTCCTCGTCTACCGCGAGGCCTCGTCGACGGACCTCGGCGTCCCCCTCGGCACCGGGCTCTTCGCCGCGCTGGGCGTCCTCCCGGCGCTCGCGGTGATCACCGTGGCGGGCATCCGGCGGCGTCGCGTGCTGTGGGCCGCCCTGCCCCCCGCGCTCGCGCTGCTCTGGGCGTACCTCGCCTCGAACGACCACTGGGGCGCGAACCAGGAGCCCTACCGGTTCTGGCTCGACAGCCTCGTCGTCATCAGCGCGCTCACGCTGCCGCTGCTCGCGTGGGTCGTGTCCGACGCGTTCTCGCGCGAGCCGGACCGGCTCGGCCCCGCGGACCGGCCGACCGCCGTCCCCGTGGGCGCGGGACGCACCGAGAGCCTCGCCACCGCGGACGCGGCAGCCGTGCACCGTCCCGCCGACGACGTGCCCGTCGACGACCCGGCCGACGACCGGGCCGACGAGGATCGCCGTGCCGGGGCGGGGGTCGGCGTGGCGGCCGGTGACGACGGCCTCGCGTCGCACGACGACGACGCCGCGTCCCGCGTGCCGGGCCCCGACACCTCGCCGTGGTCGGGCCGCTCGCGCGCCCTCGTCGGCGTGGCCACGGGCGCGTCCCTCGTCGTCGCGGGCGTGTGGAGCTACGACTTCACGCTGTTCCGCACGACGGTGACCGAGTGGGGCTACGTGCCGCTCACCGCCGAGCCGTACCAGGCCCAGGTCGACCTCGCGTCGCAGACCGACGGTGGCCTGGTGCTGCCCGACGGGTGCGTGAACCCCATGATCTTCAAGTCGACGTGGGGCGGCCCGGTCGCGTTCTACAACCTCGGTCTCGCGTGGCCGGACCACAAGGACGACCTGGACGTCGCGATCGCCGCGCGCACCGAGGGCGGGCTGGACGAGGAGGCTGCGCTGCGCGCCGGCATCCGGTGGCTGCTCGTCGACCCGGGGTGCGAGATCGACCTCACCGAGGGGACGGACGCCGTCCTCGTGGACCGCGCGACCTACGCGGGCGGCGGCGCCTGGGAGCTGTGGCGTCTGGGGGACTGACGTCCCCGACGCCCGGGGTGTGAGGCTCCGCCGCGGACGACGGAGCCTCACACCACGGCCGGCGTCAGCGGCCGAGCTGCGCGTACTTCGCCTCGGTCGCGTCCTTCTTGGGGCGCCACCACGACTCGTTCTCGCGGTACCACTGGACGGTGGCCTCGAGGCCGGCCCGGAGGTTCTCGTACTGCGGCGTCCAGCCGAGCTCCTCGCGCAGCTTCGTCGAGTCGATCGCGTAGCGCAGGTCGTGACCCGGCCGGTCGTTGACGAGGTCGTACGCGTCGGGGGACTGGCCCATGATCTCGAGGATCGCCTCGACGACGGTCTTGTTGTTCTCCTCGCCGTCGGCACCGATGAGGTACGTCTCGCCGAGGCGGCCGCGCTCGATGATCGCCCACACGGCGCTGTTGTGGTCGTCGACGTGGATCCAGTCGCGCACGTTCTCGCCCGTGCCGTACAGCTTGGGCCGCACGCCGTCGATGACGTTCGTGATCTGGCGCGGGATGAACTTCTCGACGTGCTGGTACGGCCCGTAGTTGTTCGAGCAGTTCGAGATCGTCGCGCGCACGCCGAAGCTGCGAGCCCAGGCGCGCACGAGCAGGTCGGACGACGCCTTCGTCGACGAGTACGGGCTCGACGGGTTGTACGGCGTGTCCGGCGTGAACTTCGCCGGGTCGTCGAGCTCGAGGTCGCCGTAGACCTCGTCGGTCGAGATGTGGTGGTAGCGCACGTCGTAGCGCCGCACCGCCTCGAGCAGCTGGTACGTGCCGATGACGTTCGTCCGCACGAACGGCCACGGGTCGTGCAGCGAGTTGTCGTTGTGCGACTCGGCGGCGAAGTGGACGACGACGTCCACGTCCCGCACGAGCGAGTCGACGACGTCGGGGTCGGCGATGTCGCCCTTCGCGAAGACCACGCGCCCGTCCACCGGGTCCAGGCTGCGCTCGTCGCCCGCGTACGTCAGGGCGTCGAGCACCGTGATCTGGACGTCGGGCCGCTCGCGGACGGTCTGGTGGACGAAGTTGGAGCCGATGAAGCCGGCTCCGCCGGTGACGAGCAGGTGCACGACGAGAACCTCCGGTCGGGGCGGGAACGCTGGAGTCTACCGAGCGGCGGCCCGGCCGGTGAACGAGCCGAGCTGGCCGCGCAGGCTCTCCGTCGTCGCGTGGATCCCGTGCACGAGCGTCGTCATCGAGCGCCGGTCGAGCTCCGGCCAGACGACCGAGCGCAGCCGCAGGTCCCGCGTCTGCTGCGCGGACAGGTTCGACGACGCCATGCGCACGAGCACGCGGTGGCCGAAGACGCGGCGGCACTCGCCGAGCAGGTGCGCGATCGAGGCGGCCTGCTGGGAGGCGATGATCTTGACGACGGGGGAGGGCGCCTCGTCGGGCGCGAGCCGGTCCACCCGGTCGAGCGCGTCGACCACGAGGGCCGCGCAGTCGTCGACGTACACGTAGTCGCGCAGGGTGTCGAGCGACACGTACACGCCGACGGGCTCGCGCAGCAGGTGCGAGAGGCACAGCCGGGACACCAGACCCTGGTTCTTGGACAGGTCCTGGCCGGGGCCGTAGAGGTTCGAGATCCGCCCGACGACCACGCGCACCTGCGGGCACAGCCGGGCGATCTCCGCCTCGGCGCGCAGCTTCGCGTGGCCGTAGCCGCCGAGCGGGCGGGGCTCGGAGCGCTCGGTGAACGGCGGCGCGTCGCTCCCGGCGTACACGGCGCCGGCCGACGACGCGAAGAACGCCGAGCGCGGGCGCGGGCCGTCGGGCGCGCTCAGGCGGTCGACGACGCGCGCGATCGTCGCCACCTCCGCGTCGAGCTGCGCCTGGTCGGCGCCGACCACGCCGGCGCCCGCACACCACGCGAGCGACCAGTCACCGCCGGTCTCCTGGTGCACGTCGGCGGCGGCCGACACGACCGCGGCGACCGCGGCGTCCGCGTCGTCCCACGGCACGCGGGCGCGTGCGACGGGGACCCGGCGCCGGCCCAGCTCGCGCACGACGGCGCCCCCCAGCAGGCCCCCGGCGCCGACGACGAGGACGCGCGCGGCGGTCACGGACGCGTCGGGCGTCGCCCGAGCGGACCCGCGTCGGGGTCGCTCACCATCAGGTACGCGGGCTTGCCCATCGCCATGTTCACCGCGACCCCGACGTACTCCGCGATGATCCCGAGAGAGAAGAGGATCGCGCCGCTCGTGAGCAGCAGCACGACGATCGTCGACGTCCACCCCGCGGGCAGCGAGTTGCCCGCGATGCGCATCACGGCGAGCGCGAGCGCGAAGACCGCGCCGACGACGGCGAGCGTCACGCCGAGGAAGCTCACGGTGCGCAGGCCGCGCGTGCCGCTCGAGAGCACCATGCGCCAGAAGTGGGACAGGAGGCGGCGCGTGGAGTACCCGGACTCGCGGCCGAGCTCCTGCCGCGAGCGCACCGGCGCGGTGCCCGCCTCACCCGCGACCCAGCCCAGCGCGACGTCGAGGTAGACGCCCGCACCCGCGAAGGCCGCGGTGCTGCGCGCGATCTCCCCGAGCACGAGCCGGTAGCTCTGGTACTTCGAGGTGTCGGTGCCGCCGAGCGCGATCTCGATGACGCGCTTCGCGCCCCGGGACGCGGCGTTGCGCAGCGCACCGTGCGGCGGCGGGTTGGTCGGCTGGGCGTACACGACGGCGACCTGCTCCGCCATCGCGACGTCGAGCAGGTCGCCGAGGTAGGCCGGGTCGTGCTGGCCGTCCTCGTCCATCGTGACGACCCAGTCGCCGCCGCTCGACGCCATCCCGGCGAGCGTCGCGGCGTGCTGCCCGTAGTTGCGGCTGAGCCAGAGCGTCCGCACCCAGGAGTACTTCTCGGCGAGCGTCCGCATGACGGTGGGGGAGTCGTCCGGGCCGTGGTCGTGGACCAGCAGGACCTCGGTGACGACGGCCCGGTGGCCCGCCGCGGTCGTGAACTCGTCGGTCCACGGCTCGAGCTCGGAGACGACCTCGCCCAGGGTCGTCGCGCCGCCGTAGACGGGGACGACGACGGAGATGCGGTGCGCGGGCGGGCTCGGCGGCTCCAGGGGGCTCGTCACGCAACGACTATAGTCGTGGGGCGTTCGACCGACGGACGCCTCCGCGACCGTGCGGAGAGGGCGCCGGACCGGGGGACGATCGCAGGGTGCAGGACAGCGAGAACCCCTCCCCGACGGCACCTCCCGCCGGCATGCAGGGAGAGCCGGGGCTGCTGTTCCGGATCGTCCGGGACCAGCGCGTCGCGTTCCTGATCGTCGGCGGCATCAACACCTTCCTCGGCACGGCGTGGTTCGTGCTGTTCCAGTCGCTCCTCGGTGACCGCCTCGGCAGCTACACGTACCTCGTCAGCCTGCTGTGCGCGCACGTCGCCGCGGTGCTCACCGCGTTCGTGCTCTACCGCCGGTTCGTGTTCCGGGTGCGCGGCCACGTGTGGGTCGACCTCGCGCGGTTCGAGCTCGTCAACCTCAGCGCGCTCGGCATCAACGCGCTCGCCCTGCCGTTCGTCGTCGAGGTGATCGGTCTCGCGCCCATCCCGGCGCAGCTCGCCGTCACGTGCGTGACCGCGCTCATCAGCTACTTCGGCCACCGCGACTTCTCCTTCCGCCGGTCGGCCCGCCCGGCCGTCGACGACGCGCCGCCGTCGTCCCCCACCACCGCCCAGCCCAACCCCGGAGGTGCACCGTGACGCCCACGGTCTCGGTCGTCGTGCCGGCCTACAACAACGCCGACTTCGTCGCCGAGACCGTCCGCTCGGTGCTGGCGCAGACGTACACCGACTTCGAGCTCGTCGTGGCCGACCACTCGTCGACCGACGGGACGTGGGACGTGCTGCAGCAGTTCGCCGACGACGACCGGGTGCGGCTCCTGCAGACGCCCGCGGGCGGCGGCGCCAAGCGCAACTGGGACGCCGTCAGCCAGGCGGCGCGCGGCGAGCTGGTCAAGCTCGTCTGCGGTGACGACGTGCTGTACCCGACGATGCTCGAGCGCCAGGTCGCGGCGTTCGGTGACGGCGTCGAGGTCGTCGCGTCCCGGCGCGACATCGTCGACGCGCACGGCCGTGTCCTGGTCAAGGGCCGCGGGCTCGGGCGGATGCGCGGGCCGCTGCCCGGCGGGGCGGCGCTGCGCGCGTCGGTCCTCGCGGGCGGCAACCTCTTCGGCGAGCCGATGTGCGTGATGATGCGGCGTTCGACGCTCGAGTCCGTGGGCTGGTGGGACGACCGCGAGCCGTACTACATCGACCTCGGCACCTACGCCCACGCGCTCGTGCGCGGCACGTTCGTGGCCGTCCCGGAGGTGCTCGCCGCGTTCCGCGTGAGCAGCACGCAGTGGAGCGTGCGGCTCACGGACGAGCAGAGCCGGCAGGCCGCGCGCTTCCACGCGCGGGTGCGCGCCGAGCACCCGGAGGTCGTGTCGAAGGCCGACGTCGCGGTGGGCGACGTCATGGCCACCGTCGCCGCGTGGCGTCGGCGCGCCGCCTACGCGTGGCTCGGCCGGCGCATGCAGGCACCCGCCCCGGCCTGACGACCGCGCGCCTGACGACCGCGGGCCGACGACCGCGGGCCTGCCGACCGCGCTCCCGCTGACCGCGGGCCTGCCGACCGCGACGTGCGCGCGGGGGCCGGACCGTCAGGCGAGCACCTGCGCGGCGGCCGCCTCCCAGCGCTCGCGCCAGTCGCCGATCGGCGACCGGCCGACCGCGGTCCACGCGTCGTGGCCGAGCACCGACCAGGCGGGGCGGACCGCGGCCCGTCCGGCGCCGTCGCTCGTCGACGGGCTCACGATCTCGGGGTCGAGGCCGCCCGCCGCGACCACGGCGCGCGCGAAGTCGAACCAGGACGCACGCCCGGAGGACGTCGCGTGGTAGGTGCCGGCCGGGACCCGGGCGAGCACGGCGCCGACCGCGAGCTCGGCGACGTCACGCGTCCACGTCGGCTGGCCGACCTGGTCGTCGACGACCGAGAGCGCCCCGCGCTCGCGCGCGAGCCGCAGGATCGTCCGCGGGAAGCACGGGCCGTGCGCGCCGTACAGCCACGCGGTGCGCAGCACGAGGTGCGAGGCGGGCAGCTCCGCCCGGACCGCCCACTCGCCCGCGAGCTTGGTGCGCCCGTACGCGGACAGCGGCGCGGGCGCCGCGTCCTCCGGGATGGGCGTCGGCGACGTCCCGGCGACTACGTAGTCCGTCGAGACGTGCACTAGGGTCGCGCCGTGGATCCGGGCCGCCCGCGCGACGTGGCCGGCCGCGAGCGCGTTGCTCGCGAACGCGTCGCTCTCGTGGGTCTCCGCGTCGTCGACGGCCGTCCAGGCGGCGCAGTTGACGACCACCTGGTGCCCGGCGGTCACGTCGAGCACCGCCTCCGGTTCGGTCAGGTCCACCAGGGCCCGGTCCGTCGGTGTGACGTCCTCCCCGCGGGATCGCAGGAGGTCCACCACGTCGGTCCCGAGCATGCCGGCAGCGCCGGTCACCAGCCATCGCACCCGCACAGAGTACGGCCCGCAGCCGCCAGCCCCGGCGGCCGACCAGCGCAGGAGGTCCTTCCCATGCACGTGACGCCGCTCGACATCGACGGCGCCTGGCTCGTGGAGCCGGTGCAGCACCGGGACGCGCGCGGCGTCTTCCTCGAGTCCTTCCGGGCGGACGTGCTGCAGGAGGTGACGGGCCGGCCGTTCCGGGTCGCGCAGGTGAACACCTCGGTGTCGGCGGCGGGGGTGCTGCGCGGGGTCCACTTCGCGGACGTGCCGCCGTCGCAGGCGAAGTACGTCACGTGCGTCGAGGGTGCGGTGCTCGACGTCGTGGTGGACATCCGGACGGGGTCGCCGACGTTCGGTCGTGCGACGACGGTGCTGCTCGACGCGCAGGACCGTCGCTCCGTCCTCATCTCGGAGGGCCTGGGCCACGCGTTCCTGTCGCTGCGCGACGACTCGGTCGTGAACTACCTGGTGACGGCGCCGTACGCGCCCGGGCGTGAGCACGGCGTGCACCCCCTGGACCCGGCGCTCGGGATCGCCTGGCCCGACCAGGACCTCGACGGGCGGCCGCTCGTGCCGTCGCTGTCCCCGAAGGACGCGGAGGCTCCGACCCTCGAGGAGGCGTGGGCCGCCGGCCTGCTGCCCACGTTCGCCGCGGTCCAGGAGTACGTCGCGTCCCTCTGACGCCCGGCGCGTCGGCTCCCGCGGGCGCGGTCCGCGGGTCATCCTGAGCGGATGCTGAAGCTCGCGCGCGCCGGTGCCCTGGCGACCGTCCTCGTCCTCGGCGCCGTCCCGGCGGGGACGCTGCCGGCTGCCGCCATCGCCTCCGTCGTGCCGGCGGGTGCCGCGACGGCCGGCGGTGCCGTCGCGGCACCGGCCGCCCCGACGGGCGTGACCGCCGCCCAGGACGACGTGACCGTCGAGGAGGTGCCGGTCGCGCTCGAGGGCGCCGCGCAGGACGCGCCGGCCTCGGGTGACGCGCCCACGGCCCCCACGACGGACGCGCCGACGACCTCCGCGACCGACGCGCCGACCGCCGCTGGCGACGCCTCCGTGCGGCGGGTCGTCGGCGAGGTCATCGAGGCCGACGACCCGTTCCAGACCCTCGGCCTCACCTGGGCGGAGGGGACGGCCCCGGCCGACCCGGCGCTCGAGGTGCGCACGCGGTCCGCCGACGGCTGGAGCGCGTGGGTGCCGCTCGACGTGACGGACGAGGCGCCCGACGCCGGGACGGTGGAGGACCGCCGCGCGCTGCGTGACGGGACCCCCTCGGTGTGGGTGGGGGACGCCGACGCGGTGCAGGTGGCGGTCGTCGCGCCCGCCGGGGAGCCTGCGGCGCTGCCCGAGGACCTGACGGTCTCGCTCATCGGCTCCGAGCTGCCGGAGGCGCCGGCCGCGGCGCTCGAGGGCGCGGGCGGTGGCGCGCCAGGTCGCGTCGGCAGCGCGGGCGGCGTGCGGACGGCGGCCGGCCCCGGACCGACGATCGTGACGCGCGCGCAGTGGGGCGCACGTGCGCAGGCGTGTGCGCCGGACGTCGCGAGCCGGGTCGTGGCCGCGGTCGTGCACCACACGGCCGACGGCGACTACGGCAGCGTCGAGCAGGCGATGCAGCAGCTGCGCAACGACCAGCGGTACCACATCGAGTCCCGCGGCTGGTGCGACCTCGGCTACAACTTCGTCGTCGACAAGTGGGGAAACATCTACGAGGGGCGGGCGAACTCGCTCACGCGTCCCGTGATCGGCGTCCACGCGGGCGGTTTCAACACCGCGACGGTCGGCATCGCGCTCCTCGGCGACTACTCGACGACGGGCCCGACGCCCGCCGCGCTCGACGCCGTCGCCCGCGTCGCGGCGTGGCGCCTCGCCGCCTACGGCGTCGACCCGCTCGGCACGCTCGACTACCTGACGCTCGGCGGCGAGAACTCCAAGTTCCCCGCGGGTACGACAGTGCGGCTGCCGTCGATCTTCGCGCACCGTGACGTCGGCACGACCGCGTGCCCCGGGAACGCGGGCTACGCCGCGATGGACACGATCCGCACGCTCACCCGCCAGCACTGGGCCGGCCACGGCTCGAGCGGGCTCGGCGTCAACCTCGCGAAGTCGCCCGACGACCCGAACGTCTACCTCGTCACCGACAGCCGCAAGTTCCGGATCACGGACGTCGACGTCCTCGCGTCGCTGTCCGTCCTGGGGCCGGTGGGCACCGTGGGCCGTGACCGGCTCGACCGCCTCGTGACGAGCCCCGAGATCGGGCGGTTCCTGCGCGACCGCTCGGGGGAGATCGACCTCGTCGACGGCGGACGGCTGTACCCGGTGAGCGACTGCGCCGAGCTCGCGGCGTGGGGGAGACGGTGCGACGAGCTGGCCGTCATGGCGCTCTCGGACCCGCTGATGTCGCTCTTCACGCGCGGGCCCGACCTGTCGAACGTGTACACGACGCCGAACGGTGCGCAGTTCGTCGTCAACGGCGACCGCCGGCACGAGATCGCGGACGCCGAGTCGCTCGCGGCGTCGTCGCTGCGCGCGACGGGCCCCGCGGTGTCGCTGTCGCCCGCGGTGGCGTCGTACCTCCCGCTCGGTGCTCCGCTCGTGCGGTCCGGGATCGTCGTGCAGTCGCGCGCCGACGGCTCCGGCGTGCTGCTCGACCGCACGCAGGGCCTGCGGATGTCGGCGGCCCTGGTGTCCGCGACGCGCATCGGCGCGACGCTGCCCCTGCGTCCCCTCGAGGCCGCGAGCCTCGCGCAGCTCCCGGTGCCGCGGGCAGACCTCGAGGGTGTCGTGCGCGCCCCCGACGGCCGCCGCGTCGCGCTCACGATGGGCGGCGCGGTCGTGCTGGCGTCGGGCCAGGTCCCGGCGGCGACGGGTGTCGACGTCGACGCCGCGCTCGTGTCGGCCCTGCGTCCCGCCGCGTCCGCCGAGCCGCTGTTCGTCCGGTCGCCGCAGGACGGTGCGCTGTTCGTCCTCGCGGGGTCGGTGCGCCGCCCCGTGCCGACGATGGACGTGGCGTACGCGCTCGCCGGGGGTGGGCAGCCCGTCGTCGCGGTGGTGCCCGCCGCCGCGCTCGCCGCGGTGCCCGTCGGTGCGCCGCTGCTCGCACCTGCGACCCTCGTCAAGGTGGCCGGCGCACCCGCGGTGTACGTCGTCGACGGGCTGAGCGGTCTGGTCCACCTCCCGAGCTTCGAGACGGCCCGCGCGGTCGGGCTGCCCACCGCGTTCACCGAGGTGGCGGCCGGCGACGTCGCCGGCTACGAGGTCGCGGCGCGTCCGCTCGGCACCGTCTGGCGCTGCAGCGGGACGGACCTCGTCGCGATCGACGGCCGGATGGCGCCGATCCCGGCGGGCGTCCTGCCCACGAGTGCTCCGGCGTCCGTCATGGACGCGCTCACGTGCGCGCGGGTGGCCCGCGGGGCCGCGTGGAACGGCCCGGTGTTCGTGCGGGCCGACGGGTCCGCGGCGCTGCACGTGCTCGCGGGCGGCCAGCGACGCCCGGTCCCCACGATGGACGTCGCGTACGCCGTCGCGGCGGGCTCGCGGGTGGTCGTGCAGGTCGTCGCGCCGAGCGCGCTCGACGCGGTCCCGGCGGGCTCGACGCTGCTCGCGCCGGCGTCGCTCGTCAAGGTCGCCGGCCGGCCCGAGGTCTACGTCGTCGACGGGCTCGCGGGGCTCGTGCACCTGCCCTCGTTCGACATGGCGCGCGCCACCGGGCTGCCGACGGCGTTCACCGAGGTCGCCTCGTCCCGCACCGCCGGCTACGCGGTCCGCCCGACGCCGCTCGGCATGCTGTGGCGCTGCGGCACGCAGGACCGCATGGCGCTCGACGGCGGCATGGTGGCCCTCCCGGCCGGCCCGGTCGCGGCGAACGGCGACCCGGCGACGCCCGTCGACCCGCTGACGTGCGCGCACGTCGCGCGCGGCGGCACGTTCACGGGACCCGTGCTCGTGCGGTCCGTCGAGTCGGCGGCGCTGTACCACCTCGTCGACGGCACGCGGCGGCCGGTGCGCTCGATGGACCGTGCGTACGCGCTGGCCGCGGGGTCGCGGTTCGTCGTCTCGACCGTCCCGCAGTCGCGGCTCGAGGCCCTCCCGCTGGGGCCCGACGCCTGACCGTACGGGGCGCTGAGCCGGGCCCGGTACGCTCACACCTGCTCGTCGCCGACCCTGCTGGAGTGCTTGCCGTGCCTACCGTCTCTCACGTCGAGGTCCGCGGACCCCAGGGCGACGGTCCCGGCGCGACGGCGGAGACGGCGGCACCGTCCGCGGGGCGCGCGCGCTGGAGCCGGTGGACCGGGCCGCGAACGCGCGACGTCGTCGCGTACGTCGCGGCGGTGCTCGGTGCCCTGCTGGGGGCGGCGTGGGCGCTGCGGCTGTGGGCGGCGGACCTCCACGTGCCGTTCACGTACTGGGGTGACGCCGTCGCGGTGTCGGCGCACGTCAAGACAGTGCTGGAGACGGGCTGGTACGAGTACCAGCCGCTGCTGGGCGCGCCGGCCGGGCAGCGCTACCACGACTACCCGACGGCGGACAACGCGCACCTCGCGATCATGCGGGTCCTCGGGGCGCTCGTCGGCGGGGACTGGGCGGTCACGCTCAACACGTACTACGTGCTCGGCTTCCCGCTCGCGGCGCTCACGGCCATGGTCTTCCTGCGCAAGGTCGGGGTGACCCGCGTGCTGTCCGTCATGGCGGCCGTGCTCTTCGCGCTCGCGCCCTACCACCTGTTCCGCGGCGAGGCCCACCTGTGGCTCGCGTCGTACTACCCGGTGCCGCTCGGCCTGCTCCTCGTGCTGCGGGTCGTGCGCGGCGAGCCGCTCTGGGGCCCGCGGGACGGGGACGGTCCCGCCTGGCGGCGCTGGCTGCTCGGTCCCGCCGCGGCGACGACGGGCATCGCGGTGCTGCTCGGGTCGGCGCAGTCCTACTACACGGCGTTCACGCTCGTGCTGCTCGGCGTGGCGGGCGTCGCCGCGTGGGTGCACCGCCGGTCGTGGCGACGGCTCGTCGGGGCCGCGGCCGCCGGTGTCGCGCTCGTCGTGGTCGTAGTGCTCAACATGCTGCCCGACATCCTCTGGGCGCGGCAGCACGGGTCGAACGCCGCGGCGTTCGTGCGCGCCGCCCCCGAGGCGGAGATCTACGCGCTCAAGCTGACCTCGCTGCTCCTGCCCGTGCCCAACCACCCGGTGCCGCTGCTCGCCGACGTGCGCGCCCACTACGACGGGTCGTACCCGCTCGGTGGTGAGCAGCCCGCGCTCGGCGTCGTCGGGGCGGTGGGGCTCGTGCTGCTGCTCGCCGCCGCCGTCCTGCACCTGCTGCGCCCGGCGGAGAGCCGGGTCGCGCTCACCGGTCCGGCGCGCGCCGGCGTCGAGCTCGCCGGGCTCGCGGTCGTGTCGCTGCTGTTCGCGAGCGTCGGCGGCTTCTCGTCGCTCATCTCCTTCCTCACGCCCGCGATCCGCGGCTGGAACCGCATGTCGATCGTGCTCGCGCTGCTGTCGCTCGCGGCGGTCGGCCTCGCGCTCGACGCGGGCCGTCGACGCCTCGAGCGGCGCAACGCCCTCGTCGCCACGGGGGCCGCGGTGGTCGTCGCCGGTGTGCTCGTCGTGGGCGGCGTGTACGACCAGACGTCGACCGTGTACCGGCCCGACCACGCGTCGGTGCAGGCCGCGTTCGCGGCCGACGAGGCGTGGGTCGGCGAGGTCGAGGACCTCGTGGGGGAGGGCGCGATGGTCGCCCAGCTGCCCTACATGGCGTTCCCGGAGTCGCCCGCCGTCAACGGCGTCTTCGACGCCGACCGCCTGCGGCCCTACCTGCACTCGGAGACGCTGCGCTGGACCGCGGGCGGCGTCAAGGGCCGGGCCACGGCCGACTGGTCCAGCCTGCTCGACCCGGCGGACGCGCCCGCGACGTCGGTCGCGCTGGCCGCGTCCGACGCGGCGGCCGTCGTGATCGACCGGGCGGCCCTCGGCCCCGAGGCGGACGCGGTGTCGCAGACGTGGCGCAGCACCGTGGGCGAGCCCGCGGTGCAGGGCGTGGACGGGCGGTTCGAGGTCTACGACCTGCGTCCGCTGCGCGCGGAGCTGATCGCGCGGGACGGCCAGGAGGAGGTCGACGCGGCCGCCGAGCGCGTGGTGACGCCCACCATGGCGTACCCCGGCGAGGGCGTCGACGTGCACCTCACGGGCGAGTCCGACGTGACCTGGATCGCCGCCGACGGCGTCCTGCCGGTCGTGCTCGACAACGCGCGCGACACGACCGCGCGGGTGCGTGCGACGTTCGCGGTCCCCGCGACGGGAGCGCCCGTCGTGCTCGCGTGGCCCGACGGCACGCGGGAGACGCTCGCGCCGGGCTCCGCCGTGACGACGACGCTGGAGGTCGAGCCCGGGCGCACGACCGTGACCGCCACCGCGGACGGGGCACCGGCCGCGCTCACCAAGGTCACCGTGTCGGTCGTCGACCGGCCGGTCCTCGAGCCGCCGACGCGCTGAGGCGTTCACCCGGACGGGCGACGCGCGCACGCGTCGGTCGACGGCGCGCGGGGGTCCGCAGGCTACTGTTCGCCGGGGGCGGCGCGACCGCGCGCCCGCAGGCGACGAGGGAGTTCCGGATGCGCAGGGCGTCGTTGTTCGTGGCGGCCGTGTGCGCCGCGGCGATGGTCGTGACGGGCCTCGTCGCCGTCGAGAGCGCCACGCCCGCGCAGGCGGCGACCGCGTCCGACTTCACGGCCGGCAACATCATCAGCGACGCCCTGTTCTTCGACGGCGGCGCGATGGGGGCCGGCGACGTCCAGGCGTTCCTCGACGCGAAGCGCCCGACGTGCACGCCCGGGTACACGTGCCTGAAGAGCTACACGACCGCGACCACGGACCAGCCGGCCGAGGCCGGGCTGTGCAGCGCCTACACGGGACGCGCGTCGGAGACCGCGGCGCAGGTCATCGCCAACGTCGGCGCCGCGTGCGGCATCAGCCAGCGCGTCCTGCTCGTCCTGCTCCAGAAGGAGCAGGGCCTCGTGACCGCGACCGCGCCGACGGACGCCCGCTACCGGACGGCGACCGGGTTCGCGTGCCCGGACACCGCGCCCTGCGACGCGCAGTACTACGGCTTCTTCAACCAGGTCTACCGCGCGGCCCGCCAGTTCAAGCGGTACGCCGCGAACCCGGCCAGCTACAGCTACCGCGCCGGCCGCGTCAACGCGGTGCGCTTCCACCCGAACACGGCGTGCGGCTCGGGGCAGGTGTACATCGAGAACCAGGCGACGGCCGGGCTGTACATCTACACGCCGTACCAGCCCAACGCGAGCGCCCTCGGCTCCCTGTACGGGACCGGCGACTCCTGCGCCTCGTACGGCAACCGCAACTTCTGGCGCGACTACACGGACTGGTTCGGCTCGACGCAGTTCGGCGCGAACCTGGTCCGCTCCGCCGGTGACCCCGCGGTCTACCTGCTGACGGCGACCGCCAAGCACCACGTGCAGGACGGGACGATCCTCGACTCGCTCAACGTGCTGGGCGGCGTCGCCTACGTGGCGCAGTCGGTGCTCGACATGCGCCCCACGGGGGCACCGCTCGGGCGTTTCTTCCGCGGCCGCGACGGCAGCATCTGGCTGTTCGACAAGGGCTGGCGGTTCCACGTCACGGACTGCGCCATGCTCACCGACTGGGGACGCGACTGCGGCGAGTTCGGCTCGATGACGCTCGCCGACAGCCAGCTCGGCAAGTTCGTCGACGGGGGCGACCTGTCCACGAGCTACACGACGGCCGAGGGCTCCTGGTTCTACGTGCGCGCCGGCGTGCGCCACGAGGTCTTCGACGCCGGGTCGCTCGCGCTCGCGCCCGTCGCCCCGACCACCCCGACGATCCACCTGCGCGACGCGGCCGGGGCCGCGCTGGGCATCGGCGCGCCGCTCGTGCGGACGGGCGCCGTCGTGCGCGGGCCGGCCGGTGACGGGCGCGTCGTCGACGGCGGCCGCAACCTCGCCGTGAGCGCCGCGCTGCTCACCGGGACCCGCCTCACGAGCACGCTCGCGACGCGCTCGCTCGACCCGCGCAGCGTCGCCGCGATGCCGGCGGCCGCCGGCACGGTCTCGTCGGTCGTGGTCGGTCCGGACGGCACCCGCTACGGGTTCACCGACCGGGGTACGGTGCGGATCGACGCACGGTTCCCCGCGTCCGTGACGGGGCCGCAGGTCTCCGCCGAGCTGGTCACGGCCCTCGCGCCGCAGACGCCGGCCGGACCCGTGTTCGTGCGGTCGACGACGGCGGGCGACCTGTTCCTGGCCGAGGGTGGCAAGCGGCGTGCGGTGTCGAGCATGGACACGGTGTACGCGCTGGCCGCGGGTGGTCCGGTGACGGTCGTGCAGGTCGAGCAGGCGGCGCTGGACGCGATCCCGCTGGGTGGTCCGGTGCTGACGCCGGGCCGGGTGGTGAAGTCGGCGGCCGGGCCGGACCTGTTCCTGGTGGACGGGACGAGCACGCTGCGGCACGTGGTGT